>JBAZWZ010000014.1:0-9245 GCA_041660105.1 Minisyncoccota bacterium | reverse complement strand
TTTAGAAAAGAAGATTAGTGTTTGGAATGATTACTACAACAACCTTGAACACTGTGGACTTAATGGCAAGACACCTAATGAAATGTTAGAGTTATGGAAAGTGCCAAATGTCCTTAGTTAAAACAAGGGCTTGCGTGGTACGCGCAAGCCCTGCCCTTGATTATTCCCTGACAACTGACATTTGACCACTGACTTAAATACAAAAACTGGTACAATATACGCTAATGAGCGAATCAGCAAAAAACATAATCAATCTACTTATCCTCCATTTGATAAGTATTTTTAGTTTTATATTGCTTGGTGTTGCTGTAGCATTTTTATACCCGATTGGTTACTTTGATCACGCACTATCTTACCTTTGGATGTTATCGGGAATAGGAATACTATTTATATACAAAAGACCTGATATTACTAAAAAATTATTTTTGATTACAGTTTTGGGTTCAGTTCTCACGATACTGCTTTACATACTCACTACATCACAAGATTGGACTATCTTCTGGTTCATTTATATTTTATTTTCAATACCTTGTATCCTTCTTTTTACTTTAGCAGTTAATTTCCTTGAGTAAAATTAGAACCCCTCAAGGATTCCGGGGGTTGCACAATGGCTAGATATATCCAAAAAAGTGGTTGTTTAGGCAAAATAGCCCAAAAAACACCGGGAATTATCAAAATTAGTAAAAAAAGTAAATTCCTGGTAAAATACTAGTCAATGAAGGTACACCTACCAAACAGCGCATTTCTTGGAAACATTAATGCCTTTTTAAAGACTATCGACACCTCAAACCCCGAGTTCCTCCAGATAACGTCGAATAACAAGTGGATTTCGGTACATCCTGTTGTTTTATGCATTGTTGCATCTCTTGGAATAGAGGCGCGTTCAAGAAACTCTGATTCCCCTGTGCGCTGCGAACGTTTTACCGCTACATCAAAACACTATTTTGAACGAATGGGTTTGTTTAAATTTTTAGAACTTGATTCTGAGATGACAATAACTGAACATGAGTCTGCTGGCAGATTTATACCATTAACACAAATAAAAAATTCTGACAGTCTTTCAGAATTTATAAAAGAAATGGTTCCGCTACTTCATCTTGAAAAAGAAAATGCTGAGCCAATAAAATACATTATTAGCGAATTAGTTAGAAATGTATTAGAGCATTCTGATTCAAAAAATGGAGCGATAGTTTCTGCCCAATATTACAAAAAGAGTAACACTATACGAATAGGGATTGTAGATTCGGGGGTCGGAATAAGCAAGACAATTAGGAGGTCACACCGTGCACCAACTGACCTTGACGCTATTCAGCTAGCATTAACACCAGGAATTACTGGAACGACGAGCAAGGAGGGCGGGACCGAGTATAATGCAGGGGCTGGATTATTTTTTACAAAATCAATCGCAAAAATAAATCGTGATTTCTTTGTTATTTACAGTGGCAATACATTATATAAACTACTCAGAGAGAAGGGCAAAGACGACATCGTTTTGCACAGCGACCCACTAGACGACAATCATACAAAAGATATGGCACTACCGCATTGGACAGGAACAGTTGTTGGCATAGATATTGAATTAATGGAGACAGCAGAATTTACAAAATTATTAGATGCTATTAGAGAAATCTACACGACGAGTGTTCGCGAAAGAAGAAAAGCAAAATACAAAAAACCAACATTCATATGAACACCATAAAATTATTCCCAACAGTAGGAGCATTCGCAGAAAATAAGGACACTGCTCGAGATATGCGAATTAATGAAATAGTTCCCATTTTAGACAAAGGAGAATCTTTGGTATTAGATTTTGAAAATATCGATTCTATAACACAGTCTTTCGCACACGCTTTGATTAGTGACTTGATAAGGAAATATGGGATAGATGTTCTAGATAGAATTAGTTTTGCGAATTGTAACAAAACAGTAAGTAAGATACTTGAAATTGTTGTGGACTACATGCAATAACAAAACAAAAAAACACTGAATCAAATGATTCAGTGTTTTTTGTTTTACTTCTTTGCTGCTGCTCCTGCCTTTGGGCGCTTTGCACCGTACTGGCTGCGTCCCTTCATACGCTTCTCAACTGGTGTTGCGTCGAGGACACCACGAACGATGTGATAACGAACTCCACCAAGGTCCTTTACACGTCCTCCACGGATCATAACCACTGAGTGCTCCTGGAGCTTGTGGCCCATACCTCCGATGTACGCGGTTACTTCCATACCGTTGGTAAGGCGAACGCGGGCAATCTTACGAAGCGCTGAGTTAGGCTTCTTTGGGGTTGTGGTTGTTACCTTTGTACAAACACCACGCTTAAATGGTGAATTGTGGAAAACTGGCTTGTTCAAAATACTGTTAAAACTTTTTCCGAGCGCGATTGAACGACTCTTCTTGCGAATAGTCTTGCGAGGGCGCTTTACGAGCTGGTTTGTTGTTGGCATATATTAAATTAAAACTGGCCGAATGGACGGCTAAGTGCAACTACTCTACTATGGCGCCCGAAAAATTGCAAGCCCAGCCCTCGCTGCAGCGAGGGCTGGGCTTGCAATTTTTCGGGCTAGTCGAAAGTCCAAAGTCCTAAAGTCAAAAGTAAAATTCTAATATAAATTAACCCCCGTAATCAACTTAAAAATAAACATGGAAATTGGCGAAATGATACTTGATGCAAAAAACACAACAAACACAATGAAAATGAGCCAATTTTTCTCGAGGAAGTCGTGGATGTACTGGAAACGGAATGGCAAAAGAGAAAAGAGAACTTTTGCACCGTCGAGTGGCGGGAACGGTATCATATTGAATACGGCGAGCACGATATTCAGATACACGATTGTGCCAAGCATTTGCGCAAAAGGCCCAGGTGCGATACCGAGCTCAACGTTATAGCGGAGCATCAGGCCAAATATAATAGCGAGCCCGAGGTTTGCGAGGACACCAGCAATGCCCACAAAAAAGGTCCCCCACTTGAAGTTCCGAAGGTTATAGGGATTATAGGGCACTGGTTTTGCCCAGCCAAAAGCAAAAGAGCCGTGAGTACTAAGCAACATAAGGGCGGGGAGGATTATCGAGCCGAGCGGGTCGATATGAGGAACAGGATTCAAGGTCAGTCTTCCCGCGAGGCGAGCCGTCGGATCCCCAAACCATTCCGCCATATATCCGTGGGCAATCTCATGGATAATGATGGAAAATATGAGGATTATGAGGAAAAAGATGGTTTCGACGGGCATAAGTGTTGTGTGAATTCGTCATTGCAAACACGCTTACTTCGTCTTTGCGAGGAGGTACTCCGACGTGGCAATCTAGGGTTTAATACTGGATTGCTTCGAGCACTCGCAAAGACGGGCGCAGACAAAAGTCTATACGGGGTTGCAAAATTACTAATCTATGATAGCATCTATTGAATCAGGAGCAAAGCGACTTGAGTCAAAGACCCAGCTCCAGTTTTGAGCTATTGAATTTCGATATTCCAAAACTGGGGCTGGGTGATGATTTTTAACAATCTCGCTACGCTCTATTAAAAAAATCATCATGGCAAAACAATGTCCAACTTGCGGAAAAGGAACCATTATTGTAGGTCACTACTCTAACCGTGTTCGTGCTACCAAATTTAACCCCACCGGCAACAAGCGTAAGTACCCAAACCTCCAGTGGGCACCCCTCGCAGACGGTTCACGACTCAAGATCTGCACCAAGTGTATGAAAGTTGGCAAGCATCGCGAAATCAAGTTTGTATAAATAGGTAAAGCAAAAAGGCTGTCACACGTGTGACAGCCTTTTTGCTTTAGTATTATTTTCCACCCAAACTTTCTATAGCGACATAAATTTGCTTTACGATTTTTGGGTGCAAAATTGTACTACCATGGATTGGTAATGTAATTCTTGTCCCATTGCAATAATATTGTGCGTGACTTCCCGACTGTCTGCTAAACACAAAACCTTTACTTTCAATAAGCTCAACTGCCTCCTTTGCACTTAGTCTCGGCAACTTTGGCATATATTATGCTGTAACGGTTAGAGACGAGATGGTGAGCGACATAGAATCCTTTAGGCTGAAGTGTTCACCACGCGCCTTGATATCCTCAAGTGTCATTTTCAAAACATCTTTGAGATTTGTACGTACTTCATCTTCTGTTTCGCCCTGCGCATACACACCTTGAATAAACGGACATTCAGCATAATATCCGTCGTCTGTTTTTTCAATTATAATTGGGTAGCTACTTGTCATAAATAAACAATACCACATGGAATTACCTAGCGCAACATTATTTTATGGTACCCAAATCTCCAGTGGGCACCCCTCGCAGACGGTTCACGCCTCAAGATCTGCACCAAGTGTATGAAGGTTGGCAAGCATCGCGAAATCAAGTTTGTATAAATACTAAAGAAAAATGCAGTCGCATATGTGCGACTGCATTTTTCTTTTTATGTTTATTTTCTTTTGTTTGCACGAGTATAAATATTTGCGCGATGCCCAATTGCAAAAATTTTTACAACTTTCGACTCAACTCTAAAAATAACCCTATAGTCACCGACTCGAAGTTTACGGTATCCTTTGAGAGTATTACGGAGAGGAATACCAAATACTTCTGGCGAACTAACTAGTTTAGTTTCTATTGCACGGCGAATCTCTCCCTTCCACGAAGTTCCTATTTGTGGAATATCTTGTTTCATTACACTCTCATGATAAACAATATCGTATGTTATGCCCATGCTTTTTCGTGAGATATGAAGCGTGCACTTTTTGTGTCACGCACCCCTGCAACATTTGCCCAAACCTGATCTTCTTCGATTTCAAGAGCAAGACGGAGAAGCTCTGTAGCCTTGGTTGCTTGAGGGACTGCATCACGTTTTGCGAGGATAGAAAGCATTTTCTCAACATCGCTCCCAATGCTTAAGTTAATTCGTTTTTTGATTGTGGTCATACATCTACTGTATCAAAAGTGTATCAGTTGTGTCAAGAGAGAAAGTGTTCTTGATTTCCCCACCTTGAAAAAAACTTGACAAAATTGCAGGAATGTGTATAATAGTATCTAGGAAGATTCACATTGTGTGGATCTGCACATTTACAGAAAAGGAGTACAAAATGAAAAGAACCATCATTGCAGTATTCGCAATCGTAGCGGTGGCAATGCTTTCGGGTTGTGCGACAAGCAACGACCCCAGCTATGCGTACAAAAGGGCCTTCGGCACGGCGAGCGATACAATATCGTACCGTCCCGCTGGTGGCAACCTCAAAATGTTTGAGGGAGCCGCCAGGGAAGTCAAGAAAGCAGGTCGTCAGATAAAGATCGACGGCGAGTGCCTCGGGGAGTGCGCACTGTTTGCGGACTATGCTCGCACAAATGTGTGCATAACGCCCAACGCCAAGTTCGAGTACCGTATGGCGATCCTTGTACCAGGGCTGGAGGACGACGAAGACGATTATCGTCCGATAAGCATCACGTCCTACGACATGCACAAGAACATGCTGTACGCCAAGCTTTCCCCGGGAATCATCCGGTGGATCGAAGGGCGCGCAGGATTTCCTTTCGCACGAGTTCATCGTATGGACTACCAGGAAGCCACAAAGTTCTGGAAGCCGTGCGCAGGGGAAATGACGGCAGCAGTATCCTTGAATCCCTAGTGGACCAGCACAGTAACCCGCAAGCAACAAATAGTTGCTTGCGGGTTTTTTCATTGCTTCCACGGCAAGGTCGGACCTTGCCGTGGGGTTTCCATTTTGGCTTAAATAAAAAACACACCCATCGTCGAAGCTTTGAGTGTGCACCGCTGTGCGGTTTTGATAGATTATTAGAAACGAACAATTGCGCCTACGTGAAGCGAGTAAGGAAGGCCGTCCACCCCCTCAACCATCACCCGCACCCAAATGTTCCCCGGGTCGAGCACTTTCGCCTCGACGCCGAGCCCATAATTGATCCGTGCACTAAGTGCTGTGCTGGATTCACAGTGCGACGGTGGGTTGCCGGAGAGGCTTTGGTAGGTCGTTTTGATTTCCGACGTGATTCGCGTCTGTTCGATGCCACCCTTTGCGAGGATGTTGATGCGCTCGCTGAATTCTCCGATGCCCACAATGGACATCTTCAGCGCGGAATATTCTTCCGTGTGCCTGACAGATGCAGCCTGTGCTGTCCCGCCACTCGTTTCTGCAGAGATGCTCGCATCCCAGACATAACCAAATTCGAAAGCAATTGCCGCCGAAGGCTGATATGCGAGAAAGATTTCCTTCCCCACGGAGCTCGTCGGATTGGAGCGATTTCCTCCGTAGTTCGTGATGCTGACTGCCTCCTCGGATGTGACTCCGAAGGTCTTGTCGGTGAGCATCATAGATCCGATACCGAAGTACAGTTTGCTATTCTCGTCTGCGGCCAGAGCGGATTGCGACAGGAAACAAAACATCAACAACAAAACAGCGATAGTGCTCTTCATTTCGTTTCTCCTTTGTCAAAAAACACATTCCCTCAAGATGGAGAGGGAAAACCTTAATAACCTACAGTATTAAGAATGGCACGCTGTAGCAAGAAAGTCAACCCCCGCGTAATACCTCAATAGCTTGGAAACACTTGTATTAAAATAGAACTATATGGCAAGGTCCGACCTTGCCGTAAATACTATTTATCCCCCTCACCTTACTTCGCTAATCAAGTTTGTATAAATACTAAAAGCAAAAGTCTGACATATATATGTCAGACTTTTGCTTTTAGTATTTATCTGTTATCCCATTCTTTCGACGAAATACTTGCTTGTCTCAAAATTTCCGCAACAAGATGCTTAGAAATGTCACTCTTGTGTGGATTTGGAACACGAAGCCTAAACTCACCTTGAACCATATATTGGTGTTTCGCACCCGAACGTGGACCCTCAAAACCAAACTCTCGAAGCTTTTTCACCAACTCACGATGAGAGATATTTTTAGGCATGCTTAAAAGTACGCGGTGAAAATGAAAACGAAAAACCAGGAACCTCCTCATGCGCATGAACTTTGATCAAAAGCCACCCCTCAAGCACCTCTGCAAGTTCGCGACGACAATCCTCGAGATTTTTAGCATTTGCCCATACACCACGAATACGCGGAATCTCTGCATAGTACGTGCCATCTGCAAGAATTTTGTATTTTGCTCGCTTAAGATTTTGGTCTATGAATTGATTAATCATGCAAATAGTATATATTACAACACACAATAATTCAACCATCTTGCATAGCCTACATAGGTTTAACCTATGTAGATAGGCGTATTCATTCGCAGATGCAAAATAACCCAACCTTCCAAAACACAAATCCCCTTTATGGTTCACTACCTTGGGACCAAGGTGGGTGTGCCACGGCAAGGTCGGACCTTGCCGTGGGGAGCCGAGACTGCGGGTTGTAAAATTCAGACTGCAAAATACCCCGCCGAGTACCAGTGCTGGTGCTCGGCGGGGTATTTTGTGTTTCGAGTTCTAGTTTTCTACTTCTTGAGCAACTTCAGATATTCGTCTCGCGATATTTTTGCTGTCTTTAGATTATTGAGTATGATAAAAGTTTGCACTTCTCTTACTTTTGGGATCACCACCGGTCGGTCGTGTTCTATTTTTACATATACCAAATGATCACCGTTTACCCGATCAAGGATCCAGCCTTTTTGCTCAAAAAATTTCGCTAGAACTTTCCAATTTACCGGAGATACTTTGGGCATTATTTTAGATCGTCATCTCCAATGGAGACAACATAATTGACGGAGAGGTCCATTGTTTTTCCTTCTTAACAAAACCCGATTCACGCAAAATCTTATTAAGAGTACCCATATCCTTAGCGGTCTCAATAAAAAGAGTAATGGCCTCTTTGAGCATTAACTGTGCCTCCTCGAGGGTTTTCCCCTGAGAAGCAACATCGAGCTCTGGGTTATACGCAATGTAATATTTATCTTCCTTCCAAATTTTGGATGTTAAAAATAATCGTGTATTCATAAAAGAATAATACCACGCAGAGCCAAAATCGCAAAATGCCCAGCCGAGCACCAGTATTGGTGCTCGGCTGGGCATTTTGCGGTTTCGGCTCTTGTTTCCACCTCAACCTTGCCTCGATTGCCCCCCATCTTCCCTTATGCGTTCTCTTGTCACGGCAAGGTCGGACCTTGCCGTGGGGTTGGGGGCTGCCACCGAGGGAGAAAACACAAATCCCCGCCACCCTAGGGTGGCGGGGATTTGTGTTTTGGGGTTCGTGGCCCTACTTCAACCTAGCCTCGATCGCCTCAACTCTCTTGAGGAGCGCAGAGTTATCTGCCTTGAGCTGATCATTCTCCTTTTTGAGCTCTTTGACGGAGTTTACGAGGGGGACGACGAACTCTGCGTATGAGAGCGAATAGAAGTCTTTGTCGTTTGCGGGTTTGTTGAGTCCGTAAAAAGGAATGCCTATCTTTTCCACTTCCTGCGCGATGAATCCACTGTGGGTTACCTTGGTCTTGTCATCAATCATATTGTAGGTGACTGGGCGGAGCTTCATGATGAAGTCGAGACCATGTGCGTAGTCGGCAATGTTTTCCTTCTCTCGACGATCGGAAAGTGTTGACCAAGCGACTTGTCCACCGATTTGGGTAACTGCTGCATTTCCAATACGTACACGGTTGGAGGCGGCAGGAATAGCACTTCTTCCTATCGCAGTTGTATTGCTGAGTGCCCCCGTAGCAGGACCTGCATCGGTGCCCACTGCGGTGTTGTCCTGGCCGGTTGTATTATAATAGAGAGCCCCCGCGCCAGCAGCTGTGTTATAGGCGCCAGTAGAGTAGTAGAGAGCACTATTACCAACAGCAGTGTTATACTGAGCAGCCGCAGACGAATTGGCATTAAGGGCATTAGCACCAACAGCGGTGTTGAATGAACCTGAGTTGTTGAAGTAGAGGGCACCAACACCATAAGCACTATTTGCAGTGCCTCCGGCGTTGGAGTAGAGGGAAAGATAGCCAGCAGCTGTGTTTTGATTACCGGTCGTGTTTGAGGGGAGCGACAGATTCCCCAACGCTGTATTCCCGCTTCTATTGCCACCCCCCTTCCCAACTGTAAGTGTATTTATAAGTGCATCCCCTGATGTAGTTAGGCTACTAGCAGAAATGGCTCCTGTTGTAGTTAGGCTCCCAACAACGCTCACATTTGCATCTGTCTGAGCAGAACCATTAGTAGTGAGACCTCTCAAAACAAGAGTGCCACCTCCATTCCCCGTAGTATTGCTAACATTAATATACGCAGTATTATCACTACGCGTAAGCGAAAGT
>JBAZWZ010000013.1:0-13026 GCA_041660105.1 Minisyncoccota bacterium | reverse complement strand
TCTCGAACCCCATTCTTTTGTGCAAAGATTGCAACGTCCCGCCTGAGGCGAGGCATGTATGGATTGATTGTATATGGCATAGTTCTATTTTAATACAAGTGTTTCCAAGCTATTGAGGTATTACGCTGTTGTTGACGAAACCAAACATTCGTGATAGTGTTATTTTTAGTAGAAGTTTTTTTTCAATAACTTAGGGAGTAGAAAATGAAAAAGTATTTGTTCCTGCTTGCGGCGACCATATCTTTTTATTTTGCGTGGCTCGTGGGCGAACTCTCGCTTCCGCAAGACACGCAACTTGTGAAGTATGTTTTGGGGTTGTTGGGAGCTCTGCTTTTCGGCAATCTTCTCGCCGAGATGAGGGGGCCAAAAAATGTTGCTCCACGGCTGTCTTTGGTTACCACATACAGTGCTGTGTACGTATGGAATTACGCCAAGCCCGTCGCGGTGCTTACTCCCCTCGGAGGAGGGAAGAATAGTACGATTGAGTACCCGTCTCACACCCCACCAGAGGATTTCAAGGTGGTAACTACACCTTTTTCAAATCAAATTTTGTGGGTCCCTGTTGCGAACGGAGTCCGATGTTCGTGATATGACATTGGTTCAAAACGCCCGTTTATTCTCGGGCGTTTTTCTTTTAGATTGACGAACCCCCACATTCTTGGTAGTGTCATTTCAGGTCACTGTTACTTCAATAACATGAGGAGATGGAAATGAAGATAGCCACTGCTTTAATGTTTGTGTATTTGTCGATAGTTGCCCTCCTGGTAACGAGCATCTTGTTGGGGTCAGAACCGGTCAGTAATTCCCTGGTCGCAGCCACTGGCAATGTGTTGATTTATGTTGTAGTAGTACTCACTATTGCCATGTTGCTTATTCTGTTCAGGAGTAGAAGCAACGAGGTTTTGCTGACACTTGCCCCTGACAGGGCATACGTTGTTCTCTCCAGGAACATTGATGATCGTGGGAACAATATCTTAACTCTTGGTGATGCAGTCGCAAAAAAAAGACTCTTGGCAGTATTTTCTGAATATCCCCCAAAGGGATTTAGGGAAGTGCATCCTCGTGGTGGCGGCACTGTTCTGTTGCCACTGAGATAACGTCGCATTTGTGTCATACGCCCACCAGTTGGGCGTTTTTTTTGCATTTGAACCCCTACTTTTGACCCCATTAGAGACGGATTCGCGCTGCGAGCCCTCGCGATCTCTAACGGGGCATGCTTTTGACTTCTGTCTTTCAGACTCGTCTCTAGTTATCCACACCCCCCTCTAGATTGTGCTTTTGCTGGCCCCGTGGTACTCTTATTATGTAAGAAGTTTCACTCAGTGCTTGCTTGGCAGCTTGGTTCTGATTGAGGTGAGAGAGCGAGGGGAACGGTCATCTTACTTGAGGCTTCCTGCACAGTACTTTTTACTGCAATTCCTGGATTTTGGCTACGGCTTGATAAAAATTTTTTGTAATATTCCAATATTCCTCAGAATTTTTATCGGCGCCTCGCGCAAAATCCAGAAATTTCGTTACAAAATTATTGTGCAGGAAGCCTCATAATTAGAATTAAGCAAATAAGCAAAAAGAATTATGGCAAAGAAATTGTACGTAGGAGGTATTCCTTACTCAACCACAGAGGATGAGCTCAAGGCAGCGTTTGCAGAGATTGGAGAAGTAACTTCTTCAGCAATCATCATCGACAAGATGACTGGTCGCTCAAAGGGTTTCGGATTCATTGAAATGGCTAACGATGCTGATGCTGATAAGGCAATCACCGAAATGAATGGCAAGGATTTCCAGGGCCGCACACTTACCGTGAACGAAGCACGTCCTCTCGAGGAGCGCGCACCACGTCGTGAGTTTGGTGGTGGAAACCGCCGTATGTAATTTGTAATTACGTTCAACAAAAAATCCCTGAATCAGCTGATTCAGGGATTTTTTGTTGCAACAGAATGAGATACTTATTTGTTCAATTGAATGGTATAATTAAACTGAATCTTTTAATAGTTTAATATTTAGCAGTTATGAAAAAAATAGTTATTGCAGGGACATTGCTTTTAGTAACACCGTTTGTTTCTCTCGCGCAGACAACCACGACTGCGACAACTCAGGCGCCCGTTGTTACCGCTGTGGTTGATTCTGGGCTTGTGCCAGGGGACTTCTTTTATTTTTTTGATCGTTGGACCGAGACTATGAACTTGGCGCTAACTTTTAATAATGAAAAGAAGGCACGTAAATATCTTGAGTATGCGAAGGAGCGCGTTGCTGAGATGAGCGAGGTCCTCAAGGATCCACAAGCAACCCTTGCTGATGTTGCGTCTGCTCGAGACAACTTCGGTGAGCAGATTTCACTCGCTGCAACTTTGGTAAAAGGGGAAAAAGATAAGGGTGCTGATGTAAAAAATCTCGCGCGTGAGCTTGATGATGAACTCGACAATTCGCGCGACGCGCTCAAGAGTATTTTGAAAGATCACAAAGATAAGTCCTCTCGTGCTGGGGAAGTGATTCGAGCAAAGCTTGCAGGGCTATCTCCTACTGATCCACAGGTTCAGGGGCTAACACAGGCTCTTCTGTCAATTACCAAGGAAAAGGCAGATGCAGATAAGGAGGATGGAGATATTGATACAGAAATCAAGGATGAACAAGACCTCTTTGAGGAAGTGATGGGGAAGGAGTTGTCTGCTGAGAGGCATTTGAGTGAGGTATTGAGACTCCGTAATCTTGTTGGGCAAGGACTTCCTGAGGGGAGTTTGATGGAGGGAGATAAGTTTATGAAAAATGCAGAGGAGGCTATCAAGCGTGGCGATTTCGAGGGGGCAAAGCAGATGTCAGAGAAAGCTCAGCACGCAATCGAAAATGTACGTGAGATGCAAGATGATATGGATGGTGAGAAAACAGAAGATAGCATTGATGATTCTGAAGTCAAGAATCTTGAAGAAGAAATCAAGCGCGGCGAAAAAATGATGGAGGAATTGGAGAGATAAACAACAATGTTAAGGGTCATCACACTAAACAAACTTACTCTCGGCGCGTTGTATGCGAGCATTGTCGCAGCAATTTTGATTGCAGTAATCCTTGTGGTACCTGAGAGAGAAGCCCGTGTCTTTTTGCTTGGGCAGGAAGTTAAAGTGCTCATTGCCGATACCCCCGCGCTTCAAGAGAGGGGACTGAGTGGGCATTCAGCTCTTATTGAAAACGAGGGGATGCTCTTCGTGTTTCCAGTATCTAATCGCACAGGTTTTTGGATGAAAAATATGTTGTTTCCAATAGATATTATTTGGTTTGATGGAAATCGTCGTGTTGTAGATGCTTGGGAGAACGCACAACCGAGTTCGTATCCTGAAATCCGTGCTCCGCGAAGCGACGCGCAGTATGTACTCGAAGTCCGCGCTGGATTTTATAGAAACCACAATATTCGACTTGGGGATGTTCTTGAAGTTGATGGGCCGACAGGATATAATAAATAAGAACGTGGTCGAGTATAAAAATATTTAATATATAAAAATATTATGGCAAAAGGAAGAGACGCACACAAGGAGGTGAAGAAGCCAAAGAAGGCAAAGGCAAAGTAGCTTTAAGAAAATCCCCCATGAGGGGATTTTCTTTATGTAGTAAAACTTGCTTTTTTGCAGAACTAATGACATAATCACAGTTGCCCATATCAGATGGTCGCTCTTACGCAAGTAAGGGAGGAAAGTCCGAACACTCGCCTTGGTTCGCCAAGGCAGCAGGGTAGTGGGTAACGCCCATCGAACGTAAGTTCAGAGATGCGAGCAGAGACGTCTCCGACGAAAGAACGAGATACCCCTCGTGGGTAAGTCTGTATGGCAACATACAGGGTGAAACGGCTAAATTCTTACTTGGGTGCAAGGCCGTGTTCGCAGCAATGCGAAAGTGCCGCTCGAGGGTGTGAGCAATCACACTCCCAGATAAATGATCATCGTCCAGCCTATCTAGTATGAGCTGGGTACAGAATTCGGCTTATCGATATGAGTGAATGAAAAATCACAGCAAAAAGCTGTGATTTTTCTTTTGCACAGAGTATATTTTCCGAGTATACTCTATAAACAATGGTTAAAAAACTTCTTTCTCTTTTTTCTCGTGAATGGACTGGTCTTCATGAAGCAGCATTTCTTCTTGGACTCTTTGCATTACTTTCTCAAGTCCTTGCACTTTTTCGTGATCGACTTCTCGCGCACCTTTTTGGGGCGTCGCAAACACTCGATATTTATTATGCGGCGTTTCGTATTCCGGATTTTATATTTACCATTATCGCGTCATTTGTTTCTGCGCTTGTCCTCATCCCGCTCCTGACCAAGAAGGCAGGGGAGAGTGAGACGCGTGCATATAAATTTTTGAACGATACGTTCACCGTTTTTATTGTGGTGATTGTTACTGTCTCGGTGGGTGCGTTCGTCGCAATGCCCACACTCATACACACACTTTTTCCTGTGTACCAAGGAGAAACGTATACCAATCTTGTTATGATGTCGCGACTTCTTCTCCTTTCACCGATTCTACTAGGTATGTCAAATCTTCTCGGCAGTGTAACGCAGATGCTTCATAAATTCTTTGCCTTTGCGCTCGGACCACTCCTCTACAACATTGGTATCATATTGGGTGCCATCTTTTTCTATCCAGCGTTTGGGCTTATTGGTCTCGCATGGGGTGTCGTCCTCGGGGCCTTCCTCCATTTCTTTGTAAATTTCGTCATCAGCTCTCGCAATGGATTTATACTCAATATCTCATTTCGCCCTTCGTTTAAGGACATATGGGAGGTGATACGTGTATCTCTGCCACGCACTATCGGACTCTCGGCAAATCAACTCGCGCTCCTAGCCCTTGTAGCCTTCGCGGCGAAGCTTGAAGGGGGCTCTATTACGGTATTTAACTTTGCCTTCAATCTTCAGTCGGTGCCCCTCGCTATTATTGGGGTGAGTTATGCGACGGCAGCATTCCCGGGGCTCTCGAAACATTTTGCAGATGCGGATATGAAGCAGTTTCTTGAGAAAATTCTCACCGCAACACGTCATGTCATTTTCTGGTCGCTTCCTGTCCTCGTGCTTATGATTGTTCTTCGCGCACAAATAGTGCGTACGATTCTTGGTTCTGGTTCATTCGACTGGACAGCAACACGCCTCACCGCAGCTGCGCTCGCTATCTTTACCGTGTCGGTTGTCGCGCAGTCGGTCGGGCTCCTCTTTATGCGAGGGTTTTATGCGACGGGGAACAACCGCATTCCTCTCGTCGTGAATATGATTTCTGCAATAATTATTGTGCTCAGTGGTTACGGACTCGTATCACTTTTTTCGTATAGTCAGTCGTTCCAATATTTTATCGAGTCACTACTTCGCGTGCAGGACATCCCTGGGGTGAGTGTGCTGATGCTCCCACTTGCGTACTCTGTGGGGCTACTTATAAATACAACACTTCTTATCTATCTTTTCCGTATTCGCTTTGGGAAATTTTTGTCGCCAATAAAAGAGACAATCATAAATGGATCGTTCGCATCGCTTGTCGCAGGGTTGGTCTCGTATGAATTCCTCGAGGTACTTGACCTATATCTTGATACCGATACGTTTGTGGGGATATTTACTCAAGGCCTTGTTGCAGGGATTGCTGGACTCCTTACGTGGTGGCTCATCCTAGAGCTTATGAAGGATGAAGAAATCCGCGATGTTCGCACTGCGCTTCATCGTAAATTCTGGAAGGCAGAGGTGGTCATCCCAGATAAGGAGGAAATCTAAAATACCGTTATTAGTTTTTAGTCTATAGTCAAGAGAAGCCGAAATATCTTTGAATTTTAAGGGTTTTGTGGTATAGTGACCGAGTCAAAAAGTTGGTCGTTGTAAAGCAGATTTGCATTCGCATTTACTATTGACTAACAACTATAGACTATCAACTACACCCCCCATGGACCTCAAACACCTCAGAAACTTCTCAATCATTGCCCATATTGATCATGGGAAGAGTACGCTAGCTGACCGTATGCTCGAAGTGACGGGCACGGTGGAGCCGCGCAAGATGAAGGAGCAAGTTCTCGACTCTATGGAGCTCGAGCGGGAGCGTGGTATCACGATCAAGATGCAGCCTGTGCGTATGGAGCATATGTACAAGGGTGAGAAATATGTTCTCAACCTCATCGACACACCAGGGCACATCGACTTTGCGTATGAAGTTTCTCGTGCGATGAAAGCAGTGGAAGGAACTATTCTTCTTGTCGACTCAACACAAGGCGTGCAAGCACAGACACTCTCCGTGCTTGCGATGGCACGCGAAGCAGGACTCGTGATTATTCCTGCAGTTTCAAAAGTTGACTCACCCCTTGCGCGCCCTCAGGAAGTAAAAGAAGAAGTCGCGAAGCTTCTTGGTATTGATGCGAGCGATGTTCTCGAAGTGTCGGGCAAAACAGGGCAGGGCGTGCCAGAAATCCTCGCGGCAATCATCGAGCAAGTGCAGGCACCCGTATCTGAGGCGGGAGCCGAGGGACCATTTCGCGCACTCGTTTTTGACTTCGGTTACTCAAGTCACAAGGGCATCATAGTGTATGTGCGTATACTCGACGGACAAGCACGCAAGAATGACACGCTACTTTTTGCGCAAGCTAACGAAAAATTTGGAGCACTCGGTGTGGGGATTTTTCATCCCGATATGGTGGACACGGACGTCATTTCCGCTGGCGAAATCGGCTACGTACTTACGGGTATCAAGAAGCCAGGTATTGCGACCGTGGGAGATACTATCGTAACACTGAGAAATAATCTTCCGCCACTTGAAGGATATATGAAGCCACGCCCTGTGGTGTGGGCATCGGTGTATCCTGAAAGTGCAGATGATTTTACAATATTAAAACAGTCGCTTGAAATTTTGCGCCTCTCGGACTCGTCACTTTCATTTGAGGAAGAAGCGTCAGGTGTGCTTGGTCGCGGCTTCCGTTGCGGCTTCCTCGGTATGCTTCATATGGAAATCATTACGGAACGTTTGCGTCGCGAGTTCAATCTTGAGATTATCGTAACCACACCATCTATTACCTATGAGGTAGAAATGCGCAACGGCAAGAAAGAAATTATTTACTCAGCGCATCTTTTTCCTGATTATGGTTCGACGAATAAGATTTTTGAGCAGTGGGTTAAAGTCAAGATTATTACCCCGCCTGCTTATGTGAGTCCAATAATGACGCTCTTGTATGACCACGAGGCCATCGTGGGAGGAGCGGAGCTCTTTGGTGACAACCGTACGGTGCTTGAAGTTGAGATGCCACTTCGTGAGCTTATGCGTAATTTCTTTGATGACTTGAAGAGTGCGTCATCAGGGTTTGCATCCCTCGCGTATGAGCTTGTCGGTCTTCGCGAAGCTGATGTGGCGCGCCTCGATATACTCGTGGCAGAGGAGGTTGTACCTGCGTTTTCAAAAGTTGTTTCGCGTCGCCAGATCGAGCGTGAGGCAGAGGCGATGGTGGAGAAGCTTCACGGCATACTTCCTCGTCAGCTTTTCAATGTGAAGATTCAGGGTATGGGACTTGGGCGTATCATTTCTTCACGTACAATTACCGCAATGAAAAAAGATGTGACGGGGTATTTGTACGGTGGCGACATTACTCGTAAGAAGAAACTTTGGGAGAAGCAGAAGAAAGGAAAGAAGAAACTTCAAGCCAGTGCGAAGGTTGATATTCCTCACGAAGTGTTCTTGAAAATGGTGAGAGGAGGGGAGAACTAGGTGCTAGGTGTTAGCTTTTAGCTGTTAGGAAATACAAAATACAAGGGGACGAACGCGAAGCGTTCGTCCCCTTGTATTTTGCCTAAAACCTGCAACCTAAAACCTAAAAGCTTTCCGCTTACTAGCGGAAAAGTGCTGGGGCAGAGTACAAAAGTACCATACTTACCGCAACAAGAATCGAAACAACGATTCCGAAAGTATTCCAATGCTTCTTGTATTTTTTGTCGAACATCATATAAATTAGTCTATAAAGTTAATAAAGTTTTTAAAGTCTATAAAGTCGGAATCACGAAACCCACTTTTAACCTGATGGACTTTATGAACTTTTTACTTACGTGTATACTACACTAGAATTTATCTAAAGTCTAATTAAGTGTGCGCGGTTGGACTTTTGACAGATTTTGAATAATGATCCCATTTCAAGAGCGTAAAAAATTAAGAAAATTCCTCTATTCCCCAATAACCCTCGTGGTACTTTTTGTTGCGCTTGTTTTTGTAACACGTGGAGCCTGGGGAATCCACCAGAAGGCCGAAATTGCTATCTCGGAAAGAGATATTGCGGCCCGAGATCTAGCTGAAAAGCAATCCCGTGTTTCTGAGCTAAACACGAGCCTAACACGACTCAAAAGTGACAATGGAATTGAGCAAGAAATTCGACAAAAATATGACGTTGCTCGTCCTGGCGAGGAGGTGGTAAAAATAGTTGACGACAGTTCAAAAAAAGGCGAGAATGGTGGAGTTGTTGAGAAGAGTTTCTGGCAACGAATCGTGTCGTTTTTTATAGGTAATTAAAATCTCGCCTTCGCGAGCTGACTGGCGGGTTTACCACGCCATAGCTCGCTACTGCGAAGCAAAGGCGGGTATAGTTTAGTGGTAGGATGCGACCTTCCCAAGGTTGAGACCCGAGTTCGATTCTCGGTACCCGCACAAAATGCCAACGCTGAAACGTATGTTTCAGCGTTGTTGCATTTTGTAGCGGGTACCGAGAATCGAAGGGCGCAAGGCGGTACACAAGACGAGCGAAGTGAGTGCTTGTCGCCGAGCCGGGGTCGAGAGTACTTAATAGATTTCGAGCATAGCGAAGAAATATATTTAGTAACTCGTGACCGAGAGCGGTACCCGCACCTAATAAAAATTACCCGACGTGATGAGCGTCGGGTAATTAGTTTTTACTTCTTGCGATACAACTGCGAAACGAAGAGATCTTTTTTGATGACTATACCTTTGTCTTCCATATCGCTGAATTGTTGCGATACCAATACGAGGCCGCACTGCTTGGCAATCTGTGCTATGTCGTCTGGGTTTGGGTGTGAAAAGTATTTGATGCGACCCGTCGACGACATCAAAAGCTTGTCGTATTTTCCCCCAGCTAAACCATTGGTGTAGGTGGTGTAAAATATTCCACCATCCTTAATGATTTTTGCAATCGAGTTTATGGTTGGGGCCAAGTCGCTTTTTGGCGTGTGGGTAAAGAGTGCCGCACAGGACCAGACACCGTCGAATTGCTCAAGCCAGCAAAGGTCCCCTGATATGTCTTGATGTTTGAAATGTGGATATTTCTCATTGTGTTTCAGCAGTCCACGTTCAAGCAAAGAAACCATCTGGTCATGTGCAGCGAAAAGCATTTGGGGTGAGCTGTCGACGCCGATAACTTGGAAAGTTTTCGTCGGTACGGGGAATTTCTCCCGCGTGGTTTTTCCACCCTTTTTTCTCCCCATAAGGTTCTCGCGAAATTTCTCGTCCGCTATCGACATAAAGAGCACGTCACGTCCGGGGCCACAGCCCATATCAAGCACACGCGCATTTTGAGGCAACCAAGACATGAAGTCGACGAGTTCGTCGACGATGTTTTGATGGAGAGCGCTTGTTGCATATTCGTCAATGGTCGCATCATATATCTCGCGGACGTGAGTAGAGATGTCCTCAGGAGACAGCTTTCGCATGATTTCCTCGGTGATCTCGTCCAACACAGCCTGGCGCTCCTGTCTTGAGGCGGTTGTGGGGAGGGAAGAGCACTTCTTATTACCAAATACAGCCAGTTCAAGCTTGGTCATCTTGTTTCTCCTTGTTGTATAAAGATCAGTTCCTGCTATTTGATACACTCTCAAAAAAGGACTGAAAAGTCAACGTTTTACGCCATGGTGTAATATGCATATTTTTGTGATATTCTTTTTCTATGGAAAACAAAGAACGTCAGTCGGGGATTGTTGGTTTTGCTAAGTCACTTACGGGGCAGGCGATATTGCTAGGTATTTTGGTGCTGTTACTCCTCATCCCTGCATCAATGGTGCAAAATGTTGTGTGGAATCGTCTCAGTATGCAGTCCCGCGCAGTTACGGATATTACTGAGCACTGGGGTCAAAATCAGCAGGTTGCAGGGCCTATCTTGGTTATCCCCGTGACTCGCACCGTGCGTGAGACAGTCGCGCAAAAAGATGGTACGCAGGCGACGGTGACACGAACCATTGATGACAAAGTGTATTTCACCCCACGCACACTCGCAGTAACTGCAAAGATGGAGACAGAGTTGCGCTCGCGTGGTATTTATAATGCAACTGTCTACACGACACAAGCGGATTTGAAAGGATCATTCGCCGAAATAAATACTGCAAAGCTCGCGAGCGAAAACAACATTACGCGATTTGATAGTGCTCACGCATACGTACTCTTTTTTATTACTGACAGGAAAGGCATTCAAGAGCTTTCGCCCGTTGTCGCACCAGACGGAAAAAAGTATGATCTCGTGTCATACAGCGATACAACAATCCGTGTCGCTGATGTTCGCCAAGAGAAAACCATTTCCAATGGACTAATGGCTGATATGCAGATGCCCGTGCCTATGCCAAGGTATGCGTCGCAGACGTCTAGTGGAGAGATGGGTGCTATTACGAATGGTTCGATTCTCTCAGCACCGTTTCCTATGATTTCTCAAAATGGATTTATTGTAACTGCCCCGATTGAACTTTCTGCAAAATTCCGCGGCTCTGAGACTTTGCACGTGACTCCTATTGGTAAGGATTTTTCGTTCACACTTTCTGGTAATGGGACACCGAAATTCTCAGGGGATTTCCTGCCTACGGAACGCACCACAACAGGAAATGATTTTAATGCGTCGTGGAATATCCTCGAAATCAATCACGGCAATCAGCCTGTGTGGCTGGGCTCAAGTGGGTATCAGTTTACGGTGGGCAAGTCGCAGGTCGGCGTGGACCTGATGACGGCACTGTCTGGGTACGACAAGACTCGTCGCGCTGTTGATTACTCGATCCTCTTTACGACACTCACGTTTGCATTCATCTTGCTCGTAACATTTAGAGAAAAAATCCGTGTGCATCCATTTCATTATTTACTTGTTGGGCTCGCGCTTGTGCTCTTCTACCTCTTCCTCCTTCCACTCTCTGAATATATCGGTTTTGCGGGTGCGTACATCGTAGGGGCTTTCGCTATCATCGGACTCATTGCGGCGTTTTTGAAGAGTGTTCTTGGGTCACTTCGCCACACGAAAGTTATCGGGCTACTCCTCGCATTTCTCTATGGATATCTTTATGTGATATTGTCGCTCGAGGAGGCAGCGCTTCTCGTGGGTTCACTCGGACTCTTCGTCATACTTGCAGCGCTCATGTATGTGACGCGCAATATTGCACGTATGGAGAAATAGTGGACCGAGGATAATATTTGAGAAACAAAAAACGGTAGCCAATGGGTGCCGTTTTTTGTTATACTAGATGGTATATGATGATTAAATTTCCACGTGCAGAATTTTGGGATATTTTTGGGGTTGGAATATTCACATCGATTACACTACTTAGCGGTTGGTCTATCACGACAGGACAACAGATTCCTTCGTGGGGGCTCGTGTTCCTCTTTTTCGTGGGATTGTCTGGCATTTTTGTGGACGGGACCATCGTGAACAAGACATATATTCAGAAGAAGTAGGTCGTGTTGAAAACTGGCGTATCTATGCTCCTTGTGATAAAATATGTAGATTCACGGGGCGACCCTGATTTGATAGAATTTTAATTTTACAATTTATACTTATGAAAGAAGTAACAATTTATACAACTCCAACTTGCGGTTATTGCAAAATGGCAAAGGAATTTTTTGCAGATAACAATGTCCAGTTTAAGGAACACGACGTTGCTGCAGATCTCGAAATGCGTAAGGAGATGATCGAGAAGAGCGGTCAGATGGGAGTACCTGTTATTTTTGTCGACAACGAAATGACCGTTGGTTTTGACAAGGGTCGCCTTGCGTCCCTCCTCGGACTGTAGACTGAAGAAGAATTAAATTTCTGTACGAAAGGCGGCCGTGGCCGCCTTTCGTACAGAGAAAATGCCCTCGTAGTTCAATGGATAAGAACAGTTCCGTCCTAAGGAATAGATGTAGGTCCGATTCCTGCCGAGGGCACAAAATAAAGAAACACCTGAAGGTGTTTTTTATTTTGTGCCTGAGGCGAGAATCGGACCGGAGGCCCAAATCGAGACTTGCTCTCCTCTCAATCTTCTGGCAGTATGACGATAGGAGTTGGTTCCTATTTAACCTGTGTTCAGGAGGATTCAAGATGGAACAAAATGTGAATATCATTGGTATCACGGGGATGAATGGTGCGGGGAAGACAACCGTTGCCAGTATCCTTCGCAAGCAATACTACGTCGGATATTACGAAGTTCGAAAATTTCTTGAATGCGAACGGATAAAACGTGATTTGCCTGAAGGGCGGGACTCTCTCGTCTTTATTGCGAACGACCTGCGTGAGAAGTTTGGCGCGGACTACATTATGAAGAGCCTCGCACAGAAGGCTGAGAAGGACAGGGGATGTAACCCCTCAATCATTGAGTCAATTTGTTGCATCGGTGAGATTGAAGCCTTGTCGGAGCGATATGGCGATAAATTTGTCCTGATTGGTGTCGATGCATTTGTTGAAACAAGATATTCTCGTGTTGTCGCTCGGGGGAGTCAGACTGACAACGTGGATTTAAAAACATTTTGCCAGCAAGAAGTTCGTGAGATGAGCAAATCGGATCCACGGAAGCAAAACCTCCGTGGATGTATGAATCTCGTCCACAAAGAATTCCTCGTGTGGAATGATAAAACAGAAAGAGATTTGCGTTGCCAGGTTATGAATATTGGGAAACGCTTGAACCTTCCGTGTTAGTACAAGGAGACCTAAACAGGGCAGAATGTGCCCTGTTTTTTGTTTGTTTTAACTAAGGACATTTGGCACTTTCCATAACTCTAACATTTCATTAGGTGTCTTGCCATTAAGTCCACAGTGTTCAAGGTTGTTGTAGTAATCATTCCAAACACTAATCTTCTTTTCTAAAT
>JBAZWZ010000012.1:0-22021 GCA_041660105.1 Minisyncoccota bacterium | reverse complement strand
TTTATATTTTGAATTGATTCACGACCAGCTTCCGCTAGCCGTGCCTTGTTACGACTTAGTCCTTGTCACCATGCTTACCTTAAGCCCATACAAGATGGGATTTCGGGTACTCACGGCTCCCCTGACTTGACGGGCGGTGAGTACAAGACTTGAGAACGTATTCACCGCGGTATAGCTGACCCGCGATTACTAGCGATTCCAACTTCATGAGGTCGAGTTTCAGCCCTCAATCCGAACTGGGGCCACCTTTATTAGGATTAGCTCAGAGTTACCTCGTCGCGACCCGTTGTAGTGACCATTGTATCAAGTGTGCAGCCCAGGGTATCAAAGGGACATGCTGACCTGGCGTCATCCTCTCCTTCCTCCCCCGCCTTAACTTTCGAACAACTAAAATAATTAGCTTTCAAAACCTAAGGCGGGGGCAGTCTCGTCTGACACGTATAACAGACAACGAGGGTTGCGTTCGTTGACCCACTTAAGGGGACAGTTCAAACCACGAACTGACGACGGCCATGCATCACCTGCTCATAGATCCTTGCGGAGTTACCTAGTTTCTTAGGTCTTTCCTATGAGTTTCAAACCCTGGTGAGGTTCTTCGTTTACCATCGAATTAAGCCACCTGATCCACCGCTTGTGCAAGTCCCCGTCTATTCCTTTGAGTTTTAACCTTGCGGTCGTACTTCCCAGGCGGATATCTTAACGCGTTAGCTGTGCCACTCAGAGGGTCGATACTCCGAATAGCTAGATATCATCGTTTAGGGCGTAGACTACTGGGGTATCTAATCCCATTCGCTACCTACGCTTTCGTGTTTCAGCGTCAGAAATGCGCCAGTTTGCTGCCTTCGCTTTAGGTGTTCCCCATGATATCAACGGATTTCACCCCTACACCATGAGTTCCGCAAACCTCTCGCACCCTCTAGTTATGCCGTTTCTCTCGCAATTCTCCGGTTGAGCCGGAGGCTTTGACAAAAGACTAACATAACCGCCTACACACCCTTTACGCCCAATAATTCCGGATAACGCTTGGGGTACTCGTATTACCGCTGCTGCTGGCACGAGTTTAGCAACCCCTTATTCATGAAGTACTATCAAAACTTTCTCCTTCATAAAAGATCTTTACATCCCGAAAGACTTCATCGATCACGCGGCGTCGCTCCGTCAGACTTGCGTCCATTGCGGAAGATTCTCGACTGCAGCCACCCGTAGGTGTATGGTCCGTGTCTCAGTACCATCGGTGGAGGTCAGCCTCTCAGCTCTCCTAAGCGTCATTGCCTTGGTAGGCCATTACCCTACCAACTAGCTGATACTGCACAGGCCACTCCCCAAGCGATAAATCTTTACCCTTGCGGGACTATCAAGTATTAGCCTACCTTTCGGTAGGTTATTCCTGACTCGGGGGTGTGTACCTATGTATTACTACCTCGTTCGCAACTCCCAGCCCATTCAACTTTCTATTGAGAGACTGAAGCGTATTCTCTTTTTAAGACCTGCGAGAGATGAACCATATTGCTTGAGAGATTTTTCTCTTGCAACACAATCTTCCTTCGCAGAATACGCTTCATAGTACACCAACTTCCAATCGCCTCTTTCTTGTGTGAAAGACCGTTTGGTTGATGTAGGTTTATTATGTTCTTCCAATCGCCTTTTTAAGTCGTTGGTGTAACCGATATATGTCTCTCGAGGATTTGACTCTCTTCGTAACAAATATAGATAATACATAAAAACATTGTATCACAATAAAATTCTGAATGGGCTGGGCGTTCTACTTGCATGCCTTATCCACGCCGCCAGCGTTCATCCTGAGCTAGGATCAAACTCTCTTAAAAAGAATTTAATCAACTCTCAAGAACGGAACAAAAGAAAAAATACTCTCTAATGTTCCCTTCGGAAATTATTTACTCACATACTTATTTCAATCTGCTAAGAATCAAAATAAGCATTTTCTAAACTTGGACTTGCAATCCAATTTGTGAATTTATCTGAACCTGAAAAGTTCCGATAAATTCGTAGATGTTTACATATGTAGTTGTCAAAGACCTTTGCTTTTAAGTGGATTTCTCCGCCTGAAAACAAAAGCGCCTTCATAAGCGCTCTGGCAGTATATACTTATGCCAAATAGAAGTCAAGGGGATATTCTATCTTATAAAATATGGGTATTTTAGGCTTATTTTGGGGCATAAAATGTACCTGTTTTATGGCAATAAAAATACCGATTTTCCTTCAGGAAAATCGGTATTTTTACTTAAAAAGTTTTATCGAAACTTATCCCCTCTTCTGCCATTTCTCTGCAACCACAAGGAGTGGTGATGCGATGAATACCGACGAGTATGTACCTACGAACACACCGATCCAGAGGATGAGGGAGAAGTCTTTTGTTGATGCAGGACCAAAGAAGTAAAGTGCGCCGAGTACGAGCATCACGGTAAGTGATGTGTTAATCGAACGCGTGAATGTCTGGCGAAGTGATGTGCCGACCGTTGTTGCAAAATCATTTGAAACACGAAGTTTCAAGTTCTCACGAATACGGTCAAACACCACAATCGTATCGTGCACCGAAATACCCATAATAGAGAGCAGAGCCACCACAAAAAGAGTATCAACTTCCTTGCCCATCCACACGAATACTCCCGCAGGAACAATGATGTCGTGGAAGAGTGTCATTGAGGTAATCAAACCGTACTTCCAAGAAGAAATAGGCTCAGACACATGACGAAATGCGTACGCGATGAAGAGCACGATACCGAGGATCACGAGGATGATCGAGTACCACGCCTTTGAGCGGAGCTCAGCGCCGATGGTTGGCCCAATGTTGCTAAACTGCTTCTCAGTCATCTGGGTGCCCTTTACGGCAAGAGTGGCGGTGAGCTTTTGACGTTCAGGCTCTGTCAGAGCGAGCGTCTTCACGGTCACATCAGTATCCCCTGCCATTTGGATGCGCGCACCTTCAAACCCAGCTGCTTTGAGCGCAGAGTCGAGAGTTTCAATAGTTGGACGCTTGTCGTAGGAAACCTCGATGAGCGAGCCACCTTTGAAATCAATACCTGCGTTGAATCCCTTGGTAATCATCGCATAGAACGAAAGTCCAATAACGATGGCGGAAAGGGTGAAGAAAATTTTACGATATTTTACGATGAACATATTATTATTTGAGCTTAAAGAAACCGCTACCAAAAAGCGTTCTCACGAATGAACCGTGTCCATTAAATGGCAATGCAAAGAGGAACGTACGCGAAATTGAAATCGCGGTGAACATTGAGATGATAACACCGAGACCAAACGTAAGCGCAAACCCCTTGATCAAACTCGTACCAAACCAGAAGAGAATAATCGCGGTAATGATACTTGAGATGTTTGAGTCGCGGATAGATGTCCACGCACGCGCGAAACCTTCGCGAATCGCATCATGAACTCCGTGCCCCTTGCGAAGCTCTTCCTTGGTACGCTCGAAGATGAGGATGTTTGCATCAACAGCCATACCCATCGAGAGGATGAAACCGGCGAGACCTGCTGCGGTGAGCGTAATGCTAAAAATCTTAAAGAGTGCGAGCATTGTCACAACGTAAATCGAGAGAGCAACAACTGCCACGATGCCAGGGAGGCGGTACCAGAGGATGAGGAACGCTGCGACAATAATGAGTCCCCAGATTCCCGCCCATACGCCCGCATTGAGCGCCTGTGCACCAAGAGGTGCTGAAATAGTCTGTGTCGAGAGGAGGTCGAGCTTGTCTACAGGAAGCGCACCAGAGTTCAAACGACCAACAAGGGTCTTCGCCTCAAGTGCGGTAAACTTGCCCGTGATTTGTGCTTTGCCACCCACGATAGCCTCACGCACAACAGGTGCGGAGATTGGCTCTGGGTTGCCGAGCTCACGGTCGAGGTAGATAGCGATAGTCTTGCCAACATTGTCCTTGGTCATCTTCGCAAAGATATCTGAACCTTGTGCGTTGAAAACTACGGATACAATAGGCTCACGTGTGGTCGCATCAAACTCAAGAACTGCGTGATCGAGGAAACGACCGTTGAGCTCTGTCGGCTGATACACACCTGCAATAACTACTGCGGGAATATTTAATGGCTTCCCTGCTTTCTGATCTTCTTGAAGCTTCGTTACTGCTTTGTTGTAAGCATCAATTTCGGCCTTTGAACGCTCGGTCATAAACTCGAGTTTTGGCGTCTGCCCAATCATCTCAACTGCCTTCTTCACATCAGTGATGCCAGGAAGCTGTACAATGAGTCTCTCGTCGACTGCGCCCGTGATGCCACCCTTCTCCTCAACCTGAACAAGCGCTTCAGAAACACCGAAGGCGTTCACACGGCGCTCAACGACGTCGCGAAGCGAGTCCATCGCATTCTTGACCTCAGCTGGTTTAATCGAAGTGACATCAGCTTGGTACACGAGCTGTACGCCGCCCGAAAGGTCGAGACCGAGCTTAAACGGAAACTTTTCCGCGATGGCTTGACCCTTCACCGTTTTGCCCGCATGGAGCGCTTCATCTCCAGCATAAATAAAATACCCAATTCCTGCGCCAATAATCAACAATAAAATTGCTCCAATTCGTGTTTTCCACATAATGGGTTCATTCTACGGAATTTTGAGACTTTTGCAATAGCTATAACAAGCATCTGAAATATGTAGACTTCCACTGGCCTTGCTAAAATAGTGTCGATATTAATGAGAACAGTGAGTCATCCCTATTTCCTCCACAAGCGATGTCACAAAATTAGCGAGTTTTAAGATATGTTTTTACAATTTTAACAATAGATCCAATAATCATAATGGTATAAAGTATTCCAAGAATCAGTATCTCGAAACCTCCACCCATATTTAGACTTCCCCCATCTCCCATTATCTCGAAAAAGAAAGTTGCAAATATGATCAAAACTACCCAATTGCTAGCAAAATTCCACCACGCACGGAAAACTTGTTCTTTCATCCAGTAGGTGATGAGGGACAACACGAAGAGAGAGAGAGGAATCCAACAAGTTGACCAAGTGATTCAGGAAAAATACTGCCATCTCTACAATATTCTGTACCACTTGACCAAACAGCAATATTTTTACACAACCCAAAAGCAATAGGGTAGCTGGACACGAAAGAATAAACAAAGAAAACAAGAGCACTCAGAAGAACAATTTTTTTGTTGTAAACCAATTTAATATCTTTTTTATCATTTTATATTTAATTCTATTATTCACACTAAATAAACCATCCACTGGTTTCAATCCTCAAACTTCACACTTAATACTGCACTCTTTGTTATCCCGCCTACGGTCAAATTAACCGAAATATTTTCTATTGCTGTTTGCGTTGAAAGCGGGTAAAAGAGCGTGAATGCTTTCTGCTTTCTGTCATCATTATCGTGGTGTTCTTCCTCTTGCACTGTTGATAACGTAGTGAAGTTCCCCGACAAAGACACATCCTGTGGCACGTTTTTCTTTACTCCAGTGACCTTAATAGTAAGAACTAGTGGCTGTCCCTTTTTAATCTTTATGACATCATCCGACTTCATTACGAAGTCAAGAGTTCCAATATCCTTGTATTTATATTGTACTTGAGCATTCTGTTGCTTGTCGTAAATATTTACCACACTATTTTCAGATGTCGTTTTGTTTGCGGTGGGCGTCACGAGATTATGAATTCTTTTGGGAGGATTTGAGTGCGATGAAGACAACTGACACGAGAGCATAAAGAGATGTTAGAAAAAACCATACGGTTTGTTTACAGATAGGCAGATAAGCGTCGCATTTAGATGGTGCGATGTAATAAATAAATAAATAAAAGTAAATTTTACCCATGATTCAAATATATTTTTCTTATTTAATATTACAAGAACTAGAACTTCAACAAAAATAAATACAAAAATACTAAAAATAAATATGAAATCAAAACAAAGATTACCGTGAGGTGATAAAGAACTAAAACATACACCACTGTTAAGGCTTGCGAGAGACCACGAAACTATGGCTACAATTGCACCCAAGCCACATGCTCCAATAATTGCCCAGTATATTTTTGTCACCCACTTATTTGCCTTGTCCATAATATAATTTAATTATTTTTTAATAAGCACGCTTAATAAACCTCTTTCAGATTATCATTCTTCAAATCTCACACCGACCACATCCATCTGCGTGATACCATTGACGGTGGTAGTGATAGTTATATTTTCTTGAGCTGACGACGTTGAGGGTGGGTAAAAGAGTGAGAACTTCGTCTGCTTGCGATCGTTGTCATTATCGTGTTCCTCTTCTTGTACGACGATCAGCACAATGAAGTTCCCCGCAATGTTAGTCGTGAACGGTACATCTTTCTTGATCCCCGTTACTTTCACCGTAAGCTCAAGCGGTTGACCCTTCTTAAGTTTTAATACGTCATCTGATTTTAGAAGAAGAGTGGTGGTATGGTTTGTATCCTTGTACTTGTACTGGAGTTGACCTGTCTGCTGTTTGTCATAGATGTTTACAATGCTTGTCGCGGATGTTGTCTTGTTTGCAGTGGTATTTATGATACTGAGAGCGATTTCAGCGTTTGCAAACTTAATTTCCTTATCGAGAGCATGCCTTCGTTCCTCGTCTGATTCATGATCTTTCTTTTTGTTGATAGAATCTTTTTCTTTTACATTACCTTTAATAGTTGCGAGAGTTAATGTGTACGTCTTGAGTTCTTTTGTGTTTTGAGAGAATGAAATAGTTATCACGCCATTCACCGTAGTGATTGTTGCAGGAACACTAGCATTATTACTATCTTTTACAGGAGAGATTCCTACACGATAGTAGGTATTAGAGAGAGAAAGAGACACATTCCCTTTTCCTGCTACAGAAAATGGTAGATTAAATGAATCCTTTTCCCACAATGAATACTCGTCGGGAATAATGAGATTTGCGAAGACGGTGCCATCAAAGGGCTTCACGTCGTCCTGATTGGGAACACCGTCACCGTCAGGATCTGCGGTTGGACTTGAGTAGACCGTTACTGCAATGCTTGAGGTAGCAAAATCAAACATAAATTATCGAGGGTTCTTTGTATAACCGCGAAGCACTACAACAGCTGAAATAACCGAATATACTATGGTGCCCAAAAAAGACACTGTTTCTCTTTGAAACCAAATATAACCATTTGCTTGAGTTGGTACAATGAAATAAATAAATAAATAAATAAATAGCAGTAAATACTCCAAATTTCACAAAAGTGCGTGATAAATAGCTCGACAATACAAAGAAAACTGAGGCTGGAATGAGAATAAGAAACAAATTCAATTTTCTATCATCAATACAACAAAAATCTTGATAGGAAAACGGTAGACCCAATTTATCAGCATTGTACGATACATAATATATCAAAAGCGCAAACACCAAGCCAGTATACACACTTATTGTCTTTATTATTTTAGAATTTATCATAATTTTTTTATTTTAACTGAGTTAATTATTTATCATCAATTATTCTTCAAACTTCACACCAATCACTACGCTCTTTGTCACACCGCCCACGGTTAAATTAACAGTAATATTCTCTTGTGTGCTCAGTGTTGAGAGCGGATAGAAGAGTGTGAACGCCTTCTGCTTTCTGTCATCATTATCGTGATGTTCTTCCTCTTGCACTGTTGATAACGTAGTGAAATTACCCGCCAAAGATACATCGTACGGTACATTTTTCTTTGCTCCAGTGACCTTGATTGTAAGTACAAGTGGTTGTCCCCTTTTTATCTTTATGACATCATCAGACTTCATTACGAAATCAAGAGTTCCTATGTCTTTGTACTTGTACTGAACTTGAGCATTTTGCTGTTTGTCATAAATATTAACGGTCGCGGTTTCAGAAGTTGTATTAGGACAACTTAGACTTTGCAGTGACAAAATAATTGGAGCGGAAGCAAAATCGAGTTCTTTTTCGAGATCATGTCTTTTCTCATTATCTGATTCATGGTCCCTCTTGTTTTTAATTGACTCACGTTCCTTAGTGTTCCCTTTCTTAGTAGTGAGCTCGAGTGAGTACGTCATAAGTTCCTTAGTGTTCTGTGAGAAACTAATGGTTATGATTCCATCTACTTCTGTACTTGTTGATAACACGACTACCCCTTGTGCGTCTCTGATTGGATTTTCAGATACTTTGTAATAAGTAGCTGGAAGTGTCAGCTTCGCAATACCTTTCCCTGCCACAGAAAATGGCAGAGAAAATCTGTCTTTCTCCCAGAATGAGTATTCTGCGGGGATAATGAGATTTGCAAAAACATTTGGGTCAAACGGATTCACGTCATCTGCATTGACTACACAGTCTCCGTCTGGATCAGCTGTGGGGGAAGAGAATATTGTGATCGTGATGCTAGGTGTTGCAAAGAATGTTGGCATACTTTAGTTAAGAATTCTTTTTGAGGGATTTATTAAGAATAATGTAAACGGAGATTATTACATACAGAAATGTCAGAGCTATGCCAACTAAGTCTTTTCCAATGGCCAAAAAACCATCTCCTTCATACCAAGGAGTGACTATTACAATAAATAAATAAATAAATAAATAAATAAAGGTAAATTTTTTCCAAACAATAAATATTGCCTGTTTCTTTAATGCGAAAAACAACAATGAAGCCAAAGCAACGCCAATCGCAAAGAAACTAATAACTGTGGCAAAATTACATGTTGTTACCCAATATGCAAACCTTTCGTTTTGTCCAATATTTAAACACAGCCCTGAGTCAGTTTTTATCAAATACCTTGAGAGAGGATAGAGGAATGCAAAAATTATACTAATAAAAAATGTTTTTTTTTGTGTAAACCAATTTAATGCTTTTTCCATAAATTTAATTTAATTAATTCTAATAAGTACACTTAATACTCCTGCCACAGGTATTAATCCTCAAGCCTCACCCCAACTACATCAGTCGATGTGATTCCGTTTACCGTTGTGGTAATTATGATAGATTCCTGAGTTGCTTGTGCTGACAGTGGAAAGAAGACCGAGAATTTGGTCTGCTTACGGTCGTTGTCAGTGTCGTGTTCCTCCTCTTGTATCACGCTCAGCGTAGTAAAGTTTCCTGAGATGTTGGCGCTAAATGGAACGTTCTTTTTAATCCCAGTAACTTTAACCGTTAGCTCAAGTGGTTGCCCTTTCTTGAGCCTGAGTACATCGTCAGACTTGAGCAAAAGCGTTGTACTGTGGTTTGTATCCTTATACTTATACTGAAGTTGTGCGGTCTGCTGTTTGTCGTAGATACTCACAGCACTTATTGCGGTCGTAGATTTGTTTGCGGTAGTATTAAGGATACTTAGAGTGATTTCTGCCCTTGCAAACTTGAGCTCTTTTTCAAGTTCACTTTTCCTCTCATTGTCCAACTCGTGATCTCTCTTTTCTTTGAGAGACTTGCGCTCCTTGGTATTACCTTTCTTTGTTGCTATCGTGAGTGCGTAATTTTTAGGCTCTTTAGTATCTTGCGAGAAAACAATACTAATAACACCATCAACCACCGTGACAGTCGCTGGAATTATTGTCCCCATGTTGTCCTTGATTGGCGACGAACCTGCTTGGTAATAGGTGCTTGAGAGTGTAACTGTAACGTTCCCCTTTCCTGCCACAGAGAATGGTAGGTCAAATGATTCCTTCTCCCAAAGCGAGTATTCACTTGGTATGGTGAGGTTCGCAAAGACGGTAGAGTCAAACGGCTTCACATCGTCTTGATTGGGAACACCATCGCCGTCGGGGTCAGCGATAGGGCTTGAATAGACAGTCACTGCGATACTTGAGGTGGCGATATTGCCTGCTATGTCGTGAGCAGTTATCAATATATTTGTAATCCCTGGAGCAAATGTTTGAGTGAGCGGAACATCTGTGTAGAAGATAGGATTGGCATCAATACTATCTTCTACGGTCACAGCGATAACTAAAGGAGTTCCGCTCGTCGTAAGCTGCTCCGCAGACGTATCAGAAGCGAATATAGTTGGTGCGGTCATATCAATATGCAAGGTTTCGCTTTTTGCTTGCTCTTGATTACCTAAACCATCCATTGAGCGATACAGTATCGTCATTGTCCCTTCAGTAGACACGACAACGGGAGCAGTGTAGTTATTCCAAGTTATACCACCATCAAGAGAGTACTCTGTTTTTGCAACACCAGACGAAATCTCACCAGAAATAGCGTCATCAACTGCTGAAAGTGTAACTGTAACATCAGAAGTGTAGTAACTATTATTGCCAAGAGTCCCGCTCAAAGATACGCTCGTAACAGGCGCAGTAGCGTCTGGGAGCACATCCTCGCCAACCTTTGGAGCAAGTTGCACATCTGTCGTGCCGTCACCATTAAAATCAACCTTGAGTGCGCCTAGGGCTTGAATCTCAGTGTTGGCAGGCAAATCCATTGTAACTATCGTTGAAGTTGACGACGGAATCGCTGCAAATGTCGTACTTGCAGTAATTGTATCACCGCTCAGAGTGTCAATGTTTAGCGAGAATGAACCCCCACGATACCCCTCGAGTCTCAGTGTGGTTGCGACGTCTTTAGGGACAAGGATATATTTTGACTCTCCTATTGTTCGATATCGCGAACCAGGAATGTTTTCCTCGACTTCTCCTGTCGCTGTTAATCCAGTATGATTGCCTGCTGAATCATAGAGATTTAGTGTGAGAGGAGAATTAAGCTGAATGCGGGTATAGGCAAACGCAGAAGTTGGCTGTGCTTGAGAAACATAATCAAAAGTACTTGGAATATTACTAATATTCGATTTAATCAAATCAAGCAACCCAGGCACTTCAAAAATATTTTTATGCGAAAGCGCAAACCCTGGAAGGCGCTCCTTAATATTATATTCCCCCAAGTCCACCCACCATTTCTCCACATTTGCTACATTCTTACCAGACAAATAATGAGCACTTGGAGAAACAACAGTCCCATCGCCATTCAACGTATCGTGGGTATACAAAACTTGCTTATCAACATATAGATTACAATGAGGAACTAGGGCGAGGCCCTCAAAAACATACGTGGAATCTAAACAATCTTTTTCCGTTCTATAGCCAATTCCGCCAAGTGTATACTCCCCCCATCCTGCAACCTCAATGACTTTTGTGCTTGTTGCAGGCCTCCACGCATCAAGAAGCATGTGTGTCGTTTCGGCATCAGTAATTAATTTTGCATTAAGAGTGTTGGCGTAATTTATCTCGTCGTATCTCGGAGTTCTCCTGTCCTCAATATTATTAAGATAGTCTTCGAGTTCAGTATAATTTGTCACTCCATGTCCATAATTTAAAACACTGTTTAAATAGTATGGAGATGAATCAAAGATCGCTAAAGGAGTACTAACAGCGGTACTAAAAAACTCTCTTGAAGGAAGAAGGTTATACGCCACGGGCATATCATGGATCAATGCACGCATACGCTCTGGATCCATGACTGAATCCCAAGGACCAAGTCCGTTACCATGAAGAAGTGCTTTGAGAGCGTCGGGAGTTCCTACTTGTGGCACAGCAATCAGAATAACTTTGTCGATTTGATTATAGAGCGGATTCCCATCCAATTTGAGTTTCTCAATAAGTGCCTTTGCAACAAGCCCGCCATTTGAGTGCGCGACAATTGTTACTTTCTTTGTGTGCGAAGTTTTTTGGAGTTCTTCAAGCTGTTTCAGAATGTAGGACTCTGAGAAAGGCTGCTGTTTTGTATAGCAAAGGTCATCGTGCGGACCAGATGGGTCTGGGGATGTGTATGTTGGGCTATCATATATAGTATTACATGTACTCGTCGCGCCATTTGTAATAATATCATCGAGAGACAGGCGCCAGTCGTATGGAATGAATGAATAATCTTCAATAATCTTTTCGTTGTTTTTCCACTCCTTAAGATTATCAACGAATGATTGGTAAATATTAAGGTTATAAGTATCATCAACAATACCAGTTTCGTCTAACTCACCATTGTTATGTGTATCATCCTTCGTGTGAACAGGATAAAACGGATTATTATCTTTGCCATTAGAATCAAGAGCTAGATTTGACTGCGCTGAATCACTCATTGATACCCATAATTGATTCCCCAGCCCGTCATACAACCTCGAACCCATAACCCCAGGGAGGAACATAATGTTTGAATTGCAGTTGGTGGTGCAAGTAGGAACTGGAGGTGTCCCGCCAGGAATAGGGGGTGTCACAGGAGAAACCCCGATTGAAATTTTACTTACTGTATTTGCATTAATATTTGCGACCCAGATAGAATTCGTAATATTATCAAACGCAAGTGAAAAGGGCGTTTGTCCAGTAGCGTAAGTTCCAATATTCTCTCCAGTGTATATATCTATTTTATAAACAGTGTTATACATAGAGCTCCCAATCCAAACAGATTTGGTCACATTATCAAATGCAATATTACCAATTCCCCCCGTATACGTTCCGAGATCGTAATCGACTTTTGCTCCTGTATATATGTTTACTTTACTAAGACTACGTGCGAAGGTATTAGCATTTGAACCACCACTATGTGAGCTTGCATTTGTGACCCAAACAGAATTTGTAACATTATCAAAAACAATACCATCTGGACCTACGCCGACAGGAAATTCACCAAGGATAACTCCGTTGTTTACATCAACCTTACTGACCGTGTTGGACTCATAATTTGCCGCCCATAGTGAATTTGTAATATTATCAAAAGCAAGGGCAACAGATATTTGTCCTGTGGCATAATCAATTCTTGTTCCGTTATATATATTAACCTTACTAAGAGTGCGGTCATGCAAGTTAGATACCCAGATTGATTTAGTAACACTGTCAAATACAACCTCCACAGGAAACGATCCCACAGCATAATCAACTTTTGCACCAGAATATATATTTACCTTACTGACCGTGTTGGACATATGATTTGTCGTCCATATCGAGTTGGTTACATTATCGAAAGCAATTCCACCTAGTCCAGCAACAACAGGGAAATCAACCCTAGTGCCGTTTGCTATGTCAACTTTACTTACAGTGCTATCAACCATGTTTACCACCCAGACAGAGTTGGTGACATTATCAAAGGCAACGGTGAGAGGATACAATCCAACAGGATAATCACTTCGCTCGCCAACAACTTGCGCAATAGAAACTTGGGGGAGAATTAAAAGCAAACTGAGGAGCAAGAGTAATTTCTTCATAAAAATGGGTGACTAACTTTTACATTTAATAATGATAAAAGTATACCACGCAGGCAAGAAAAAGAACCACAAATAGCTACTTCTTTGAAAAGACAGATGCGGAAGTGCTCATTGCCTTTCCAAAGAGAGAATCGATGAGTTTGTAGAGAGTCGAACCGATAACATAGCCGAGGATAAGTCCGCCAAGAATATCAACCGGCCAATGGATTCCAGCTGCGATGCGCGCAAGACCAATGAGAATTGCAGAAAAACCAAAAAAGATTGAGAGGTTTTTATGATAATACCAAAGGGACGTAGCAAGTGACATATAGAACGTCGCATGTCCTGAAGGAAACGCGTAGCCATGTTCAGAGACAAGTGGGATGACAGTCGTAAGCGCATCGAATGGACGAAGCGTATGAAAAACATCCTTAAAAAACGTAGCAATGAACCACGCTGAGACTGCAGTCGCGCCCACCACAAAAAGGTCACGCACTCCCTTCTTGGGATTGTCTCTATGCTCAAAAAGGTATAGGAAAAGCGCGACAAGGATAACAATCCCGTACCACTCGGCAATATATGCAATCGCAAAATCAAGCGCCGAACTAGTGTGCGCGAAACCGTAGAGATAATTAAATACTTCTACATTCATACATTACTTTAGGGCATCAACCTCGTAACGTCCCGTGTTTTTTACAAAGGCTTCTGTGGATTCATACTTGTACTTATATCCATATTGCTTCGTGAGCTTCGAGCCATCAACAGCAATCGGGTATGAATATCCTCTCCAGCTCCCTGCTGAAGTCGGCACACGCCCACGGGTGAGGTGCCACATCCAGAAAAATGCGAGGCGCGCCATCCAAGGCTGAATCGGGAGCATCTTCTTCCCTACTGCGCGCGCCATATCAGGACCAAGAACCGCTTTTCCGGGAGGTGCAATGTTAAAAACTTCGTAATCACCCCTGAGGTCACTAAATGAAAATAGTGCAACAATATCGGTGATATCATCCTCGTGAGTGTACTGACGTAGCCATTTTGGAGTCACGGGCACCCATGAAACCATCAGGGAAATGAGGTCATAGACAAATGACTTCTGCCCCTTGAGTGAGCCAGAGAGTGCTGACTGAAGACCAAAACGAATACGCGCGTAGCGACCGCGAGGGCCGGTGATCGCTGCTGGACGAAGAATATAAATCTCCGGAATGTGCCCACCTTTCTCTTTCACTTCCTTATAAGTCTTCTCGAGATTCTCTTCAACGATGCGCTTCTCTTCTGCGTACAAATATTCCGATACACGGAAGGGTTCATCTTCGGTAAAGAAATGATCAATCGAGTTGTCAGGAAATGCGCCGTATGAAGATACGGTTGAGAAGTACACGAGCTTTTTTACACTGGGAGTTCCAAATGCGAAATTAAAAATATCTTGAGAACCGTCAACGTTCCACTTCCATTCTGTTTTCTGATCTCCGTACATCTCACGAATCTGCCAAGCAGTGTGTACAACAATGTCGGGATTCTTCGAGGCAACTTTTTCCTGCCAGGTGCCGTCGGAGGTGTTGGCGGAAATCCAAGTAATCTTTGGGTTTGAAGGGAAGATATCTGGCTCTGCTTCTTTATCGAGACAAATAATCTCCTTCACATCAGGACGCTTCGAAAACTGCTCTGCAAGCATTGCTCCTACGTACCCCGCCCCACCGGTTATAAAAAGTACGAGTCCTGTTTTTGTGTCTGTGGTCATGTTTTTATTTGGTGAGGTTAATAGATTTATGGTGGTTGGCGGGCAAGCCTGCCCCACCAGTAATGAACATCGTTAATTGTTTTTCCATAATCCTACTACTTTACCATACTATCTTCCCGTGCGCGACAGAAGTGTTTTCATTGTTTTGAGGGCAATGATGAGATCAAGAATAAACGAGCGGTTTTTCAAATAGTACAAATCATACGCAAGACGCTCGCGGGTTTCCTCAAGAGACTGTGGGGCAATATCTTGCTTGATTTGCGCCCAACCGGAAAGCCCCGGCTTGATAAGATTGCGCACGGTGTAATACGGGAGCTCCTGAGCAAGCTTCTTCCCCATTGCCTCAATATCAGGGCGTGGTCCAATAAGTGAAATGTCTCCACGAACAATGTTCCAGAGTTGGGGAAGCTCATCGATGCGACTCTTGCGCAAGAAGCGCCCCACGCGTGTGATACGATTGTCGCCGTCGGTAACCCACTTTCCCTTGTCGCTGCCACGCATACTGCGGAACTTCCAAAGTTTAATAATGCGATTACCTGCTCCAATACGCTCTTGGGTAAGGAACACAGGACCATTATCATCAAGCTTAATCGCAACAATTACAAACGGGTACACGACGAGAGAAACCACGCCGAGCACGCCCGCAATCGCGACGTCCATCATTCTCTTCAATGTGTCATACATCGTGTGTGGCGAAAACGAAATATTTTCAAGAAACCAGTTGTAGCCAACAAGGGAAAGTGGGATGCGGTCGAATACTTCTTCATACACTTTGTACATATCCAAAAAGCGCACATTAGAGAAAATAAGATTGTACAGTGATGGCAAAATAGCATCTGCTTTTTCGTGCTTCAAATCAATCACCACAGATGTCACGCCTTCGCTATATATTTTTTCAACTACTTCCTCTTGGAAAGCAATGCCGTCGAGCTGGTTGAGATCAACAGATGAAACGAACGTGAGATTATAGCGCTCATTGCCATTCATTTCTTCTTTGAGCTCTTGCATATCTGAACCAGCGCCAATAAGAATAGCCTTCTCGCGATGGCGGAAACCAAAATGCGGGACAATAGAAACACGCCATATCACAACGAGAATAAATGACACAACAAGATAAACCGCGAGAACTGTTTTTGGGGCAATCCCAAACGATGGGACGAGATAGAAGAATACGACCGCGAGGAGACTGTTGATAACCTGCGTATTCAAAATGAGCGATGGAAGTTTCCCCTTGAACACGAGTGTGTGTTTCTCGTAAAGCCCCGCAACAAAAAATACAAACGTCCACAAGAAAAAGAGGACTGTGAACGGCGCCACGTGGTCTGAGAGAAGCCCTGGTGTGGGGATAGAACCATAACGAAGCGCGAGGGCAAGCCAAAGCGCCAAAGAAAACGCCAGGATATCCCCCGCAAACAAAATAAGGGGCTCACGTCTATTAAGAGTATTCATACTTTCCAAGACTACCACAAAAAGGTTATAATTTCATCACCTATGGAAAATTCACCCCCTAAAACATTTTGTACACAAAATGTTCGGGCGACTGCTTTGGATACAAAGCAGTTTAGCCGAAAAACAAAGATTCTTTTTGTTATAACAAAATCCAATTTTGGCGAAGCGTCGGGGATGAATCCCCTCCTTAAAAACCCCCGGTTTTTAACTTTTTCCTCCACGGGGGAACAGGTGTTCCCCCGACCCCCCTCCTCGCCCCGCCAGTGCTATAATCAAAAACGCTCATGAAAAAGAAAATATTATTTGTCATAACTAAATCCAATTTTGGCGGGGCGCAAAAGTACGTCTACGACCTCGCCACAAGCCTCCCCAAGGAACATTTTGAGGTTGCGGTCGTAACAGGTGGCTCGGGACCCCTTATTCAAAAGCTTGCCGAGAAAAATATTCGCGTTATCCACACGGCCTCACTTACGCGCGATATCAACATAACAAATGACGTCAAATCTTTGATTGAATTATTTTCAATTTTTCGCAAAGAAAAACCAGCGGTCGTGCATTTGAATAGCGCGAAAGCAAGCGGCGTCGGGGCGTTCGTCGCACGGCTTGCAGGTGTGCCAAATATCATCTTCACCGCACACGGGTGGGCATTCAACGAAGAGCGCCCGCATTGGCAACGTATTGCTATCAAGTTCTTCTCGTGGCTTACCGTAATTTTTGCACACAAAACGATCGCGGTGTCGGAAGCAATGAAAAAGAACACCGAGGGATGGCCAATTGTAAATAACAAAATTGTTGTTATTAAAAACGGGATAGCAAAGCCAAATTTTTACACAAAAGAAGAAGCTTTGAGGATGCTTTTTGAAAAAGCAGGGATACAGAAAATACCAAATTCACTGATTGTGGGGACGATTGCGGAATTTCACAACAACAAAGGGCTTCAGTACTCCATAGAAGCTTTTGCAAAACTTATTCCTGAAAATCCATCTTTATTTTATTTTATTCTTGGATCAGGAGAGAAACGTGGTGAACTTACCGAGCTCATCAAGAAACTCAATATTTATAAGAATGTGTTCCTCTTGGAGGTCCCCAAGGATGCGGCAGAGTTTATGCGCGCATTTGATATTTTCATTCTTCCCTCTATTACTGAGGGCCTTGCGCTGGTTCTTCTTGAGGCTGGATTTGCTGAGCTCCCTGTCGTAGCATCACGAGTGGGGGGCATCCCAGAGATTGTTGAGGATGAGGTGACGGGGATTCTTGTTCCCGCGCGCGCTCCAGACGCAATAGCTAACAGCCTCAAGCTTCTCATTGGATCCCCTGCTCTTCGTGCCAAACTAGGGCAATCACTCGGTCGAAAAGTGTCCTCAGATTTTGGACAGGAAACTATGGTTTCAAAGACTAAATTGCTTTACGAAAAGAAATAAGGGGAGTATAATAAACTCTATGCAAGGTATTGAATTTGATGAAGATAAGGACCTAGGTGGATATTCCTTAAGGAAGGTTTCTAAGGTAACTTCAGAAGGAAAACCCTCGTATATGTTTAAACTGCTTAATAAGGCGGGAATCGAGGACAAAACAACGGGTAATTTTATTCTCCTTTGTATTGCCATTGTTTTTTTTGGTATTACCATTTTTTTATACGCGGGTGTTCTCGGCAATAATATACCCTCAGTCAAAACCGCGGAGCAAATCCAGGCACAACTGAGAGTGATGCATGAAATGCAAAACATAAAATAACTATGAATATTCAAAGAACAAACAATTCGGTTAGTGCTAACTCTACAAGAAATACTTCTCGAGGCTTCACCCGCCAAAATTTTTCTGGTAAGAAAAACTTAGGTGGGTTCACTCTCATAGAACTCATTGTAGTAATCGCAATTATTGGCGTGCTCTCAGGGGTTATTTTAGTAGCTCTGTCATCTGCGCGTGCAAAAACACGTGACGCCACACGCAAGGCTCAGCTTATCGAGCTCAACACCGCAATTAACCATTATTTTTCGCAAAATGGTACTTACCCCGATACAGGAGAAGTATGGTTTTCTTCAGAAATTGGCGATTCCTTTGTAGATAACAGCGGAAATTGGATTCCTGGACTCGTTGCAGCAAATATGATTGGGTCATTACCCAGAGATCCATTGGGGGGAAAGAACCCCGTTGACTGCTCAGTGTCAACTAATTCTCGCGCATACCTGTACAAGTCTGATGGAGCGCACTATAAACTTCTCTCAAACTGTGCCCTTGAAGGGGGATACCCTTCATCAGGCGATCAATTTTATGACCCAGTTCGTCCTGTTTATGCAATACGAATGACCGATTCCCCAGGATCTACTACCGACACCACTTGGTAATTCTATAGCCCCAAAAACTCATGAGAAAGCGCACTCCTATGAGCGGGACGTGCGCTTTTCTTCATACTCACCAGAAGCCCAAGCGCAGTAAACTCGACGAGAAGATGTGAACCACCAAAACTCATAAAGGGCACCGTGACTCCTGTCGCGGGAAGTAGCCCGATAGTCATCCCAATATTCACAAAAAAATGCGCAATAATAAATACCGCTACTCCAGCTCCATAGAGCATCTCGAAGTTAGTCGCACCCACGAGCGCAATAGCCAAAATACGCCAAATTATAAGGGCAAAAAGACCAAACAAAATAATGACCCCAATAAAGCCCCATTCCTCCGCAAAAGCCGAGAAGATGAAGTCCGTGCGATATTCAGGAAGATAACGGAGGCGCGACTGTGTCCCATACCCTACGCCTTTACCAGTCACCTGCCCTGAGCCGACTGCAATTGTTGACTGGTACACATTATAGCCAGTACCCCGTATATCCGACATTGGATTCAAAAATGTCATCACACGTGCCTTTTGATATGGCTCAAATTTCTCCATCCAGAGCCCCGCGAAAACAACCACCCCAGCAAAAAATACAATTGCAAGATGTTTTTTCGAGACTCCTGAAACCAAAATCATTCCAAACCAAATAAAGAAAATAATCATCGCGGAACCAAAGTCAGGCTGGAGGAGGACGAGTACGAACGGGATAAACGCATATATTCCCGACACCATAATGTGTTTGAAATGCGCGATCTCCACGTGCCGACGCGAAAAATATTTTGCAAGAATAAGGATAAGGAGAAGTTTCATTGCATCCGCTGGCTGAAATGCAAACGTTCCAAATTTAAACCAACTTTGTGCACCTTTTGCTACGTGACCAAGCCCAAAAAGGATGATGAGTAGCGCGCTCATAATGATAAAAAGTGTCACCAAAACATTGGTGCGCTTGAGCATATCAGTATCCACGCGGGTTGCAACAAAAAATGCCCCGACTGCGACAGCAAGAGAGATAAGTTGTTTTTCAAAAAATGCATTTTCACCCATAAATGCGTTCATGGTAATAAGTCCAAAAAACGCAACCGTGAGCGTTGTAAAAAGAAGCACCCAATCCATGGATGTCTTTCGAGAAAATACTTCTTGAATAAGCGTAAAAACCTGCATAAACCCATACTACGTCCCTTTGCATTCTTCTGCAAGGTCTCTTATTGTGCGAAGATTGCGCGTGACGTAATAACGGTTTCGGTAATAAAATTTTCTGTCGGACATAGGACCTGAGACGCATCATTATAGATTGTCTGAAGAACGTCGTTTGTGGAGGTGCTAAAATAGTGCGCTGCACTCCCTGCAATTTGGTTACGCAAATATGATTCGTTTACATTTTTCCCCATACCTATCGAATATATATTTACCCCACTTTTTCGTAGATTTGTAGCTATCCCCGCTGCATAGTTTTGCGCGTATGAATAATTATTTGAGTCAGAGGGGTCGAGAGGGCGCGTGGTATTACCGTTTAATAACGTAACGATTGCCATTTTTGTTTCAGGGGTATGACGAGCTCCTTGAAGTTCCGCTTCAGATACACTCAGCGCATCACCCAGATTAATGTTCTGAATAGTACCTTTCTTTGGAAGAACCACAGAAAGACTTTCTATTGCTGTACGAGTAGCAGTATGATCAGATGAAAGTTCAAAATCAACAGTACTTGTCGCAATGTCAAAAAAAGAAACAATTCCGACTTTATCTGATGGACCCACAAGTTCGTTATACGACTTTGCCGCTTTTTTTGCGGTTTCAAATGGCTCTGTAGGGGTCGCATTTCCAATATTCATATATGCAGACCTGTCAATCAAAATTATTGTATCAAGTGGGACCGTACACATTTCTCCTTTTGCGTGTTTAGTAATCTTGCTTGGCCATGTGAAGAAGATATTTTGTTCCCCGCCCCTTGGGATACTGTCAACAAATGTTTTCGAAACAGCTACAGGATTTCGTGATGTATCATAAATAATCGCACTTATTGTAAGATTGTTAATGTCATTTACTGAGTCAGTGTTTACCATAACCGCATCAAAGCGTGGGTTGGTGTCAACATTTTTTAAACTTTGATTTTTTGTCATCACAGGAGAAGGAGCTGCGGTTGCCTTAAACCATTTCGAGAGATCGGTTGAATCAAATGATAACTCTACACTGTTGGGCAAACCTGTAAACACCACCCCTGCCTCAAAAAGAAGAATTTGTGATGATGGCGCAATTTCCGTTGTTCCATTCTTTTCAACAAGTACTGCTCCACTACGGTCAAGTACTTTTATTGTGTAGCGCGCGCTTCTTACTCCAGCGTTTACATTTGGATTTTCTATGTACGCAGCAAGGTCATAGGTTCGTCCATCGGTCTGAAATACTTTTGCCCAAATTGCGCGAGGTTGTTTTATGTCAGAAAGACACATAAGCGCACAATGGCCTCCGCAGTCTACGCCAGTCTCTGTGCCATTTTTTTTATTATCAGAACAAGTTGGAGGTTTGCTAACGAGTTTATACACAGGGTACGCAGCAAGAAGAATGATAACCCCCACGACCACCGATGCATAAATAATCCTTCGTTTTTGAGACCAATCCATATGCAGATATTATATCATAGGCAGATAAAGAAAAGCCACGAACGCGAAGCGTTCGTGGCTTTTCTTTTTCGATTGAATCCAGAGGGCTCGTACGGAAATAGGTTTTCCGATTTTCGCTCAGATTTGTGCGCAGCGTATTTGAAAAATACTGAAGCATATCAAGATATGTTGAGGGATTTTTCGGGTATGATGCGTGCAAATGTGAGATGAAAATGGGGAAGTTATTTCCGTACGAGCCCTCAGTTCTGGCGACTGCACACTGTCACGGATATTTTTCTGGTGAAAAATTCCGCGACCCCGACTCGGCGCGTCCGCCTCCGTCCCTGAAATGCTACGGGCACTCGCATTTCAGCCCCTTGCGAGCTCGCAAGGCGAAAATAACTGACACCTCCAAGAGAAGAATTAAATTGTAAAAATAAAAACCGCAAACGGAGTACGTCTGCGGTTTTTATTTTTATGATTGAATCCTTAGTTCTGGCGGCAAGCTACTTTCCCCTTGCGAGTATCATCGCCGCAACTGCGCTTAACTTCTGAGTTCGGAATGAGATCAGGTGTGACCACAGCGCTGAACCACCAGAACTAAACATTCAATCGTATTATTGTAAATACAATTTCATTCTACAGGTAAAAACAAGCAACCAAGCACCATAAATGGTGCGTCGGTAAAACAAATAATGATTGTGATTTTCAAATTCCCAATAAGAATCGGCGTATTAGTACTCCTCTGCTGAAACGATTACTCGTCTTACACATAGAGCCTATCAACGTGATCATCTCTCACGGGCCTCAAAC
>JBAZWZ010000011.1:0-25293 GCA_041660105.1 Minisyncoccota bacterium | reverse complement strand
TCTTCATTTCCTTGTTTGCGAGGGGGAGTACCCATCGCGCACGTTCTTCTTGTATGTTTTTAGCCATTTTTACGCTCATTATCTAAGTCTAGTAAAAAGTGCCAAATGTGTTTAGACATTACCCGAAGGTATTGACAAAAGCATCCAAAGGTGCTAGAATAGAAAGGAATTGTCGTAAAACATTGCAGTTCTTTAACTTTGGAGGTGTGCTATGAACAAATTGTTTGAACCAACGATACCCAGTAATGGTCTGGATGATTGGTATGCGGGTGTCTTTTTGGTGAACACGAAAACAAGGAAAGTCCCACTCGTGCGTGACCAAAAGAAGGACAACCCCCGCTGGAAATTTCCTGGTGGTGGAAAAGAAGGAAAAGAAACCCCCGAGGAAACTGTTGTTCGTGAACTTCGGCAGGAAACAGGACTCATTATTGACGAGCAAGACTTGATCCTCATTTACGAAGGAGACAAGTCGAATTACAGGGCTCCTCACACGATGTTTCTATTTATGATCTGTGTTGAAGACACTAGCGATCTTATCCCCGTCGGCGACGAAGGGGAAGATGTGCGCGAGTTCGACCTCGCAGATTTGCCTGGGATGGTGGGAATCGCAACAGAAGACGGACTCCTCTTCTCGCACTGGACGCCGGTCAAAGACATCGTCATGCAAGCACTTGCGTAACTTCATTGTTTACAAATACACAACCCGAGCAGAAATGCTCGGGTTGTTTTTCGTTTATATCATATGGGTATCGCAGGGGTTTTGTTCCTCGATCATTTTGAGAATTTTTGGGATGCGTGCAAAGTCAGCCTTGAGCACCTCACGAAGTGAGCCGTTATAGAGCGCAGCTGCTGGGTGGTAGAGGGGGAGGAAGTTGCGGAGGCGTCCAAAGAGCTTCTCCGTGGAGAGCTCTCCGTGCTCCTCTGAAATTTTCATTTTAGGAAAGAAATAGTTCATCGAGTAGCGTCCCAGGAAAATGATCAGGTCAGGGTCAATGATTTTTATTTCTTCTTCGAGCCACATAGAACAGCTCGCAATCTCCTCAGGAGATGGGTCGCGGTTTTCGGGTGGGCGATATTTTACAATGTTCGTGATATAGATATCCTCACGCTTCATCTTGATGCTTGCGAGCATCTCATCGAGAAACTTTCCTGCGGAGCCGATGAATGGGCGACCCTCTTTGTCCTCCTTTGCGCCTGGTGCTTCGCCAATGAACACAATACGCGCATCGGCGTTACCAAATCCTGTCACATCCTGTGTTGCGGTCTTGCGTAGCTCGCATGTGCATTCTGCGAGCCATTTCGTGTTGAGTTGTGATAACTGCTCCGTCTTGGTCATAACTCAATTTTATCACACTTTTATATCTTGTACTTCTTGTGATGTGTCGTTGGGAGTCCTGCTTTTGCCGATTTATCAATAGTATCTTGAGTACCCGTACTCTCGTTTACTTGGAAAGCGTGGACTTCATCCGAGTACATTACTTCTTGGTCATGACGAAGGTTGTAGTGCTCTTGTGTAATAATCTCATACGGCATTTCAAGGAGACTTGCAGGGTTTACTTCTTTAATTTTTTTGAGGAGAGATGAGAGATTGTCTATGTCTTCCTTTGTAATAGGGTCGTGACACCAGTTGGTGTAGTAGTCGTGGATATAGCTATCAAGAAGAGCAGGGATAATGACGCGCAGGTGTGTTGCGGTCGGGTTAATTTTAAGAACCTCGTCCATCGCAAAATAGTCTACACCTGTTGCCCCCCCCGTGAGCACTCCGTCCCCACGTTCTATAACCTCGCGTGCTGCTTTGCGCACATCTTGCTCAACATCGCTATTGGTAAGTCTCCAGGTCCCCGTAAAAAGTATCCATTTCATAAAGTTCATTCTGTCATAGTTTTGTGGTAATATCAAACGTATATGACCGACAAGAAACCAATAAAGCATATAACAAAGAAGGCGAAGACAACATCATGGGGTGGGGTAGCTCATTGGTACGACACACTCCTAGCGGGTAACGACACCTATCAAGCGCACGTTATTTTACCCAACCTTCTTCGTGCGATGGCTATAAAGAAAGATGAGAAGGTGCTTGATCTTGCTTGTGGGCAGGGTTTCTTTACGCGTGCATTTCACAAGGAGGGTGCAGCTGTAACAGGGGTAGACCTCGGGAAGCAACTCGTGCTCATTGCGCGTAAAGAGTCCCCAAAGGATATTCAATACTTCGCACACTCGGCTGAAGACCTCTCGTTATTCCCCGATGGTTCATTTGAGAAGATTGCTATCGTCCTCGCTATTCAAAATATTGAAGCGCCTCACAAAGTTTTCAAAGAGTGCGCGCGCGTGCTCGTGCCAGGAGGCAAGCTCTTTGTAGTGCTCAATCATCCATCGTTCCGTATCCCCAAGGCAAGCTCGTGGGGCTATGACGAAGAGATGAAGTCTCAGTACCGTCGCATCGACAGCTATATGTCAGAGTCAAAAGTGGAGATTGAGATGAACCCAAGCAAACGTGGCGGCCCTACTACCATTTCATTTCATCGTCCGTTACAGTATTATTTTAAGACACTAGCGAACAGCGGGTTTGTGGTAGCGCGACTTGAGGAGTGGCTGTCACATCGCGCGAGTGAGTTGGGGCCTCGCAAAAAGGCGGAAGATTTTGCACGAAAAGAAATACCCCTCTTTCTTTTCCTTGAAATAATAAAGAAATAAACTATGTTGCAACAGTTGCTTATGATTCTTGCGGGAATTCTCTCCCTCCTTGGAGCGGGGGCGATTTCCTTTACTTATCTTAGTCATACGGTAGGGCCACGTGAAGTCGCACAGGTGCAAACTGTACCTGTTGCAACGAGTACCACAAAAAAGGCAACTACCACTAAGGCTGCAACCGTATCAAAATCAACTGCTTCAAAAACACCAGCTACCCCCGCAAAAACAAACGGTAGTCTTGTCCCAAAGACAACGACGGCAGAAAAGACTGTCGTTGCTCCGGGTCCACTTCGCGCAATTGTAACGCCATCTACCAAGACATCGGCACTCACCGTTCAGGGCGTTATTGAGCACACCAATTATCAACGAGCGATAAACGGAGGTCTCCCAGCCCTCACAGAAAATTCATTTCTCGATCGCGATGCACAGCTCAAGCTTGATGATATGTTCAACAAACAATATTTTGAGCACGTGTCACCGACCGGTGTCGGACCTGCAGACCTCGCTGCCACTGTCGGGTATCAATACGTTGTAGTGGGGGAGAATCTCGCACTCGGAGATTTTGAGGGCGATGCCGGTGTGGTGACTGCGTGGATGAATAGCCCCGGGCACCGTGCAAATATTTTGAATACTCACTATCAGGAAATCGGTGTCGCTGTTGGGCAAGGTATGTATGAGGGACGAAAGACGTGGCTCGCGGTGCAGGCATTTGGTATGCCGATTTCTGCGTGTCCAGCCATCGACGCAAACCTCAAGACAAAGATTGCTGAGAATAATGCTACGATTGCGGGCTTGAAAGCACAGCTTGATGCAAAAAAAGCGCAGATTGATGCGACCCCCCAGAGTGATGCTAATTATAATGTGTATGTAAATGAGTTCAACGCGCTGATTCCGACATACAACAATCTTGTCGAAACGAATCGTTTCAATGTCACCACATACAATGGGGGAGTCCAGGCTTTTAATGCGTGCATCGCTGTAGTAAATACATCTACGGCATCCAGTACCCACTAGGTTGCTAAACGTTCTATCCTGTGGTAGTTTTGAATAAGATTTGTTATGTGCATATTGCGCGAAATTGACAAGGAGAGCAAAATGGAAAAGCAGAAGGAGCACTGGCTCAAGCAAATACTGCTTGATTTTCAGAGCGGAGAACAAGCGCAAATTCAAAAAGCGCGAAGCAAGATTTGTGGGATGACAGGAGCGAGTAAGCCCGAAGTTCTGCATCTGGGCGACGCCCTCGGTCTCGTGTATATGAATTATTGCAACGGCGATGAGCGTGAAGTTTTCTTGCATGAGCTTGAAGAGCTGATACGCTTTTCAAAGAAGAATGAGTTTTCGTTGGAAACAATGGAAACACTCATTCGCATCGCCTCTTGCATTGGTAAATTAAGTTTTCTTTCTGAGGCATTTGCACATACGTTTGTACTTTGTTGGCGCAATGCTGGGGAGCGCAATACTTTGGCCCCAGCATTCTTGTCGGCCTGTGGAAACTTGGGCGAAAGCATGCCTGTGTATAAAGCAGTATCGTTTCTCTGCGAACATAAATGGATTCCAAGGAAATATGCTCTCGGTGCCTGCTGTGTTCTTCTTGAAACAAACCCTTTGCGCTGGTTCAATACGATGGCACGAATGTTTCCCGTGATAACCCGCTATAAAAACAAACTTATTCGCGAAGATGGCGTATTGGGGATGGAGACTTGGGCTGTTTTGGAAGAATGTTTACAGTTCAAGATGGCGGAGCTCGGTCCTTTTAGACCGTTTGATAAAGGGAACGACATTGATGACATGTAGTAAAGGGTGGCGATGATGCCACCCTTTTTGTTGCTTGCCAAAGGATATTTTATGTGGTAGTTTCTATCTAGATTAGATATGCGCACTATGCGCGAAATTGACAAGGAGATTGTGAGATGAAACAAAAATATTGGCTTCAAGATGTGCTTTTGAATTTTCAAAGCGCAGATGCTGAAAAGCAACATGCTGGCTGGGTTCAGATTCGTGAGTTAACAGGGCGACAGTATTCTAGTTTTGAGTCGACCACTGAAGCGATTAGTTGCGCCTTTGTAATGTCCGACGAGGTGCAGTCTATGAAGGAGCTCAAAAAATTGATTCGGACAGCGAAGAAAGCTGGACTTTCGTTGGATACAATGGATTCATTAATTTATCTTGCATCACAAGCAAAAATAATTGAAGCACTTGCTGGGACTTTTGCAAAAGCATTTCTCAAAGACTGGACAACCAGACACGAGCGGGGAGTTTTGGCTTATGATCTGTTTTCATGCCTTGGAATGTCAAACGAAAACATCTCTGTCTACAAAGCCGTCTTATTACTTCAAAACAGGGGATGGATTCCCGATGTCTTTGCTGTCGAGGTATGTGGTGTTTTAATGGAGACTTGTCCCCGAAAATGGTTTATTACATTTTGCCAGATGGCTCCAATGATGAATCGCCTCGAGGGCAGAATCGCTCGAACTCACAAGGAGCACGACCTTCGTGCGTGGAGGATTGCAGAAAAGGGATTGTTGGAGAGAATAAAGGCTCTTCAAGTTATTTATCCGCAGGTTGATAAAGGAACTTAGTTTTAAAGGGTGGCGATGGTGCCACCCTTTTTTGTTTGTAATTTTCTAGCCCTCTCCAGTTTGGTACTATGGGGCAAAACTGGAGAGTTTTTGTGTTTTCGCGCTTTTTCTGTTAATATTCGCCCATATGATAAAAGAATTTTTAATGAAGCAGGTGATAAAGCGCCAGCTCAAAGGTATGCCTGATGCTGAAGTTGACCGTATTATCGCGCTCGTGGAGAAGAATCCCGAGCTCTTTAAGAAGATTGGGGATGAAATCCAGGCAAAGGTAAAGAGTGGTCGCTCACAGATGGCAGCTTCAATGGAGGTGATGCGCGCACACCAATCTGAACTCCAAAAGGTCCTCAAGTAGCCACTAGTTTATTCGCCAATAGCCACTAGGAACCCAGAATTTCCTAGTCGCTAAAACCTAACACCCAACACCTAATCAAATGGCACTCTCAATCGGCATCGTAGGACTTCCCAATGTAGGCAAGTCGACTCTCTTTAACGCACTCACAAAGAAGTCAGTTCCCGCAGAGAACTATCCGTTCTGCACCATCGACCCATCAGTGGGTGTTGTTGCGGTGCCTGATGAGCGCCTCGGTCTCCTTGCGACATTTTCAAATACTAAAAAGATCGTTCCCGCAGCGGTGGAGTTCGTGGATATCGCGGGACTCGTAAAGGGTGCGTCAGAAGGTGAAGGTCTTGGTAACCAGTTTCTTTCGCACATCCGTGAGACCGATGCTATCGCGGAAGTGGTGCGTATTTTCGAAGACAGTAACATCATCCACGTTGATGGCAAGATAGATCCTGTCTCAGATATTGTGACTATTAACCTCGAGCTTATTCTTGCTGATATGCAGACGGTGACGAAGCGTCTTGCGAACATTGAGAAAGACGTGAAGCGTGGCGAAAAGGAGGCGATAAAGGAAAAGGAAACTCTTCTTAATGTACAGCAGGCGCTCGAGGCTGAGAAGCTCGCCAATGAGTTGTCCTTTAGCGATGAGGAACTTGCGGTATTGCGCTCGCTTCACCTCCTCACGATGAAGCCTATTTTGTACGTGCTCAACAAGAAAGCGGGAGGTACAAATCTCGACGAACAAAATGACGAGCGTTTTGTAAAACTTCTCGCGTATATCAAAGAGCGTAGCGCGCACTATGTTATCGTCGATGCAGGAGTTGAAAATGAGCTCTCGCAGTTTGAGGGCGAGGAAAAAGAAATGTTTCGTGCAGAGCTCGGCTCCAAGAACGATGGTATCAACGACCTCATTAAGAGTGGTTATGATATGCTCGGACTCGAGACGTATTTCACAACAGGGGAGGTAGAGACACGTGCGTGGACGATAAAGAAGGGAAGTACTGCACCCGTCGCAGGTATGGCTATCCACACAGACTTCAAGGATAAGTTTATTCGCGCAGAAGTAATCTTCTGGAAGGATTTGCTAGATGCGGGAAGCTTTGCGAATGCGAGAGATAAGGGGCTGATGAGGATTGAGGGGAAGGAGTATATCGTTCGTGACGGCGACGTCATAGAGTTCCGCGTCTAAAATCATACCATCTACTTCGTTATGACTTCGGTTTTGTTCGTCGGAGTACTATTCGTACACCTCCTCACAAAACCTCGTCACGCCTCGTATCTGGCATAATTTTAGACGCGGAAGGATAATTATTTCAACACCTAGCATCTTGAGTAATTTAAACCCTAAATGGGTTTGGGGTAGAAGAAAAAATTTGACAGCAAGTGAAAATTGCCATAGTATCATAGTTGGAATTTTCCACTAATTTTGGAGAAAAAAATGTACAATATCTCTGATGTCCCCCCTGAGTTGCAAGATGCAGCAAAGTTGCTAGAAGCGCAGATTGTTGAGGCTCAAAAGAAATGTCAGCATATTTTTGAAAAGGTAATGGGAAAAGATCCTCATTACTGGCCTAGTCTGTATGAAAAAACGCAACTCGACGACGACTGGAACGTAATCAAGGAGTTCCACTGCACCCGTTGCAATTTTCGCAAACCTTTTAGAGAACTGCCTTTTATTGTTTGCCATCAGTGCGGAGGGTTAATGAAACTAGACCATACCGAGCAGTTTGGTGGCGAGCGTGCGCACATCCATAAATGCACCTCTTGCGGACATGAATATGACACTACTTAATGAGAGAAAGTTGAACAGAAAGTAGTAAACAAAATGGCGACTCCCTGGTCGCCATTTTTTCTTACTTCTTTTTCTTTTTGAGTTCGTCGATTTCGACGAGAAGCTCAGCGAGCGTTTTTTCTAGTTTTGCGAGGGCTAGATCATTTTTCTTTTTGTCTGCCTCGTCTTCCGCTTCTTCTTTTTCGTCATCTTCCTGAATCTCCTCCACGTCTTCCTGAATGTCTTCAATATCTTCAGAAATTTCCTCGACATCTTCTTGAATATCTTCCACGTCTTCTTGGATGTCCTCGATATCTTCAGAAATCTCTTCGATGTCTTTTCCAACTTCATGGAGCTGTGTGGTGTTCCTATTTACGGTCATCTGGATGAAGATGGCGAGATAGATTGCTTCGAGTGAAACGATTGTTGTGAGGACAAGAAGAACTGTTTCAAAGCTGATACCAAAGAGAGGCATCGATATCATCGCGGTGAACAAAACCGTATGTATTATGAGTGAGGGGATTGAGCCAATCCACTTTGTTGCGTTGTGCGCAACTTTTTCAAGAGGAGTTTCAACTACTGGTCTTGTTTGAGAAATTTTATTCTTCGCTATCATAGTTGCTATCGTACCATATTGAGAAATATTTTGTTAAATATAATTAACATATATTACTTCTCTTTTTTTACTATCTACTTATACGATACTATAGTATCGTATAAGTAGATAGTAAATTTATGGTCATTACATCGAGAATTTATCAGAATGCTCGTTTGCGGACTCTGGTTTCTTGAGGTATAGTTACAGATATGGAAACAACACAAACCAACAATTCATCAGTAACACCAAAGGACTTTTTTTTCTGGGCTGGAGCAATGGTCGCTTTTTATGCAACGGTTATTGCGCTTGTTAATCTTGTTTTTAATTACATAAATTATGTTTTCCCCAATGCGCTCAATACGTATCAGGTAGACCCTTACCAGAGTGGTATCAGTAGTCAGATGGCGACAATCATTATTGCAGTGCCCGTGTTTGTCCTCCTTATGCGTCTTATTCGTGGCATGATCGCCCTCGACCCTACGCGCCAGGAGATCTGGGTGCGTCGTTGGGCTATCGTCCTCACGCTCTTTGTATCGGGGGCTGCGATGATTGTCTCGCTTATTGTTCTCCTTACCACGTTTTTGAATGGTGAAGAACTCACGGCGCGTTTCTTGCTCAAGGTCCTTACAATGCTCGTTGTTGCAGGCTCTGCGTTTGGATATTTCTTTGCTGATATAAAAGGCTACTGGAGCAAATCGCCTTCGTGCGCACGCAATGTCGGATATGCGTTTTCTTTCGTTCTCGCTCTTGTGGTGATCTCAGGATTCTTTATCGTAGGGACTCCACATGAAGCACGTCTCGCGCGCTATGATGCACAAAAGGTAAATGACCTTCAGAATGTTCAGTGGCAAATAGTAAGCTATTATCAGCAGAAAGAGAAACTCCCCAAGACGCTTGTGGAGCTCGTTGACCCCATCTCAGGCGCAGTGCTTCCTATTGATCCACAATCAAAAGTGGAATACGAATACGTACCCAAGACTGGGCTTTCGTTTGAGCTCTGCGCAAATTTCAACGCGGAAAGTCGCAAGAAGATGGATGGTGGAGAAGTGGTGAGACCAATGTATGGGGCAATGGATATGATGATGAAGGGAGACTCTGCTGATAGTTGGACACACGCAGCTGGTCGTGTATGCTTCGATCGTACGATTGACCCCGATAGATACCCACCACTAAAGAAGTAATGAGAAAATACGAACACCCCAGTAGAACTGACGGTCATTTCTGACCTACTTCTAACGGGGCAAGTAAAGTAATGGAAAAATACGACCACAAATCAATAGAAAAAAAATGGCAAACTGCTTGGGAACAAGCGGGGATGTATGTTGCTGACGAAAATTCTACAAAGCCGAAGAAATATGTACTCGATATGTTCCCATATCCGTCGGGAGATGGGCTCCATCTTGGGCATGTTGAGAATTACACTGCCACGTGCATTTATTCTCGCTACTTAAGAATGAAAGGGTTTAATGTGATGCATCCTATTGGATGGGACGCCTTTGGTCTCCCTGCGGAAAACTATGCTATTAAAACAGGGACACATCCTGATGTAAGTACTCACCAGAACATTAAGAACTTTACCGCGCAAATGAAGAGTCTTGGTGTTTCTTCAGACTGGACGCGTGAAATAGACACTTCATCTCCTGAGTATTACCGCTGGACGCAGTGGTTCTTTCTCCTTCTTTATAAGAACGGACTCGCATATAAAAAGAAAGCAAAGGTAAACTGGTGCGAGTCCTGTAAAACGGTGCTCGCCAACGAGCAAGCTGAAAATGGCGTGTGTGAGAGATGTAAGAATGAAGTAATTCAAAAAGATCTTGAGCAGTGGTTTTTTAAGATTACTGATTATGCAGATGATTTGATTGATGACCTCAGTAGTGTTGACTGGCCTTCATCTACTATCGCAGCTCAGCGTAATTGGATTGGGCGCAGTGAAGGAGTCGAGTTCAATATGTCAGTCGTTGGAACTAGCGAATCAATCGCAGTGTATACAACGCGTATTGATACCGTGTTTGGTATGACGTACGTTGTCCTCGCTCCTGAGCATCCACTTGTTCAAAAACTCAGCTCGTCAATAAAGAATACCGCTGAGGTAAATGCGTATATTGATGTTACAAAAAAGAAGACGGAGCTCGAGCGTACCGAACTCGCGAAAGAAAAAACGGGTGTGAAGCTTGAGGGGGTCGAAGCAATAAATCCGTTTACCAAACAACCAGTCCCTGTGTTCATTGGTGATTATGTTCTCGGTAACTATGGCACGGGGGCGGTAATGGCAGTGCCAGCTCATGACGAACGAGATTTTGAATTTGCGAAGAAATATAATTTGCCTATCGTGCAAGTTATCGAACCAGTTCTTACACAAATGACAGGCTCAGCGAAATTCCGAGAGGATGAACCCGTACAGCAGAGCCATGGAGTCATTGTTATTATTAAACATTGGTCAGAAGATAAATATCTTGGACTCAGGTGGCCTACTGCGGGCTGGGGGACATTTTTAACAGGAGGTATTGATGAAGGTTTTACCCCAGAGCAAACAGCACTCAAAGAAATTCACGAAGAGACTGGTTACAAGAAAGCAGTCATCGTAAGAAATCTCGGTGTTATTCACAGTAAGTATTATCACGAACCAAAAAAGCTTAATCGTTTTGGTCATGCGCCAACGTTTTATGTTGAACTTCAAAATGGTGAGCAGGATGAAGTATCCGCAGAAGAGACTTCAAAACACGAAGCAGTGTGGCTCACTAGGGGAGAACTTGATACATTTTTGACCGCCGAATCTCATCAGCAAGCACTTAAATTACTTGACGCTACTTTATATACAGACAGTGGAATACTTACTTGTTCTAGTGAATTCGACGGACTCACTTCGGAGGAAGCGCGCGAGAAGATGGCTGTATGGCTTGAGAAGGAAGGGTTGGGAGCAAAGAAGGTAAATTACCGTCTTCGTGATTGGCTTGTGTCACGTCAGCGTTATTGGGGTGCGCCTATCCCAATTATCTATTGTGACGACTGCGGCGAGGTTGCTGTACCAGAGGAAAATCTCCCCGTACTTCTTCCTACCGATGTCGACTTCCGACCAACGGGGGAGTCACCACTCAAATATTCAAAAACATTTAACGATGTGGTTTGTCCGAAGTGTAGTAAGCCGGCACGACGAGAGGCAGACACGATGGATACATTTGTTTGCTCAAGTTGGTACTACTTCCGTTTCGCCGACCCACACAATGCAAAAGAATTTGCCTCACGTGAGACGATAGAAAAGTGGCTTCCTGTAGATATGTATATGGGAGGCGCGGAGCACACTGTGCTTCATCTTATGTACGCGCGATTTTTCACGAAGGTTTTGAAAAAACTTGGATATATAAATTTTGACGAGCCGTTTGCAAAGCTTCGTCATCAGGGAATGATTCTTGCAGAAGATGGTCGCAAGATGTCGAAGTCTCTCGGTAATGTTATAAATCCAAACACTATTATTGAAGAGTTTGGTGCTGACACGCTCCGCCTTCACGAAATGTTTTTGGGGCCACTCGAAGATATGAAGGCGTGGAATTCGACAACTATTGTAGGCCCTCGTCGCTTCCTTGAGCGCGTGTGGAAGCTCACTGAAAAAGTTTCTGCTGATGGAGACGAGAAGGCGACGGACGCATCACTTCACAAGACAATTAAAAAAGTTGGAGACGATATTGAGAAGTTTGGTTTCAATACGGCTATTTCATCACTGATGATTCTCGTGAATGATTTGGAGAAAGCAGAAAAAATATCAAGAAATACTTTTGAGACATTACTCATTCTTCTCGCTCCGTTTGCTCCACACCTCACGGAGGAGCTCTGGCACGAGATTGGGAATACTGAGTCAGTTCACCTCGCGCAGTGGCCGATCTATGACGCATCAAAGTGTGTCGAGAGCGAGACCACGGTCGCCATACAGGTAAATGGCAAACTTCGTGACACAATGGTCGTCACCACAGGCACCTCAGATGACGAGATTATTCGTCTCGGACTCGACTTGCCTAATATTCAAAAGTGGGTTCTTGGGAAGGAAATCAAGAAGACTATCGTCGTAAAGGGCAAGCTTCTCAGTATTGTAGTCGGTGAATAAGCTATATTTACCAAGGGTTTTCAGGGACATCCCCCAGAACCTGGAAAAACCTTGACTTCCTAGTCATTTAATGATAGAAATTAGTAACTAATAGGAGGGAAAAGAATTAATTAGCACATTATTTAAAGAGATATATTATATGGCAGCCATCACATTTAAACCAAAACAGGCAGTAAAACGCCTTCTTTCACCGCTCTCTCCGAGAGCTCTCGATGTTATGACCAAGCGCTACGGCCTTGGTGAAAGCGTCGACCGTATGACCCTCGAGGGCATCGGCAAGACTTACGGTATCACCCGTGAGCGTGTTCGTCAGATTGAGAATTTTGCACTCTCTGCAATCAAGAAATCTGATGCTTTTAAAAAAGAAGCTGCAGTATTTGATGAGCTCCATAAACTCGTGGTTGCGCTCGGTGGTGTTGTATGTGAAGAAGATTTTCTTATGCACATCACAAAAGATGAGAGCACACAGAACTATCTCTATTTCCTCCTTGTTCTCGGTGATCAGTTTAAGCGTGAAAAAGAAGATGACAATTTCCGTCATCGTTGGATTGTAGACGACAAAGTTTCAATGAAGGTTCACGATGCTATTCGTGAGCTCTACAAGACCCTCTCACACGAGGATTTGATTCCTGAAAGTGAAATCGTTGCATCATTCCTCGAGCACCTCAAGGAAGTTTCAGAAGAATACAAGAACGAGGAGATTACCAAGCGTTGGCTCGCTCTCTCAAAGACTATTGCGAAGAATCCGCTCGGCGAGTGGGGAGTTGCGCAGTCACACAATGTGAATGCTCGCGGTATGCGCGACTATGCTTACCTCATCATCCGTAAGCACGGATCACCAATGCACTTCACAGAAGTAGCGAAGTCGATTACCTCTATCTTTGGAAAGAAGGCGCACGTGGCAACCTGTCACAATGAGCTCATTAAGGACAACCGTTTTGTACTCGTTGGTCGCGGTCTCTACGCGCTCTCAACATGGGGTTATGAGAAGGGGGTGGTGAAGGATGTCATCGCAAAGGTGCTCAAGAAAGGAGGGCCAATGACCAAGAAAGATATTATCGAAAGTGTGCTCAAGGAGCGTCACGTAAAGGAAAACACGGTCTTTGTAAATCTCCAGGACACAAAGATGTTCAAAAAGACGAAGGATGGGAAGTACGCATTGGCGTAGAAGAACAGGGGGAACATTTGGGACAGGAAGTACAAAGAAAACAGAAATGCACAAAAAAAGCACAGTCGCGTAGCGACTGTGTTTTTTTTTGTTCCCCCCGTTCCCATTGTTCCCCCCGTTCCCCCTGTGGTATGATAGGGGTATGAATATCTTCGACACCATTCTCCAAACCCTCAATCTCGGCCTTCTCTATCAGCAGGTCACAACTACCCTTACCGTGTTTTTCTCTTGGTTTCCGTATTGGGGGCCACTTTTCCTTGGTTACCTTTTTCTGCATCAGTGGCTGCATTATGTACAGCATCGTTATATTTCAAATATGAAGTGGGTTATGCTCGAAATCAAGCTTCCCAAAGAGACCTTCAAATCACCGCTTGCAATGGAGATTGTTTTCGGAGCACTTTATCAGGGCGCTGCAGGGATTGTGTGGTGGGACAAATGGTGGAAGGGAAAGGTAAAAGATTACTTCTCTCTTGAAATGGTTTCTATTGAGGGACATATTAAATTTTTCATTCGCACCCCAGCGGTATATAAAAATGTTATTGAGGCACAACTTTATGGACAATATCCAGATGTAGAAATCTATGAAGTCCCTGACTACACGCTCTACGTAGACTATAAAGGACAAGAAGGTGAGTGGGAGTCAGTCTCTGCTGAGTATGTGCTCAGTAAGGCTGATCCGTATCCTATCAAGACGTATGTTGACTACGGTCTCGACAAAGACCCAAAGGAGGAATTCAAGATTGACCCGCTTACTTCGGTTATTGAATATTTGGGCTCAATGGGAAAGGGTGAGCAGGTTTGGATTCAAATATTAGTACAGTCAGCAAGTAAGCATCATTATCACGTAAAGACAGGCAAGAACAAAGGTAAGATCGGCACATGGCAAGACGAGGGCAAGGACCTCATCGCAGAGCTCGCGGGCCGCACAAAAGAAAACGACCCCGATGCAAAGTTCCAAGTTATGAAGCTCACCAAAGGCGAACAGGAGGCTATCTCTGCTATTGAGCGCAGTCTCGGGAAGCTCGGCTTTGATGCGGGGGTCCGCGCGGTGTATGTAGCAAAAAGAGATAAATTTCACCCAGGTAACATGAAGGCTCTTGGAGGGCTCTGGCGACCGTTCTCGAGCACCAACCTCAACGGATTCAAGATGTCTGAGCAGACGTTTGGTTTTGATTATCCATGGCAGGATTATAAAAATATTCGTGTAACTAAAAAGCGCTTGGAAGTTTTTGAATCCTACAAACATCGTATGTGGTTCAACGTGCCTCGCAAATTGAAGACCTGTACCCTTACCACCGAGGAGCTCGCAACCATCTACCACTTCCCTGGAGGTGTGGCTCAGACGCCAACATTTGGTCGTATCACTTCGAGCAAGTCTGAGGCGCCTGTTAACTTGCCTATCTGATCCCATGGATTCCGTTCAAGACAATAAAGACACAAGCCGAATATCGCGCTTCTTGTCATCACTTGGTATAGAAGAAAAGAAATCAAAAATAATTCTTTTTTTCCTGCTTTTTGTTGTGTTTTTTTCTGCGACGATATCATTTCTTCTGTTACCTCCGATTAATTTCCCTAGCAATACAATAATAATTATTGAGAGCGGAACCTCACTCCAGTCTGTATCGAAGATGCTTTATCAAACTGACATTATTCGCTCACCATGGATTTTCAAAATCTGCGCAAGAGTGATAGGAGGAGAAAAGCCTGTTGCTGCAGGTGAATACCTTTTTAAGGGACCAGCTCCAGCGTGTGTAATAGCAATGCGTATTGCGAATGGAATATCAGGTGTTCCTCAAGTGCGCGTAACCATACCTGAGGGGATGTCAAATGTTGAAATGGCGGTCGTCTTCGAGAAAAATATTAAAAATTTTGACCGCAACGCATTTTTTGAGACACTGTGGTCCAAGGAAGGCTTCCTTTTTCCTGATACGTATTTCTTTTCTGGGAACGTAACTGTTGAGACTATTGGGGAAGCTATGCTCTCAAATTTTAATAGGAAAATCGAGCCACTGCAAAGCGAGATTGATGCATCAGGGCGCACTCTTAGTGACATCGTCATTATGGCATCGATTTTGGAAAAGGAGGTGGCGACTGACAGTGACCGCAAGATGGTTTCAGGGATACTCTGGAAACGTATTGAGATGGGGATGCCACTCCAGGTTGACGCGACATTTATGTATCTTCTCGGCAAGAAGTCGAGCGAGCTCACATTGGGGGATTTGCAAATGAAGGATCCATACAATACTTATGTAAACAAAGGTTTGCCATATGGCCCCATCGGCAATCCTGGCATTGAAGCAATAAAAGCAGCGATTCATCCAACTGTATCGCCATATTTGTACTATCTTTCGGATAAGGAAGGAGTGATGCATTACGCAAAGACGTTTGCAGAACATAAGGCGAATAAGGCGAAGTACCTTAAGTAGAATGTTGACGAATTAGCAAATTCGCGCCTGGCGATTTCGAATATTGAATGAATGGGGAATACTAAATAAAATTATGATTCTCAAGTACCAAATTTCCAATTTGGTACTATAGGGCACGATTGGAAATTTTGTAATTTAAAAAGTTGCAGGATTTTGTTTCCTCAGGTAGTGTGAAGCTATGAAGAGTAAATCTAAAGGCAAAGTATATGTCGGGATGTCAGGCGGTGTAGACAGCTCGGTTTCTGCTGCGCTTTTGCAAAAAGCTGGGTATGATGTGACAGGCGTCTTTATGAAGGTGTGGCAGCCGGACTTTTTACCATGTACGTGGCGTGAGGAGCGACTCGATGCGATGCGTGTCGCTGCAACACTGGGAATCCCACTCCTCACGTGGGACTTTGAAAAAGAATACAAAGAAGGCGTCGCGGATTATATGTTCCGTGAGTATAAAGCAGGTCGCACGCCGAACCCCGACGTGATGTGTAACCGCGAGGTGAAGTTTGGTGCGTTCTTTCGCCGTGCGATAGCAGAAGGTGCGGATTATGTCGCAACGGGGCATTACGCGCAGACAGTTGCCGATAAGAAGAGGGAAATCACTTTGATGCTCAAGGGTGTTGATGACGCGAAGGATCAGTCATACTTTTTGTGGACGCTCGGGCAAGAACAACTTTCAAAAACATTTTTTCCCATTGGTGGATTCAAGAAATCCGCTGTGCGCGCTCTCGCAAAAAAGTTTAATCTTCCTGTTGCGGACAAGAAAGACAGTCAAGGGCTTTGCTTCGTGGGTAAGCTCGATATGAAGGATTTCCTCGCGCACTTTATCGAAGAGAAAGCGGGAAGTGTTTTGAATGAACAAGGCGAAGTGATAGGCACACATCGTGGCGCATATTTCTACACACTCGGCGAGCGCCATGGGTTTATCATAACGAAGAAGGGGACCGATGATGCACCACTGTATGTTGTGGCAAAGGATTTTGAAGCAAACACGATTATGGTCGCCCCTACGTCAAAAAAAGGTGAGCTCGAGTGTGCATCGCGCGATATTAAAGTTTCGCAGGCAACATTCTGCTCTGGCTTCACTCCAGATATTAAAAAGAAATACACCGTGCAGGTGCGCTATCACGGCGAACAATACAAGTGCAAAATCTCTGATGTAAGGGAGGGCAGTTATTCTTTACACCTCGATAAAGCAGCCGTTTTTGATGTTGGGCAGTCGGTTGTTTTGTATGACAACAATGAATGTCTCGGCGGGGGGATTATTGACTAATGGCTGTGCGAATGGTAGTTTTGATTTTGGTATGACATGTTGTCGTATCCATGGCAGGTTGACCCTGTTATGCAAAATCCGTTGACCGGAGGATGAGATGTATAGGACGATTGATCTTTTAACTCTGCAAAAAGCAATAGAAGTTGGTGCAAATGAAGCGTTTCATTACACAAGCTTCACAAATGCGATTAATGAGTATGTTTTCAAAGAAAAGCACAACTGGTTCGTGGATACGGTCGTACCGTATTTTACTGTGTCACTTGCAGATGGAAACATCGTTCGTGTGGCACGTGTTCATGTAGTCAAGGATCAGAAGCGTCTCTTCTTGTATGTAATTGCTATGAGTAATGCTAAAGCGCTCCATTCGTGGGAATTGTTGGGAACGACAGCCCTAATGGAGGGGGTAATAAAGGAACCGGATTATGAAACAATAAACTGGTTTTGGAGACCACTTTATCTCGTGGAATAATTTCAGTAAGAAAGTAGATGGGGCCGTGGAAACACGGCCTTTTTCTTTTGCTTACTCGTTGTGCTAAACTATACAAATGAAAAGCGAACTTCAGAAAGATATTTGGGTGCTCAAAACTTCGGGGGAGAAGGAGAAGTTTTCTCTCGACAAGCTTCGCCGTTCTCTCGTGCGTTCTAAGGCAGACGAAGAAACAATTAACCGCATTATTGATCACATTATTCCGGAGCTTCACGACGGGATGAAGACTGCGCAGATCTATAGGCACGTTTATTCGATACTTAAGAAGAAGAAGTATCCTGCAGCGGTGCGTTACTCTCTGCGTAAAGCAGTGATGGAGCTCGGGCCAAGTGGTTTTCCTTTTGAAAAATATGTTGCCGAGGTGATGCGCAGAAAGGGATACAGGGCACAAACTGGCGTCATTCTTCCGGGTCTGTGTGTCGCACACGAAGTCGATATTCTCCTTGAGAAGGGTGATCGTCATATTTTTGCTGAGTGCAAATTTCACAATCAGCAAGGTATCAAGACTGATGTGAAAGTGGCGCTCTATGTGCACGCGCGATTTCTTGATTTGCAAAAAGGACATCACACAAAAGAAGGGGAGATACCAAATGTGCACGAAGGTTGGCTCATTACCAACACCAAGCTTTCCCTTGACGCTATTCAGTATGCCAATTGCGCAGGACTCACGGTGATCGGCTGGGACTATCCAGAGGTGGGCAATCTGCAAGACCTCATCCTTGAGACAGGGGTACATCCACTCACGTTCCTCACCTCACTCAGTCAGGCAGATAAGAAGAATCTTCTTGAGCAGGGGATTGTGATGTGTCGTGATATCACCATAGGCAAGGAAGTATTGAAGGCGGTCGGTCTTCCTGATGAGCGGATTGATAAGGTTATTGCGGAGGCGCAGAAAGTTTGTCAGGAGTATTAAAACTAGTCAAAAGTCGAAAGTTGAAAGTCAAAAGTAGGGAGAACAAGAGAGTTTCAAATTCAAAATATTTTTAGTATAATAATCAAATGGATTTAACAACATTTTTTGACAGCAAGAATTTAGAAATTATTCTTAAATTATTCACCGCGCTTTTTCTGGGTATGTCACTCGGTATCGAGCGTGCGATAGCGGGCAAGACAGCCGGGATGCGCACGTATGGACTCGTGACGATGGGTGCGACACTCTTTGTTATCATTGGCGTACTTGCCTCAGGTGGGTACAGCACGGGTACTTCAGCGTTTACAGACTCATCTGCTCGTGTGACTGCGGCCATCATACAGGGCATTGGTTTCATCGGGGCGGGGCTCATCTTTTTTAAAGATACAAAAATTAGTGGCGTTACGACGGCTGCGGGGATTTGGGTTGCTGCTGGGGTGGGAGCGGCTATTGGATATGGATTTTATGAATTAGCAGTAGTCACGACTGTTTTTGCACTCTTTGCATTTACTGCACTCTGGTTTATCGAGAACAAGTTAAAAGCATTTGCACGCTCATTTGAGAGTGAGGAATAATACTTGTCCCGTTAGAGGTCATACAGTTATATTCTGGCCTCTGGGTTTTAAAAAGATATGTGCCGACATTATTACCAATCATTAATTAATTACGGAAATTATTAATAATTTCCTACCTCTAATGGGATGAATATGAAAAACAATTCAGAATTAAGGAAAAATATTTGCGACACGAACCTGTTTAGGAAAACGAAACGCGAGTACGGCACGACCTATCGTGACCATTTTTTAGAGCAATACAAGGTTGCTATTCAGGGTGTCGACTACACGAGCAAGTGGAAGCATATTGTTAATAATTATTATTTAACGATCAACACGGTGCTCCTCGCTGCGGTTGGATTTTCTGCGTCACAGTATAAATTTGCATTACCTGATGCCACCCACCAGCTCATCCCTGTGATAGGCGCCTTCATCGCGGTCGCATGGGGGGTTACGCTCCGCAACTACAACAACGTTCTTGCTTCTAAGTTTTCTATTCTTCATTGTATCGAGGAACATTTACCGCTTGCTCCCTATAAGACGGAGTGGGAGCTTATGAAATCAGTGTATGGGAAGCACCCCCGCAGGGCGTTTGTCGACGGACTTGTGCCAATGATGTTTTTTGTTTTCTATATTCTTATTTATTTCTTTGTGAATTAGGAACACATTTCGTTTACTTTTTTCGCCAACTATCACAAACTCTGCCTATAGGCAGAGTTTGTGATAGTTGGCGAAAGAAGCGCTTTGAGATAAGATAAGGGAATTATGTTGGATTCACGAGAAATTAGAGCGCGATTTTTGAAGTTTTTTGAGAAGCGCGGACACGCTATTATTCCTTCATCACCTTTGGTTCCTGAAAACGACCCGTCGGTGCTTTTTAATACCGCAGGTATGCAGCCACTCGTGCCATACCTCATGGGCACACCGCACCCAAGTGGTAAGCGCCTCGCCAACAGTCAGAAGTGTGTGCGTACACAGGATATCGAAGAGGTGGGCGACAAGACGCATGACACATTTTTTGAAATGCTCGGCAACTGGTCTCTCGGTGACTATTTCAAAGAGGATGCTATCAAGTGGAGCTACGAATTTCTCACATCAAAAGAGGAAGGTCTCGGCCTCGACCCTGCACGTCTCTATGTGACGGTGTTTGAAGGCAACGAGGATGCACCACGCGATGATGAAGCACTCGAGATTTGGAAAAAATATATTCCGGAAGGGCGTGTGTATTTTATGCCCGCAAAGAATAACTGGTGGAGTGCTGGCGATAGTGGCCCTTGTGGTCCTGACACTGAAATGTTTTATGATCTCACTCCGCATGGACTCGGTGATATGACGAAGGAGGAATATCTCGCTGCGGATGACCGCCAAGAAGTTGTAGAGATTTGGAACGACGTGTTTATGGAGTACGAGAAAAGGGATGGCAAAGTCATCGGTAAGCTCGCTATGAAAAACGTGGACACGGGTTCGGGTCTCGAGCGTATCGTGATGGCTATCCAGGGCAAGGACAATGTTTTTGCTACCGATCTCTTTGCGCCGATTATGGAGAAGATTGAGGAGCTTGCAGGTACAGAGATATCAGACATCCGCGCACAGCGTATCGTCGCCGACCATATCCGTACCTCAGTGATGATGATTACTGATGGCGTACGTCCATCAAACACCGACCAGGGTTACATCCTTCGTCGCCTTATTCGTCGCGCGGTCCGCTATGCAGACGTTCTTGGTGTGAAACAGGGGATGCTCGCCGACCTCGTGCCTGTAATTGCCGAGAAGTACAAGGGTGTGTATGACGCAGTTGCTGAAAAGTCAGACCTTGTTGTTAAGGAAATTTCTGAAGAGGAAGAGAAGTTTAGGAAGACACTTGAGCGTGGGACGAAGGAGCTTGCGCAACTTATTGATCGTGGTTCTGTGTCGGGAGTTGAGGCATTTACACTTTTTTCAACATATGGTTTTCCTGTTGAAATGACAGAGGAGTTTGCTGCTGAGCAAGGAGTCGCTGTTGACCGTGCGGAATACGAAGAGGAGTTTAAAAAGCATCAGGCACTTTCGCGCGCAGGCGCTGAGCAGAAGTTTAAGGGCGGGCTCGCGGATAGTAGTGAGAAGACGACAGCGCTTCATACCGCAACACACCTTATGCTCGCAGGGCTTCGCAAATATCTCGGGGATTATGTTCATCAAGCAGGTTCAAATATCACGGAAGAGCGTCTTCGTTTTGACTTCACGTATCCTCAGAAAGTTGAGCGTGATGTGCTTGATAAAGTAGAAGCGTATGTAAATGATGCTATCGCAAAAGGTTGCGTCGTTGACAAAGCTCAGATGAAGAAGGAGGAAGCCAAGGCGATGGGAGTTGAAGGAAGTTTCTGGGAGAAATATCCAGAAGAGGTGACGGTGTATACTGTGAAAGAGGGTAATGATATTTACTCACAAGAGCTCTGTGGTGGGCCACATATGGAGAACACAGGAACGATGGGTCGCTTTAAAATCGTGAAAGAAGAAGCGTCGTCCTCAGGAATTAGAAGAGTGAAGGCTGTCCTCGAATAAATTACTTCATCTTCGGCGTTGCGGGTCCCTGCTCGCTCGTCATCGTACTGCTCGTACGTCTCCTCGCTCACTTTCCCGCGCCTTGAATCTAAAGCAATTTATTCAAGGATAAAAATGGTTGATTGGCTAGATGTCATATGTCAGTTGTCAGTTGTTCATAATTGTAGTAGGATATTTTCAGTAGGTTATTACAGACAGATAATTACAGATAAGACAACACGATCATATGACAACACAGGAACCAGATGTAACATTTCTTGAATATGTAGTAAAAGCACTCGTAGAACATCCGAGCGACGTAAGAGTAGTGCGTGTAGTAGACGAGATGGGCGTGCTCATTACCCTCGACGTAAATCCTGGCGATATGGGTAAGATCATCGGTCGCGATGGTAACACCGCAAAAGCTATTCGTACACTTCTCCGCGTAGTGGGGATGAAGAACAACGCTCGTGTAAACTTGAAAATTGCTGAGCCAGCAGGAGGCAAGAGCCCAAGCAACTCAAAGACAGTGGATGAGGTTATCGACGGGATGAAAATATAAGGGGAACAACTAACCACTAACAAAGAAACGCCGCTTGCCTTTGGCAAGCGGCGTTTCTTATTGCTCTAGTTTGCTTACTAACAAGGTATCTACTTATACAGTACTATAGTACTGTATAAGTAGATACCTTGTTTTTATATTTTGTCAGATGTTAGTGGTTAGATGTTTTTGGTGTATAGTATTAATTATGATTCGTTTTCATGTAGTAACCATTTTTCTTGAAGCCGTGCGCCCATATATGGAGGCGTCGATACTTGGACGTGCACAGGAGAGCAAGCACATCGCCGTCACGTATCACGATCCACGTGAAAACTCAAAGAACAAATGGGGCAAGGTGGATGACCGTCCATACGCTGGTGGCCCCGGTATGGTGATGACCGCAGAGCCACTTCTCCGCACCCTCGAGAAGATTGCAAAGAGCATTGCGCGGAAGAAGAACACAAAGACCAAGGTAATCCTCTTTGCGCCAGGCGGGAAGCAGTTTACCAATATGTATGCGAAGCAGCTCGTGACCAAGTACACCGACATCGTCCTCATCGCTGGTCGCTATGAAGGCATCGATGCGCGCGTGAAGAAGATTTTTAAAGCAGAAGAAGTATCTGTGGGGCCATTTGTGCTCACGGGTGGGGAAGTGCCAGCGATGCTCCTCGTAGACGCCTGTGCGCGCCAGATTCCCGGTGTTCTCGGCAAGTTTGAATCTCTCGAGGAAGAGCGTACGGCATCACCTGAAATGTACACCCGCCCCGAAGTCCTCGAATGGAAAGGCAAAAAGTATAAAGTACCCAAGGTTCTTCTCGGCGGTAACCACAAGGATATTGAGGAATGGAGGAAGAGTAAGCAGAATAAGGGTTAATTATTGATTGCCGTTATTTTTGTCTTTGATATACTTATCCTATGAATCCCGTTAGAGGTCATACGGTTATGTTATGGTCTTGCGGGTGTTGTAATGTGATGTGTTGAAGTTTTACTAATCATTAATTAATTACGGAAATTTTTAATAATTTCCTACCTCTAACGGGATGAAAAAAGCTCCAACAAAAACAGCAAAGAAAATGACGATTGACAACTTGGCAGTGATGATTGCCGAAGGTCGTGAAGAAACGAATGAATTGGCAAGAATGGTTGCTAAGGGTTTTGAGAGTATAGACAAAAAATTTAGTGATAAGTTTGATAAGGTTGAAAAAGATATTGCTGAAGTCAAAAAAGATGTACTCGAGGTGAAAGAAAATCTTGCTGGCACACGAAGGGATGTATTGGAAATCGGCGACAGATTTGTTCCTCGTTATGAATTTCATGATTTATTGGTTCGCTTTGACCGCTTGGAGCAAAAAGTAAAAGCTGGGAAGTAGGGGACGAAATGGAACTATGATTAGTTTCATTTTTGTTTCAGGATTTCCAATCGTGCCCTATATAACTGGGTACAATATATCCTGCGTTCGCTCGGAGATACAAACTCAGTGTTTGTACCCCTCTCACTCACTTGGATATAGTACTAAATTGGAAATTGTTGAATATTGCGGGGAGGAGATGGTACTAGGAAAAAAGTGGAAGAGAGGAAGGGGGTAAGAGGAAGCACATAGGTGAGGCCTATGTAAATTAGGACACATTTCTGCGGAATTTACTTGGGAGTTCGACTCCCAAGTAATAATCTCTTAAATTCACCAATCGTGCCCTATAGTACCAAAGTGGTGAATTTGTAATATGAGGGGAAGAAAAAAGGAAAAGATGCGCAAGGAAGAAAGGAATACTGAAGTAGTTTTACTAGGGGTACCCTATGTAAAAACCCCTAAGACGGTCTTAGGGGGAACAAACTGGTGAATTTATGACTTGGAGGGGGAGTGGTCTGTGGGAGGTTGAATACATAGGCGAGGCCTATGTATGAGCATTGCTTATCTGGGGAAAGGGGAGTACGATATTGGGATGAAGAAAATATTAATCTCGGCGGTAGTAGTTGCTCTAGCTGTCCCACAAATTGCCTTGGCGTCTTGGTGGAATCCATTTTCTTGGAACTCAAATGGACAAAAAACTGAAGATTACGCACAACCACAAAACATATTGGGAAAAACAAGTATTAATGAAAATACTGAGACTTCGTCTGTCGAAAAAACAAACGGGGATTTAAAAGCAGAGATCACTGCACTTAGGGCTAGTTTTGATAATTTGCAAAAGGCTCATGATACTTTGGCGAACAATTATGAGGTACTTTTGAAGCATGTAAATTCTGCATCCCCTAGTAAGGATTTGACCACTGTTAGTAATTCTGATTTGGGGGGAAGGGTTACAGATTTAGAGAAGAAACTTACCTATGTTTGTGATAGGGTATTCATTCATACTCTCGGTTTTCTTTCGGGGTGCCCATCTCCAGGTGGTCTTAATAAAAAAACTCTCGAGGATAGAATTAAGAAGCTTGAGGGTGGGTACTAGTTACTATGTCGTACAACAAAATACTTTCTTAATTATGAACCCCACAATAAGAGTTACAGATGTTGCGTGTGAAATTATTTACACAGATTTCTAATTATGGACTTTACTCAACTTAACTATTTAGTATGACAACTGTAATTAATAATCAAATACAAGAGATTATTAATAAACTTGTTGAGATAAAACCATCAATAGTTGTTATTGATGGTGAAGATGGTGTTGGGAAAACTCATGTGATTGCACCTCTTATGGCAAACGCTCTCGATGCTCATATTTTTTCCATCGATAATTATCTTGATAACAACAAGGGTGGTTATGTTGATTTTGTTGATTATGAAAAGTTGAAACAAGATATTTCAAATGTGAAAGATAGTAAGCCAGTGGTGCTTGAGGGGCTAATGATGCTTTTAGTTGTGAAGAAGTTGGGGATGGTAGCAGATTATTTTTTGTACGTGGGTAGTATTTCATGGGTAGAAGAATGGCTAGGGGATGGGGGAAATTATGAAAAACCATTAAATAATGTTATTTCTAAAATAGAAAACAATGTAAATTTGATTAGTAAATTGATTAATTCCACAGCAGAATGGAAAATGCCTAAACCAAGAGAGGAGATATATCAATACACCTACAATTATAAACCCTTCGAAAATGCACAAGCAGTGTTGATTGTGTAGTTCCGAAAAAGCGAAGGATTGACCTTCACGGAGCTTGCCAAATATGGCTATTTGGGTGGGTTTTGCCTTCGGCAAAACCCGCCTTTCTGCTATCAACTAAAGTGTTTTAACTAAGGACATTTGGCACTTTCCATAACTCTAACATTTCATTAGGTGTCTTGCCATTAAGTCCACAGTGTTCAAGGTTGTTGTAGTAATCATTCCAAACACTAATCTTCTTTTCTAAATC
>JBAZWZ010000010.1:0-51212 GCA_041660105.1 Minisyncoccota bacterium | reverse complement strand
TTTAGAAAAGAAGATTAGTGTTTGGAATGATTACTACAACAACCTTGAACACTGTGGACTTAATGGCAAGACACCTAATGAAATGTTAGAGTTATGGAAAGTGCCAAATGTCCTTAGTTAAAACAAGTTTACTTCGCCAAACTCCTTAAGAAATTCTCTCACGATAACCTCTACTTCAGCTGCGTTTTTTGCGTCCATCATTTTTACACGCAAATCTTTTGCGCCATCAAAACCGTGCACGTACGCTTTGTAGTGTTTCTTCATAATCGCAAAGTTTTTGATGTCACCAAGAAGCTGCTCGTAGAGTTTTGTATGCTCAATAAGTATTTCAAATTTCTCTCGTATGGTTGGCGGTGTGGTGCGGTTGTGATCAAAGAACCATGGCGTGCCAAATATCGCGCGACCAACCATCACACCATCTGCTCCCGTAGCGAGAGCTTTCTCTTTTCCATCGGCGAGACTCAACACATCGCCATTACCAATAATGAGTGTGCCTGTCCCCTCTGCGAGTTTTTTCGCACGCGCTACATATTCCCACTGCGCTGGTACGAGTGACATCTCTTTGCGTGTACGAGCATGCACGGTGATAACCGCAGGCTTGGTCTCAAGGATCGTCGTAATCCACTCATCGAGATTCTCCTTGTTGTAACCGACCCGTGTCTTCACTGACACAGGCAAACCTCCTGCGCCTTCCATGGTTGCGAGGATGCACTCCTTTGCGAGCTCGGGTGTCTTCATCATTGATGCACCTGCACCTTGCTTCTCGATACTCTTGTCAGGGCAACCCATATTGATATCGATACCATTAAAGCCGAGCTCCTTGATGAGCAGAGCGGTCTTCTTCATGTGCTCGGGTGTTGAGCCAAAGATCTGCGCGACGATAGGATGCTCGCGGTCACTGAACGCAAGGTCACGCTTGATGATGTCACGCCCAGGACTACAGAGGCCATCAGCAGAGACGAACTCCGTCCAAAAGACATCAGGTCCACCACCCTCCTCGCCGTGGCGACTATATTTTGCAATCATCTGGCGGAAAGCAGCGTCGGTGACATCTGCCATTGGTGCCAAGACAAAAAACGGCTTTTTGAGCTCTGCCCAAAATCCCATGATTGGTTTTTGCGAGTTATTACTCATAGTCGGTACTCTAGCATAAAACATACATCTTCCGCATCTCTTCCGCGTGCAGTCCGCATAATTCCGCGTTACTCTTCAAAGCCAAAAATTACTTTATTCCCAAAACGCATATCAATATAAAGAAGTTGCTTTTTGTGAGGAAGATTATCGGGGAACTGCACAGCGATACTTGAAGTCAAATTTTTTAGCAAAGTTTCAGCACTTGACTCTGCATCAAATCGAATAGTCACCCAACCAAGAAACGGATGCTGTGAACTCGAGAGAATGGTCATTGAATATTGTCCCTCGGGACTGATTTCAATTTGAAACGGTTTGCCAATATTGGTTTGAATAAGTTTTGCAAAATTATCTGCAAATACATACCTACCTGAAGGAAGTGTGCTCTGGAGGATTTCGCCACTATTTTTCTCATTCAACTTTCCGTAGACGTATATATAAACGCCACGAGAAAACATTGGTGCCTCATCAAATATAAATCCATCACTATCGATAAACCAACAATCTGGCAAAGCAGAGAGTTCTGGGTGAAATACTTCACCGCACCAGAGTGCATATGGCTTCCTCTCTGTCACTGCAATAGAGATAGTATGTTCATTAGTGCGAGAAACGAGAGTACTCAACAGTCGAGGATATGTTTCAAGAAGTGACTTCTCAATTTCATTTATAGGAATCAGATGACTATTGTTTCGCGCGTATACGAAATAATAATTGCCTTCAAGCATCTCTCCTACGAGCGCATGTATTTGCTCGGAAGTCCCCATATCGGTACCAGAAATATTTATCTGATTAATCCTCCACTTCTCATTATGAGAAACTCCCCCACCTGCAACAAAAAACAAACAACTTAATATAATGAGAATAAGCGCGACCCTGAGCCATGCTCCAAAGTGCTCTCGCACACTAGCAAAAGTTTGAGAGAATCTTTCCATAAATATAAGTGAACAAACCTCTATCCAATTTTTTCCTTTCCTCCCATATAAGGGCGCAGTACTTCGGGGATGATGATGCTACCATCTGCTTGTTGGAAGTTCTCGAGAAGTGGCACGAGAATGCGTGGAGACGCAATGGCGGTATTATTGAGAGAGTGCGCAAATCGCGACTTCCCTTCAGCATCTTTATAACGAATATTCAAACGGCGTGTCTGGAAATCATGGAAGTATGAAGCTGAGTGCGTCTCACGGTAGGTGTTTTGTGAAGGGACCCACGCTTCAATGTCATACTTTTTGACCTGACCAAGTCCGAGGTCGCCACCGCAGTTCAAAACCACGTGATAAGGGATACCTAGCTTCTGCATAAGCTTCTCAGAGTTTGCGGTGAGGTACTCATGGAACTTCACGCTCTCTTCGTGACTTGCCTCACAGAGAATCACTTGCTCCCATTTGAAAAATTCGTGTACACGGATGAGCCCCTTGGTGTCCTTGCTGTGACTCCCCGCCTCACGACGAAATGCTGACGAGAAAGAAATATATTTCTTAGGAAGATCAGCGAGCGCGAGCGTCTCATCCATGTGATAGCCCATCGTAGCCACCTCTGCTGTCCCCGCGAGGAAATCTCCGTCCTGAGTCTTGTAAAGATCTTCTTCCCCTTGTGGCAAGAAGCCGGTACCCGTGAGCGGTGCGCGACGTACGAGGGATGGCACAATCATCGGCTCGAAACCTTCAGCTGTGAGCTCGTTGAGTACAAACTGCGAGAGCGCAAAAACGAGACGAGCACCATCGCCTTTCAAAACGTAGCCACGGAAACCAGCAACTTTGGTCCCTCGCTCAAAATCAGCAAGACCATGCATCTCACAGAGCTCGATGTGATCCTTGGGCTTGAAGTCAAATGTTGGGATTGCCCCCCATGTGCGCACTTCGACATTGTCCAAGTCTTCCTTACCCTCTGGCACTGACATGTCAGGAATGTTTGGCACCTGCACCATAAGCCCGTACCACGTCTTCATAATCTCCGCGAGCTCTTCTTCCTTCTTCGTGAGGAGTTCTTTTGCAGACTTTGATTCATTAATGAGGCGCTCGCGCTCTTCTGGACTTGAAGCACGAGGAACAGCCTGCGCAATCTCATTTTGCTTGCCACGCATAGCCTCCACCTCCGCAAGAAGTGCACGACGAGTGTCGTCGGAGGTCAAAAGCGCCGCAACATCAAAACTGATGTTCTTCTTCTCCGTAGCACTCTTTACAAGCTCAGCATTTTCCCGAATGAATTTTATGTCTAACATATGAATAAGAGTATATCGCAGACTCGCCCCCACCGCAAACTAAATTTACTTGGAAGTTTACTTGGGAGTTGAGCTCCCAAGTAAACTATTCCAACAAATCTTCCACCATATCTTTTGTTGCAACTTTTCTTTTCAAAATATCTACCAAGGAAGACTCTGCAAACTTCTGATATTCTTTTGAACTTCTAAATTGATCTAGGATAATGTCCTTCTCACAAAAATTACTAGCTTGACCAACTCCAATATATTCTCCCCAACTTGAGCGACTCTTCATCAACTTGGGAGTTGAGCTCCCAAGTTGATGCACTTTATCATTTAGATTCACATAGGCGCTTACATGTAGAAGCTGCTCGTTGGAGTCAATATGTACAGCCTTAAATCTTCCCTGAAAAAGGGATCCACTTCTTTTGTTATTTTTATTAAAGTAATTCGTATATCCAGTCCCTAAACGATGCATAAATTTTTCGGTCCCCTTATCTGATACTTGTTCAAGAATAAAGTGATAATGATTTTGGTTTAGGCAATAAGCAATAAAGTTAACCAACCTCAACTTGGGAGTTGAGCTCCCAAGTTGGCTATCTTCCACGTCTTTTATAAAGGAATTTTCAAAAATACTGCCGATTGGTTCAACAACATTGAACTCCTCCATGCTCTGAAAAAATCTCTGTACATCAAATTCGTCAGAAAATATATTTCTCTTATCGACTCCACGGTTATAAATATGATAATACTCACCCTCAACAAAAGCGGTTTTTCGAAGTGCCATTCAAGTATCATACCACTTGGGAGTTCAACTCCCAAGTAAAAATAGTTTTTACAATACACTTGCTATGTTACAATAATTGGCATGTCTGTACTTTATGAGATAAAAAATCTTACTCAAGAGGAATTTCCAAAAGCACTTTTGGAAATTCCTCAGATTCCTAAGCAACTCTTTGTGGCGGGTGAGCTTCCTGACCCATCGGAGTACTATTATCTCGCAGTTGTCGGTTCGCGCAAATACACAAACTACGGTCGCGAGGCTGTCGAGCGCATCATCGCTGGTCTCGCAGGATATCCTATCTGTATCGTCTCGGGGCTAGCAATGGGTATCGACGGTATTGCACACCGCGCAGCGCTCGATGCAGGGCTTCGTACGGTGGCCGTGCCTGGCTCAGGACTTGATGAACGAGTTATCTATCCACGCGCGCATCTCAACCTTGCGCGCGAGATTGTAGAAAATGGTGGTGCGCTACTTTCTGAATATGAACCCGACTTCAAAGCAACACTCTGGAGCTTCCCACAGCGCAACAGAATAATGGCAGGACTATGCCAAGGAGTACTCGTTGTTGAGGCCGAAGAAAAGTCTGGCACACTCATTACTGCGCGCCTCGCCACCGAGTACAGTAGAAATGTATTCACGGTTCCTGGACCAATATTCTCCGCAACATCAAAGGGCACGAACAATCTCTTGAAACAAGGCGCGACGCCCATCACGTGTGCAAAAGATTTGCTTGAGGAAATTGGATTCATTGAGCAACAGTTTGGCACTCTCGACCTCACGATGTACACGACGGAAGAACAAGCTATTCTCGTACTATTAGACGAGCCACGCGAACGCGAAGAGATTATTACATCGATTGATGCGCCTTCTGCTGACACGCTCTCAATCCTAACTGTCCTCGAAATCAAGGGTGTGATTCAGGAGCGCTTGGGGAAAATTGAGCGGATAAAATAATGCCTCACTTATTCTTGACAAAAGGGGCACAGCTGCTAGTCTGACAGAGGAACTTCCTCGTTGTTAAACAATCTAAATAATAGGAGGTAATGATGATCATCATTACAAACAACCAATCAAAGAAGCCGAGCGCAAGAAAGGGTTGGGAGACAAAATTTGCCCTTCTCCCCACTTGTGTCGAAGAAAGCAGTGAAGGCAAGAAGTACGTGCTGTTTGGCTGGTACGAAACAAGAGCTTATCCCAAGCCTGGTGATATCCACTGCAGGGAAACTCGTATCCCAGGATCACGGTCCTCATACAAAATACACCTCTTCCGCGACGATATGGCCATTTGCGAATAAGCTAATTCGAACCAAAACTTTTACCGCATCACAGAAATTGTTGATGTGGTTTTTCTTTTCCCTATTTGCAAAAAAAATCACTCTATAGTACTAATGTAGTTTAATGACCGCTAAACAATACAAACTCCTCATTGTCGAGTCACCGTCAAAGGCGAAGACTATTGGGAAATATTTGGGCGATGAATACGTCGTGAAGGCATCAGTTGGACACATCCGCGACCTTCCCAAGAGTAATAAAAAAGCTATCGATATTCCCGGTGGCTTTATTCCTTTTTACGAAATCTCAAAAGGTAAAGCAGACGTCGTGCACGAGATCGACTCCCTTGCAAAGAAAGCAAGTGAGGTGCTTCTTGCAACCGACCCCGACCGTGAAGGAGAAGCAATCGCATGGCACATCGCACAAGCGTGCGGACTCAAAAAACCAAAACGTGTCACCTATCACGAGATCACCAAGAGCGCTATTGAAGATGCTATCGCACACCCACGTGAGATCGATGCAAACCTTGTGAAAGCACAGGAGGCTCGTCGCGTACTCGACAGACTCGTAGGATACGATCTCTCTGGTCTCATCTGGAAGAAAGTTCGCTACGGACTTTCTGCTGGACGTGTACAGTCCCCTGCTCTTCGTATCATCATGGAGCGCGAGCGTGAGATTCGCGCATTTATACCAGAGGCATACTGGACCCTCACGGCGAAGGTGAAGACAAAGGGTGGTGCAGAGCTCGAACTCTCATGCACTGAGGAACCTCGTGATGAATCAATTGTAAAAAATATTTTGAAGGTTGGTCGTGAGAATCAATGGGTTGTGCGTGAAGTAAAAGAAAGTGAAGTAGGTCGCTCACCAAAGGCGCCTTTCATTACCTCTACTCTCCAACAAGCTGGTTCATCACGTTTTGGATTCGCACCATCACGCACGATGGGCATCGCACAAAAACTTTACGAAAAAGGTTTTATTACCTATATGCGTACAGACAGCACGACTCTTTCGAAAGATGCAACAGGAGCAATCCTCGCAGAGATATCAAAGCGCTACGGTCCGCAGTCAGTAGAGGCACGTGTATACAAAACGAAGAGCAAGAATGCACAAGAGGCTCACGAAGCTATTCGCCCTACTGATATGAGCAAGGACAATCTCGGCATCAATCCCGAGGAACAAAAACTCTACGCCCTGATCTGGGCACGCACCATCGCATCACAAATGGTTGATGCGCGTCTCGCACGTACGACCATCCTCGCAAATGTTCGCGAGAATTTGATACCGAATTTTTCAGTAACTGGCTCACGTGTCATCACCCCTGGCTGGCTCGCTGCAGACCCTGACTCACGTGGCGAGGATGTTGAGCTCCCCAAGGTTGCAGAAGGTGAGTCACTCATTCTATTGTCTCTCGGGGACGAGGCGAAGTTCACCGAACCACCTGCTCGCTACTCAGAAGCAGGCCTCGTAAAGGAGCTCGAGAAGCGCGACATCGGTCGTCCTTCTACGTATGCGTCTATCATCAAGACTATTCAAGACCGTGGCTATGTAATCAAAGACGGCAAGGCACTCAAGCCAACCGACACGGGCGACGTGGTGAGCTCTTTCCTTGAGGAGCATTTTGCAAACTATATTTCTGATACCTTCACTTCAGAAATGGAGAACAAGCTCGACGATATTGCAAACGGCGAGCGCGAGTATGTGAAGGTGCTCAAGGATTTTTACGGGCCATTTACGAAAGACCTCAAAGCAAAAGACAAACTCGACAAGCAGACAACACTCGGTGACGCGGACCCAAAATTCAAATGTCCAAAGTGTAACGGCCCAATGATTATCAAACTTGCGAAGAATGGAAAATTCCTCTCGTGTAAAAAATATCCTGACTGTGATGGCGCACGACAAATCGATGGCACCGAGCTCGCAGGTCCACGCGATACGGGCGAGCTCTGTCCAAAATGTGGGAAATCAAATCTCTTTGAACGCGATGGACGATTTGGAAGATTCATCGCTTGTGGGGCATATCCTAAGTGTAAATTTATTAAAAAGGATGAGACCGCGGCGCTCCTCAACCACACGGGTGTGCCTTGCCCAATGTGCAACAAAGGATTTATGACCGAGCGCAAAGGCCGCTTCGGCATCTTCTATAGTTGTACAGGCTATCCAGACTGCAAAAACGCAATCAAGGCACGACCAACAGGAAATTATTGTAAGTATCCAAAACTCGAAGGTGGTGAATGTGGCGCCCTCATGATGGATGGCACAAAAACGATTCCAGAGCGCTGCTCAAACAAATTGTGTCCAAATCATAACCCACATAAACTCGCTAAGGCTGAATAGGAAGTACTCAGCCTGCGCTGAGTACGCAAATAGTTTTTGTGGGGCGGAGGCATAATTTTTCAACAGAAAAATTGCCGAGCCGGGGTCGCGGAATTTTTCGAGCGACGGCGAGAAAAATATCTGTGACCGAAGACCATCCCCGAAAGATGTAGCAACAAGCTTTGCCCCAATCACAACCCTCACAAACTAGAGAGGGCAAAGTAAATAGTCCGCAATTAAAAAAGCCGCATGATTCTGCGGCTTTTTGTTTGGCAGGCTTCTGCCTATTCATCATCTTTGTCAACAACATGATGAACTTCGACACGAACAACATCCGTGATCTCTTCATCGCAAAGAGTGCAGTATCGTGTTGCCACATACTCGTGCGGGACCTGCGCGCTCATTTCGAAGCGCGGGCGCACTTCGGATTTCCAGCTACCGCATTTCTTGCAGTGAAAATTTACAAATGTATAGCGCACAGCATAAATCGCTAAAGCGACCAGGGCGAGGCCGTAAAAATACACATCGTAGTTCATAGTTATTCTCCTCTAAGGTTCAAAATTACTGCTAATTTAATTAAACCATAATTATACAAAAAGTAAAAGCGAGTTTGACGAAGGGGCTCAATAAGTATAGTCTATCGATAGACACATTTCTTTGAGGAGGTTGTCATGGTTCAGATAATTGTCGGGTTCTTCTTTTCCCATTGGATATTAATTGCTCTTTGTTTGATCGTTGTAATCTGGAAGGCTGACCCTGAAGCAGTCCGCGAATATCGTCGTTTGAAAAACCTAGTATGGAGAGCAAACGATGGACAGGCGGACGCAGAACACATGTGCGAGTTTGAACCTCACATCAAGGTGGCTAACCGCTGGAACAAACAATTCGGATATATGCGACGATACTCTGTTCGCAGGTCTGCACTTTATGCATGTTTTGGACATTACTAACGAGTGTCCCCCGTCCCCATTTGCGCACCGCGCAAAAGGGGACGTTTGCTTTTCTATCCTTCTTCACTTACTATGGGAATATGACTCACCCTTCATATCCAACCGTCGAAGAAATCATAAAGCTCATGAGAGAGCCGAGCAAGGCTGACATTGAGCTTATTCAGAAAGCTTATGCATTTGCACAAAAAGCACATGAAGGCCAAAAGCGCTACTCAGGAGAGCCGTACTTCAATCACGTCGCGCACGTGGGCGCAAACCTCGCAGGTATCCATGTCGATGCAGCAACAGTGGCAGCAGGACTTCTTCACGACACCGTAGAAGATGTCGGCGTACCATCAAAAACAATAGAAGAGGAATTTGGGAAAGAAATTCTTACGCTTGTTGAAGGTGTGACCAAGCTCGGCAAGCTCCGCTATCACGGCGTAGAGCGCCACGTAGAGAGTCTGCGAAAATTCTTCATCGCAATGTCAAACGACATCCGTGTGCTTCTCATCAAGCTCGCTGACCGTCTCCACAATATCCAAACTCTCGAGCACGTACCCGAGGCAAAGCGTGCGCGTATCGCACTTGAAACACTCGAGATACACGCTCGTCTCGCGGACCGATTCGGTATGGGAAAATGGAAAGCTGTTTTTGAAGACGCTGCATTCCCCTATGCTTATCCAAAAGAGCACACGCAGGTTCTCTCTATCATCAAACACAAGCGCATCACCGACGAAAAATATGCGGAAAAAATTCATCGCTCTATTCAGAAGGAGCTCGCGGAGAATGGACTTAAGCACGCTCGCGTTGACTTCCGTGTAAAAAATCTTTTCAGTCTGTGGAAAAAGCTTGCGCGTAAAGATATGGACCCTGACAAAGTTTACGACATACTTGCGGTGCGCGTTATTGTAGGCACTGTTGAGGACTGCTACCGCGCGCTCGGCGTCATTCACAAACATTGGAAGCCAGTTCCTGGGCGCATCAAAGACTATATCGCAATTCCAAAAAACAACGGCTACCGATCACTTCATACGACTATTTTTCGAGGCGATGGTGGAGTCATCGAAATTCAAATTCGCACCAAAGAAATGCACGACGAAGCGCAGTACGGTATCGCTTCACACCTAGCCTACAAAGAAAAGGGGGGAATTCCTTTTGATGCCGACAAGAAACTTGCGTGGGTCAAAGAACTGGCAAAATGGCAAAAAGAAGTTGCCGGATCGGAGGAATTTATGGAAAACCTCAAGATGGACTTCTTCAAGAACCGCGTGTTCGTCTACACACCAAAAGGTGATGTGATCGACCTCCCCGATGAATCAAGCACGATTGATTTCGCTTATGCCATCCACTCAAACATCGGGAACCATCTATCGGGTGCAAAGATTAATGGGAAACTTGTATCTATCGAAACGAGACTCAAAAGCGGTGACATCGTTGAGATAGAAACAAAAGAAAGTGCGTGCCCAAAACGCAAATGGCTTGAACACGCGAAGACAACACTCGCCAAGAGGCACATCCGCACCTATCTCGAAAAGACGAGTTCTATTGGCACCCTCGCACAAAAGTTTTTCGGGAAGTAACAAATTTTCATTACAAAAATAATGATAATAAGGAAGCGACCGCTTCCTTATTATCACTTCTTGATCTATTGTAAATAACAAGAGGGCGCATCGCTTCGCGATGCGCCCTCTTTAATTGACTACCTACAGCGAGAAATTCTTCACATTATAGAGGTCCTCATCGGGATCCTGTTCCATCGCTTTTTCCTCCCCTGCCTCAGCGAGATCTCCTGGAAGAGCTGGTGTTGCCATTTCAACTGCTGTCTCACCAAGAGGAACCTCTGGAGCAGGTGTCGCCGTCTGCATCTCGGCATGCAAACGCTTCATAAAGTTACGCACGTCATCGTTTGAGAAGAAGTCGATAACAATTTTCCCGCCCACCTCGCGCTTTTCAATCTGTACACGAGTACCGAGACGCTCAGTAAGCTCAGCTTCAAACTCTCGTATTTCTGGATCAAACTCATTACCTGGTTTACGAACCTTCTCCACCGCGATACGTCGTGCGATGCGCTCTGCTTCACGTACATTGAGCTTCTTGAACATAATCTCCTTAAAGAGAGTACTCTGTTCTGCTTCACGACCTGCGAGCATAAGGAGAGGACGAGTGTGACCCTCAGTGATCTTGCGCTCAGCGAGTGCGGTCTGCATTTCTTCGGGAAGCGCAAGAAGGCGAAGTGTGTTTGAAACATATTCGCGACTCTTGCCCACCTTTACTGCAATCTGCACGTGTTTGAAACCAAAATCATCTGCGAGACGCTGAAATGCCTTCGCGCGGTCGATAGGATTCAAGTCTTCGCGCTGGAGGTTCTCAATGATCGCAAGCTCGAGCTTCATACGATCCTCTTCTTCCTTCCCTTCTTCACCAATACGGATGAGCACAGGCACTTGAGAAAGTCCGGCAATCTTGGAAGCACGGAGACGACGCTCTCCTGCGATGAGCTCATACTCTACCGCGAGTCCACCTTCTGGCTTCTCTATCTCGCGACGTGTTACGACGAGTGGCTGGAGAATACCGTACTGCTTGATCGAGTCTGCGAGGTCACGAAGCTTGTACTCATCAAATTCCTTACGAGGCTGGAAAGGATTTGCCTTAATCTTCTCTGTTTCAATCCAGAAAATTGCGTTTTGGTACATTTGATGATTTGCCATTGGTGTAAAAGTTAAATTCTTATGTGCACATCTTATCACAAGTTACGTGTACTGCAAAAGTTTTTTACAACAAGAAATCAAGAAAATATCCATATTTATCAACACATTATCCACTACTTGCTTTTTTGGCTAAAATGTGCTATAGTATCCACAGTTGATCATTACATAAGGAGGGCGTGATGCCTGACATCATCAAGGTAATTGCTGACAAGGTCATGGCTTCAAAGCGTATCGACAAGTGTTCGTTCGATGAGGCATTCAATGGGGTGATGCAGAACTACAAAAATCTCAACTGGGCAGCCACAAAAAGTGCGGTAGGAAGCGAACTTGGTAAGCGGAGAAAGAAACGCAAAGCAAAAGCGCAGCCCCCTGCACAGCAGAAAGAACTTGATCTAGGGATAACGCGCGCGCAAGCATTAAAAGCCCGTTATGAACGTGACGCAAGAGATCACGAAAATTCACTGACTGCAGGACTTCCTGAACACGATCTCTGAGATCGATATCACCCCCGCCACCAACAAGGTGCGCGGGGATTTTGTTTTTGTAGTGAGAGTGCTACAATTACAAATGAAATATATCGTGCATGCCAAGTGTAAGAAGTATCAACTACTTCCGTCATAACGCGGTAACACCACAAATAAAATCAAATGACATCAATGACAATAATCTGGAGCCACGGACTCGTGTGGTGGACGGGGATGATTGGAGGATTTATATTCCTTCTCCTCATTTTTACTGCATGGGTAAAGCAGTACAACTTTAATATTTTTATGCGCCTCCAGATTCCCCTCACCCCATTCCATCACTGGTTTGGGTGGCTCGCATTTGGCTTCCTCCTCATTCACTTCATTCTTGCACTCTTCAGCTCAGTATTTTATGTCTTTTTTTAAAAAAATTAAAAAATGGTTTAGAGAGGCGCCGCATTTTACGGGGACCATTATTGTTTCTGAGCGCATTGGCTCACGTATCCAAAAAGTTACCATTGCACTTCCGTATCCTGTCGAGACACCGTTCCCTATCGGGTCATACGTACAACCAATGACGTGGGGCTGTGTCCCGCGCGCGTATTCGGTCGCGCTCGCAGATGATCGTTCCTTCACACTCCTTGTGAGCTTCTCGGGTGGTGGCGCTGGAGCGCGATTTTTCCGCGACTCAAAAGTTGGTGACAAGGTTCTCTGCTATGGACCATATGATGACTTCCCCTACCGCTATGGCACGGGGCGATCAAAAGTATTTTTTGCAACCTCAACTGGGGTCGCACCTTTTCGCAGGATGGTTGAGGAGGCCATAAAAGAGAGCGTCCCTTCAGTGCTTATCCTTGGCTCTCCAAAAGAAGGTGACATTTCTCTCAGAAGTGAGTTTGAAGAACTCTCGCGCAATAACCCAACGTTTACCTTCATCCCCTGCCTTTCATCTGCTGACGAAAACTGGAAAGGCGCACGCGGATACGTAACAGAGCAGGTTCATGGCAAAGAAAATTTCGTTAGGAAAAGTGACATATATATTTGCGGTATTCCCATGATGACACTCGGAGTACTCGATGTGCTCGACTCAATAGATGTGCCCGAGGAGCAAATCTTTGTGCAAAAGTTTGGATAAAGCGTATAATATACTTAATAATATGGAAACAAAAGAATTTGAAGTAAATAGGGAGTTAAAAGTAATTCGCAATTATGGGTTTTTTGTTCTTGCAGCATTTCTGATTCTCAACACCACCACACTTGCAACACTAACATGGTTTGAAACAAATGATTTACGACACGAACTTGCATCACTCTCAGAGAAGCTTCCTTCCCGTAGCGCGACGACGACGGAGCAAGCGTTTGCCCTTCCTGAAGACATTATATCTCTGCACGCTACAAACAGAGAGCACGAAGGTTTTTATAAAACGCGAATAATTGACAGAGAGTATCTCGCATACGCAAACCCTGACAAAAACTATATTCTTTTGAAATCTGAGGACGCTATTCGAAGCGAGGGCAAAAATTTCGCACTTGCACTCTTCGCGCTCTTTGCAGGGGAAATCATAATTATTCTTGGGTGGTGGTTTTTTATTCGCGCGCGCGTTCGTCAGCTTTTTGAAATTAAATAATACTATGTCTCCATTCCAAAAAAATCTTCAAAGGATTCTCGTGTACCTCTTCTCGGCGATATCTATTATTATCATTATTCTTGGTATAGGTCGCGCAAAAAAGAGCAACCAAATAAGCACCGCCCCCGACCAGCCTATTGCTACTGATCTAGGCACTTCGACAGACGGAACATTGGGCGGGACTCAGGTTGCGGGGACAACAACAACGACTGCAAGCGCAAAAGAAGTAGCCTTTTCTGGCTCTCCCTACAAAACTCAGTGGGGAAATGCTGTTGCTTCAATAAAAGTTACGAACGGCAAGATTACGAGCGTTACGATGCCCACTGTCCCCAACTCCCCTCCTTCAGTGTACGCAGAACCGTACCTTATCGCACAAGCGCTTGCGTCAGGAAGTGCAAACATTCAGGGGGTCTCAGGAGCGACCGTTACAAGCCTTGCCTTCAAAGCATCTCTCGAAAGTGCCATTGCAAAAGCAAACGCAGAAGCAACAACTCAGGGTCAGACAGTGATTACAGCCAATCCGTCAGCATCTGTTTCTGGGGGGTCCTCGACTCAAGCTCCAGCCGTGCCACGCAGGTTTAGACACGACGACGATGATGATGATGAGTTTGACGATTAACAACACAAAAGAACGCCTAAATCTAGGCGTTCTTTTGTGTAAGATTTTTCAAAGAGAGCCGTCAATATACTGGTAACAGCCATATATAGTAGAGCCTCTAAAATATACGTTCAAATGAGATTAAGAAAAAAACTTGAGAAATATTTTATATATTTTTTTACAGGAACATCAATCCTCCTCGTTTTTCTGGGTATTCAGCGTGCCAGGAACAGCAACATCGTTAGTGCTGAACAGTCTTCGCTTGGGGAGCAAGAAAGCGAAGCGCAAAGCGACAATATGCAGGCAAGCGTCATTGATGCATTTTCTCCTGAAAACTCAAACGCCGTTCTTGGTTCATCAGAAACCATATCTGCTCAAAGCAAATTGTTTGCAACCCCATGGGGAGATGTCGGCACTGCGATACGAGTAAAAGACGGTAAAATTATTGGCGTAGATATCACCACGCTCCCTGACTCGCCTCCTTCGATTCAAGCAAAATCGATTTTAATACAAGAAGCTCTTGAGGCTGGCTCTGCAAATGTGCAGTCAGTCACCGGAGCGACAATCACGAGTAAAGCGTTTATTGCTTCACTCGAAAACGCACTTTCTGTTGCAGCATCAAAGAAGGGTGGTAAAGTGACAGTCTCAGACACACCAAAAACTGTCGCGACACATGCAACTACTTCAATAATTAAAAAAGTAGTTACTGCACTGACCCCTACTATCACAAAGAAATCAGCTGAGCCAACAACACCAAAACCAGCAACTACAACCATAGACCAGACTACAAATACTAATGGAGTCTCAGGGACATTCACGGGAAACGCAGTTTCTACTCCGTGGGGAAATGCGGTGGCTTCTATTACTCTGGTAAACGGCGTCATTACTGCTGTTGCAATGCCTCAAGTTCCGGACTCGCCTCCTTCTGTTTACGCTGAGCCATATCTTGTCGAGCAAGCGCTCGCTGCAGGAAACGCAAATATTCAAGGTGTATCAGGAGCTACTGTTGTAAGTGACGCGTTCAAAGCATCTCTCGAAAGTGCTATTGCAAAAGCAAACGGACAGTCATCTCCCGCACAAACGACAACCACAACAACCCCTGCCCCAAAGCCAAAAGTACCCTTGACCGCTGCTCAGCTCGCAGCTCAGTCTGTCCCAACGGGGATTTCAGGAATATTTACAGGAACATCATTTGCAACACCGTGGGGTTACGCGTCAGCTGAAATTACTTTAAAAAATGGGAAGATTACTGGTGTCACAATGCCACAAGTCCCAAACTCATCTCCATCACTTTATGCGCAACCATTTCTCGTTGCGCAAGCGCTTGAGGCAGGTAATACAAATATTCAAGGGGTAACAGGAGCAACCGTAGTTACCGATGCGTTCAAGCTCTCACTTGAAAGTGCTATTGCTACAGCGAGATCAGTCGGCAATGTGTCCATCCCCGCCGCTCCAGCTGTAGTACCAACAACGGCACCCCAGACTCAGACAACTACAACAACCACAACAACGTCTTCAACTGCTGCGGCCCCAGCGTCAGTCTCAGGAACATTCAGTGGAACTCCATTTTCAACAAAGTGGGGCAACGCATCTGTTTCCGTAACTTTCACAAACGGTAAAATTACTGGAATTACAATGCCACAAATTCCTAATTCACCTCCATCAGTTCAGGCCGCGCCCACTCTTATTGCACAGGCTCTTGCCGCTGGGTCAGCAAATATTCAGGGTGTGTCAGGTGCGACAGTGGTGAGCAACGCCTTTAGGTCTTCTCTTGAAAGTGCTATAGTGGCAGCAAGTGCAACAGGCACCGTCGCAACACCTGTTCCAACAACACCACCTACAACCACAACAACCACCAACCGACGCCATCACGATGATGATGACGACTAAAATTATGTCAGAACACCACGTATTTCACGCAATGGGGATTCCCATTCATATAACCACTGTTGGCTTATCAACGGAGGACTCAAACAAGGCTGTCAAAAAAGCTGAGGATGTTTTCCGTGAATATGATTTGCGTTTTAGTCGTTTCAAGCCCGAGAGCGAACTCATGGCTCTCAACATGAGTAACGCGACATGGCACAAAGTTGGTGTCGAAATGTTTGAGGTTATAAAACGCTGTGTCGCTATTGCAGCGGAGACTGACGGAGCGTTTGACCCTTCAGTCGGTAGTGTCCTCGCGTCATACGGATACGGGCTTCCAGAAAATTTCACTCTTCCATCCACTACGCCGACTTACCGTGACCTTGCATTCAATGACCGCGAGCTTCTCATTCGTCTCGCTCCAGGGCAAATCCTTGAGCCCGCTTGCATTGTAAAAGGTATGGCAATAGATGCCGCAGGAAAGGCCCTTGATGGAGCGGGGGTGCCTGCTTATATGATTAATGTTGGTGGTGACATCATCACTAAGGGAAATTTTGAAAACGGAGAATCGTGGAACATCGCAGTCCAAGCACCTGAGAACCCTGACGCAGTAGTGGCTATTATTGGGCTCAAAAACGCTGGTATGGCTACCTCGGGGGTGTATCAGACAAAAGGCGAGCGCAATGGCAAAAAGTGGCACCACCTCGTCAATATGAAAAACAAGAAGCCATCAAATGGTATTGTGAGCGCAACCATTGTGGCTGACACTTGCGAACGAGCCGACACCGAGGCGTCCCTCGCGATACTCTTGAATCCTATCGAAGCAACTGCGCGTCTCGAACGTAGTGGACTCCCCTATTTCCTCATTGATGAAGAAGGACTTGTGCACAAAAATGCGGCCTTTGCTGCACTTGAGGTCCCAATGCAGTCGGTAGTTGAATAAAAAAAAACGCCCTGGCTTCAGGGCGTTTGCTTCGAAAAAAGAGGCGTTGGCAAAATATATTGAGGCTGATAGCGATTGAAAAATACCTGCATTCCATGACGGTCAAACGTCATCAAGATTGTCTCAAAAATCGAGCATATCCACCAACCTAGAACCATCAGCATATCGACACAGTATCCAAACATCAAGATGATGATGGCACGTCGAACCTTGGTAGTGATCGAAGTTTTCATACTTATTCTCCTCATAGAAATGTGCCTAAATTCAATATCGCATAGATTCCCAAAATTTACAAATAGAAAGTTCTAAACTACATCTTTTTTACTAAGTTCATAAATTACATCTTTTCGCTCAACGACAGCCTCCCAACCTGCCTCCATCGCGTGGTCGTAGAGTTTTTTGTTGGGATTAAAACAAATTGGTCGCTCAACTATTTCAAGCATCGAGATATCTCCTTCTGTATCGCCAACCCCCACAGAGCCCTCAAGGGTGAGACCTTCTTTCTCACACGCTCGACGAACGATGTTTGCTTTGAGTGCAATGATCGGCTCGTCGACGACACTACCCGTGAGTAGCCCCCTATCATCAACCTCATAAATTCTTCCGTACGTCTTGTCGAAACCAACATCATTACAAAAAATGTCGAGCGTCGTCTTTGGCGATTGAGAAATAGCAAGGAGAAAATACCCATCTTTCTTGAGCTCCTTGATAAGCTCCTCGGTGTATTTGTAGGTACGATGACGATATCGAGCAACCACGAGCTCGGAGGCACGCTCTAGCTCCGTGTGGGGCATACCTTTAATACTCTTCGTAAACACTTTTACCATCGCCATGATATATGACTCATAATCTCCACGGCGTTCGAGCCATTTAACTTTCTGCTCATCATATTCATCCCGAGCGCTCACAGGAAATACGCCAAGCTCGATAAGCACCTCAACGACTTCAATAAATAGCGACGAGCGAAAAATAGTTCCATCAATATCAAATATTGCTACTTTGCGAAGTTGTTTAGGGGTTTCAGTCATATGGTTTATTGTAACACGCACAACCAAGAAATCCTTACTATCGCCGTACTTTATACGATCGTATAAAGTACGGCGATAGTAAGGATAAAACAAAAGGCTCGCGTAACCGCGAGCCTTTTTGTAGTTACATTATATCCTCTGAGTCAGTATTTTCACGCACAACATCTTCGTCACCTGAGTCTGGGAGCTCCTCGCTCTCAGCGTACTCATCACGAGCACGGAATCGGTCTACAAGCTCAAATTCACGCGCTTCGTCTTCGTTGGCCTCGGGGTCATACACGAGCGCGAGATTCTCATTCTCAAATCTTTCAAAAAATTCTTCCCAATCCATCTCTACCATATTGGGGTCTGTAGGATCAAACGAGATATGGAGCATATCTCCACTCTCCACCCCGTCTTCCTCATCCTCGCTCATTCCTTTTACTGTCGTGGGCACCCCGCCACGCTCCTCAATCCAAGCCCTGATTTCGTCGTTATCTATTGTATATTTCATTGCCATAGTTTCACCATATTACCATAAAAATATATTTCTCCCAACATCAACTGTCCACCTATACGGTACGATAGTATCGTATAGGTGGACAGTGTGAATTACAACAAAAAACCGCCTTCGGCAACGAAGGCGGTTCAAACTCAGTGCGACAATTTGCCTCCATCGTGGAACGATAAAAAGTCAATTTTGCCGACAACTCCTTCTTTGTGGAACTCTTCGGCGACCGCGTCGCAGAGCGCAACAAAAAATGCTTTCATTACTCGGATTTGTGCAACAGTATAGAGACCCCGAGCTCCAGCCACATCAGTCGCAAAAAGTTCGAGTCCATCAGCAATTGCCACAATATCCTCATAAGTCTCGAGCCCCTTATAAACCTTCGGGTGACACCTGATGAGGCTATAGAACCACAGCGCGGTATCAGACTTATTAAATACCTGCAGAGTATGCGGATTTATGCTATCGCTCTCTGTGTAATACAGATTATCGACGATGTCCCTGCAGAGCTTTGCTGCCTCATGAAATGCTCCACTGTAACACGATGTGGATTTTCTCTTTTTCAAGATAGCTTCGAGCCCAACGGCGGCCTGATACGCAATGGCCGCAAATCGCAAACATTGATGCTGCAACACAAAAGGTTGCATCTTTATACTCATGATGACCTCCGTGTTATGGGTTAAATGAAAATATCTAAATCTGTTTTTATCCTACTACCAACTCTCCAAAGAATCAAGCAGTTGCTTCACTTCCTACCGAAACACCATTTCTCCCTTGTCAGTATTAAGATTAAATACCAGCTCCCCTTTTGACGTAAAGTGAAAGCTCGTTACTTCGCCGAGCATCTTCGTGTAGTCCTGTTCTTGTGACCCCTCACAATACATAAGTGTCGACATCATTTTTGTAAATGAAATCTTACTTCCGTTTACTACATATTCTCCACCAATGCCGTTACAGTCGGTTGTTGCAGAAAATGTTTTATTGTCTTTGAAAATTATTGAGAAGCGTGCCAGATCCCGCGCCTTTATCTCCGTACCATTTACATACGTTGTATTTACCCAGTTCCACTTCTTCATCTCGAGTGACATTCTCGCAGGGTCAGCCTCGCCTTCGAAGTTCTGAGCTACCTCACCGAGCTTCATCGTCTGCGGGTCAAGAAGAAGCCAAATGCTCTTTCCCACTGATGGTTGTGTCGTAAATGGTTCACCCGGCTTCCTGTCTGCATAATTTACAACAATGATATTGCCCTTACCCATCTCAGTCGTCTGAGGAGCGATGCGATCCCCAAGGAGTACTGCATCAGAGCCAATGTATCCAGCTGGAGTATTGAGCGCCATAACAACATAATAGAACGTACCACTTCCCCCTGTCTGTTGTGTGAGGACGAAAGCAACATCTTCCCTTCCGTCACTATTAAAATCATGACGAACTTCGTTACCAAAGTAACGTGTAATAATCTTCTCAGCAGAGCCGGGAGCTGCCTCCATTTCAGCCACACCACCCTTGAGCGTGGATGACGCGCCGTTGATTTGATATGTTGTGTTCTTTTCATCAGAATATGATACTGGGACAATGGTTGCACTATGTTTCCATATTTTTTGTGTTGGGCAAAAAGCCACGTAGGCCCCAAAAGTTCCGACGGCCAATACAACGATCACAACACCTACCCAAAGTATTTTTTTGTTCATATAATATATTATACAGGTATTATTCTCATATACTAAAATATTCGCCCGCTCTTCTTGAGCTCTTTGCGGAGTGCGAGGTAGTTGGGCACGGTCTGCGCAACGAGGTTCCAGAACTTGCGTGAGTGGTTGAATTCCTTGAGATGGCACAGCTCGTGCACGATGATGTAGTCGGCGAGCTCGGGTGGCAGGAGCGCGATGCGGTAGTTGAAGTTGAGGTTGCCCTTGCGTGAGCAGCTTCCCCACCGTGTCTTCTGGTTTTTGATATTCACCTTATTAAACTTGAGATTGTAAAACGTATTGAAATACTCCAAGCGCGCTCGTGCAAGCACGAGCGCGCGCTCCTTGTAATCTGCGTATTCGCGCTTGTTACTCTTTCGCACGAAGACTGTCCCTGAAATACTCTTGAAATATTCGAGCTTCTCAATGATCCACTGCGATTTCTGAATGATGTATTTCTCAATCATTCCCTCCCCGATTCCACGTGGCGCCGTCACCACAAAAGCCCCATCGCAATATATTGCGAGCCGTAGCCTCTTCGCCCGCGCACTCACCTTGAGCGTATACGGGACTTTCTGCATTTGAGGTTCGATGTGTTTGAGCACAGAAGGATTGTATCATTGTAGCCAAGCAAGTAACATATTCTTTCACAACATCACTATTTCGTGTTTATCTCCCTATTTTTGCCTCATTCTTCGCGCGCTCAACCATAAACCTTACGCCACTAGACATATTTTCTTCTTGGATAATTATGTCTGGGTGTGCATTTTGAAATACTCGATATATTTCATCTGCAAAAGCCTGCCCCACAACAGGGACATTTTCAAAATCAAGTAGGATAATTTTAAACTTTTCCAACCCTGAGAGTATCCTTCTTGCTTGGGAACGTGAGATGAGGATTCCACCCATAGTAAACAATTTTACCCTTATTTCCGTCTTATCAAACCCAAAATCACTTTCATCGGTCAGATTGGTGTATTTCTTAAACACGTCAGCAAGGTGAAGTTTTGATTGTATGTTTATTTCAAAAATTACTTTGGTCCCGCGCTTCTTAAATTCTATCTTTTTAATCTGTGTTCCATTGAGCAGGGGTTCCACGATCATCTGATAGCCAAAACTATCGAGAATAAATAATTCCGAGGCTCTAGACGTAAAGAAGATACCTTCGCCCGAGTGAGACTTTGGCATTGTTGTTGTTTTACCTTTCAAAAGGTCTTGAATCGCCTCAATTTCCGAATGAAGATTTTTCTTCTTCATAATATTTCGAAACGCTCCGACCCCTGTATCGTCGATCATGAATGAAAGTTTATCTCCCCGTAGTGCTACTTCTAAAGATATTACATTTGATTCAGAGTGTTCTATAGCATTGTTAAACATTTCAGAAAATGCAAAAGTGAAAATACTCCTAATGTTTTCAGAAAGATTTGAAAGTTGTGGTAGCTTTTCTTCAATCTCTATTAAAACCTTGTGTTCTTCAAGAGATTTGTTTATATATTTTTTCTTAAAAGACAACGGGAAGACTTCTGGGTGATCCTGAGAGTAAAGTGGGGTGACATAAAAAGCGGCTCGTGTTGTCCCGATTCTAATTATTTTTTTATCGGACAGAAGTGGGGAAAGTATAATACCAATATACTGACGAGATACACCAAGGGACAAGGCTAGCTCTCCCGACGTAACTCTCCCCTTTTCATCCAGTATTTTAAGGATTTTTTCTCTATTTGTCATAAGCAACCTTATTGTAAACTATTCTATATTCGATTGTCAAGTAATTGACAACTAGATTCATTTTGCGACCATTTCCCCCAATATCGTTAAAACACTTGAAAAAACAGCTATTTTAACGGTTTTGGCTACAATATCCCAGTCTTGGCGCCATTAATTCGTACCCTCTTCGCCCGCGCACGCACCTTGAGCATATACGGGACTTTCTGCTTTTGGAGTTCAATGTGTTTGAGCACAGATTAGTTACATATTTTATTATTTACAAACAACGTAATGTAAATACTCCAAAGTTTTTGCATATATATATGTTGAGCTAATCATTTTCAAAACACTGCACTAACTCGTAATATCACTTTTAACTATGAAATCTGCAATTTGCCTAATATCCTTTACGGTTAAGCTTGCTTGCGCATTAAAAGAACGTGGCGCTGTTTTGTTTAGAAGAAGCAGCTGAACAGCTTCATTTTCTCCCAAATTGATCTTATTAATAAGTTTGCGGGTTTCTAGTCCAATTATTTCAATAATTTCAGTTCTTGCATTGTTGGGAATAAAAAATAATGTAAATGTTTGAATTTTTGAATCACTATTTTCTCCTAAAATAATTTCACTATACCTCACTAAATCAAGCCAGATGCTCTTTCCTTTTTTAAATTCAATATATAAGGATTCTTCTTTCCAAAAACAATCCCAATATCTCGTGGTTGTTTCCTCGAAACCATCTATGATTTTACAAATGTCTCCATCATATCCACTATCCCTAGAAACAAAACTACCACTCAAGAATGCGATATGTTCCTTTAAGAGTTTTTCAAGTCTAGCAATTTTTTTCTTTTCCATTGATATTTAATCGCCTAGCAAGTCTCTAAGGTTAAGTTTTAGAGCTCTCGCAATCTTCTCTATATTAATTAACGATATATTCCTATTCCCACGCTCAACATCGCTAATGTATGTCCTATGCAAGTTTGCAATGAAAGCCAGTTTCTCTTGAGAAATTTTCTTTTCAGTTCTTCTTTTTTTCAAATTTTGACCAAACTTTTTAAGTATCGACATATTATTTGTATTGAAAATATATCCTAATTATCCTATTGTGACTCTTTTATATCTACAGACTATAAGTAACATTATTACACCAGAAAAAACCGCTCTTGCGGTTACAAAGACCAACTTGATATATATACAGTTAAATTAAGGCTGGTGTCCCATAGCCACATTCGCTGCAAATGCCACACTCAACCAAATTCGTACCGTCTATATCAAACATTCTCGCGATCAAAACAACTTCACAATGAGGGCAAACTTCTATTACTTCCGTAGATAGATAATCAACTTCATCAAATTCTAAACCACCCTTCTCTGCGTCTTTCAACGCAACTACTAGTTGTTTTCCTATTGCACTCTGACTTAGATTACTTTCAACCATTGCTATCACCGTTACCTTATAAATCATATTTTTACTTAATATTACTTATTAATGCTTGTAAATTATAGGCTTACCCACGATAAAATACAAAGTTGGCAAAATCGCTAAAAATGTGCTATGGTACTAGACAAGCGCCAAAGGGCGCTTTGAAATTAAACAAGGAACACAGGGCCTTATCGTCTAACGGCTAGGACACAGGATTCTCATTCCTGTAATCGGAGTTCGATTCTCCGTAAGGTCACAAAATAGAAAAAACCCATATATTATATGGGTTTTTTCTATTTTGTGACCTTACAGTACCTTCGCGCGAACTCTCCCATAACTTACACAAAGTGATAATAAGAACGCGGTCGCTTTCTTATTATCACTTTTATTATTAATATAAAAAACGGAGTGCCATGCGACACCCCGTTTGGATTCCTTCTTTTCTTTATTGTTTGATTTCACTCGGCCGGTACAAATCCTGAAATACTTTCAGGACATCAGGCGGAAGCGATGCGACTTCTCTCACGCAATGAGCTTCGAAGACATCGTATCCTGCGATAGGTAACGACAAGTGAATACCATTTTTCGTCTCCTCACCTTTTCGTGTGGGCAATCTCTCCCCTGTCTTCTCATCGTACTCACCGATGTAGGTTTCAGTCGGAATCGGTCTCGATGATACGACCGTGCCATCAACATTTTTGGTAAATGTTGCTTTCTGTACGAGCTGCTTGCCATGCCAGCGGTTGTCGCGACCTTCGATCTGAATACGCGTATTACCAGACCAAATGCGCACACTGCAACCACCATAAAAATCACCACGGTGAATATTGCGATTGTATACTACAGGAAATTGATCACTCGGATATTCGTGTCTGACCCATACAGCAGGACCAACCTCCACACCGAGCTCTCCGTACGCGCCGAGAGCGCACAGTGCGAGTGCGAGACTCATTAGTATCTGTTTCATTTGGCTCTCCCTTAAAGTTCAAAATTGTTGACCGAGATGATTATGCACTATTGTTGTGTAATTGTCAAACGACTACTCGGCCTGAATTTGGAAATTGTACATTCCCATTGAGCAGACTCCTTGAATCTTTTCGCCAGGCTTTGGTGTACCTAAATCAATAACTTCTTCTTGTGTGGGTGCTAACACCTTCTGAAAGCCAACGGAGTGCATCACAAGAGATGCTGAGCAGTCATAGGTGCCACTCGTCTTCACGATGAGCTTCGTAGGGATATCAGGCTTTATAGAAGATAGTTTTGGAAAGTACCCACCCTTCGCCGTGAGCGTCACATATTGCACGCCGTCTCGCATCTCCGTGTTTTGCGTTTGGGCAGCTTCTGTGTCACGCGAAGAAGCATCAGGGGCTAATGTCACAAAATAAAAAGCTCCGCCAACAATCGCGACACTAAACAGTATTGATACGATAGTATTTTTTTGCATATTTATTATATGTTGAAAAGCGGGTCAATGAGTCCGAGCCCGACAAGCCCCGCAAGAAGCGCGAAGAGGCCGAATCCGATCACGACCACACCAACCGACTTGAAGAAAAGTGGCGCGTACTTTGACTGCGCGAAGGTGCCCGCGCCGAATGACAATACGAGAAGCACAGGGAGTGTCCCCAGTGCGAATGCGAGCATAATGAGAAACCCTGAAATGAACGACCCGCTCGAGAGTGCGGCAACCTGCATTGACTGTGTGAACCCACACGGGAGGAAGAATGTCCCTGCACCGATAATGAGTGGCGCGAATGCTTGATGCTCAACTTTTTTAAAATAATCAAATATCCCAGGGGGAAGTTTGACGGCCCGCTTATTGAGTACGCCGACGAGATTGAGACCGAGGATAATCATCACGAGCGAAGCGACAATCCCGAGCACAGCACCAAGCGTGAAGCTCACTCCGATAGCTCCACCAAGCACACCGAGTACCCCACCCAAAAGCGCGAAGCCACCGAGGCGGCCAATGTGAAAAAGATAAAATGGCTTTCTGTTGTCCTTGTCATCCTCGGCCACTTGAGCGGAAAGAGAAAGGACGAGACCTCCCACGACTGCAAGACAGCTCGAGACCGAGGCCACGAGCCCCACAATAAAACTTGTTACAGGAGTCACAGGACCGCCAAGTCCAAGGTTTAAAATGCCTGACTTTTGCACAATGAAAAATAACGCAAGAAACGCTAGCCCAATAGGGATAGCCTGCCAAATAACATCGTTGCCCTGCGCACTCTCTCCTTGAGGTTTTATATTTTTCATATTTGATTTCTATTCTCTTTGCTGACTGCTTATACGTGCGGGTTCGAGTTCATCATAAACGCTCACACGCCACAGATACGAGGCGCGGGCGCGAAGTTTTTTGGAGCCGTACAAAAGTACGGTGATGAAAAACTTCGCGCCCGCAACAAAGTAGCTGGGGATGTGTGGGCGTTTATCGTGCTTTCCATTCAGAATCCTGACGGACGAGTAGCTCCCCCGCCCTCTCCGGCTCCCCCATCACCTCCTCCACCACACGCTCCATACGCACGCCCTGAGAGCCTTTTGCGAGGATTACGTCACCTGAGTTGAGAATACTTTCGAGATACTTCCCCGCCTCTTGTGAATCATCAAACTCAAGAAGATTCTTCTCGCTCATATCACCCTCAAGTGCCCCTTCAATAATATATTTTGCACGAGGACCAACAGCGAGAATCATATCTACAAAACTTGCCGCCTGTGTGCCGAGCTTTTTGTGTTCATCAATAGTGTACTTGCCGAGCTCGAGCATATCGCCGAGCACCGCGATGCGACGACCCTTGGTCTTGATACTTCTGAGGGCCTCGACGGCAGCCTCTGCTGCAACGGGCGAAGCATTGTATGTGTCGTCAATAATAGTTGTACCTTTGAGCCCGGGGATGAGGCGCATACGACCAGGGGGACTAATGTGCACCGTGAGCTTCTCGAGGATATCGATAATATTGAGCTTCAAATATACACCCGTCGCGATAGCTGCAAGTGCCGAGTACACTGGCTGGACACCGAGCACACCCTTCATCTCAACAGGGAAAACACTGCCGTCATACTCAAGCTTGAATGTCGTACCGACTGGTGCGCCCTTGTCATACGCAACTTGGATATTCGTCGCACAAAACATTGCCCCCCCGCTCAAGCCATAGGTGAGAGACTTCGCTTTGGTCTTCTCGCGAAGTGCGAGGACGCGATCGTCGTCGGCATTTACAATGAGCACACCCGTATTACGAAGAGCTTTTACAAGATTTGCTTTCTCTTCATAAAGTTCATCTGGAGTTTTGAAAAATTCTACGTGGACGGGCACTTCACTGAAACGCGTAATGACAGCGATATCTGGTGTAATAATATTCGTCGCGCGAACAATATCTCCCGGCTTGTCTGCTCCAACCTCAAGCACAAGCCACTTTGGATAGTGCATACGAGAAACAATAAGTGCGAAACCCTTAATAATATTCTTCAACCAAATAAAAGGATTGTTCCACCCATTTTCACAGTTGAGAATAGTAAGAGGAAGCCCAATCTCACTATTGAAACTCTTTACACTCTTGCGCGCGACAAGCTTCTCGCCCACCACCGCAAAGATGGCGTCCTTGGTAGAAGTCTTGCCGACACTGCCCGTCACCGCAATAATCTTTGGGTGATATTTGCGGAGAACAAGCTTGGACTCAAGCTCGAGGATGGTGACTACTGCATTTTTAAATAATTGTTTGAGCATAATGAATGTTTAACGAATGAACCGACTATTGAACTCTTGACCCCAGTTAAATCCTGCTTCGCAGGGATTTCCTTGCGGAAATCATTTAACGGGGTAGATAATCTAATGTCGCTGCGCTTGTTATCTTATCTATCTGGCGGGATTTCATAATAGTTTATCAAATATTTCGCGATTTGCATAAAGGGATTTGAAAGTGTGTGCGATGCATACGCTTCTCCTTGGGGGCTCTTCACGGCGAGGAACACAATATACCTTGGATTTGTTGACGGAAAATATCCGAAAAATGTGTGCAGATAATCAGTCTTTGAATACCCGCCGTCCTCGACAAGCTGTGCCGTACCTGTCTTTGCGGCGATACTGTAATGCTCCATCTTGAGCGTTCCCCCCATCAGGGCCTTATCTACCACCACCGTAAGCATACGTGAAATCTCCCGCGATGTTTCTGGTTTCAACACACGTGGTTCGCTCCCCGCGACATAATCGCGCGACGGACCAATACTGTAATGCGTACTCTTGACCACATGCGGAGTCACGAGTACGCCGCCATTTGCGAGGACTGCGAGGGCACGGATAGTCTCAATAGGCGTCATCGATATACCTTGTCCAAATGACGCAGTCGCATACTCCACATCGCGCGGACTTTTGAGATTGTGAATGTCTCCAACTGCTTCGTTGGGAAGATCGATGCCTGTCTCAGTCCCGAGACCAAACGCTTCAAAATAATTTCTAAACTTATCTTTACCCAGACGATTCATCACAAAGATTGCGCCCATATTGAGTGACTGATTGAGAATCTCCTGCGTCGGCACGACCCCACGCGCCTTGCCGTCGTAGTTTGAAATACGACTTCTGTTGATGACCGTCGTCCCTGTGTCATCATACGTTGTGCCTGCGGTGATGACGCCCGCATCGAGCCCCGCTGCGACCGTGAGAGGCTTCACGATGGAACCCATCTCATACACACCCTCTACCATCGGGTTTACGAAAACTGCTTGGTTTCTCGCCTTTGAGAAATTGTTTGGATCAAATGATGGCGCAGTTGCCATCGCAATGATCTCGCCCGTTTTTGGATCCATCACAATACCACTCGCGCTTGCTGCGTTGAACTTCTTAAGGATGTCCTGCTCAATGACGCGCTCGAGGAAACCCTGCACTGAAGGCTCTATCGTTGTGACGATGTCGCCCTCGCGCGCACTGTCTGAGAGAATGGCAGCACCTGACTTCAGAAACAAATCCGCAAAAAATGACGACGATCCCCCGTCACCCTCGCGTGCGAGTGTCTCATCATAGTACCTCTCGAGCCCGTACCTGCCCGTGATGGTGGAACCGTTGGAACCAACAAATCCGAGTACTTGTGATGCAAGTTGTCCACCAGGATAAAAACGTTTTTTGTCTTTTTCTAAAATAATACTTTTGTCACCGAGAGCCTTGATGCCTGCCACTTGAGCCTCAGACAAATGTTTCGCAACTTCTTCGTATTGATCATTTAAGCGACCCAGTCTAGTCAATAAATCAGCACGGTCAAATGTTACAAACGTGAGGAGCTTATCTACGAGTGCGCCCTTGCTCCCAACCTTAGTCGGATCAATGGCGAGCGTGTAATCTGGCACGACAGTCGCAGCTGATATGGTGCGTCCTGACTTCTCGGTAAAATATATTGTGCCTCGGTCGAACGTCCCTAGTGTCGAAGTGAGGTATGGCGACTCGGCTTTGTTGCGATAGTATTCGCCTTTGACTATCTGAAGATATCCTAGCCTCGAAATCAAAAGGAGTGCGATAAGAAGCACTCCTGTATTGATAAACCACACGTTACTAATCTTGCTATTCCTTGCCCCGTTTGAAGTTTTACTGTTGTTACTAATCATAGTTATTATTTCGACTCAATCTTATCAAACTATGTTATATATCAGTAAACATAGAAACTTCGTTGGGGTCATTAGCGAGCCATTGAAAGTTTAACTCCGTTTGTGTTTGCTACGGCGACTGCAACACCCGAGCCTGTATACTTGGCACTTACTTCATGGAATCCGAGACTCTCAGCATAAGCGAGTGTGACGCCGTTGGTCTCTGCGAGGTATTCCGCTTCGAGACTTCCTGCGGTATTTGCGAGCTCGTGAGCGGCCTTCACCGTGCTGTCGCGCGCAACCACAGCGAGCGTAAGGGAAAGCACTGAGTACAAATAGAAACCAAGAACGATACCGAGGGATGCGGTCAATGCCCAAAAAATCTTTCGTTCAATATTATTTAGGTCGAGTGTTTTTGTGGTCATGGTAGTTTTATCCGCTTAAGTTTTCTGAAAGAAAATTTTGGTGGATGTTGTTAATTTTTGATAATAATTCTCAGTTTTGAACTTCTTGATTTCGGATTGTCTTTTACTTCTGTATCGCTTGGCACAATCGGTTTCTTGGTAACAAGTGTTCCTTCACCTTCTTGTGCCTTTTGTCTAAAAAATTCTTTTACAATGCGGTCTTCGAGACTATGAAATGAAATGACCGCCATCCTGCCTCCCGGTGTGAGGCGCGCGAAACCTTTTGCGAGACCCTCACGGAGAGCACCAAGCTCGTCATTAACTGCGATGCGAAGAGCTTGAAATGTCTTCGTTGCAGGATTGATCCTACTAAAGCTCTTTGGGACGCTTTGCTTCACAATCTCGACGAGTTGTCCTGATGTTTCAATGGGCTGTATCTTGCGTGCCTCGACGATACCTCGTGCGATACGGCGGGAGTAGCGTTCCTCACCGTAGCCGTAGATAATGTCCGCGATACTTTCTTCCGCCCATTCGTTTACAATCTCACGCGCGGTGAGCCCTTCCCCCGATGAACGAAATGTCATGAGGAGTGGCCCGTCACGCATGAAAGAGAAACCACGCGGTGCGACTTCGAGCTGGCGATTTGAGAGACCAATATCGAGCAATATCGCATCAACTTGTTCTACACCAGCCTGCGCAAGCACTACGTCAATATTGCGAAAGTTGTCGCACACAAAGAGTTTTTTGCAGGGAAGGTCTTTCAATCGTTCCCCTGCGATAGCGAGTGAATCTTGATCAGCATCAGTGCCGATGAAAAATCCTTTCTTCCCTATCATCTCGCAAAGTACACGACTGTGTCCGCCGAGACCAACGGTCCCTTCAAACACCGTGCTTCCCTCTTTGAGCGCGAGCCCATCTGTGGATTCATGTAAAAGAACTGAAATGTGGCGGTCCATAATTAGATAACGCCAATCTCACCGAGCTTCTCTGCAAGTGCATCTGCTCCCTTTTGAATACGTGCCTTGTATCCCTGCCATACCTTGTCGTTCCAGAGTTCGACGCGAGTGGAAACACCCACGACGGCGACTTGAGTTTTCAAGTCTGCAAAATCTTTTAAAAAATCTGGAACAAGGATACGGCCAATACTATCGACATCTGTTTCAACAGCACCCGCGAGCATAAAGCGACCAAATCCACGTGTATCTGCTTGACCCATAGGAAGTCCCGCGAGCTTCTCTGCAACCTTCTCCCATTCCTTCATAGGGTATACGAAGAGACAGTTGTCGAGACCGTGCGTGATGACCACCTTCTTGCCAAGTTCCTTGCGGAACTTGGCTGGAAGCGCGAGGCGCTTTTTTGGATCGAGTGTGTGGATGTGTTCGCCGATGAGCATTTCTTTTTTCGTGAGACGAAGGGGTAAATCTGTTATTATGGCCTAATATCAGATTTACCACTTCATCCCACTTGAGTACATTATATTACACTTCGCCCCACTGTACAACACTTTATGTATAAAGTTATCCACAGTTATTATTTTTGGAACAAAGAAAAAACCCAGCATTGAACTGGGTTTTTTGACATATTTAGAGTGTCGTTAATTTGGGTACACGGAGATCACCACATCGGGGTTCTGCTTCTTAATACTGGAAACGAATTCCTTAAAACGAACATGGAGGTGTTGCAAAACTTCGTCATCCATATGACAAGGTCCGAGGTCGAGGATCGTGGCTTCAACTTCATCCCTCAAATTACTATAGACTGTCTTGAGTTCATGGTTAAAATATGATGTTTCCTCAACGACTCGCCGCAAGAGCGTATCATGCAGATGACGATATGTCGTGCGGGAAGGAACAGAAGTTTGTTTCATCTCATTCTCCTTACATTAATAGTGGTTTAAAATTACCAAACTACCCACCGTGAACACTAACATTATATATAAAAAATACAAGTATCGCCCTATCCGTATCTCATACTATAGTATCGGATACGGATAGGGTGATTTTCAAAAGAAAAAACGCCATTCGTTTGCACGAATGGCGTTTGGATATAACCCGACTGGAAGTATTCACAGTATCGGGAACTGCGCATTGACGGGGATCCGATTTAACGTTTGCCGTCATATGCCAGTTTTGTCCTTAAACTACATTGACTAGACATCGGGGGTGACAATCCACCCATAACAGTCTTTGTAAGCACCCCTTACCTGCCAATAAATGCTCTTAACGGCAGGAGACAAGCGCTGAGCACCAAACAAACCACGATTTTCCTTGTCTGCTTTGTATAAAAATTCCTCGCGATTGATTTGACTCTTCAGCGCGTGGAACAAGGAGGCAACAGCTACATCAGCTTCTGAAAGCTCTTTGGTTTCCCTCAGGAAACTTTCGAGCTCAAAGTAGTTGAAGAGGACTTTCCTCATGGCACACCTACCTTTCTGTAAGGTTATCTAGAATTGAGTATACCACATTACATATCTTTTTGTCAAGCACCCTAAAACTACTGATTTTCTGGTCTCATTGTGGGAAAAAGCACCACCTCGCGGATGTTGCGGGTGTTGGTGAGGAGCATCACGACACGGTCGATACCGATGCCGACGCCACCTGCTGGAGGAAGACCGTATTCGATAGCCTCGAGGTAGTCCTCGTCTGAAGGAGACACATCCCCTTCTCCGCCTTTCTTCTTGATGTCTTGCTCCTCATAGCGAGCCTTCTGCTCGAGTGGGTCGTTGAGTTCAGAAAATGCATTTACCATCTCAATACCGCCGACAACGAGCTGAAAGCGATCAATGAGTGTCGGATCCTTCTCTTGCTTCTTTGCAAATGGTGAAAATCCCGCTGGATAGTCAATGATGAAAGTCGGCTGAATCATCTTTGGACGACAAGTCTTCTTGTAAACATTGTCCATAATCTTCTCGACAGAATCGTGTGGCTCGACACGTACTCCTGCACGCTCCGCGGCAAGCTTCCAGTCATCGCGTGACATTGTCTCTGGGCTCTCGAGTCCTGCATAACGCTTGAATAGATCGAGGAAAGAGGTCACGGTAAACTTCTTTGAAAAATCAATAATGTCCTCACCTGAGGCCACCAACGCTTTCTTGTTTACATTTTTCACAAGCGTCTTCATCAGCTTCTCTACAAATATCATCTGTGATGTGCAAGTCTCATATGCAGCATAAAACTCGAGCATCGTGAACTCTGGATTGTGCGTCATATCGATGCCTTCATTGCGGAAATTGCGACCAAGCTCGTACACGCGAGGGAAACCACCCACGAGAAGCTTCTTGAGGTAGAGCTCAGGAGCGATGCGGAGATTGAGATCAATATCGAGTGCATTATGATGCGTCTTAAAAGGCTCTGCGAGTGCACCTCCTGCGAGTGACTGAAGAAGTGGAGTTTCTACTTCGAGATAGTCAGCTGCGTTTAAAAACGTGCGAATCTCTGTGATAACCTTTGAACGGAGCTTGAAGCGTGCGCGCACTTCATCAGACATAACCATATCCAAATAGCGCTTACGGAAACGCTCTTCCACATCCTGAAGACCATTCCACTTGTCTGGAAGAGGGCGAAGACTCTTTGCAAGCATATTCCAGCCAGTAACCTGTATCGTGCGCTCCTTGCGCTTGGTCATAAAGAGAGTTCCCGTACATTCCACGAAGTCACCAATATCCACCGTGTCTTGGAAGAGCTGAAAGAGTTTCTCGTCCATCTCATCACGCTTAAGGAACCCCTGTACCATCGCCTCTTCATCGCGGAGATTGAAAAATACGAGTGCTCCCTGTCCACGGATAGCCATCACGCGGCCAGCGAGAGTGATTCTCTTTTTAGTTTTTGAAAGACTCGCAAAAGTAGAAAGTGCATCCGCGACAGAAAGCGAGCGCTTTGAGGCGATCGGGTATGCAAGCATTCCATTTTCTTTGAGAAGCTCAAGCTTCTTCAAACGTTCTGCGCGTACTTCTTCGAGTGAAGCCATAAGATTAGTCTAAAAGTTTATAAAGCCCCTAAAGTCTATAAAGTAAAACCAAGTATCCCACATCGCATCCACTTTCGACTTTAAGGACTTGATGGACTTTACAGACTAATTTCTATTCTACGTTAACAACAGTACAGGTAACAACACCGAGCGGTGTCTCGTAAGAAACTTTGTCGCCTTTGCTCTTGCCCATAAGCGCTTCGCCAAGAGGAGACTTGTTTGATATCTTGCCCTCCTTCGTATTTGCCTCTTCTGAACCAACAATCTGATAACGGCGTTCTTCCTTCTCCTTTTCTTTTTTGATAACAACCGTTGAACCAATACCGACAACGCCACCTTTGTGCTTTGCGGTAATAACTACGTTCTTGATCATCATCTCAAGCTTTGCAATACGCTCTTCGGTCTCGGCCTGATTTTGGCGTGCCTCGTGGTACTCAGCGTTCTCTGAGAGGTCTCCAAGACCCTTTGCAAACTCAAGCTGCTCGGCAATTTCCTTGCGACGAACACTCTTGAGAACGTCTAATTCTTTTGTTAATTCTTCAAATTTCTCCTTGCTTAAATATTCTTTTTCTTCTGACATATGAGTGCTATTCTACCTGTTTAGTCTCAAAAAGTCAATCTGTCCTTATTTTTCAAGGTAAAATATGCAAACAAAATGACCGACCGCAGTTATGCGGACGGCCATACTTCATTAGTGGCAACAGCAATCATCCATTTTGCCAAGAGTAACTGGCTCAGGGTTTTTGTAGCTGAGAAGCTGTTCGACGACCGACTCGAGGAGCCCGTCGGCGGACTTAATGTACTCCTCAGCAGTTTCGCCGTGGTCGAAGTCGACAGTTTGGATTAACTCCTCCCTGTGTTTGAGGAAATACCCGAACACATCATGAGAACCCAGGTGGTCAGGAAACTCCTTTGTTTTCAGATGCATCTGATACATCACAGTGCCGATATTCAACAGGCGATTATGCACTGCTCTTTCCGCCATCTTGCGGGGAGAATAACCACCATCCAACACAAGACGCAGGAACTGCGCATGAACTTCTGAATAATTTACAACCACCCTCGAATTGAAAATATGAAAAGAAGAACACAGTTCACTTATCAACAACTCCTGGGTTGAAACAGACAAAACACTGACTACTTTCATCACTAATCCCTCCTCAAAAATTAAAATGTGCCCAAAACAAAAACTACCACGAAGAATACTTATGTGCAAGTACAATATTTATTAATTCATTTCCTTCTCTAGGCGCTTCACCTGCTCTTTTGCAAATACAAGATTCTCCTCAATATGAGGAAAAAGTTCCTTTGCCTCCTCTGTATAATACTGATGCCCCGACAATAGCGACACCTGACGATGGGCCCAAGCAAGTTGGTCTTCAAGAGACGGAGTTTCAGTCCCTTTGATCTCGTGCAGTAAATCCTGCGCCGTCTTCCAGTAGTACTCTGTCGGTTGCCCAAGAGCGCACAAATCAGCATCTGCCATTATTTTTGTCATATAATCATCTGTGACTGATTGCTTTACGAGAGCACCGTCAAGAAAAAATATTGTTGCAAGAAGTGTCGCGTCAACTTTGCTAATTTCTTCTTCGCTAAAAACACGAGTTCTTTTCATTTCTTCTTGAATAACCCGAGAACTTTCTCTTTCGTTTGCGCCACTTCCCAAGTCTTGCTCAATATCATGCCCTGCTGCTACTATTGCCAAAAGAATGTCCTCTCCTATTTTAATGTTGCCATTTTTAAGCGCGAGCTCTGCCATTTTGCGCGCGGACTCCAAAACATTTTTTGTATGCTCAAGGTTGTGATAGAACTTTGGATTCTCGCCGTCGCCCATTCCTGTGCCATATTTCTGCTCAACTTCTGCTAGCGCAAAATTAATAACCCTGAATGCAGCATTTCCTTTTTCAAGACTTGAGGCTTCAGCTGTGTGTATTGTTTCCATAGTGAATATATTATACACCCTTTACTTCAGATATTCAGGCGTATTTTCGTGCATCCAGTCGAACATTTGGCGCATCACATACACACCTCCGATGGTGTTGGCGTGGGGTCCCTTCTCCATCACGACCGCAAACGCATAGCGCGGATTATCATATGGGAAAAATCCCGTCGCCCATGAGTTGATGTATTTCTTTGCAGTGTCGAGCTCTGCGGTACCAGTCTTACCTGCTACCTTCACATAGGGCACATTAATCCCCGTCTCCGTACCACTCACGACTGAGTCGCGCATCCCCTCGCGAATAATTTGGAAATCCTGCGCAGGAATATTTACTTTCGAGTGGGGAAAATCTTGAACGGGGTCTTTGAGAAAATGTGGCGTGACGAGAGTGCCTCCGTTTGCAACGCTCGCTATCGCACGAATAGCCTCAAGTGGTGTCATCTGGAATCCATACTGACCGATGACGGTGTGATACGTATCTCCGAGACGCCACGCTTCTCCTTTGAAAACTTTTGCTTTCCACTCTGGATCTGGAATGAGTCCTTTCTTCTCGCCAGAAATATCAATACCTGTGAGTGTGTCAAAACCGAACATTTGTGAATACTTTTTAATATTCGCAATGCCGAGACCTTTTTGGTCTTCAAAACCTCCTCCTATCTCATAGAAATACACGTCAGAAGAAACCGCGATTGCGCGACGCATATCCACCCAGCCGTGAGCCTTCCAGTCGTTGAATACCGACCAGATATCAGGGTAATACGGATTTTGAATTTTGATAGACCCCGTACTTAGAATTTGTTTTTCTGGAGAAATAATATTTTCACTGAGTGCCGCGAGCGCCATTATCGGCTTCACGATGGAACCCGGTGTGTAGAGACCCGAAACCGCGCGATCAAGATACGGTCCGCGTTTGTCCGTGTTGTATCCTGCAATAGTTTTCCTATCCTTCGCCTCAGAAAGAATGTTTGGTGAGTACTCGGGATAACTCGTGAGCGCAATGAGCTCCCCCGTCTTTATGTCCATAATTGCGCCTGCTCCTGCGAGATATCCGCGGTCATTGGCGAGGGTGCGGATCACATCATAAAATTTCGCCTGCACTCGTGAGTCGATGCTGAGCGTGAGCGCCGTGCCGTTCATTGGCTCCTCAACGATACTTCCTTCTTGCGTCTTGCCACGCGCGTCAGTCTCAACAATCTGGAGGCCATTCTTTCCCGAAAGCATTTCATTATAAAAATCTTCGATACCATCTTTTCCGATAAAAGATTCTTGGTAGTAGTTGCCCGTCCTGTCACGCTTGGGATAGCTCACGTAACCAAGGGTGTGCCCGAAGCCAGCTGTCGCGATATATGAACGATGAGGAAACGGCATCGCTTCGGTCGTCGAGCTCGTCTCTGACATAATGAGTGCCGTGCGTGCAGCTTCATCGTCAAAAGAATTCCACGCGAGCGGGACATTGTTGCGGTCAGAAATAATCCCTCGCATTGCAAAAAGTGGCGTGTGGTCGAGGCGATTGTTTTCGCTTTTTGCAAGAAACTCATCCCCGCGAACTACCTGAAGGTTTGTAATTTTAACAAGGAAAATAGCTGCTATAAGAATAAATGAGGCCAGAACACCCCAGATAGCAACACGACTTATCGGCTTCTCGATTCGCCCCTCAAACTGGTCCTTATCAAAGCCTGGCAAATTTTTTGAATCAAGAAAAATCTCATCGGGGTCGATGTCTTGAGAAAGTCGCTTGATGAATTTTGAAGAAATTCTTTTTGACATTACTTATCGTATTCTTTTCCCTATAATATTTGCAAGCACAAAGATACATACTGAGGCAACCAACCCAATCACTCCACCAAATGAAATCGTGTTGGTGCCATATAAAATATCGAAGAGCACGCCAAACGCGACTATCTCATAATACGGCGCACACAAAAATGCGGCTATTGAGGCAATCACCATTACTGCCCACCACGGCAAATATATGACCGCACCGAGAAGAACTAGATTTACTATAATTCTCTTTCGCATATTTATAAACGACTGCTGCCAATAATAATCTCTACTGATCGTATCTCTGTGATATTGAATGGCGTCCTAAAATAGATGCGCTTGAACGGCTCTGCGGGTTTCTCCTCGACGAGAGAGACGCTGCCAAGGATCAGGTTTCCCTTGGTGGTGACGACACTGTCTCCTACTGCGACAATACTATCTTGCGGGACTTTCGCTTCGAAGTTACCCATACCGTGACCAGCTGCGACGATGGGCACAAAATGTGAACCAACGACAGCTTGAGTATCCACTCCTGACGATGAATACAGTCTGACCTTTGACGCGGTGCTCGTAACTTCTGCAATCTCGCCAATAACTCCCGACCCCGCAAAGACAACATCGTCGCCTTGTGCTACACCATTATCAGATCCAGCGTCAATAACAAGAATGTCGTAAGGAGATTTATTTTGATTTACAAAAACAGTGGCCGTGACACGGTCATCACCCTGCGCACGTCCGAGTGTCCCCTCCAAAGTCACAACCCGCTCAGCAAGTAAGTTCCTATCAAGTACCTGCGCCTGCATACGGTCTATTTCGCCACGAAGCATTGCGTTTTCATTTACCAAGAAATTCTTGTCGCGAAAATTTGTTAAGAATGAATTCCAAATATTTGCTGTTGATGAGCCGACATTCCAAAAAGACGGCGCTACGAGGTAGGCTGCTTGCGTAATCGCGCCTCTCACAGGAGGAACAACGAGTACAAAAACACTCAAAGCAACCAAAATGACAAGTGTGGTGTTTCTCCTCATCCAACCACTTTTATTGTCGTGGTGGTACAACATTTTCGTGTTCAATAAGCACTTCACAGAAACCTTCCATATCTTCGAGGATTGCTCCCGCCCCACGAGCGACTGCGGTCAATGGGTCGTTGGAAATATATACTGGCACATGAAGTGTCTGAGAGAGAAGTTCATCGAGTCCGCGGATAAGTGCCCCACCTCCGACGAGGATGATGCCGCGACTCATCACATCTGAGAGAACCTCTGGTGGTGTCGTCTCGATAACTTCCTTCACTGCCTCGACGAGTCCGACGATTGATGCGCTCATCGCTTCACGAATATCTGTATCAGTCACGACAACCTCTCGAGGGAGCCCTGTTACTAAGTCACGTCCTCTGATTACCGCCTCCATAGGGCTCGGTCCTTTCTTTGCTGAGCCGATAGCAATCTTCACACTCTCTGCGGTGCGCTCTCCGATGAGCACACGGAATTCATCACGCACATAGGTAATGATGTCGTTGTTTAGGCGGTCACCTGCAATATGTAAATTCTTCGAACGCACAATACCACCAAGCGAAATCACAGCGATGTCAGTTGTGCCACCACCAATATCAATAATCATATTGCCGACGGGGTCTTTCACGGGAAGCTTGATGCCGATAGCTGCGGCCATCGGCTCTTCGACGATGTGCACCTCGCGAGCGCCAGCATTCTTGGCAGCATCATACACTGCGCGCACTTCAACGTTAGTAATACCAGACGGCACACCGATGACCACACGAGGGCGTACGGTTTTCTTGCTCACTTTGTTTGCCTTACCGATGAGGTACGAGAGCATTTCCTCAGTAACTTCGAAGTTTGAAATCACACCATCGACGAGAGGACGCACGGCAACGATGTGCCCCGGGGTACGACCGAGCATTTGTTTCGCCTGCATCCCGAGCGCTACCACCTGCCCTGTCTTTTGGTTTACCGCCACAACTGACGGCTCATTGATAACAATGCCGTGGTCACGCAAATAGACAAGCGTGTTCGCTGTACCGAGGTCGATACCGATGTCATTAGAAAATAGTTGGTAAAATTTATCAAACATAGTAAATCAGTTAGTAAAGTTGAAAGTTAATAAAGTTTATAAAGTGGGACCCGCATTCACTTTCGACTTTACGGACTTTATGAACTTTATAAACTCTTCTCGGTCGACCATTGAGACTTCACCCGTGGCGCGGTTCTTCACTTCAAATTTTCCGCTCTCGATTGTTTTTTTAGAAACGACGACACGGAGTGGAATACCAATGAGGTCGCTCTCGGCAAACTTTTCTCCTGGGCGCAAATCGCGGTCATCCCAAAGCACTTCTACGCCCTCTGCAATAAGCTCATCATACAACTTTTGTGCTTCAGCGCGAACAGTGTCATCGTTTTTGCTTCCGAGCTCTACGAGATGCACTACAAATGGCGCAATAGCCTTTGGCCATACGAGACCTTTGTCGTCGCCGAGGACTTCTACCACCGTGCCGAGTACACGCCCGAGTCCAATACCATAACAGCCCATAACCACAGGCTGATCCTTCCCTTCTTCATCTTTGTAAGTCAGATTGAATGGTGCAGAAAAACGCGTCTTGAGATCAAAAATGTTTCCTACTTCAACTGACGTCTCGGTGCGCAAATCCTTACTACCACATTCTGGACAAGAATGATTTTGATCCTCAATAATTTCTTTATTAAGCGCGATGCGACACTTGTCACAAATATAAATAGTATCTTCTCCTGCAGAAGTGAGCGTCTGAAACTCGTGTGAGTATTTTGAAAAACTTCCACCCGATGCAAATGTGAGATATGTCGTCGCACCGATACCCACGCGCTCGAAGACACGCGCGTACGACTTCTTCATCTCCTCATAATATGGAATGAAGTCTGCCTCGTCGCGATGGAACGAATACATATCCTTCATAATGAACTCACGCCCGCGGAGGATTCCTGATTTCGCGCGGAGCTCCATACGAAATTTGTTTTGAAACTGATATGTTGCAAAAGGCAGATCACGATACGAAGAAATAAACTGTTTTGCGAGTGGTACCACGATCTCCTCGTGGGTTGGTCCGAGCGCGTTCTCGCGACCTGATGAGTCGCTCACCTTATAGAGGTCGTCCATTGTATCCCAGCGACCTGTCGTCTGCCAGTTTTCCTTGGGCTGAAGTGATGGCATGAGAATCTCTTGCCCACCGACTGCGTTCATCTCTTCACGTATAATATTTTCAATCTTTTTGAGAACACGGAGACCGAGAGGGAGATATGAATAAACACCGGCTTGGAGTTTGTCTACATACCCAGCACGAATAAGGAGTTTTGCGTTCTTTGCAATCTCATCCGCGGGGGCTTCCTTCAGTGTTTTGGTAAAGAGTTGTGACTGTTTCATGTTGGTGACTAGTCCCCGTATATTACCCTAAAAATCATAGACCACCAAATTGTTTGACTTTTTGTCTCAAATATCCCATAATTCTTGTAGTGATTAACTAACGGGCTTCGGCCCTATTTTTAATGTTCTTTTGAAAGCGAGGTACATTATGGAGCACTTCAACGGAGGGACGATCCTCCTCTTTCTCCTTCTGGTCGTCATTGTTTGCGTTCTTGTGTATTATGTAAAAAATCGTGGACTTATAAGTATTCGTCGCGGAACCCCACTTCAACAAGCACAGAGGGAATGGTGCAAATACTGGAACACCGAGGAAGCAAGAAAAGAAGCGGAGGAAACATGGGAAGAACTCGGCGCAGAAGAACTCATGAAGGCAACAACGCTTTCTGAACTCTGCAGCGCTTGCGAATGTGTGTTTTGGTATTCCCATCGTGGAAAATACAAAAAGAGAGAGAGTAAAATTCTCCTCAAGGTGTACGAAGGTAAGAAAGAGGAGCTCAAGGACCAACTCAAGGAAGAGAAAGCTCGGCAAGCCGAAGAATTTCGGAAAAACAAAGACCGTGACCTCGCCCCGCGCCCCAAGAAAATTTCAAAAGGGCAACAAGGGGACGGGAAAGTAATTTTCCCAAATTTTGTCAAAAAAGAAGCACAGAAGTCGTAATGCTTAAATGAACTCAAAGCCGCACGGTATCGTGCGGCTTTTCTTTTATCCGTGAATCAGCTTCGCAATATCGTGATACGTGACCACGACCATCAGAAGGATGAGGAGAATAAAACCGATACCATTTGCAGTGTTGGCGACAACAGGCTTGATGGGGGAACCCTTTATCTTTTCGATAAGAAGGAAGAAGAGGCGACCACCGTCGAGCGCGGGGAATGGCAGGAGATTGATAACCGCGAGATTGATGGAAATGATCGCAACAAGAGTGAGGAGATTTACAAAGCCGAGTGCAGATGCCTCACCTACGACCCCAGCGATACCGACAGGCCCTGCGACATCAGCAAAGTTTGCATGGCCAATAAAAATATTGGTAAAGAAATCTGCGAGCCCGACAATAGTCCCCCACGTAAGTGATGCTGTAGTGAGCGCACCTGCATACAATGCTTCATGTACAGGAAGTTGCAACATTCCCGCAAAATCCATAGAGATACCAACAGCGCGACGTCCTTCTACTATTCCCTCTTTTGTAGTAATAGGAGCAGCCTTGAACTCTTTATTGCGCACATAAGAGACAAGCACTTCTTTGTGTGATGCAATAAATTTCTGAACTGACACAACGGTCGGATCCTTGAGAGCCTCGGACCCTGAAGAAATCCCTACGATATTGTCTCCAGCTTTAAGTCCCGCCATACTCGCAGGCGACTCCGGCAAAACTTGCGTAAGAATTATCTGCGCATTTTGTACACGTGAACCATATCGGTCATCATCTGCGGGGAATGGTAACCCAATCATAAAACCAAGCGAAACAAGGAGCCATGCAAAAAGAATATTAAAAGTAATTCCCGCAACAAGCACCCATGCCTGAATGAGCTTGGGCTTGTGGGTGAGACTGCGCTTCGCGTCATGTCCCTTGAGTGACTCGTCGTTGGGATCCTCACCAAAAATCTTCACGAAGCCTCCAACAGGGAAAGCGTTGATGGAGTACACTGTCTCCCCCACTTTCTTTTTGAAAAGTGCTGGGGGGAATCCGATACCAAATTCGTCCACACGGATACCCGCACGCTTTGCTGCAAGAAAATGCCCAAGCTCGTGAACGAACACGAGGACGGTGAGGACTATAATAAAGAGGATAATATTCATCTATTTTCTAACTTTCTATTCGCCCATAATTTCCTTATCCTTCTTTTCTCCGATAAGGCCGAGATTGCTGTTGGTCTCGTCAACAAGCTTCTGGAGAGTCTCAAGAGCGAGGGTCTTCTCGTCTTCGCTCATACCACCATCTTTCTCGGTGGCAATAATATCGTTCTTGGTGTTTTCACGCACACCTTTGAAAGACACGCGCGCATCTTCTACCTTATCACGAACAATCTTGGTAAACGCGACGCGACGCTCAGTCGTAAGAGGGGGGAAAAATACACGAAGCCCTGCGTCGTCAGTTGAAACAGACACGCCGAGGTTTGCTTCGTTGATTGCTTTCTCGATAGCTTTACCGTTGGTCTTCTCCCAAGGAATGATGCGGATTGTGCGAGCGTCCTCGCTCGCAATAGTCGCTACGTGCTGGACGGCGAGTGATGCCCCGTAGGACTCAATGTAAACATTATCAAGGATGGCGCTCGATGCGCGCCCTGTGTGAATAGCCGAAAGCTCCTTCTGTAGACGCTCTGCAACCTCCCCTGCCTTCTTTTTAAACTCTGAAAAATCGTATGTCATATGGAAAGATAGTAGCAGAAAATGGAGATGTGGGCAATGAAAAACGACAAGGGGGATTTCCTTGTCGTCAAATTGCCGTTCGTTTCTTACTTCAAGATGTTCTGAAACGTTCACCATGAATAAAGATCATTGTTACCCACAATTCATGAATATCCGCAGCGTTAATTTCTACTGGCAACAAATGCTCAACATGTTGAAACCATGATTGACTACGAGCTTCATCAAGAGTCCCGTATCCAAGGTGGTCAACAAGTTGGCCAAGTTCTTCTGTTGACAGATGATTGGTCCCATTAGTCACATCTTCAAGCCTCATATCCTTAATATCCATTTCACCCCCCGCAAATCACGTTAAACAACAAAAGTTACTGAACGCACAATACCGCGATATCAACAAAATGTCAACGATTCGGAATTATCATTGCGATGTGTTCCAGAAGCATCTTGGGTGATGAGCCACGATTGGCAAGATAGGTTTTGGCTTGGAAAATCTCACGAAAGACGTTTGCTACTTTCTCATCGCGATTGCCTGCCGTACGTGTGTAAAGAATGCGCTCAATATGGTCGAGCATTCGTCGGAAGAGCTCGCGGTCAACAGTCTCTCCTGCTTTTTTCTCAGCCATCTTTTTTGCGATAGCGAAGCGTCCCTCAAGCGATGCGTCAATAAACTTCTCTGCGAGGACGCGCGCCTCGTCATCGGTTTTCATCGACATATTTTGCACGACGAGCACACGTGAACGAAGTGTGGGGAGGAGCATCTCTGCGCGCGGAATGATTATAAAAAAATGTGTGCCCTCTGTCGGCTCTTCAAAAGTTTTCAAGAGCGCGTTCTGAGCTTCGGGCGTAAATGACTCCGTGCCAATGATAAAAATTTTCTTCCCGTCAAATCCCGCACGCGTTTGTGCAGCCTTGAGATCATGTGCTTCATCAACACCAAGTGAGTCATAGTACTCGATAGTTACATCAGGGTTGCCCTGCGCTTCTATATTCAGATGTTCGCGAATAGCCTCGACGAGAAGTGGCGCAATAGTATCATGCATCCCTTCAATCACGTGAGCATGGTGGAGGTAACCTGTTTTTTTATAATTTTGAAAAATATTATTCACGTATCTGCTTGTGACTTTAGACTTTAAGACTTTGGACTAAAAAGCATTTTAGCGAAAAAATAGGCACGCGACGCGTGCCTATTTTTTCGCTAAAATGCTTTTTTTGTACGTATCAAGGTGCTCAAGTGCAATACCTGTCCCTTTCACCACACAGTAGAGTGCCTCCTCTGCGAGGACGGCCTTTACTCCCGTCTTTCGCTCTACGAGCTCAGGGAAATTGCGAAGCTGTGACGAGCCTCCTGTCATGATGATGCCTTGATCGATAATATCAGCAGCGAGCTCTGGTGGAGTCTCCTGCAAAACATCCTTAATAGCACGCACAACTTCCTTGAGCTCGCGGTCAATTGCCTTCACTATCTCATTTGTCGTCACCTGCGCGGTGCGAGGAAGCCCTGAGATATAATCGCGTCCCTTGATCGTAAGAAGAAGCTCGTCATCTATTGCTACCGCAGAGCCAATGCGAACTTTGATTTCCTCTGCAGTGCGGTCACCAATAGCGAGATTGAAAGTCTTCTTGATATGATCGGCGATTGCGTGGTCGATTTTATTCCCTGCACACTTCACCGAAGTCGAAGCCACAATACCTCCAAGAGAAATCACCGCAACGTCAGTCGTGCCACCACCGATGTCTACCACCATGTGCCCACGCGCCTCATAAATAGGAATACCTGCGCCGATAGCTGCGAGAATGGGCTCCTTCACGACGTACACATTTTTTGCGCCCGCCTTAATAGTCGCTTCGATAACCGCACGACGCTCTGTGGATGACACGCCCGCAGGGACCGAGACCATCACGTCTGGTTTCAAGATATTCCAACGACCAAGAGCCTTGCTCATATAATAGCGAATCATCGCCTCGGTCACACGATAGTCTGCAATAACGCCATCTTTCATCGGACGAAATGCAATAATATTATCCGGCGTGCGACCAATCATCTGTTTCGCCTCGATCCCCACAGCGACAATACGGTTGGTCTGCTGATCGACAGCCACCACTGACGGCTCATTGAGGACTATCCCCTTACCTGGAATATACACGAGCGTGTTTGCTGTGCCGAGGTCGATGCCGATTTTTGTTACGAAAATTCCCATATATTAAATAATTGCTTCAGGTACTTCGGGTACCGTCTCCGCACGCTCGATGTCGACCCCAATGGCACGTAAACGGCGCTCAATATCCTCATATCCACGATCAATCGTAGTGTCCACATTATGTATGACTGACTCACCTTTTGCAACTACAGCCGCAATGACAAATGCGAGACCCGCGCGGAGGTCTGGACTCAAGAGCTTGCGGGCATGGAGCTCAGTCTTGCCACGCACAAGCACGCGGTGTGGGTCCATCATAAGGATTGATGCCCCCATCCCACAAAGTGACTCAGTATAGTTGAGGCGCCCTTCAAAAATAGTTTCAAAAACTTTACTCTCCCCTTCAGCTTGCGTGAGGAGAATCATCATCGGCGCTTGGAGGTCAGTGGGAAAACCAGGATACTCGTGCGTCTTGATATCAACTGCCTTCAGGTGCGATGGTGCTCGCACAATGATTTCTGTTTTCTTGACCTCAATAGGCACCCCCGCACTACGAAGTGTCTCAATGGGTGACTCGAGATGAGCAGGATTGCAATTGGTAATGTGAAGCTCGCGTGCAGCGAGCGCGCCGAGTACGAGGAAGCTTCCCGCTTCAATGCGGTCAGGCATCGTTTTGTATGTGTGACCCTTACCCGTCAAAAGATTCCCTCCCTTGATAGTGATGGTAGGCGTGCCCGCGCCAGAAATCTTTGCGCCACAAGAATTGAGGAATTGCGCGAGATCAACAATCTCAGGCTCCATTGCAGCATTCTTTATTGTCGTAATACCCTTTGCCAGTACGGCTGCCATCATAAATGTCTCCGTCACCGTCACGCTCTGATTCTTGAGAAAAAACTCTGCGCCCTTGAGCCCACCCTTTGCTTCAACGACATACCCTTCATCATTCATCACCACTTTCGCTCCCATCTTTTCGAATCCATCGACGAAGAGGTCGAGTGGGCGCGCACCGATGACACAACCGCCCGGATGTGGGAATGAAACTTTTCCATAACGCGCGAGTACGGGGCCCGTGAGAACAATAGATGCGCGCATCTTCTTCGCGATGCCTGGAGTGAGCTCTGTTGCAAAACCTTTCTTAGGAATGGTAACTGTGTATGTGCCCTTCTTTGTATTCGTAACATCGGCACTCATATCCTTGAGGAGGTCAAACATTCGGAGCACATCGTTTATCTCAGGGATGTTGGTGAGGGTGATGGTATCCTTGAAAAGCACTGTTGCGGCGATCGCTTTGAGTGCTGCATTTTTTGCGCCCGTCACCTTCACGGTGCCATCAAGCTTCCTCTCTCCTGCGAATCCCTTAATAACGAATGTGTTGCTCATAAATGAAAATAGGCGAATATAGATGACATCTTACTACACTGTTTGCTCTTTGACCAAATGAATACATTGTGAGATAGTTATAATAGAACACAACCAAAGGAGGCTTACATGAACACACCGACGAGGTTTCCCTCAATATTGCTTGCACTTTCTCTTGCAATAGCAAGCGCAGATGCCTATGCAATCAATGTTGACCCTTTCAAAACACGAGAGGTTGTGCAAAATAGATTATCTGTTATCAGAACTTATTGTTTTGTGGTCCCCTACAGTGAGTACGATTTAGTTCATCGGTGGAATGCAATTATGGGGCTCGGTATTGAACGATTGGCAAGAGAAAATGTCCCTTACAATATGTATAACAGCAAGTTGGCTGATATAAAATATTTAACACAAAAGAAATCAGCTGATGCTGTCGTATGTCTGTATTACAACAAGCACATCCTGACGTACTCTTATTGATATAACCGCCTCATAAGATAGTAGGGCACTATCTTATGACGCGGTTTTTTCTTTTTCGTTTTTTCCGCTACTATATAAGGATGCAGATCATCACCGTCGCACCTGTGGTCAAGGGCGCTCTCCAACCCGAGCTTACATATTTTTCAAAAGAGCCGATTGCTATTGGTATGGTCGTTGTGGTCCCCGTGCGCACACGCGAAATCCCCGCCATCGTCTTGAGCTCAAAAGCAGTGAGCGACTCAAAGAGCGCGCTCAAGTCCTCCGACTATGCGATACGAAAAATCACCCGCGCGAAACCACGACGCATCTGGTCGCCAGCATTTCTCAAAGCAGTCGAAGGTACCGCCAATCTCTCCGCTCAGAAGCTCGGCGAAACACTTCTCGCGCTCACGCCAAAAGTAGTTCTTGATGCGCACATAGCGGGAGAGCTCGCAGAAACAAATATTCCTGAGACAGCTGGACGCTTTGAACCACTCGCTATACAAGGGAGTACCACCGTGCGCCTCGAAGCATACCAGCGCCTCGTACGCGAATCATTTGTAAAGAACGAATCAGTTTTCGTCTGCGTCCCCACTGAAGACGATGTGATGCGCGTATCTCTAGAGCTTGGTCGCGGGATAGAAGACTATACATTTGCATTCCATAGTAGTGTGACCAAGAAGCGCACTCTCGAACGCTGGGAAAAGGCTACTGAGGATAAGCACGCTGTCCTCGTCGTTGGGACCGCACAATATCTCGCACTCCCCCGCCATTTCAAAACTATTGTGCTTGATGAGGAGCAGTCGCACGCGTGGAAAATGATTGCGCGTCCGCTTCTCGACTTACGAGTATTCGTCGAGGAGTACGCACGCGAGAGTAAAAGTACTTTCATAATTGGCGCACCCATACTTCGCGCTGAAACACACGAGAGAATCAAGAGTAGCGTCATCGGAGAATTTGGCCGCATCGCTCTCCGTGCCCACACTGAGACAAGGACGCTTCTCATCGACCCACGAAAGGAAGAAAAAGAGGTGCGCGAAAATACAGGCAGACGTGGAATGATTCTCATCACAAAAGAACTACAAGAACTTCTCGAGAGTTCACAAGAAAAAGACGAAAATGTTTTACTCCTCACCGCACGCAAAGGTCTTGCGCCTGTAACCACGTGTGGCGACTGTGGTACGCTCATACGATGCCCCGAATGTGATACCCCCTTAGTGGTGCACAAGAAGGAGTTACGTGGCATTGAGTCACAAATCTTTATCTGTCACGGGTGTGGCTTTATGCGTGTTCCTGAAAACAATGTGCACGAAACTTGCCCCAACTGTCACGGCTGGAAGCTCCAAGGTGTGGGTATCGGTATTGACCTCGTTGATGATGAAATATCAAAACTCTTTCCTGGAAGGCCGAAGTTTGTCCTCGACAGCGACCATGCGAAGACACGCTCACAAGCAAAAAAGATTGTTGCGCAATTTGAGAAATCAAAAGGCGGGATCCTTATCGCAACACAGATGGCAATCCCCCTCCTTTCATCTGTCGATAACACCGCTATCATTTCCATCGACTCACTTTTTGCGATCCCCGACATCAGAATGTCAGAAAGAATCTTTGCACTTGTACTCGCTCTCCGCGAGAAAACAAATGACACCCTCCTTATCCAAACCCGTGCAGACGATACGAGCATTTTCGACCAAGCACTCACCGGCAACCTTGTAGAATTTACAGAGAACGAACTCACCCTCAGAAAAGCTTTTTCATATCCTCCGTATGGCACGATTATTAAAATCACTTTGCGTGGCAAAAAAGATGAGGTGCTCACCGAGATGTCCAGCCTCAAAACATTCCTCGCCGAGTACGCACCCATCGTCCCCGGCAATATGGCGAAGGAGCCTAAAAATATTTTCCGTATGCATATGATTTTGAAATTGGCTTCAGACAACTGGCCCAACGCTGACCTCCTCGCCAAACTCCGCGCTCTCCCGATGCAGTTCATGGTTGAAGTAAATCCGGATCATTTGCTCTAACTCCAGACCTCGCACCGTCAGTGTAAAATATTGAAATTTCTTTCATTATCCTGCCATTCCCCACATACACACATTGTGCGCTATAGCGCACAATGTGTGTATGTGGGGGGATAAATGGGAATATGAAATAAACAAAAAAAGTCCCGCATTTACTGCGGGACTTTTGTCTTCAAAGATAACGACAGAGCTCAGGATTCTTTTTTAGAGAAGCAAAAAATTCGTTCTCAAAGTAATCAAGTGCTTCTTGTGGAAGAACTTTCAACTCCATTTGTCTACGAATTTCTAAAATCTGCTCCTCGATAGTTCCTATAAAAATCTGCTCTCTTGAAAAAGCATAGGCAAACTCATTGCGATCAATATCAAGCATTCTACCGCTGTTGTCCACCCAAAATATATCGTCACCATGGGAAGATAATTCTTCCACTCTGGTTATATCAAGGATTTTGATAAAATTCTTCTCTGTATTCGGATGAGGCCATCTGGCGTAAAATCCATCAGGCATCTTCACTACCGTGATTATCCCGTCTGGCACACAACGGGTCCTGTTCACAAAACCAACAATCAAAACTTTACTCATTTAAGGCTCCTTTTCAATTGGTTACTTTCCTTTTTGAAGGCTAGCACACTATAATTAAGAAGACAATCATTTCCATCTTTATCTATAACATTTCAAAAACAGACTCAAATATGGTATGTTCTTCTATATGGTAACTATCGTTCAAAAAGAGGACCCTGTGCTTCGTGGTGTTGCACAGGAGGTTGGACCAAAAGAATTTGGCACTCCAGGGCTCAAGAAAATCCTCAAGGATATGTCCGAGGCTATGGAAAAAGAAGAGGACGGGGTCGCAATCGCTGCACCCCAAATCGGCGTACCCCTCCGCATTTTCGTCGTGTCGCATCGTGCGTTTGAATTTATGGACGCGGAAGAATCGGAGCAGAATAATACAGAGCAGGCACAAGCTGACAAAGATATTAGACCTGTTAAGCGAGGAGATATGGTATTCATCAACCCCGTCATCACCAAGCTCTCTCGTAAAAAGAGATGGATGCCCGAGGGTTGTCTCTCAGTACGCTGGCTCTACGGTGAAGTTGCCCGCTCAGAGAAAGCGACTGTCCGCGCATATGATGAAAATGGAAAAGCTTTTACATGGGGAGGAAGCGGACTCCTCGCACAAATATTCCAACACGAGACCGACCATTTGAACGGCGCACTCTTTATCGACACGGCTCGCAATGTGGAAACAGTCACCGCAGAGGAATTGAAGGCCCGCCACGAGCAAGCAGAGCAACAGTAACAATGTCAGAAACAACACAGAAAACCAAGATTGCATTTTGGGGCACATCGCATATATCCGTTATCGTCCTCAATGAAATGGCGCGCGAAGGAATGCTTCCCTCGCTCATCATCACCGCTCCCCCACGCCAGAAAGGTCGTGGTCTCGAGATGTCCCCAAGTGAAGTAAAAGTGTGGGCTGATGCGCATGAGGTGCCGACTCTCGAACCAGAAGAAATAAAGTCTGAAGAATTTTTGAAATCTCTCGGCAGTGATTGGGACCTTTTCATTATCGTATCGTATGGGAAAATAGTGCCACGCAACATTCTCGACCTTCCAAAGCACGGCACGCTCAACGTACACCCATCTCTTCTTCCTAAGCATCGTGGTGCGTCCCCTATCATCTCAGCGATTCTTGAAGATGCACCCGTAGGCGAGCATCACGAAGCAGGTGTGACCATTATGCAGATCGATGAGCAAGTTGACCACGGTCCCATCGTCGCACAGGAAACAATTTCAATACAAAACTGGCCACCAAAAGGAAGCGTCCTCGAAGAAACGCTCGGCACACTTGGCGCGAAGCTCCTTGTGAAAACTATTCCCGACTGGATAGCAGGCGCCATCACACCACGTGAGCAAAATCACGACGAAGCTACGTTTACAAAAAAGATTACAAAAGAGAGCGGGCACATCAGTCTCACCGATGATCCTGCTGACACCTATCGTAAAATCCAAGCGTTCGACGTATGGCCTCGTGTGTATTTTACAACCGAGCGCGGTGAGCGAAATATACGTGTCGTCATCACCGAAGCACATATCACAGACGGCGCACTCGTCATCGACCGCGTGATTCCCGAAGGGAGAAAGGAAATGGAGTATGAAGCATTTTTGCGAGGACAGAAATAAACGCGGACGGTTGCGGAACAGACGCAGACCTACGCAGAAATAAGAAAACAGCACGAGGATCTCGTGCTGTTTTGTTGTGTCATTAACAAGGGAAGGTATCCGGCGGAGTTACGTTTTTATACGTCAACCCAGCCCTCGCTTGTTGATTCGCATTATCAACAACCAATTTCGGCGTCACCTCAAATACCAATTCCTCGCCCGAGGCTGTTACAATTGTGATTGTTACCACCTCGTCGCTACTCAGAATCGTCACGAGGCGCGGTTTCTGAAATGCATCAATCATGAATTACTCCTTTCAGTGTTTGAAATATTTCTACTTAAAACCTATCACAAATAACTACTCTTGTCAAGTGATAAAGGTAATGTCTAAACACATTTGGCACTTTTTACTAGACTTAGATAATGAGCGTAAAAATGGCTAAAAACATACAAGAAGAACGTGCGCGATGGGTACTCCCCCTCGCAAACAAGGAAATGAAGATTGT
>JBAZWZ010000009.1:0-54615 GCA_041660105.1 Minisyncoccota bacterium | reverse complement strand
TCTCGAACCCCATTCTTTTGTGCAAAGATTGCAACGTCCCGCCTGAGGCGAGGCATGTATGGATTGATTGTATATGGCATAGTTCTATTTTAATACAAGTGTTTCCAAGCTATTGAGGTATTACGCTACTATTGACTTTATAATGGAAGTGGCCTATAGTAATTATGGACGTAAGGGCCCTATGGCATGGGAATTTTGTAACCAACTCAACGAGGTGACTTATGGGTCGCAATAAGCACAAAGAATCAGCGAAGGGTGCTGGTCATGGTGATGTGGAAGAAAACCCTAACAAGGGTTCTTGGGACAACATCGTTGCTGCCGCAATACAGAAGCCAGAGACAGAGGTCCCGTGTATCGAGTGCGAAACGAAGGTGTTTCCTTCTCGAGCGTACGGACATACCATTGATGGGCCAATTTGTAGCAGAACGTGTAACGAAACGCACAAAGAAAAAACCAAACAAAGTGTAGGCGGTGCATGGGGCACTATTATCCCCACCACAAAGGCAGCCTAACCCCTCAACCCGCACCCCGTTCAGCCAGAACGGGGTGCATTTACATTTATACAAGGGCAAAACGAAAGGGCCCGCAATAGTACGCGATCGCGTACTATTGCGGGCCCTTTCGTTTTGCGTAGTTTTATTTCAGCGCACCATTATTTTCCACCCACTCAAAAAGTTTTTTTGTATCCTCTTCTGCATTCTTTGAGCCTGCCAAGACGATAGCCATGGGTACTACCCCACTCGGCGTTGCGACTTCCCACACAGAAGCAACTGTCTCTCCGCCAGCTGAATGAGTTTGCTGAATACCCACGAGACGCTTGTCGTCTACGAGAATATTCTGATTAGAGAGACTTGTCGAATGCTCACCACTGTATATTCGGTACGGAAGTCCTTTGGTGACTTTATAAATAAATGCTCTCTTGAAGTACACATACTGGAGTAAGCGCGCCATATCATCGAGTGTCGATGTATTGCCGTCATGCAAATTCTGCGTGCTTTCAAAATGCGTGTTTTTCATCTTGAGCGACACAAATTTATTATTCATAATATCAACGAAATTTCTTCGTCCGAGAGACGATGAGATGATATTTGCCGCAGTATCCGAAGACTGAATGAGAAGCGGATAAAACAAATCAAACGCCACATATTCCTCACCACTCTGCGGTTCAAAAAGTGGAGACGCGGGCACAATCATCTCGCTCTCTACGGGCAAATATCTTTCAATATAGATGAGCTCGCTCGCAATGACCGCAGTCATCAGCTTCGCAATAGGCGCGTTTGCGATTGTTGTATCGCTATTCTTCTTCGCATATTTTTCTCCTGTAGAAATATTCTCGACAAGGAACGAGCTCGCACTCACTTCGGGTACGGGAGTGCTCGGCTCAGCAAGACTTCCAAACTTCGCGAGAAGTGTTGTCTCTCGCACGAGGATAGGTGTCCCCTTGTTTACATATTGATAGAGATCTTTTGCATCATCGACAGAGAGACGAATGCAACCACCCGCGTGTCCGGGCTCCACAGGCTCGCCACCTTCATAGTATGGCCATCCGTGAATAAAGAAATTTCCATAAAACTGGATGCTCCACGGCATCCACACCTCGCCTATTGACGAGAAGTGTCTTGTCTCTTTGTTGAGCGCCTCATAGTCGCCGGTCGGGGTCTCCCACCAGCTTTCATCCTTTCCAAATGCGAGGATCTCGTATGACTTAGTTTTAAGGCCTCCTTGATAAAGGGACATAGCGTTTGCGTCGAGGTCAGCTTCCACAAAATCAACTTTGTCTTTGATGTAGATATCTTTTGTATCAGGATTTATTTTGTCTTCAATAAGAACACTGTCGACCTGCTCGCTCATTGGAGGAACAGGAATATCTTTTACGACAGGATCACTTTTTTCACCGAACACGATTTCACCACCCGCGTAAACCCACACCCCACCAATGAGACCGAGTGCCACAAGAACAACGACGAGGAGCGCCACGTTGAGACCCTTTTTGTTGAGTGTTTTTTCTATTTTTACAGCGTTCCACCCAGCTGCCAAAAGTTCTGTTTTGATTTGTTCGTCGGAAACGCCATTCGCGCGGGCTTTTGAGATATAGGAATTAATACGAGAAAATATCATTTATCGGCAGTATAGCATGCAAAAAACAAATTGAAGAATTTTCGCATTAATTTATTACTGGGACACATTCTATCATTACCCTCATGTCAGGTAGTCCCCGTAGTAGCCCTAGTGGTATGTGATATATAGTAAACGATTCCATTGTTATCATTGTTTCAGTAACGGCCACTGCACGACTTTTTCCAATAGCCATCGCTATTCTCTCAAATGGATTATCTTGATGTATCTTCAAAAGTGCATCAGGGTTCCCACAACGGTACGCAGAAATATCCACCACATCGTGAACGGTAAGCCACGTCACTAATACCCCCACACCCACAAACACCACAAAGCCCACAGCGATAACACTGAGGGCTTTGAGATAACGATGTATCTGAATTAAATGCATCTGACTTTATGGACTTGTGACTTTAAGACTTTTGACCCCATTAGAGACGGGGGCGCGCTGCGAGCCCTCGCGGTCTCTAACGGGGCATGCTTTCGACTGGTTGTCCCCACTTCCACTCCAGTATCTCTGGCATGTCCTCGCCGTGCTTCTTGATGTATTCCTTGTGCTCGATGAGTTTGTTCTGCGCGAACTCCTTGAGATAGTCACCGCGTGATCCAAACTGTGGCAAGCGATTGATAACATCAATGACGAGATTGTATCGATCCATATCATTCATCACCGTCATGTCGAAGTTGGTCGTGATGGTCCCCTCCTCTTTGTAGCCACGCACGTGAATGTTGTCGTGATTGTTGCGACGATACGTGAGGCGATGAATGAGCCATGGGTATCCGTGGAACGCAAACATAATATGCTTGTCCTTGGTAAAGAGCGAATCAAAGTCCGCATCCGAAAGTCCGTGTGGGTGCTCTGATTGCGGCTGTATCTTCATGAGGTCGACGATGTTCACCATACGAATCTTGATCTCTGGCAAGTGCTCATGGAGGATCATAATAGCTGCGAGTATCTCACGTGTCGGCACGTCACCACAACTCACCATCACCACGTCAGGCTCACTGCCTTGGTCGTTACTTGCCCACTGCCAGATACCGATACCCTCCGTACAATGCTTCTTTGCCTCATCCATCGAGAGCCATTGCGGTGCCATATATTTTCCGGCAATAACCACGTTCACGTAGTGACGACTACGGAGACAATGGTCGTACACCGAGAGCAAGCTGTTTGCATCTGGTGGCAAATACACACGCACGACCTCAGCCTTCTTGTTTATCACGTGATCAATAAATCCTGGGTCCTGATGTGTAAAGCCATTGTGCGCCTGCTGCCATACGTGCGAGGCGAGGAGATAGTTGAGTGATGCGATATCACGACGCCAAGGGAGCTTGCTCGTCACCTTGAGCCACTTTGCATGCTGACTAAACATTGAGTCCACGATATGGATAAAAGCCTCATAGCTATTGAAAAGTCCGTGACGTCCCGTGAGGAGGTAGCCCTCGAGCCAGCCTTCGCACTGATGCTCCGAGAGCATTTCCATCACACGACCATCCGTCGCGAGGTACTCATCCCCTTCTTGTGTGCGAGCGTTCCACTGGCGATTAGTAACATCAAACACTGCGTTCAATTTATTTGAAAGTGTTTCATCAGGGCCAAATATTCTAAAATTGCGCGCCTTCTTGTTGAGCTCGATGATGTCACGGAGAAATCCTCCGAGCACACCCGTGTCCGAAGCGAGCACTGACCCCGGGGTCGGCACATCGACAGCATACTTCTCGTACTCAGGCATGATGAGATCCTTGAGCAAGAGTCCGCCGTTGGCATGAGGGTTTGCACCCATTCTCCTCTCGCCTTTTGGTGCGAGCTCCGCGAGCTCGGGGATGAGCTTTCCTTCTGCATCAAAAAGTTCTTCAGGCTTGTAGCTCTTGAGCCACTCTTCGAGAAGTGCGAGATGATCGGGGTGGTCCTTATCAATAGTGAGTGGTACTTGGTGCGCACGGAAAGAACCTTCGTTGGGAAGTCCGTCCACCATCTTTGGTCCCGTCCAACCCTTTGGAGACTGGAGCACGATCATCGGCCAACGTGGGCGATGTGCCTCACCGGTCTTGCGAGCGGTCTCTTGGATTTGTTTAATCTCTGTGATCGCCTTGTCGAGTGTCGCAGCCATGAGCTCGTGCATGAGCAAGGGGTCGCTCCCCTCTACGAAGTACGGCGTCCATCCATACCCACGGAGAAGTTGGTCGAGCTCCTCACGCTCCATACGCGCAAAGATAGTTGGGTTCGCAATCTTGTACCCGTTCAAGTGAAGTATTGGAAGTACTGCACCGTCGGTAATAGGATTCAAAAATTTATTTGAGTGCCATGATGTAGCGAGTGGTCCCGTCTCTGCTTCGCCGTCACCGACTACACATGCGACGATAAGATCGGGATTATCAAAAACTGCACCAAAAGAGTGACTAAGCGAATAGCCGAGTTCACCACCCTCATGGATGGAGCCGGGACACTCGGGCGACACGTGACTGGGGATTCCTCCGGGGAATGAAAACTGTGTGAAGAGCTTCTTGAGTCCCGCTTCGTCCTGCGAAATGTTGGGATAAATCTCACTGTACGTCCCCTCGAGATAGGTATTGGCGACGAGTGCAGGTCCACCGTGTCCCGGCCCCGACACATAGATCATATTGAGATCAAAATTCTTAATGACACGATTGAGATGCACGTAGATGAAGTTCTGTCCCGGCGTCGTCCCCCAGTGACCGAGGAGTACAGGCTTCACGTGTGAAGCCTCGAGTGGCACCTTGAGAAGTGGGTTATCAAAAAGATAAATCTGCGCTATTGAAAGATAGTTTGCAGCGCGCCAATACGCGTTCATCTTGTTGAGCTCCTCGTGAGAGAGTCGGGTTTGTGTCTCGTGCATAAGATTAGTTTAAAGTTGAAAGCATGCCCCGTTAGAGATTGCGAACGTAGTGCAGCGTGATTCCATCTCTAATGGGGTGAAATTTTTAATATGATTTTGTTTCTCCCTGCAAGAAATTTTGTAGGGTCAAACTATTTCGCCAGCTCCCCTGCAATCCTCGCAATCATCAGCTCTTCGTTGGTGTGCATAACCCTCACACGTACGGGTGCGGAGGGGGCGGAAATATTCTCAGAGTTTGATTCATTTGCTGCATCATCTAGTGTGATCCCGAGAAATTGAAGCCCTTCACAAATGCGCTTGCGTATGCGCGGGGCGTTCTCCCCCATTCCTCCTGTAAAAATAAGTGTATCGATACCGCCGAGTGCTGCAGCATATGCTCCGATGCGCTTCTTTGCTTCATAACAAAATAGATTTACCGCTTCGTTGGCACGGATATCGCTCGGCGCCTTGTCGAGCAAGTCGTGCATATCCGATGTAGTCTCAGACACGCCGAGGAGTCCTGACTCGTGATTGATGAGGTGATTGAGCTCGTCGAGGTTAAGCGTTCCGCTCTTCATGATATACCAGAGCATCCCCGGGTCAATGTCGCCCATACGTGTGCTCATCGGTATTCCTCCCGCTGGTGTAAATCCCATACTCGTGTCCACACTCTTGCCCTCCTTCACCGCAGTAATGCTTGCCCCATTGCCGAGATGCGCAATGATGACCCGACCTCCCGCATTCATGAGATCCACACGCTCGAGCTCTCCCATAATGTACGCGCATGAAAGTCCGTGGAACCCATAGCGATGCACACCCTTCTCTTCAAATCTTCGCGGAAGCGGAAGCACCTGCGCCACGCGTGGCATATCGTGATGGAAGACCGTATCAAAGCACGCAATCTGCTTGAGGGACGCATGTCGCTCTGCAAATGTCTCAATGATCGCAATCTCAAGGGGTAGATGCTCAGGGTCGAGCGGTATAGTCGTCTTGAGTTCCGCGACGAGCGCGTTATCTATCACCATATGCGCCTCGTGCTTGAGCCCGTGCACCACACGATGACCGACGACAGCAATGTTATTGAAATCCACTTCCTGCCCGAGGAATGAATTGAGCGCCTCGACAGCCGATGCGAAGTCTGGGAGTGGCATCACCTGCACCACCTCCTCACTAGCACCTTTTTTATACGCAAGAAACGAACCCTCGAGTCCGATACGGTCAATCCTGCCCGTCATCACCTCCGCAAAAGAACCATCAGCATTAAACAGCGCAAACTTAATACTCGATGATCCTCCATTGATTGTTAGTATGTATTTCTCCATCTGGGTTTATAGTGAATAGTATATCAGATTTGAGAAGGAGTTTGTGCACTATAAATATTTTTAACTCTTCGTTCGTGCTATTTCCACTGGCTCATCGTACCAATAATTATGAAGAAAAAAATCTCCAAACATAGAGTCGCAATGCGGGCACACATTTGCAGGATATGATTCCTTTCGAGTATCACTGTATCGTTCCTCAATGACTACACCATGTTTCCCTGCTAATTCTATCGCTTCTTTGTCAAAAAATTCTGGGCTTGTGTTTTGATCAAGAAAGGCAATCTTCATTTCCTTCTTACAATTCCAGCATTGCATTTCGACTACCCTTACTTCAGTTTTATCAAGTAACGCTATTTGGGAAAGAAATTTTTGGTAATCTTGTGGAAAATCATGTTTTGCTGCCCCGTCAATTATCAATTTCAAATATTCCTGTGTTGGCATCAGAGTTTCTGTGCTCTTGTCTACAACCTCATAACTTTCAGCATCAACTACATCACCGTCCTCATCCTGAACCTCAAGTAGAAATCTTTTGTAATTATTAGGATGCCCTTCAAATTTATCCATTTCTATCCAGTCATTTGGAGTAAGCTCATACACAAGCCCCCACACTTCACCTCCAGGACTTTTGACAATATCCGCACAGCCACTTTTCCTACGTTTTGAAAAAATAGTGAAATCAAGACAATAGTCTTTCAGTACAAATTTTCCCACAAGTTTTGACTCAGGGCATCGCTCCCTTACTTGATCTTCATTTAAATTTGAGCCGTACGCAAAATATCTAATCATATGGAAAGTATAACAGACTTAAGGGTCAATATTACAAGTTCCCTACATTTCTATATATCTAGGTGTTCCATTACTTCGTTAAAGGCAATAGAAGACAATCCCTCCCTCATTTTACGTAATACTTCAGGGTTACTAAAGAAGGCGCTCGTAATAATTCCGTTTGCCATTTCATGAACTAATATGTTTGTTCTGATTGCAACTGGTCGTGCTACCCCTTTTTCAAACAAAAACCTACCTACGAGTGAGGATACTCCGGACTCTATTGAAAAAAGAAATGTCTCTACTTTTTCTTCATAAGTGTCCAGAGATGTCATTCCTTTTATAGAAGCAACATAATTTACAATATCAAAAAAACATTTAATGTACTTTGGAGCATCATAGGAAATATCTCTGTCTAAAGTGTCAACTACACTGAGTGCTTTTTCAACCTTTTCAATATTCGAAATGTCTGGGTAATGCTTTAATGATTGCTGGATAAATTGTGATATCGAAAACTCATGCAACCACTGAGATGCCCTTCTTGATATGTAATCAATTCTGTCATATTTCTCACTTCTCATTGGCCACATTAGTGAATCTGAAGTTTTCTGAAGGATTCGATTTAGTTTTTCTCCATTCACGGTTAATGGACTCGAGACAAGATCAAACAACGCTCCCAAATCCTCTAAACTAAATTCTGCTAATGTATTCATGAGGTTATTCTGTAAACGAGGATCGATTCCGGCGTTTTTCTTCAATAAATCGAGTGGTATTCGGAGTAAGTCTCGTTGATTATTTATCGCGGAAATTAGAGCTTCTTGTTCTTGAGATGACAGCCCGAACCTATTAATGATACTGGTAACGTTATTTGAAGTAAATAGTTCATACAACAAGTATTCTATATCTGCTCGTGATTTCGACTTAAGATAAGAAAACTCTCCTCCTTCTTTCATAAAAGAAGAAATAACGTATGTGCGTTTTGTTTTATTTTCGGAAACTTCATTTTCCGGATCTTTTATTTCAGTTTCCTTGTTTTCAAGTAATTCCTTGTATTCCTGGGGCGCATTAGTAATACAAAAGACATTCCCAGATAAACCGTAAGTAATTCTCCCAGCACGACCAACTAGATTCCAAAATGACAAAGTGGAATGGACCTCTCTGCTATGTTTATCAGAAAACAAAAAAATATTTTTTGCTGGAAGATTTACTCCTTCAAGCAAAGTTGATGTACAAACAATATAGTCTAAATAACCACCCTCAAACAACTTAACAATGGCACGACGCAACCCGACTGGCATTTTGCCATAATGAAGCCCTACACCTTTTTTAATTAGTTCTATCAAACCAAAACTTTCATCATAGTGGTCTCTAATATATCTTTTAATATCAGCGAGTTCATGAGGAGGGATTGTTGTTTTTTCGGGCAATTTTTCTGCAAGCACTGAAGCATACTTATGAGCTTGCAAGGGGCTTGTTACATAGAGAATCGACTGGTCTTTCAAATTTGAACTTAAGACAATATTTATATCTCTTTCAATTTCTTTTGATTTAGAATTTTCAGGGGTTAAATCACAAAGATTCTGAGGAAATGTACGGACACCAATTTCTTCAAGTTTTTCTTCAAACGACTCGTTGGCCAACGAGTCGCGGAAGAGCATAAATGAAAAAGAAGTTGGTTTTTTTACAACAAAATGAATGTTTTTTTCAACAGGTGAATATAGTACTTCCCTATGAAAGAACAGGCTTTTGTTCAAATTTTCAAAAAAATGCTCTTTGTAGTATTGAGGATTTCTAATTAATGGGGAACTAAAAATGTACTGAGTATCTCCCACCACACCCCTAATCCCATTTAGATTTACTACTTTTTGAAGAACACTTCTTAGAACAAAACCCCTGTACCCTCGTGATATGTAATGTGCCTCATCGCAATAGATTACCTGGAACGAACGTACAAATTCTGGATTCTTATCCAAAAGAAATGTGAGTCTTTCTTGTGTGAGAATAAAGATGCTATTATCTGAAACAGCATCAACAGAACGAGCATGTGTGTAAACAGTAAAGTCCAATCTGAGTTCATTTTTAAGATTAGAAACCCCTTCGTAAAAATCATCAATAAGGGATTTTGTAGGTACAATGATTAATGCACGGCTTATATTACCTTCTGCAAACTGCCGTGCAATATGGTGTCTTACGATAAATGATTTTCCAAAAGAAGTTGGAGCAGAAAAACTCACAAGTGATTTATTGGACAACGCCTCCAATATTTCTTTTTGGTACCAATTAAAATGAAACACTTTATCCCTGATTTGAAGTCGAGCTTTGTCTTCCTCTTCGTATAAACTGCTAATAATCTCTGGGTCAAAAACACTTACAGATTCTGATCTCTCCTCTATTCTTCGGAGAATATTATTCTCACCAAAAACCTGAGACGATAATCTTATTACTGGGAAGTTCCCAATTCTTGATGATAAAATTTGGATTGCATAGCTCACAAGTTCTTTTCCGCTATTTGTTTCGTGCAAAAGAGCATTAATTTTTTGAGCAATTGCACGATGAGCAATATCGTCGCTGAACGCTAGGACAGAGCCCTGAAGAAGCAACTTGCTTATCTTCTCATCACAAAGAATCTCCTGGTCAAAAGCCAAGCGAATCCTGCTAGCGTTGTTTTGCACCTCAGCAAATCTGCTTTTGAAAGTTGGATCGTTTATAATTTTCTGAGAAAATTTAGTAATGATAGTTTGTTCCATAAATCAAATGCAAAGATTATTAATTATTGCGAATGTCGCTCGGGCATCATCAATAGATTCAAAAGGAACGAAACAGTAAATTGAAGAACATGGACTATCAGTAATCAGTGCATTTTGATTGTTAAAACTATTCTGTAAGTCATCATGAATTTTCTTAAAAAAATCATTTTCGTTCAAAGAACCGCTTATGAACTCCTTCACTGCATCTAGGCTATATCCAACGAACACCAAATTTTTATAATTCAAATGAGCACGTGCTTCGTTGTCATCAATAAAATATGCCTCATAAATATCTGCGTTTTCTTCTGTCATCTCATACCGAATGTGCACTGATGCTAAGTTTATTTCGTGCTCAATTGTTCCAGATTTCCAAAATTTATTTAAATCTTGTTGAGCAATTCTTAAACCATCGTTTGATTTTGGCATTGTCTTTGCTTCTCCGACAAGCATATATATATCCCCTTTTTCATCCCTCCAAGCAAAGGTATTATCACGACCGGGAATAGTCATTGCTGTGCTCCCGCGAGCTTGTATTTTTGTTGCCAGCTTATGAGCACCTTTCACTTCTGTGGCAAATAAATGTAGGAGGAATTCTCCAAACTCACCGGAATCAAAGACTCTTTCTGATTTTGTAATTTGTAGAAATTCCCGTGCTTTTTCGATTGAGCTTATTTTTGTTAATCCATCATTTATTCTTTTATCATGAAGTTTAAGGTAGTCATGACTGAAAACATATTTAGGTAAATATATACTCAAGCTATTTAAAAAATCTGACAAGTAAGAAGCTTGCTCTAATTGTTCAATACAAAAACAAAAAAGCTCATCCTTTTTGGGGATAGCAACCTGTCCTTCAGTATTTATTTTTTTGGTACCAGGTATTATCATGCGCCACAAGAATTTATAGTTTTTCTGCTATTACGACACAGAACAATAAACATGTTCCTTTGTCTACATTATTAGGCTCTCATATTTTGTGATAAAATACAAATTATAATTAAGAATTTGTAAACCCCCGCCCCACTTAGCAGAACTCCATGCATTTATACCCTGCTCTCAACGGCGCATGTCCACTAGAGGTGACCCACGCTGCTCTATCCCGCCTGCCATCGACAAGCTTTCAATATGGGCGATTAGGCAGTGACAGGCATGGTTCGCAACCTAGATCGGCACAGTCCCTCTTTCTACCCCCCCCACTCCCACTCCTATCAAATCCCCAACCCCCTCCCTTTCCCATTTGTTCTGACGTCTACTTGGACCTCCGAGGTCCAAGTAGATTGATTCTCGTGAGCGTAGAGAAAGCTTGTGGACATTAAACCAAGAAGCCGGCGTTGTAATCATCGCCGGCTTCTTGGTTATTATTCTTATTTTTGTTTATTTTCTCCGATTATTTTCTTCACCTCACGATCAAAATCAGAAATATAATCCTTGTCCTGCATTACTCGATATTTTTCATATTCACCTAGAGCGAGAGTCTCGGCAACTTCATGACTTACTTTCCCCAAATTCTGCAATATCACGTTTTCGCTAAACTGTAAAAAGCTATCAAGTTTTTCTACCCAGTCCTTCATATACATTATTTTGCCTCTTCGTGCCTGATTTTCCGCAAACACTAAATACATTTCAACAATCCTGTTCAACTCGTCGAGCTCGCGCTCGTTTAGATAATTTTTAGCAATCACTACATCGATTTCTCGAATGGCGCCATTTGGTGAGTTCTTCCAACTTGTGAGTCCCATATTTTGCTTTTTGCTATCAACCCTGGCGTGGACAATTTCTGCCGCGGTTTGCCCTGTAATCGCAAAGTGTAACTTGTTTTGCACCGTAGCAAAAAATTGTTTAGTGATATCACTATCTTGCGTATAATCCGCACTGCACTGTGAGTAAATATCAGTGATTTTCTGATACATACGTCGTTCGCTTGAGCGAATATTTCTAATCCTCGAAAGTTGTTCCTCAAAATAATCCTGCCCAAAAATAGTGTTGGGGTTTTTGAGCCTCTCATCATCCATCGTAAATCCTTTTATGATGTATTCCTTCAGTCTTTCCGTTGCCCAGATACGGAACTGCGTAGCGTGCGCGCTGTTTACCCTGTACCCAACGGAAATAATCGCATCGAGATTATAGTATTTTGTTTTATATGTTTTTCCGTCAGCGGCAGTATGTTCCAAAATGGAACATACTGAATCCTCTTTTAGTTCCTGGCTTTCAAAGATATTTTTGAGGTGCTTCGTTATAGCAGGCCTCTGTACATCAAATAAATCTGCAATTTTTTCTTGAGTGAGCCAAATATTCTCGTCGCGCAAAAATATTTCAATTTTCACCTTTCCATTTGGCGTGGTGTAAAGAAGAAACTCAGTAAAACTACCCTCGGGAGTAGTTTTGATTGTATTTTTTTTGGGAGTATTTTCGCGCTTCATTGTTAATAATAATACCACAAAACGAAACCCGCACACTCTTGCGAGGCGCGGGTGACTTATGACTCAAGTATACACGAAATGTGCAAAAAATCAATATTTTGAATTTACCGGGCTAAAGGAACTTTTTAGGTGCTAAAATTGGTATTGTACATATATATTACAAGCCACTTTAATCAAAAGTTATTTATGCATTTAAAAAAACGGTAGATACTGCCCAAAATGCGGGTCCCCATGCGCAAGAAAAGACGGGCAACAGAGCGGTAGGCGGCGCTATCGTTGCTCGTCGTGTGGCCACAGATTTCAATACAAGAAACGCAATAAACAATTGCATACCGACATTTGGTTCGAGTACACACGCAAGAAACAAACACTCGCAGAGTTGGGAGAGAAATATGAGCGTAGCTCAAAGTGGGTACGCAAACAACTTGATGCACATGAAGTTGTTGGTCCAAATGATTTAGTACCACAAAAAACCATCATCGTTCCCGATACAACATTTTGGGGACGGCATTACGGTGTAGTAGTTTTTCGTTCCTGGAATTTGAGACGTAACATCTGGTGGAACGAAGTGCCAAGCGAAAAACAAGCACACTATCTCTATGGCAGGAATATACTCGAGGAGCGTGGCTGGACGTTCCTTGCTACCGTTGTAGACGGCAGGCGTGGCCTAGCAACGGTTTTTAAGGATATCCCTGTGCAAGTATGTCACTTCCACCAAATGAAGACCGTGACAAAGTATTTAACAAGAAAACCAAAAACAGAAGCAGGGCAAGAGTTACGACACATCATGCTTACTCTGCCTCACACAACCGAGAAGATCTTCACTGAGGCACTCATATCATGGGAAAAGAAGTGGCACGACTTCATCACCGAGAAAACGCATGTGACGGGTACCAAGCACTGGTACCACACGCACAAGAGTGTGCGGAGTGCTTTCATGTCGCTCAAACACAACCTTCCTAATCTATTTACCTATTTAAAATATCCCGAACTAAATATTCCAAACACCACCAACACTATTGATGGATATTTTGCCGCAGTAAAAAAGAAAGTTGCGGCACATCACGGGCTTAGAAAAGACAGACGATACAAAGTCATTTGTGAGCTACTGAGGAAGAGTTAAAAACACCTAAAAAGTTCCTTTACTCCAATTTTTACCTGTGGATAACTTCAGAATGACGAGCATAGTGCCGAAAAATGATGTCAGCTGACACTCTTTTAAGACTTGTATACTCCAATATTTAAAAACTAAAACCTTCTTTTTATATCAAGAAAAATATCACCACGCTGACGGCGAGGGCGATGCGGTACCAGCCAAAAAATGTGAGCGAGAGAAGCGAAAGATATTTTTTCAAAAAATAGAGCGTGACCGCCGCAACCACAAACGACACCCCAAACCCGAACAGAAGCTCCTGGTAACTCGAGATGCTTTCAAGGAGCGCTCGTGACTTGTACGCATCATAGAGCACAGCTGCCCCGAGTGTCGGAAGCGCCAAGATAAATGTGTATTCAATAATAGTTTCTTTTTTGATACCACGGAGTATCCCCGCAATAATCGTCGCACCTGAGCGGGAAACTCCCGGGACGATCGCGACCGCCTGCGTGAGCCCTACGATGAACGCATCAAGAATCCCGATTTCTCTCTTTCCAAAATCCCGCACATCCTCCACTCCCCCACGCTTCATATACACTTTCTCGAGATATATAAAAATGAGCCCACCAAGAGCCAACATCGAGGCAAGGAGAATTAGGTTCCCCTCCAAAAGCTTTTTGAATAATTTATAAAAAATAAATCCCACCGCAGCGCTCGGTACGAAACTCACACAGATGTTTATAAAAAGCTGTCGGTCAGTAAATATCTTTCTCGCAAAAATGAAGACCCCTGCCCCGAGCGCACCGAGCTGAATGAAGAGCAAATAAAACTTTACGTACGCCGTCGTCAGGTCCACGTCAAAAAGTTTCGATGCGAGGATGAGATGCGCCGTCGAAGATATCGGGAGAAACTCCGTCAGCCCCTCCAAAACCGATATCGCAAAAAGATGTAAATCCATTACCGACATTATATCGCACAATATCGCAAATTTATACTTTCTTGCAAAACTATTATTTTTCTGTAACCATATACGCAGTTCTCATAGTTTTTGTACATTTAAGGGAGTTCATATGAAAATGCTAGTCCATCTTCGAGATGAACCAGGTGTGTCCTACTGGAAGTTTGTTGACCAAGGCTCTGATGAGCCGTGCGCCGCTTCCCCAAAAGAAGAACGCAGAAACATCCACACGCTTATTATTTCTGATTTGCACTTTGGGACTACTGCCTGCCGTGCGCGAGCACTCCTCGCTATGCTCAACACGTTTTGGATTGAAGAACACATCATTCTTCTTGGGGACATATTTCATGATCTCGATTTCAAACGCATCTCAGGAGAACAGTTTAAAGTAATCTCGAGGATCCGCAAACTTACCAACCCAAAGTTACCACTAAAGGAAGTGTGGGTCCGTGGCAATCACGACAACGCAACTATCGATATTTTCCGACACATTATCGGCATTGAAGTCCTTGATGAATTTATCTGGACTTGCGGAGGAAAGCGCTACCTAGCAATTCATGGCGACCAATTTGATCGCTTTGTGAAAAATTATCCTTGGCTAACGAAGCTTGCGATTATTTTTCATAACCTTATCAAGATTCTTGATCCGCAAAATCGTCACATCGAGAAGTGGCTTGCACGAAAAAGCGGTGAGTGGCGTAGAGAGTCGAAGATGGTTGCCGATGGTGCGATAAAATACGGAAAAGAAAAAGGTGTCGATGCAATCTTTTGCGGACACACTCACGAAGCGATGCGACAAAAAGAAGCGGGTATCGAGTACATTAATGCAGGCTGTTGGGTCAAAAGTATTTGCTCCTTTGTAACAATCACCGAGGACGGGCCTATGCTCAACTTTGTGGAACTCCCCTAATGGGGAGTTTTTCTTTGCTCTATCCTCACTCGTGCTTCCCCACAACAGCAAAGTTTACATAGAGATTCATCAGGTAGTTCCACACACCCACGAAGCCTGCGACTGCGATGCGTGCATAAATATAGTACAGAGCAAACACAGATACCAGGACGTGCATTCCTGCCATCGACGCACCCATCCCTACGAGCGCAAACAAAATGAAGTTTACATAGCCACGGCGATGGCTTCGCAGAGTCCCTCGGAAAACAGTCGCGCGACTAATCACGTAGTTGAGCGAAACCGCCAGAGCAAACGCGAGCCCCGTGGCCACCACGTACTGCATTTGCAGAAAATCAGTAAGGATAAAGAGAAGTGCGAGGTCGAGAAGAAACGTCCCCACCCCGACTCCGCTATAGCGGACAAATCTCCGAACCCCCTTCCTGTCGATACGAGATAGCATATGCAGATATTATAACAAAAATTTATTTATTACTTGTTTTTAGTCACAAGAGCCGGCGAGTACTCTCGCCGGCTCTTTGGTTACTGGGTCCCCTGACAAAACTATTTCTTTTCTGCGAATTTCGCCGTGGAAAGAATCTTCCCAAACGTATCCGCGCAGAGCTGTGGGTCATCTACGCGAATCAAACCGAAAACATTATTTCCTTTTATCTTCTTCAACTCATTACTTGTTGGTAGCACTAAGTACTTTTGGTCACTTGCGGCATTTTCGTTTTTGAAAATATTAAGTTTGATATCTCCCTTGTCAGTAGTAAATGTTTTTTCACCCACGAGTTCATACGTGCCAGGAGGTGGAACTGTGTTACTAATAATCAAAGCGCACTGATGTGCCTTGTTTGAAAAATATACACGGTTGTTTTTCACTTTCGAAATCCATGCTGTTGGGTATGTCGCCTCTCGCAAAGGTAGCTCGTCATTTTTAAATATTTTCCCTGCGTCTCCATCCCTCCATGATAGTGCGCCATAAAGAACGTACTGGGTATCTGCAGGATTCTCCACTCCTACTACATCAAGCTCAGCAGCATACAGCTTGACCTGTCCCCATGTAAAAATAAAAACAATGACAATACTCGAGATGGCCCACATAAGCCAACGATTGGGGTGAAGAACTTTTAGCATAATGGTTACATTGTAAACTCTGCCAAGGAAATACGCAACAAGAGGTCGCGTGAAACTACTTTTGTTTCTGAAAATAAAAATAAATAATGACACTCAATATCGCAGCGAAGAAACACCAGACGGAGACAAATGTTTGTGTATAAAAATAATACATTCCAGCAAACGAAAGTACTCCAAGTATGCCCAGGAGGTTGATAATTTTATGAGTCGAGAAGAGCGCACTTCCACAGGTTGCGAGAATATACGCACCAACGACAGGAACTCCAATATTAAACGGGATGGTTGAATAACCAATACACTGATTTACAATGTGCGAAGTCATCGGCTTACTCAGGATGAAGGATAGAAGGTAGAGAGCAACTACCACGCCGAGATATTGAAATCCGAGAATAATTTTCTTTCGGTGAATATCAGTCTCAAGCCGTCCTACTGCGTATGGGATAAATACTGGCCAGAATACATACGCAAACAACATAAATGCGTATGTCCCGAGCTTGTTGAGTATGGGTAGTCCGTATTTAAAAGAAAGCCATACTCCCCCTTCGACGAACTGCTGTACACCGAATAAAAGTGGGATGGTCGCAAAAGGCAATTCTGATTTTTCTTTTGCTTTCTTAATTGTCACGACACCAGTCGCGGTGAGAACCGCACCCGCTGTAAAACTTGCTGTAGCTGAAAAACACATAGTGAGATAATCATAGCACGTTAAAAACAAAATCTCGCAAAAGCGAGATTTTGTTTTTAACGTTTATAATGGGGTGACTATCGGGACGCTTCGCTATCTCACTCGGAGCTAAAGCTCCTCTTTAGAAACCCACGGTTTCTAACACTCACTTCGTTCGTTGTTTTCCTCCACGGTAAAACAGGTGTTTTCCCGACCCCTTTCCCGTTCGATTCCCGATAGCTACCCAACATAAAATAAAATGCCCAACTAGGAAATACCTAGATGAACATTTTATTTCTGGGGTGACTATCGGGAATCGAACCCGAATTGGAGGTTCCACAAACCTCAGTGTTAACCTTTACACCATAGCCACCATACTTATCCCCTTCTTTTAGGAGAACTCGAACACTTTAGCAAAAAAACCATAAATTGACAATGTTGTGGTGGGTTGACCTAATGCGATAAATATATTTATCGGAAAATGAAAACCCGCACACGATGTTTTGTGTGCGGGTGACTACGATGCCATGACGGTCAGGAAATTGCTTTCGGATCGATAGGAGCAAGCTCCTTAATCTTCTTGAGGATTTCCTTGAGATCGCGGCGGAACGGATAGAACAGGAGTGAATCGTCAGGGTTTGAAAATTTCCAACTGCCGATAACCACTTTGGTTACGATCTGGTGATGCCGAGCGTGCACATAGAGTGGCTCGATTTCGACTGCCGGCTCGAGAGCCCTTGCAATACGCTGCATCACCTTCCCGAACCAAGTCTTCGGGATGTAGTGAGGCTTGATGCGTTGGATACGAACACCAACGGATTTTGCTTCACGACCGTATACCCTTTTGGAATTGTCGACAGGCAATGCTTGCCATGCGTTTTTGCCTATCGATACGAAGTTACATGCGGCAAGCAGCTCTTTGACGAAACCTTCCACATCGATGTGGTCGACGGTTGGTACAGTATTGATACTCATGCTGTTCTCCTTCTCCATTCGTGGTTGCTGAAAAGATCGAAATTTGTTGGGTTAGTTAACTACCCTAACGCTGTATATATTATGACATATTTGCAGAAAAATGCAAGGGGTTTGTAAACTTGTCGCACATCTGCATCTTCAAGCGATTTTCGCCTTAAAAATGGGACTTTTATGCTTCTCTCCATCCTGGGCACCAAAACTAAAAGGCGGAACTCGTACGAGTTCCGCCTTTTAGTTTTGGTGCCCAGGAGAGGACTTGAACCTCCAAGCCAATGACGGCGCTACCACCTCAAGGTAGTGAGTTTACCAATTTCTCCACCTGGGCATTATTCTTTTTTTCTATTTTCAAAGCCTTCTGTATCTTTTGATACTTTCGGGACAAATGTATAGCACGGTCATCATAATACATATTTGGTAATAATTCAAGCGATTCGCTTTTAGCATACTTCAGCTGAAAAGTAACATTCCTCGCGCTTTTTGTAATGTGTCCTTTTATTTTTAACCTGCTTTCGATCTCCCGTTGTAACCAATCAATATGCTTCCTGCTTGCTGAAATAAAAACAACATAAAACATAAAACTTGATCTCCATCGAGGGTCGAAATATGAATAGAAACATCCATCCCCATCAAACGAGCCTCGAAGGAAATCAAAGAAATATTGCTTTGGTATTTTGAGAAAACCAATAGTTTTCGATTTTGCTGGAGTAAAACCTATCTCAACCAGAAAGCGATAGAATAAAACGTCCCCAAACTGAACGCGTTGGTATTTTTTACCTATTACGGAATGCTTTGAGGTGATATTTACTTTAATATCGAGTGCCTTCAAATAATTCGTGAGTTGTTCTGTGTCTTTCGAAGTGAGGTCTATGTGTCGCCCATCTTTCGACAAACATCCATCCGAAGCAAGGAGCCCTAGAGCATAAGCAAAATTTGATGACCACTCAAGTTTCACTTTTCCTTTTGGTTTTATTCCTACCATTTCCCTATCATAACATTTCTATGACGAGGGCTCAAGCACTTAGCGTCTACCAATTGTAATTAAACAAAAGACTGAATCGGTGGATTCAGCCTTTTGACTTTTAATTATGCAATCGCTTCCTCTGCAGTGACTTCTGCAACTTCCTCGCCTTCCTGCACAGGGACAGTTACTCCGCTCTTTGTGTGGCGCATCTTGCGCTTTACATCGCGAGCAACTTTTCCACGAACGAAGTAGAGCTTTGCGCGACGAACGTCTGACTGACGAACGATTTCAATCTTCTCGATTGATGGTGAGTAGAGAGGGAAAATCTTTTCTACTCCTACACCTGACGCAACCTTGCGCACCGTGAACATAGCGCCATTGCCCTTGCCGCCTTTTACCGCAAGCACGAGACCTTCGAAGATCTGCATACGAACCTTACCTTTTTCCTCAATCTTGAGGTGAACCTTTACGGTCGCGCCAGCGCGAATAGGCAAATCCTTGCGGCTTGCTACTGCTACGGGGCTCATTTGAATCGTTGTATTTTCCATAATATTGATTAGTTTTTTCCCTTCAGTATTCGCTACTCTAGCATACGAGGCCAAGTTCTGCAATAGCATGGGCAAAATCTGGAGGAAGTGGGGCTTCGACCCTGTGTTCCTCGCCATTTAACCCTTTAAAAGTTACCGAGAAGGCGTGGAGAGCCATTCTTTCAAAACCGAGCACGCAGGGAACATTTGGCGCGTAGAGTTTGTCACAAATGATGGGGTGCCCGACAGCCTTGAGGTGCACGCGGATCTGATGAGTGCGCCCCGTGTGAGGACTCACCTCGAGGTACGACACGCGCATTACCTCCTTCTTCTTTGGAAATGTGACTTCACCAGTGTCGAGCACTCGGTAGTCCGTCACTGCATCACGGAGCTCACCACGAGCACCAAACTCTGCTGACCATCGACGGAAATCGCTCTTCGAACGGCCAATGGGTTTGTCGATGGTACCACTCGTCTCCTTGAACGTACCTTGTGCGAGTGCGCGATACGACTTCTTAATCGTGCGCACTTGAAATTGAGATTTCAAATTTAAAAATGATTCTTGCGTCTTCGCGATGAGAAGCACGCCCGAAGTGTCACGATCGATGCGGTGCACTATCCCCCACTTCTCTATCACGCCACCTTTTGTGAGAGCAATGGTTTCTCCCACACCGCGGATGCTTGGGTATTTCACAACAAGTAAGTCCGCAAGTGTCGGCTCGGTCGTACGTCCATCGGGATGCACTACGAGACCCGCTGGCTTATTCACCGCAAGCACTTCATCATCTTCGTATAGTATAGGAATTTGCATCTGACTTTTGACTTTAGGACTTCGAATCAGCTGATTCGTGTCTTGGACATAAACACTTTCTGACTTATCTCCCCATTCTTCGCTCGCGGTCTGCGTACTCTTTAAGTATATCGTTAAAAATTTCTTCGGAGAATTCTGGCCAGTGCGCCTCAACGAAAAAAAGTTCGCTGTACACTGATTGCCATGGGAGGAATCCCGAAAGTCGATGCTCGCCACTCGTACGGACGAGGATATCTGGATCGGGCATATCGGCAGTCCAAAGAGCCTTTGAAAATTCTTCTTCAGTAACTTGCTGTCCTTTCGCAATTAGTTCGTTTGTTGCTGCGAGAATTTCCGCCCGTCCGCCGTATGACATAGCGAGGTGGAGGGTAATTGCAAAATCCTTTGACGTCGCTTCTTCCATCTTTTCCATTCCTTTTTGCATATCATCGGAGAATCGCGCACGGTCACCGACAAATCGCACACGAACGCGTTCTTTAATCATTCTCTCTGTTTCGTTCTCAAGGACATTGCGAAAAAGTTTCATAAGGTAACCAACCTCATCCTCACTGCGCTGCCAGTTCTCAGTAGAAAATGCAAAAGCAACAACATGCGGGATACCAGCATCACGAGCCCAGCCTACAAAATCCTGAAGTGTCTTGTATCCTTCATTGTGTCCTTCAAAGGCTGGTTTGTTGTGTGCACGAGCCCAGCGGCGATTGCCGTCCATGATAACACCCACGCATTTTATTTTTTGTTCTGACATATATAAAAAAGAGGTGACTGTTCAGACGCCGCAGATACGAGGCGCGGGTGCGAACTTTTTTGGAGACATACATTAGCTATGATGACGAAAAAGTGAATGCCCGCAACAACGTATATGTGGATGTATAAACAGTTACTTATAGAGAATATCAAAAGAAGTGAAATTCCCCAAGTCCTCAGACCATTTCTCAGTTGCATCGTCGACCCGTGAAAGAAGCGAGCCCTTTCGAACAAGGGCGAGTAAATCTACTAATTTCGCTTCATTACCTTCAGCAATTACTGAAACAGTACCGTCAGGGTTATTGCGGACAGTTCCCGTGAGGCCACGAGCACGGGCATTGCGCGTCACAAAGTCACGGAACATAACCATTTGTACTCGTCCAGAAACAATGGATTCAAGGCGCTTTTGCATATCCATTACCCTATCGTGCTTAAGACGAAAAGGCAAGGGCTTGAAGAGAATCTCAGTTCGTGATATCGTACAAAAACAAGGAAGAAACGGGAGATTAGCTCAGTTGGTAGAGCAATTCGTTTACACCGAAAAGGTCAGAGGTTCAAGTCCTCTATCTCCCACAAAAATCTTTAGTCCTGAAGCATCCGCTTCAGGACTTTTGATTTTGTAAGGAGATAGAGGACTTGAAAAGCGAAGGCGGGCACCCTGTGTATTCGCAGGGTCGCCGAGCTGAGACCACGAGTACTTTAACTTTTTAAAGCGAAGCGCATAGAAAGATTTAGTAACTCGGGGAAAAGTCCTTCTCCCACCATACAAAAACCCAGCATTTGCTGGGTTTTTTGTATAAGTCTCAATGTTGCAAGATAATCGGTGTGTGTTACTATTCAAACATGAATAATTTCGAAATGAATGGTGGCACCCAAGAGGTAATCAAGGAACCTTTTGACATTTTTAGTGATGCTGCGAGAAAAAAAGTGGAGTCTTTGTTTCCAGAAGCTGGCAACAAAATAGATAAGATTATTTCTCCATTTATCGGAGATGTTCTTAGTATTAAAAATATCCCCTCACAGCTTCATCGTTTTGACCCCAAAAGACAGGAAGAGCTTCTTCTTACTGTTGGCGCTAGTACCATATCAGATGCTATAGAAATAATTTTAAAAGATATTCCAAAAGACATACTGGATTTTTACAAGGACAAACTAGATAACTAACCAACAAGATTATTGAAGGCCCTCCGTTTGGCACAAAATAATATAAAATTCATTTTTGACGAGCAGAGCTCGAGACTAGCGTGTGGTCACAAATCACTAAGCATATTTCTTCGCTCTACTCGAAATCTGCTAAGTGTTCGCGACCCCAGCTCAGCTCCCTCGCAAAAGCCTCGGGATGCTTCCGCTCGGCACAGCTGCCCGCAAGCAACGCAGGTTGCTTGCTAAGACGAAAAAAGTAGCCAAGTGAAACTTGGCTACTTTTTTCGTCTTGCAGCTGTGCCCCCGCGTGGAATCGAACCACGAATAACGGCTTAGAAGTCCGCAGTTATATCCATTTAACTACAGGGGCTTGAAACTAGTCAGGAGGTCGAAAGTCCCAAAGTCTGAAAGAAGACGCATCTGCCCCTCTTTTGACTTTCGACTTTTAGACTTGCGACTTCCCTGCACTCTATCAGCCTTAGAGGGCAGGGTCAACTACCGTAATTACTTCCGTTTGAGCTTTCTCAAACAGAGTTGCTTTTTGGTTGATGTCTGCAACAACCTTTGCTAATCCGTCTTCATTAAAAGTTGTTACACCTGCTGGCCTTGGTGCCGTAGTGAAATAACTCTCATTATTAATTCCTATAGACAAATACACATTGAAAACAAACGACGCTGAAAGCCCTGCAAAAATAATAATAATAATAATTTGCCAATCACGATAGGGTGCGATTTCTCTCTTATAAGAATCAGTTCCTTTCGAGTAAATTAGTTTTTTAAATTTGTCTTTTAAATTTATTATTTTCATATTAATTAATCATATTAAGCGCTTTCAGAGACAGGGACATACTCCACAAGGATTCCCCTGCAGTATCGCCACTATGGTTGAGCGAGACCGTCCTCCAATCCAATTTCCCAGGAAAATTTTCAAGAATTATGAGGAGTCTCTCGATATCAGCAAACTTTCCTGTTGCTTGTATGCGGAAACTCAGAGAGGGTCCACCTGTCCCTGTGACGCCTTGTTCAAGAGACTCTAAGGTAAGTTTTGTCCCTGACTGATCACCGAGTGCTTCAATTTTTTTTGTAAAATCAATAATTTCATTTTCATGAAAGAAAACTGCGGAGATTTTATCAATATTTTCACTTTGTTTTCTCAGTGTCGCAAGGGAAGCTGTTATGCGGGACTCTCTCCCCGCTAGCTCGTCCACTTTTTCCAAAAGCGGGGTAGTTGCTGCAGTTTTATTTTTGATAGCAACATACAAAGCAGTATAGAGCCCTGTTGTGACGAGCGTAAAGACAATTGCAATTCCCAAAAGTTTAATTGTATTTTTGTTTGCTTTCATGTTGTTTTAAAATGGCCTGCTAACGCTAGGGGTGTTTTTAGATGGCTTCACGACAGACGCACTTGATGTAATATTAAATACGATTGAAAAGCTTATGTTAGTACTTTTTACATAACTAGAAATAGGGAGTGTGACTCCCGAGAGCGTAGGTTCCTTTTTTAACTCCTCAATAAAAGCAGCTAAACCATCGCGAGTAGGAGCAATCCCAGATAAAACAATTCTGTGCGGAGTACTTGTTAAGTCGTAACTGATTGCATTTATCTTCACGAAGGTACCCTTGATTTTCAATAGATTCAATATTGATTGCAGGGGTGAAGACTGAGCGCTTGCCCCCCCAGCCAAGAGCAACTCGGTTTTAGTATTTATATCGCGAATCTGAGCTGCAATTTCCTTTTCTTTTTCGCTGTTTCCGTATTTTACTTCCAAAACAGATACATTGAGTTGCGCATTGTTATATTTTGAAACTGAAAATATATATGGTGGAATGAGAAGAAAAAGACTAGCAACAGACAGCGCTCCAATAGCGAAAATCGAAACAACTGCAATACGAAAATAGTATTCAGTAAATATTTTTTTCTTTTCTGTTGTATCGAGGAGGTTAAGCATAATATTATTACTGTTGTCGACGTAATGTTAAGCCAAGCGCCGTTGCATAACGCAATGAGTCATCAAAACTAATCTCGGGAACATACTCATCAAGTGTATTGATGTTCACCATCGCATTCGCAAGTTCCACGGGAACATTGAGTCCCGACGCAAGGTAGCCGGCAAACCCTGAAAGGTTTGAGTCCCCTCCACAAAGATATATTTTTTGAATCGTTGGGCGCTTCTTGCCGTAACTATCAACGTGATCCTGCCAAAATGTTAGATGTTTGTTTATCTCTTCACGCAATATCGAAACGGTGGACATTACCGCAAGAGAAAGATTTTCGTTTCCGCTGATCCCTGAAATTCCTTTTTCTTGTTTTATTTTTTCTGCTTCGTCGTAGGTAATTTTTAAATTTTTTGCTATTGCGTCCGTCAGGGTCATCCCTCCTACAAGGACAGTTGATGTGAACTGCACAACACCTTCCGAAACAATGGCGATCCCCGTTCTCGTTTTACCAAAGTCTACTGTCATATAAGTGCCTTTATCTCCCTCAGAAATAACAGCACGTGCAACAGAGTGCGTTTCAACCTCAAAAGCGACAGGGGTAATCTCCGTCCCGCCAAAAGCTTCTAGATATCCGTCGACCAAAGAACGTGGAACGACAGACACACTTACTTCAATGGAAGCTTCATCTTCCCTTATGATGTCATAATCAAAAAGAGCCTCTTCTGCGGTGAGAGGAACGTGCTCCTCAAGAGCAACCTCGATTGACCCGCGTATTTCATTGTACTTCATTGTGGGAAGATGCAGCTCAAAAAGATATGCTTTCTCCTCGGGGAGCGAGACAGAAACGAATTCCAAATTATATTGTTTTTTAATATCAATGAGGATTGCGCGAAGATCATCTGGTTTCTTTACCTCACCTGACTCAATAACCCCCACAGGAATCGCATGCTCGCCAAAGCGCCCCAATATTAAACCTTTGCTCGTTTCAATAAGCTCAGTAAAACGAAGAGAGGTATCGGAAATGTCGAGACCGACTGCAGTCATTTGCATAAATTGTGGTGGCGGAAAAATCTGGTAGAACTTACTTCGTTTCATTATCATTAGTATACCCCCACACCTACTTTTACACAATTCCTATTTTATATTCATAGAGTATAAAGTTGATATTCACAATTATTTTAAATAACATCTACGCAAAAAGTAGGTTTGGGGGTAAATCGTCAAATGAGGAGCATCGCAAACCTCTAATTACTGCTTTCTTTTTTACTCTTCAAATACTCACGGATGATAGGCAAAAACGAAATTACAATGATTGCAAAGATGATAGGGAGGAGGTATTTGTCGATATCTGGGACCACTGCCCCAAGGGAATAGCCGAGTCCGAGCATACTCGTCGTCCAGAGAAGACCGCCGAGTATGTTGTATTTCATAAAGACGCCGTAGGGCATCTCGCCCACTCCCGCAAGTATCGGCGTAAATGTGCGCACAACAGGGATGAAACGAGAGAGCACGATGGCCTTCGCGCCGTGTTTTGCATAAAATGCTCGCGTACGCGCTATGTGGTTCTTGTGGAAGAAAAAAGAATCCTCGCGAATAAAAAGCTTGTAACCAACTTTTTTACCAAACCAGTAGCCGAAGTTAACGCCGAGGATGGCCGCGAGTGGGACAAGAAGAAGCAGTGCCCAGATATTGAGCATGCCTTGCGAAGCGAGAAGTCCTGCGGTGAAGAGTAAACTATCGCCAGGGAAAAAGAAACCAAAGAAAACTCCCGACTCGACGAAAACAATCACGAGTAAGCCGATGAGCCCAAATGTTTGCACGAGACTAACAATATCGATATGAAGAAAATCAGGCATAAAAATTACTGAACATTGGTGCCGTTAGGAATCTCACGTGAAGGGCCGACCGTCGTGAGGAAGTCAGCACCTACTGCATAGAGCACCATCCCCTGACTTTCGTATCCGCGAATTGTGCGTGTGGGGAGATTTGCAAGGACAGGCACTTGCTTACCGACGAGGACTGCTGGGTCTGGATAATGCTCGGCGATACCAGAAAGAATCTGACGGATGTCATCCGCGGGTTCTTGTGGCACAACCTCTGCCTCGGACACGGCGAGTTCGTTGAGTTCCTCCTGAGTTGCCTCGGGAGCAACGGGTGCGACAACTACAGGCTTTGACCCAAGATTGATCATGAGCTTGATGAGCTTGTCCGCCTCAGGAACTTTCTCCGCTGATAAAATTGTCCCTATTTTAATTTCTGCTTTTTTAAATTCATCGAAAGTGATCATGTTTTTGTCGGTTGTTATTTGTTAGTTGTCTTCTCCTAGCGTCTCCATTATTGGTTTGTTGTTTTTTCGGTCGAGGTAGCTTTGTAAAATGATAGTCGCTGCTGAGTCGTCCACGTGTTTTCTCTTTGTTTGATAATAGCGCGCTTGTTGCGTGGAGAGAAATTCACGCTCTTCTATAATTGGGACATTTACTATCTTTTTGAGCTCGACGATAAATTTATCGATTTCTTTTTTTACAATGTTGGGCTGACCCTTGTAGTCCACTGACTCGCCTACCACAATAGTCTCCACCGACTCGTGGCCGCAAATACTTTTAACCTCTCCCAAACTCCCTTTACTATTCTCGAGAATAGCATACGGAAAGGCCATCGTGCCCCCCTCGTCCGAGATGGCAATGCCAATGCGTTTCGTCCCATAATCAATGCCGAGGTATCTCATAGGAGTATAGTAGCATACTTTAGGTTATGATATAATGGAAACATGGCAAAGACGTTAAGTGAAAACAATGGAAAACGAGTTATCTTCCCCAATGGGCAACAGCGAGAGTTTCTTGCCCGAGCACTTGAGAAATCTTGTCTTCAAGCAAAGGAACTCTCTGAGTTGCTTTCTGTTCATCCGCGCACACTCAATGGCTGGCGCAACGAAAACTCATCGCTTCCTCTTTTTATCCTTGAAGCAATCTGTGATAAATTTAAGATACTGCACCCCAAAGAAATTGAGATTCGTGACGCATTTTGGTCAACAAAGAAGGCAGCTTCTCTTGGCGGGCACGCGACTTTTGAAAAATATGGATCCGTAGGAGGAGACCCTGAATACCGAAAACAAGAATGGCAAAAGTGGTGGAAAAAGAATGGACACAAAAATCTCCCTAACTCTTTTCAATCTCTCAAGATAAAGACTCTTAGAAAAAATTCTGACCTTGCTGAGTTTATCGGCATTATTCTTGGTGATGGACACGTGGCACTTTCACAAATCACCATAACCCTCAATGCGACCGATGATGCTCAGTATGCACAATATGTAATTGCACTCATTGCGAAACTTTCTGGTGTCACTCCAAGTATCTCCAAAAGGAAAAATATGAATGCTGTTGTTATTTCAATTTCAAGAAAGAAACTTGTTGATTATCTTTTAACTATCGGACTTTCGAGTGGCAACAAGACAACACAACAGGTGGATATCCCCGACTGGATTAAGAAATCGCAAACTTTTTCGAAGCTGTGCGTTCGTGGACTTGTTGACACAGATGGATGTGTGGTAAACGAATGCCACAAAATAAAATCAAAAACGTATTGCTATCCACGAATCGCTTTTACTAATGCATCTCAGCCACTTCTTCGGTCTGTTTACAAAATCCTCGAGGGGCTGGCTTTTTCTCCTAAAATGCGCAATAATAAGCGAGTTCAAATTGAAAGAAGTGAGGAAATAAGGCGATATTTCAAGGTTATTGGAACCAGTAATCCAAAACACCTTGCACGTTTCAAGAAATTTGGACTAAGGAAATAAACATTTTCCAAAAATAACCTTTAATTTAAGGCTTGTAGGGATGGGTGCCAGAGCGGTCTAATGGAACAGTCTTGAAAACTGTCGTCTCTGAAAGGGGACCGTGAGTTCGAATCTCACCCCATCCGCCAAATACAGAAAGAGCCGATGCGCGTTGCGCATCGGCTCTTTCTGTATTCTACTATCGACTATCCACTAATTGCTAATAACTATTTGAGTATTTCCCAAATCCTTTGATCCTCTCCCCCGTCGAATTTAAACACCGCAACACCGCGCACGCCGAGCTTGCGTGCGAGGGCGACTTTGTCCGCGACTGCCGTCGCATCACTCCACGAAAGAAAGTTGAACGGCTGTTGTCCGCTCGTGCTCAGTGCTGCATTTTCTGCGACGGTTGTTGCTGTTGAAACAACATGTTGGGTCAATGTTGAGTCACCATTTATTGGAGCTACCGCATTGAGTCTTGCGGGGTCATACGAGAAACCAATTTCACCAGCACTCGTGCGCACTGGCGTGATGCCGAGCCTTGCTGCAACATCCGTCCCATACTTCAAGTTGAATGGCCAGAGCACTTTGTATTTGTATCCGTCTCCTGGAACTGGTGTCACGAGATACTCATACCCATATGTCGGTACGCCGATGATAATTTTCTTTTTATCAATATCTTTCATTGCAAGCGTAACGAGACTCTCCACCCAAGCAGGGTCGGCGACTGGTGCGTACGGCGCCATACGTGCTTTGTTGAGCTTCCTCGATATCACTCCTTGGTCGTATGCCATTATTTCTACACGGTCACAATATTTATTGAGTGACTTGTAGTCATTTGCATAATGCATCGCATCTGCAGGAACCGTTTGCCCAGGGAGATAGCGGTCGGTAATAGGCATGCGTGCTTCGATAGTGCAGTACACAAGCTTCTTGCCCATACGCTGATAGAGACCTTTGAGGAATGTTGAGAAATATTTTGCCGTCTCATATTTTTTTGCTTCGAAGTCGATATCGATGCCATCGAAGTTGTTGTCCTTCACTACTTTTGCAATCTCATCTTCAAGCGCGACACGTGTTGTCGCATTGCTCAAAATTTTATGAATGCTGTCGCCGTTGCCCCACATCACACTTGGGATAACTTTCACATTTTGCTTTCGTGCTTCTGCAATGAAACTCACCCACGGTTCTTCAGTGAGCTTCGCCGTGTCAGCGAGTGTGCCGTCTTCGTGCATCGTGTACCCGAACGGCATCACACTCGAGAGTTGCCCGAGGTGCGGCAATACATCTAGTGTGCCTGTCGCTGTGCGCCAATATGGAATCCAGCCCGAGAATTCGAGTGGTGTGATTTTTGGTTCCTTTGCAATAGATGCCTGTGTTTTTGGTCCATACACACCATAGCCTACGGTCGTGATCGAACATGCAATATTTTTTGTACACTGATATCTTTGGAGCGCCGTTTGTGTCGCTACATCAAAAATCCCCGTATTCTTCCCCGAAGCAAGAATCCCTTTAGAAATGAGAGTATTTTGGAGAGTCGTCACATCACTCCCCTTCATACCAACAGACAAGGTGCGTGTGGCGGCAAAAGCCCCAAACGGCATAATGAAAACGAGCGATGCAATAACGAGGGTTCTTTTCATATACATATACTAACAGACGGGAGGACGAATTGCATGTTACAAGTTTCTCGTTATTCTTTTATCGTGAGATAATGTGCAAATGAAAAATATCTCTATTATTTTTGCAATTATCATTGCACTAACCGCCACAATTGGATATTGGAAAATAGCGCATTCCCCTGCCTTAGATGAATCAGGGGGTTATGTCGTAAAAAATGGCAAAGTTTTTTATGAAGAAGTGATGCAAGTCCAATGGGACGACCATTCTCTCCATACACGGATAAACGATATTGAGGTTATTGGGGCAGACGCAAAGACATTTATGCCTGTAGCTTTTGGGAAAGGCTCCGTTCCTGAAATTGACGCTGACCCACAAATTTTGGCTAATTTTTCAAAATTGTGGGGAAAGGACAAAAACAACATATTTTTTATGGGCGGGAAAATGATGCCAAGCGCATCAACTACCCCGGCGATAGACACCACCACCTTTAAACCTCTCTCAAATTTTTTTGCTCGAGACAGAAACCGTTTATATCTCATAATCGACAACCTGTCCTACAAGGAGCTCCCAGACCTTGACCCAAACTCATTTCAGATTGTAGGGGGTTCATACGTAAAAGACGCCAATGCAGTTTATTACTTTACAATGAACGACCCCGCATACGGCCTAGAAAAATTGAAAGGGGTTGATCCTCGCACTTTTCATATTGTAGGAGAGTGCAGCTCAGCTGAAGTATGGCACTGGAACTATGTTGCCGACGCAAAGACTGTTCTCGCTGTAAACAAAATTGTTTCTGGAGCCGATGCTTCAACCTTTCATCTTGTAGGGATAACTGACAAAAATCCTGACGGAATAGGCAGTACTGGGTCCTATTATGTAGACAAGAATCGCGTATACCGAGACTGTGGTGAATCGATTCCCGATGTCTCTCCAGAGCAATGCAAATCAACAAACTTGAAAGCATGCGAGGGGACAAAAAATATTTCCGTTCTTCAATCGGGGAAAGTTGATGAGCACCTTACCATTGATAATAATCTTCGAAATGTAAATTTTTGTGGAAAAGACTACCAGGTACAAACAGTGCTCATTGATGGCGTAGACATAATACAAAGAATTGCGGAATTGTCGCAACAAACCAACATTACTTCTGCAAGCTCAACTGATGCTATTAAAACTTTTTCAAAAAACATTTGCGGAACTGTTGCACTTAACCCACAGAAGAACATTTCTCTTGGAGAAATCTCCATATACGCGCCTAACCTTACTTATGAAATGATGAATGATTACAATAAAACCTATGGTTTATATTCGAGCATTTTTGAAATTTCGGTAACTCCTTTTACAAACACCATAGACACCGTCAGCGCTTTTGATGGGGCGCGTACGTATCTTACGAGTCTGAAGTAGTATTTCTTTTACAAACTACCTCCCCTCAATACACTCCTTGAGTTCGTGGTTTTTCTTGTCGAGTTCGCGGGAGAGTTCGCGTTCGGCTTCGTTGCGAGAGTAGACCATTGAGAGGAATTTCTCATTTGGGTTTTCACTTTCTTGAATTTCTTTTTTAAACGTTTCTTTGTTCTCTTGCATCAGGGTATCACTCTTGGTAAACACGCCACCCATCAGCTTGTCGAGGATGCGCTCATAGCTGTCGCCTTTTTCTATCTCGTGCTTCTCCCCTTTCATTGTCGAGAATGCATCATAGAGAGTCGCTGCCCCCATACTTGCGTGAGCCTTGAATGCGAAGTCTCTGGGAATCCCCGCTTTGCGTATTTCCTCTTCTCTCTCCTCAGCGCTTTTCTTAGCCCACTCTTCTGGTGTGACCCCCGCAAAAGCTGACGCCACTATTTCATTATTAAAATCCAAAACATTGCGAAGCTCGCGCGTCGTGTCCTCGGACAAAAGCTCCGCGTTGATGTTCTTCATTATCTCCTCGAGAGTCCCTGTATCGAGAGCTTTCTCGCTCACGACAATCACTCCAAACTCATCTCCACCGTCTGATGTTGGCACGAGAGAAATGCCGCGAGACTTAAACTCACTGACCATCTTCTCGCTCTTGATCGTGCGCGCAACAATCTCAAGGAACACGTCGCCCTTTGTGTGGTCGCCTCTGTTCAAGTCATTGACTGCTTTGAGGCCGTTCAGGTCAATGCTGATGCGTGCTATTTTCTTCAAACTCTCGAGTGCGGGCTCTCTGCTCAAAAGATTGTCGATGGCATGTTTCACTTCCTCCTTTGCAAACATCTTGCTTGGCATACCAAAGCGCTCTACAGTGTACTGACTCCAGGTGCGCTGAGCTTCGCGGAGAAAGAGCTCGCGGAAGGCTACATCATTGGCGGCTCGCTCGCGGAGATACTCAGCTTCTTTCATAAGTTTGTTTGCAACAGTCGTGGGGAGTCCGTTCATAAGGTCCTTTATCCCCTCGACGGTGGGCAAACTTTCCTGGTCATGAAGTCTGCGCTTTTCCACAATATCCTGAAAAACCTTTTCAGGGGTTCGCTCCTGCTCTATTGCTGGTTGAATTGGGGTTGATTTGCTTTCCATATTGATATGCTACGCTTTTCCTCCAAAAATGCAAAAACTCCTTGTAAGATTGCTAATTCTTCACCGTCTTCGGATTTGAGGGGTATATTACGTAACTACCTCTCTTTTATTAACGTGTACTAAATATTAGTGTTTAACATAATTATGAAGCAGAAAATATTTGTTTCTACTGCAGTGCTTGCAATGTGCTTTTCGGCTCAGACAGCACTCGCAAAGAATGTGGATGTTGTTTATCCTGGGGGCTCCCCTCTTTCAGAGGTGCTCCTCGTCCCTCTTACAGGGAACCTCCTTGCTCCTGGGTCTGAGTATGGGCAGTCGTTTACCGCCAACGCGACAGAGGCAACTGTTGGTCTTTTCCTTGAGAAGAATTTTACTGGCGCAACGTACGCAGAGAAACTTGCTAATTGCAGTTTCGCTACGACGGTGACCCTAAACCTCTACAGTGGCGAAGGAACTGATCCTGCAAATCTGCTTCACTCAGTAGACTATGATCTTCCTGAGTGTTTCCGTGGATTCGTCGAGGCTAACTACCGTGACGCAGGAATCTTCTTTACTATCGGCGATAGTTACACCATTAGTGTTGCAACTCCCGCAACAGCTGGTGGTAGCTACATCGTACCTACCGTGACGGGAGGTGCTCCTATTGGGACTCAAGTGACCCAGAAAAAAACACGTCGAGGATGGGTGTATTCGTCAGTTCCACTTTACGGTGGTATCTTTGCTGGCGGAAGTGCAGTCTTAAATGGTGTAGTAAACAAAGAGTATGTTGTTAATGACAACACCACCTCTGCGACAGTAGTATGGCCTATCCCCACTGTATGGAAGGGTGACCATTACTATCGTCTTCAGGATTTGAATCCTGAGAGGTTTACATTTGTAACCGATCTCGCAAACGCTGAGGCAGGATACGCATACCCTGAGACAAACCTTGTTAATCCATCTTCTCTCCTTCTTGGGGTGGTATATGCAACAGGTGGCGTACCAGCAGGAATGACCGTATCGCCTCTAGGGATATTGTCAGGAACGCCAACGACACCGGGGACATACACGATTTCACTTGCTGCGTACCTTCGCGCTGATTCAAATATTGGTGACGATGGTTTCGGAACAGTAACTCTTACTGTTGACACACCAGCGGTGCCAGCAGTTGTGCCTGTAACGTTCGTTGCTTCACTTCCTAACGGCAAAGTTGGTTCAAACTACGCAGCAAAGAACTTGCTCCTGACAGGGACAGCGACAGTTATTGCAACAGGAGTTCCTGCAGGGATGACAGTGTCGTCAGCAGGAGTTCTCTCTGGTAAGCCAACAGTAGAGGGCACGTACGATATCTCGATTGATGCAACTGATGCAAATGGCGACGTATTTGGTACGGCCCTTCTCATCACTATCAAACCAGCAACAGTTACTCCTCCAGTACCTGTAGTGGACGAGGGTGGCAAGATTACGGCGATGGGTGTTGGATACATTATGCTCGAAGCAACAAAGGTGACCTACAATGCATCGACGGTTATCACCGGGACGATGTCTATCGGAGCAGAGGTTCTCTATTCGGGGAGTCTCTATGCTGATGGCTCAGTGGTAGCAAGCAAGATTAGTGTGAAGTAAGTAATCACCTAGTCAAACAAAAAAAAGGGGGGGGTGCGGCCTGCAGGCCACACCCCCCCCTTTTTTTGTTTGACTAATTTCCATTTGTATTGTATAGCGTTTTAATACAAAATTTCCTGTAATATTGTCAATTCTCCTACGTCTTGTTAATTGAGGGATAAATTAACCCCCCTTTTTATTATTGGGCTCTATTATTATAATTATGATTAAATACGTATCTTCATTAGTCTTCGCGACACTTTTCCTCTTTGCAGGGACAGCGCAAGCAGCAACTTTATACACACAGGGACAAGGAGGCGGAAGCACAGTCCCCTCAAACTCAGCTATCGGAGGTTCAGACAGTGATGTCAACACCTACGCATCGTTTACCCCTACACAGTCAGGTACTGTGGACAACGTCAGCTGGCAAGGCACCTCAAATATCCTCTACCCAGGGTACGCTGATGGATTTACGGTTGAGGTTATCTCAAACCAACCACAGAACCCAGACGGCATCCTCAGCAACACTGAGCTCACCAAGGTGGTAGCAACAGGAACACTCGGCGCTGCAAACGCAACGCTTGTGGCCAATGGAAGATACGATTATAATCTCGACGTAACTCCTTTCGCAATTCAGGCTGGAGTAAAATACTACATTTCGATTAGTTCAAACGGCATCGCTCCGTGGGGTTGGACTTCTGCAACCGGCTCGGGCGCGCTCTCGTATTATCGCGGCCTCCATATGTGGCTCAGAGCAAACGGTATCCCATCTTTCTCTCTCAATAATGTGCACAACAGTTTCGTAGATCCTACACCTGTAGCACTTCCCCCTACTACTATCGTGCCTGTACCTGCTCCTGTAGCAACAACAGTAGCCGGCAGATACGGCGAATTTCAGGGTATGATTACCTCAACAGGTAAAGATTATGTGACCATCAACAATTTCATCGTGACCTACGATGGCGACACCGTGATGACGTTTAACGGCGGACTCAACGCTCTCGCGGTTGGAGAAATAGTCAACTACGCATTCATCGTCGATGGCGATGGTGTCTACATTGCACAAACAATGGACATCTACCCAACAGAAGCAACGAGTGGCACCGCACGCGTATCAGGACTTGGTGTTGATAATGCAACAGGTGGTGTAGCTCTCGCACTCTATGGTGGTGGAACGGTTGAATATTTCCAGCCATACACATACATTACAGGTCTTGGCACAAATACAAGTTCTGGCAATCAGCTTGTTACCTATGTTGGTTTCATAAACCCAACAAACGGTCACATCCTCGCAACAAGTGGTTACACGACTGCTGTGCCCGTTCTCTTCAAGCCAATTCTTCCGACAGCTACAGTAGGACATGCATACTCAACATATGCTATTGACTACGGCGTGTTCGGTGGGGCAAATCCTTATGCTGTTGCCGCAGTAGGTCTTCCAGCTGGAATGACCAACACTATGGGCACCATCTCTGGAGTCCCAACAACAGCAGGTACATACGAAATAGCAATGACTGCTATGGGTAGCTATACAGTCGGGTATCAGCAAATCGGAAAGGCAACAACGACTCTCGTTGTTCTCCCTGCTCCTGAGGCACCTGCTGCTCCCATTACATTTGTAACAAGCGTTCCAAACGGACAGGTGAACACTTCGTATCCTATAATCAATCTCCTCACTTCAGGGATCGCACCTATTGCTGTCTCTGCGACTGGCGTACCTACAGGTATGACTGTGTCAACAAGTGGATATCTCTCAGGCGTACCATACGCTGCGGGTACCTACACGATTACACTTTCAGCAACTGACTCTGTCGGTGCAACAGGCACGACTTCAGTAACAGTCACCGTGAATGCAGCACCACTTCCTCCTTCAGCAGGAACAACTATTGCAAACGGAACTGTGGGTGTTCTCTACACACCAACAAGTATTGTTTCTCCATCGGTGTCACTCTTTGCGCTCACTGGCATCACAGGAATTCCATCAGGGATGGCTGTGTCATATCTAGGGATCCTCTCAGGGACACCTACAACTGCCGGCACGTACCCTATCGCATTTACCGCGGTTAATAATAGTTTTGTAGCACTCAAAGCAACGACTACTCTCGTGGTTGATCCAGTCGCTGTAGTTGTAGTTCCTCCAGCAGACACCGTAGCTCCCATCATTACAATGAATGGCACTAATGCGACCCTTGTCGCAGGTACTTCATATGTAGATGCAGGCGCTACCTGCGCTGACAATGTTGACGCAAGTTGTGCAGTGGTAACTACAAGCACCGTAAACACAGCTCTCGCTGGTTCATACACTGTGACCTACGGAGCAACAGACGTAGCAGGAAATGTTGCAACATCTGTAGTTCGTACCGTAGTAGTGACCCCAGCACCCGTGGCCGTATCATTTGTAACATCACTCGCAAATGCTCAGGCAACAGTCGCGTACGCAGGAGCAAGTGTCATTGCAACTGGCGTGGCACCATTCACCGTAACAGCTTCAGGTGTACCAGCAGGTATGACCATATCTGCAAATGGTGACCTCTCAGGCACCCCAACAGTTTATGGCACATTCGCTATTGTCCTCTCGGCTACCGACTCAGTTGGCACCATTGGATCTGGCTCAGTAACTCTCGTTATCGATGCCGCTCCTACGATCATCACATCAGGCGCAGGCACCATCTCTTCAGTTGGTCGCGACTTCATCGTCATCGGGGAAGGACTCAACGCAGCTGACCACGTGTTCTACACACCGACACCAGCAGGCACCACATTCATCGGCGGGACAACAACATTCACCAATGGTGAGTACGTTATCTTCACTGGCACCGTAGACGTGCTCGGCTCAGTACAGGCAACAAGTATGTCAGTATATCCAGTCGTTGCATTTATGACGACACTTCCAAACGGACAGGAAGGTTCTGCGTACACAGCACTCAATATGATGACTTCAGGGACAGCACCATTCTCAGTCGTCGCACTCAATGTTCCAGCAGGAATGAATGTTTCATCGACAGGCATCATTTCAGGGACACCGACAGTTGCAGGAATTTACACAATTACCTTGCAAGTAACTGACGGCATCGGCAACATCGGAAGAGGCACAACAGTACTTACTGTTGATGCAGCTCCCGTAGTTGTCCTCCCTCCAGCTGACACCGTAGCCCCTATCATCACTATGAATGGTACTAATGCAACCCTTGCTCTAGGTACTTCATATGTAGATGCAGGCGCTACCTGCGCTGACAATGTTGACGCAAGTTGTGCGGTGGTAACTACAAGCACCGTAAATACAGCAGTAGCAGGTTCATACGCTGTGACCTACGGAGCAACAGACGTAGCAGGTAACATTGCAACATCTGTAGTTCGTACCGTGACCGTTAACCCAGCACCTGTGGTTATCGTTCCTCCTACAACGACCTACACAAGCACAGGAAAGAAGGCTGAAGGTTCGGGCACTATTGCTTCATACAACGCAGCAACAAGTGTGATGACCCTCACCAACAGCGTAGTACTTCGCTTCACCCCAACAACAACCGTAAAGCTCAACGGCTCAACTTTGTCTACTATTGGCAAGAAAGTACAATACAAAGGAATCAAAAACACTGACGCTTCAGTAACACTCACTTCTATTGAAGTGAACTAAACCTCACAACAGTAGAAGAAAGCAAAAGCGGTATGCCTGTGGTGGGTCATACCGCTTTTGTGTTGCCCGGGTTCTCGTTTGACAAAGTTCTTCTGTAAGCATAGATTGAAGGAAGCTTTGTACAATAACCAAGGAGAATAATATGCGCCAGAGTTACTTCATCGCACATTTGCTAGGTGCCCCCGTTGCCAAATACCACGGAGAGCTCGTAGAGGAGCTTGCAAAGAAGTTTGACCTCGAGGTCAGCAAAGGTTACTTCCCTACACACATCACCCACAAGGCGCCTTTTGAGGCCGACGAGGATGAGATTGTAAGGGTAAAAGATTCCCTTCAACGAGCCGTGCAAGACTGGGAAGCAGGCTCGTATGTCGTTCAGGGATTCAGCCATTTTGGAAGGCAGATTATTTCTCTCGACATTGTTCACTCGATCGAAGTGGAGGACTTTCACCAGTTGCTCATTGAGAAGCTTATGAAACTCCGCTTTCTTGATTGGCTTGGTCACGAGCCAGTGATGGCCCTCCACATCGCTCTTGCGAAAAAAGGGTTAATAGAAAAGTTTGATGAAGTTTGGGACTATTTGCAACAAAAACAGACTCCCGCCTTTCATCGCTCTCTCGACAACATCGCGCTCCTCCGTCTCGACGGCAACGTGTGGGTCATCGATAGTTTCTACACCATCGGCCCGCGCACGTTGCTCTAGGCTCTAGCATTAAAACCGCTTACACGATTTCTGTGTAAGCGGTTTCTTTTTAATAATACTTACTGGCAGATATACAAATTCTGCGTAAACGACATTGCGCCGAGCCACACGAGCACGCCACCAAAAATAATATTTAAATACAAAACCCATGTTGATACGCGCGCAAGGTACTTTTCGATTTCTCCTGCAAAAGCTCCGATAATGAGAAATGGCACCCCGAGCCCGAGCGCGTATGCGATGAGCAGGAAAAATGTTTTTGCGGGGGCGAGCGCTGCGAGTCCCACGATAGCGCCGAGCGCAGCACCCATACACGGCGTCCAGCCGAGCGCAAACGCGGAGCCAAACATAAACGATGTCAGCGCGCGCGATGAAAATCTTTTGTGAACCGAGATATGGCGCGTCTTTTCGAGGAACGAAAGCTTGATGAGTCCCATCAAATAAAATCCAAAGAAAATAATAATCACGCCACCGATGTGTGCGAGTGTTCTTTGAAATTCTGGTCCAACCTGAACGAGCGCTCCGTGTAAAATAATTCCCAATATCGCAAACACGGTAGTGAAACCAAGAACAAAAAACGTGCTCGCGTGAAGCATTGCAAAACGCGAGACAAGCGCACGCGGCTCCCCTTTCTCAAGAGCAATACCGCCGAGATATGCGATGAAGCCTGGCACGATTGGGAGCACGCACGGCGCCAGAAACGAAACCACCCCCGCCCCAAACGCCATTAAAATATTAATATCGGTCATATAGGAGATTTTACCACACTATTTACGAATCAATGACGCCAAGACGAGCCTACTCAATCGTGATTGACACCATGTCCATTATGGCACCTGACCCTTTATCAAGATTAGCGTGTTTTTTGATACGTTCGTACAATTTTAACAATAGATCCAACAATCATGATGGTATAAAGTATTCCAAGAACTAGTATCTCGAAACCTCCACCCATATTAAGACTACCGCCATCGCCCATTATCTCGAAAATGAATGTTGCAAATATGATCAAAACCACCCAATTACTAGCAAAATTCCACCACGCACGGAAGGCTTGTTCTTTCATCCAATAGGTGATGAGGGAGAGGGGTAACAAACTAAGTGAAAGAAATCCTCCAATCTGCCTAACATATTCAGGTAGCACATTATTGTCAACACAATATTCTATGCCACCATACCAACTTGAAATATTTTTGCAAAAACCAAAAAATAACGGATTTTCTGAAATTACCACAATAGAAAGAATCAAAATTGACCCAAGAAGAATTGTTTTTTTGTTACCCACTTTATTTATTTTTTCCATAATATATTTTATTAACTCCAATAAATACACAAAACTCACCACTAATAATTAATGGTTTTAATCTTCGAACTTCACACTTAACACCTGGTTCTTTGTTACACCGCCCACGATTAAATTAACCATTACATTCTCTAATGTGCTCGATGTTGAGAGCGGATAGAAGAGTGTAAATGTTTTCTGTTTTCTATCATCATTATCACGATGTTCCTCCTCTTGCACTGTTGATAGTGTAGTGAAGCCCCCTGACAGAGAAGCATCGTATGGTACATTTTTCTTTACTCCAGTGACTTTAATAGTAAGAACGAGTGGTTGTCCCTTTTTGATCGTAATGACATCGTCTGATTTCATTACGAAGTCAAGAGAGCCTGTGTCCTTATACTTGTACTGAACTTGGGCATTTTGCTGTTTGTCATAGATGTTTACGGCACTGATTTCTGATGCAATTTTGTTTGCGGTGGTATTCAAGATTAGCGAGTTTTAAGATATGTTTTTATGATTTTAGTGAGTGACCCAATAATCATAACTGCATAAAGAATACTTTCAATAAAAATATTGAATCCTCCTGTCACTGCTCCCCCGATTCCCATGCCACCTGAACCCCCACTTGCACTTTCTATGTAGAGGGTGACTACAATAATTGCGACTACCCACCAGCGGGCAAAATTCCACCATGCACGAAAGATTGATTCTTTCATCCAGTAAGTGACGAGAGAGAGAAACAAGAGAGAGAGGGAAAGAAACAAACAAAGCAAACCTATACTTTCTGAAACAAAACTACCATCATTACAGTGTTCTGTACCACTTGGCCAAACAACAATATTTTTACATAATCCAAACATAATAGGGTCGTTTGTTACAAAAACGAAACCAAAGATTCCAAGAGCAACAAATAAAACAGTTTTTTTGTCGTAAACCAATTTAATATCTTTACCATAATATATTTTAATTAACTAATAACATTAAGCACTCTTTTTACATATGCAAGAGTGTTTATCTTCATTCCTCAAACCTCACACCCACCATATCAGTCGATGTGACACCATTAACAATCGTGGTGATAGTTATATTTTCTTGAGTTGTCGTGAGGCTTTGTGGAAAGAAGAGTGAGAACTTCGTTTGCTTGCGGTCGTCGCCGACTTTATGCTCTTCCTCTTGAACAACGCTCATCATAGTGAAGTTCCCAGTGATATTAGTCAGGAATGGTACATCTTTCTTTATCCCAGTCACTTTGACCATAAGGGTGAGCGGTTGCCCTTTTTTGAGTTTGAGTGTGTCCTCAGATTTAAGGAGGAGAGTTGTGCTGTGCTCTGTATCTTTATACTTATACTGAAGTTGAGCAGATTGAGTCTCATCATAGATAGTGACGGAGGAAGCCTGTGAGGTAGAGATATTTGCGGTAGTGTTGATAATAGCGAGAGTAATAGGAGCACTTGCAAACTTGAATTCTTTGTCGAAATCATGTCTTTTCCCTTCGTCCAACTCATTATCCCACTTGTCCTTGAGAGACTTGCGTTCCTTCGAGTTGCCTTTCTTGGTAGCGATGGTGAATGTGTAATTCCTAAGTTCTTTGGTATCTTGAGTGAAGGAAGTGACAATAACCCCATCGACAGTGGTGACGATTACGGGGATAACGGCACCAGTACTATCTTTGATTGGCGACGAGCCGACTTGATAATAGGTGTTCGAGAGCGTAAGAGTAATATTTCCCTTCCCTGCCACGGAGAATGGTAAATCGAAAGACTCTTTCTCCCAAAGTGAGTATTCACTTGGGATAGTGAGGTTTGCAAAAACAGTGGCGTCAAACGGATTCACGTCGTCTTGATTTGGGACGCCATCACCGTCTGGGTCAGATTCGGGAGATGAGTAAATAGTTACTGCAATACTTGAGGTTGCTATGTTACCTGCAAAGTCTTGGGCGGTAAGAAGAATATTGGTTACCCCTGGGGCAAAAGTCTGTGTGAGAGGAATATTTGTGGTAAGTGTTGGATTTGCGTCGATACCATCCTCAGCAGTAGCAGAAATAGTAAGAGTAGTGCCTTCTACTGTAAGTTGTTCAGCAGACACATCTGAGGCGAAGATGGTTGGTGCAACGGTATCGATATTGAGCGTGAGTGTTTTTGCGGTTTCATTATTACTGTTGTTGTCCACAGAATAGTACTGGAGTGTAGTAGTACCTTCAGTGATAATAATTAGTGGCGTGCTCGTACTATACGTATTCCATGTAGTCCCACTATCAAGTGAGTATTTAATATCTGCAACTCCTGATGACACTTCGCCGAGAGGGGCCACGTCGTCAGCTGTGAGAGTTATGGTAACTTGAGATGTGTAGTATTCATTTGAACCAAGAGTGCCCGCAGGTATTGCGGTAGTTACTGGTGCAGTGAGGTCGTTACTTTCTTGAATAGATACATCAGGCCCTACAGTGCTGATAAGGTACGTCTTTTCCTCTGTTGGTGCGATTGTTTGATTCTCGAGGATTGGTGAGGTGAAGATGCCTACGGCTGGGTCAATAGTACGTGCATAGAGTGAATACGAGTCCGTCGTTGTCGCTATCGCACTTGCGATTTGTGGGTTCTGCTTCAAGAACTCATCATTGTCGTGGGCGGAGACATAGTACTTCACTTGCGTTCCTTCGGGAACATAAATCCATTCTGGGATACCCTGGTTGTCGCCCGAGACGATAGAGCCAGGAATCTGATTTTCATACTCCCCTGTTACATAGTTCATACCAATATGCTTGCCGTCAGGGGTAATGGCATGGAGATCGAGGTCAGGGGAAATGTAGGTAAGAGAGGGGGCGAAGTTAACATTGCGGCAAGGGAAAGGGTTATCGCACGTTCTAAACACCCCACAATAATCAGCAATTCCGCCACTGAAAGAAGCAGTTGGGCTAATAAGCGAAGACACTTTTATAGTATAAACAATATAATTTCCACACACGAGAATCGTCGCTATCCAAAATCCGAAAATCGAGATTTTGACGATCTTAAACTTGTGCCATCTAATGTTGTAAATATCCTTCTTTCGATAAACAAAGATCAACAACATGCTTATCGCAATAAGAAGAATAGGCAGGGGGGCTTTTTTTACTGCGCAGAGTTTTGTATTAAGTTTATCACCAGTATCCGTGTGAACAACTTCATCTTCATTGACAATACCTCTTATCGGAGATCCTGGCCGTGGTGGTACAGGCAACATGCCACCCTGAATAAGAGCATTGTAAATATTAAGCGGGGTAAATATCATTCCAAAATACTTTTGTGCAAACGATTCCTTTGGAATTTCATTTATTGAAACTCCAATCTCATATTTACCATTTTCTGTCTTTTCTCCCAGCGTAGAGAATGATACAAACTTATTGAGGTCTCGATAAGTCTCTCCTGACACTGAGAGAACACCGTCATCTGGGGTTACCATAACGTTCGAAACTGAGGGGCTTTTAGGGATTGAAATGGTTTGATTCTTCAACCCTAGGTAGCCATTTGTTGCTACTCGATAAAGCACGAGTGATTTCTCTTCTGGAAGCGAAGAGTCCCATATGCTCAAGTTTCTGTTGCGTGTTTCAAGAATGTAGTAGTCCCCTGTTGATGAATCAGTATTGTTTTCTAGATTGTAACGAAAAATACCGTCCCCGAGCTTACTTGTTTCAAGAGAGTTAATCCAGTGGGTGCCATAATCTGATTTCTGATGGATGTTTTCCGTGAGCCAACCGAGAAAGTTTTGAACGTACGAGCTCATGAAGGGAGGGTTGGTGCCACTGCCTCCAATTGGTCCATTCCAACTACCTTCTGACATGAGTGACCAGCTACCACGGAAGAGATCGTCCCTCCAAACAGTCTGTCCATTTTCAACAATAGTATATCTAGACGAAAGACCCTTCTTCCCATAAAGATCGGGTGTAGCTTCTTCTTGCGGGGTCAAGATTGCACCAAGAACATGCCCCGTCTCGTGTGCCCACGTACCCAGTGGGTCGCTCTCCCCGACAATAAAACTTCTTGTTCCATCAACAAACGCCTGCGAAGATAACGTTAAACCAGGTCGTGCATTTAGCTGAGATGAATCTCCCGCATGAACCACCATCGCCATGTCAAATTGAGAAAGATTGTTCGCTGCAAGAAATGCATTCATATCATCCCTTGCTACAGAAATTGCGTCATTAACAAAGGCACGCTCTTTTCCAGTGGTAGTATTAGGGTTCGAAAAATAATCTGCTCCATAATCTGATTCATAACCGGGGACTGTGTACCAATATTCATGACTATCAAATATCTTAAACGTAAAATTCAAAGTCCCGTGCGAAACTTCTTTGTAATAATCATTGATGCAGTATGCGAGGTCGGTGTAGTATTCTTCGCCATAACCATTGGTGTAAGTCTTTTCAGGAATGAGCTTGCAAGGCTGAGCGGTTGTTGACGCTGTTGTATGAGAGACATCCACTGGCTCCGCGAGAATAATAGCGACGTTAATGTTTTTTGCTGTGCTTGTCGGTGCGAGCCACCCATCCTTCTTTGTCCACGGCAGATTATCTTGTCCACCAGGGAAAACGTAGGCGGTATCGCAGAAGCCGTCATTATTTGAATCAGCACAACCTTCACTTGCTGTATCGAAGTTGTTCCAATAGTTCCCTCCTATTGGAAGTGCGAGTGTGAAAGTATCGTTACTTGAGGATGTATTGTAATAAATCTGTGTTGAGTTATTGATAAAATTATTATTATATATTTGATTAGCAGAATAATTACCAACAAGAAAGATTCCGAAAGAAGAATTATTTGATACTGTGTTGCTAGATAGAGTATTACCACCAGAAGAGCCGAGTAGTATTCCATAGGAATTGCCTGAAGAAGTATTGCTGAGTAGCGTGTTGTTGTTTGAAGCGGTAAAATGAAACCCGTTCCCGTTAGTATTTAAAGCGGTGTTGTTGGTTAAGGTGTTACTATTTGAATATGCAAGAAGGATTCCGAAAAGCCCATTATTTAATGCAGTGTTACTGGTTAAAGTGTTGCTATTAGAACTATTAAGCAAGATTCCAATATAAGAATTATTTTGTACTGTATTACCAGACAGAGTGCTATTATTAGAAGAATAGTTGTATATCCCATAAACAAAGTTTCTAATATTCAAATTTTTAATCGTAACACCCGTTCTTCCTTTGAGATATATGCCGTTCCCCGTTCTAATTCCAGTGAGCGTGTGCCCGTTCCCATCAAGAGTCACGCTGTCGCTGTCAATTTGTACAGTTTCGGTCAGGTCGATATTCATCGTGCAAACCTTTGTAGTATAATTCCAACTACCAATCTGAGTGCAGTCTCCGCCCGTGGCATCATTTTTAATAAATTTAGTTGAGTGGCGAGGTTGAATAAATACTATATGTGTCTTCGATAAATCTTGTGAGTATGAATAGCCACCACTTGCATCAGTAACAAACTGGTCTAAATTGTGATAGCTGTCCTCGTATTTATAGTAGGTTGTCGATGTGGCAAAACCAGAGAGAGTGACTTGAGTTGATGTCGCCGTAGATGAGGCCGATGACTCAACTGTTAATGTTACCATTTCTGGTATGGAGTCCATTTTTAATTTAATCTGCTCTGAGCTATCGAGCGTCACATTGAGATATTGACTATCCGTAATTACAAAATGAGTATCATCTCCCTCTATTGTTCCTGGCATAACAAATTGCTGAGGTATATCAAATACTGGAACAGGAGGAGGAACTGCCTGCGCGTATGCAAAAGAATTAAATCCAAACAATAAAGCAAGCGCAAACACCGCGCGCAGAACTAAACGGATAATACTCTGTTGCATAAATAGGTGGATTAAATTAGTAAAAACAGCGACTAATTGACTTCCATATTATCTCATTATCGTTAACTAAAAGAAAGCAAGAATACTGGCTTTCCTTATTATAAAAAACAAAGTAATTATTTAAAAAGTAGGCATAAAAAACTAACAGGGGGTACCCCCCACACCTACTTTTGCGCTAGGCTTTTAGCGGTACGTGTCATATTTAGCACAAAGCAATGATTGCTGTGTAAAACTGATTATGCAAAAAGTAGGTGTGGGGGTATACTATCTACATATGGACGAACACATCATCTCTTGGACTGCGCCTGAATACGAGCATCGCGAACACAGCGCTGATTGGTATTGGTCGGTAAGTATCATCACCGTAGCGGTAGCGGTAGCGTTTATTATTGTGGGGAACACCCTTCTCGCAATCATTGTTGTTGTGGGGATCGGCACCCTTCTCGCATACTCAAAACATTCACCTCGCATCCTTGATTATTCGCTTTCAAAAAAAGGAGTTCTTGCAGGTAAGACCCTCTACCCCTGGGATACGCTTGCTTCTTTTTGGATACTTGAAGGAGTTCCTGATGTACGCTATCATCGCGATCCAAAGATTCTCATCATTTCAAAAAAACAATATATGCCACACATTGTCGTCCCTCTTGACGAGGCAGTGATGGACGAGGTGCATCAGGCTCTTTCTCATATGCTTCACGAGGAGCCTCAAATGGAGCCTCTCCCCGAGCGTCTTATGCGCAAGATTGGGTTCTAGATTTGCCCTAATAATTTTTTGCTTTTTCTGTGTTTTATGGTAGAGTGCAGTGAAGTCTAAAAGTCTGTAAAGTCCTTAAAGTCAAAAGTGGATGCAAAAATGCCCCGACTTTATAGACTTTCGACTTTATAGACCTTTGACCAGTTTTACGCTCTCGTCGTTCAATGGATAGGATATGGGTTTGCGGTACCCACGATGTAGGTTCGATTCCTACCGAGAGCACAACCAAAAGAAATCCCCCACCTTGTGTGGGGTTTTTCTTTTGGTTGTGCTCGAGAACAAGCCAACTGCTTGGCTTGTGTGTAGGAATCGAAAAGGTTGAGCATACCGCAACGAGCCAACGGCGAAGTGAGGTGCGAAACCTGTACCGTTCCCGTAGGGAAAGATAAGCGTACTCGCGGTCCTACCGAGAGCACAACAGCAAATCAAAGGGCCGACCAAGTTTACTTGGTCGGCCCTTTGATTTAGCAAGCCAACTGCTTGGCTTGCGTGCTGTTGTGCTAAGCGGAGGCATCCCGAGGCTTTTGCGAGGGAGCCGAGCTGGGGTCGAGAGTACTTGGTGCGCACAGTGTGTACCCACACGAGCACACCTAGTAACTCGTGACCACAACAAATAGTACTCTCGGTTTTGGTCCAAGACATGAACTTGCTAGTTCAGAATCGAACCGCAGGCTCACCATTTTAAAGGAGCAACGCGACTATTAAAATGGATAGTCTCGACTGACAAGGAGAGGCGATTCCTACCGAAAATTCTACTAGCAAGGGTCGCGAACACTTATATATTTTGTAGCGCGAAGCGCGTATAAAATATTTAGTGATTCGTGACCACAAGAAAAACGCGACTACCAAAATGGATACTCTCGACCGCAGGGAGAGCCCCTCCCTACCAACAAAAAAACGCTAGCGGTCTGCTAGCGTTTATAAGCAATAGTTCCCTTCCTTATGCTTCAACATCCTTCTTTTTAGACTTTTCTTTTTGTCTCAGAGCCTCTATTAACACATTGAGGGAATTATGTATTTCGGAAAATCTTTTCGCTACTTTCCAGTTACCTTCTGCGAGTTCCTTCGCTTTTCCGATCAAACGCCTCAGTGTTTCGTTTGTTGGATCCTTCTCAAGCTCGCTCATCATCACTGCCTGCATCGTTGCAATGCCATTAACAATACCGGCGTATCTGAATGTGCAATAGCGTAGTTTCTCTTGAGCAACGGTGATTTTCCCAATGTTGTAGCTTTTGATTACCTCGGTAATCCACGATGTATCGTCGCAGTCATCCGCATACACAGGTCCGCAGAAAACTGAAAACACTACAAAAAGCACAGCAAAAATCTTCTTCATTTCATTCTCCTTCGCTCAGTTTTCAACGATATCCAACGAGTTTCCCCCGATTGGTGCTTTTACTTGTTACTAATGAGAAGACTAGGACTTCTGGTCTCTTTTGTCAACAGCCCTACCACAAGAGCATCTTCGCCTTTATCCCCAGATTGAGAATGTCGTTGTTCCCACCATTAAATGCATCGCCACCTTTGTAGTGTTCGTTTTTGTCAGATGCGATTATACTAATCTCCCATTTGGGCCCAAATTGCCCAACAGCCTCTATCTCAGCTTTTTTTGATGATGGGACAAATCTTTCGTAGTCGGATTTCGATTTCTCGTAGGTGAAGCTTATCTTGGAATCCCCGTCTGAAACAGATGATTTAAGACTGAGAGTATCGCCCCAATCGCTTTTCTTCGCACCTACCTCAAGGTTTAATATATTTGCTTCAAATACTTGTACTTCGGCTCCTATCTTAATCTTGTCCGAAACTTTTTTTATAAAAATTTTTTGCTCTTGAAAATCATTGATCGACAATCTGTGCTCCTGGGAGGCATCAATGTAAAACTTTCCCACATTATTTGGATCAAGATAAATCAGTCTCGCCCCGACCGCCCCCAACATTTCTCCTCCCACGTAATTCTCCTTAGACCCCTCCTCCCTGTCCCCCAGAGGTGCATTCATTGCTGCGCTCAGTGTGGCCCCCCAGTTCATTTTGAACTGGCCGTATTCCTCTTTTGTAAACTGCTTGTTATCAATGTAGCTAGCAAACAAACTCGTGATTACCTCACTAACTGAGGATTCCTTTTTGTCCTCCCACCACGCCCTCTTTTCCAAATCTTTGATACTCATATTTATCACTGTGGCACTCGCGCCTATGCCACCTTTTTCCCCATACACACCCACATTGCCTCTCCAAGCATTCACTTCCTTGAGTGACTGGTATGAATTTTGGTATGCATCTTGAAAATTAAAGAAGGTGAGACCAATAGTGTTTGAACCGAGTTTTATTTCCTTTGTCTCTGGGCTTATCTTTACTTCAAATTTGCTTTCTCCTGTCTCCATCACCCCTCTTTCTAGATTCCTTTCGAGCCCTATCGTTGGGTCCTCAATACCAGCAGCTCTCTTAAGGACCTCTGTAGCGCGCGAATCAACAGGGAAAAGAACGCCATGCTCATCCCCAACATAATTATTAAAAACAGCAACTTCGCGGTGGTGCCTTTCTGCCACCCCAAGTGCGTCTTTGTAGTTTAACGTCCCTGTTGGGATTGCTGTTCCATAGTCAAGAAATATTATTTCCTTTTTATTATCCTTCTCTGCTACAAGCCCAACCCACACATGTTTCCCCCCCCATTCAGAAGAGCCACTTTGCATAAACGCCTCCATCCCCATACTCTGAGCAGCTTTCATTATGAATGTATGAATATTCCCGCAAATTCCTGCTGTGTAATGGAGCGGGTCTTTTAAGGCTTGAAAAATGGCGTCTTCGGAGAGCGTTACGTGCGTATCTGCCTTCTCCATATCATAATCGTACACATAGCCAAGTCGCTCGCCAAGTTTTTGTAACGCGATTATTTTCTGTCTTTCATCTTTAAATTCATTTGATTGAAGTGCAAGATTGTCAAAAAATTCTTGAGCAGAACTTGAACCTCTAGCGGCTGTAACAAATGCTTTCTCTGCTTGCCCTTCATATGATTCAAAATGGCGTTCTCCTGGGGCAGGGCTGACCTCCCAATACTGATTTTTGAAGTCACCATAAAAGGATGAGTTCTCAATCGCCCTCCAGTCTCTTGAGTCAATATTCTCAGTGTTATACTTTTTTGTATTCTCTACTGTTATCCCCGCTGAAATTTCAATCGTCTTTGCAATCTTACTCCAATCAAAAGGTGCAACGCTATTTTTCTCAGTGGATTTTTGTGCCATCTGCACAATGTTCTCCTCCCCCATATCAGGTAGTGCAACCTTGTCAGCACCCTGTTCTCCTGCATACGCAGAAAGTGCATTAAATGAAAGTACTGACGCCAAAAGCAAGCTAGCTGACTTACTCCTAACTTTTTCAGGTCCCATATTCTCGAAGAAACTTACAGCGTCCTTTTGTAGGTCTGCTTCCTTGCTCTCAAGGTCTGCAATGATCTCCGCGTCGGTTGGGTGCTCCTGGGAATTTTTAAAAATATTTTCAAACATAATAGTATGGGTTAGGCCAATTCTTTCATTAAACTTTTAATCTCACCTTCTTCGATTGCGAAAATTTCTGCAGCGAGTTCTTCTGTTGGCTTCTTGTGAAACTCAACTTTCAGTTTTAGTAAATTTATAAAAAGAGCAATCTTGTCGCTGTGCCCGAGGAAAATCCCCATAAGCTGCTGACGTTTCTCAAATGAAAAAGAGCTAAAAAACTTACGCACGAGTTCCTGATCTGCTTGAGAAACATTTTGTGCATTGAGCACTTCTTCAACTTGGCTGTAATCTATCATATTGATTTAATTATTTTACTATTGGCAGTCCTGCTTGCTCCCACGCCGTCATCCCGCCTTCGAGATTTATCGCCCCCATAATTCCCTCTTCCTGCATCGAGGAGCACGCTTGTGCCGAGCGCCCTCCACTTTTACACGTTACTATGTATGTTTCGTCGTTGGGGAGCTCGCGGACAATCCCCTGGAAAGCATCGTTGTGGATATCAATATTGCGCGCGCCCTCTATATGCCCCTCAGCAAACTCAGCGGGGGTGCGCACGTCAATAACCTTTACCTCTCCGCTCTGGATAATCTTGTGGGCTTCTGCTGGGGTAATGGTATTCGTATTCATATACGTATATCTTAACAAAAAACCCAACCTTTTGGAAAGGTTGGGTTTTTTGTATTACGCGATCTTCTTGATTGCCTTTGCGAGGCGAGACTTCTTGCGAGATGCAGTGTTCTTCTTGATGGTGTTACCCTTTGCTGCTTTATCGATAGCTTTGTAAGCCTTTGCGAGGAGAGCTTCTGCTGCCTTCTTGTCCTTTGCAGTAACAAGGGTGCGAACTTCCTTTACAACCTCCTTCATAGCCTTGCTACGGCGAGTGTTATAAACCGCCTTGCGAGCAGAGCTACGAATATTGCGTTTTGCTGATTTAATAATTGGCATAACTTAAATTTATTAAGAGCCTATTTTGATAGGCTCAAACCGAGTAATTTTTTGAACTCGGCACTGAGACCCACACAATCTACCACACAAACAGGCTTACTGCAAGAATTCGCCTTTCCACTCTCCGCCCCTAGGACGTATCCGATACTATAGTATCGGATACGTCCTAGGGGCAATAAAATATGGTTGCCGTGCAAAATATCAAAAAACTCGGTAAGATGTGTCTATGATTGCTCATCTTTCTGGCTCCATCCTCTTTGCGGGCGACAAGTATGTCGTTATTGAGACTGCAGGTGTGGGGTACAAAGTCCGCGTCTCTGTCGACACACTCCTGACTCTCAAAAAGAGCGCTGACAAAAAGGCTTCTCTTTGGATTTACACCGTTGTTCGAGAAGACGCACTCGACTTGTATGGTTTCGAAACTCAAAACGAACTCGACTTTTTTGAAATGCTCATTAGTGTATCAGGTATCGGACCAAAGGGCGCACTTGGGATTCTCAATGTCGCACCCGTAGATCATCTCAAGGAAGCCATCGCTATGGGCGACACAGGAGCACTTACGAAAGTGTCTGGCATCGGCTCAAAGAGCGCGCAGAAAATAATTCTCGAGCTCCGCGAGAAGCTTGGTGGCGACGAGAGTATCACAGGAGAAACAATGCTCGGTGGCGAGCGCGATGCCATCGAGGGTCTCATGGCCCTCGGGTATGCAGAGCGCGCAGCACGTGAAGCACTCAAGAAAGTTTCTGCGGAGACAAAAGGCACGGGCGCGCGCATCAAAGAAGCACTGAAGAACCTCGGAAAATAATTTATATATGGACAACATCCTTCGCAATATCAAAAAAATAATTCCTCGCAACATCTTTCGATTTTTTCAACCTGCATATCACTATGCGCTCGCTTTCACCGCAGCTATAATTTACCGCTTCCCTTCTCGCCAAATCAAAGTGGTTGCGGTCACTGGGACAAAAGGCAAAACTTCTACCGCAGAAATCGTGAATGCTCTTCTTGAAGAAGCTGGATATCGCACCGCACTTGCGGGAACCCTTCGTTTCAAGATTGCTGACGAGGAAGAGCCCAATATGTACAAGATGACGATTCCGGGAAGATTTTTTGTGCAGAAGTTTTTGCGTCGCGCAGTGACCGCAAAGTGTGACTGGTTGATTATCGAGATGACTTCCGAGGGCGCAAAGCAGTTTCGTCACAAGTTCATCGACTTTGATGCGCTCATCTTTACCAATCTCTCCCCTGAGCACATCGAGTCCCACGGCTCATTCGAGAATTACAAAGATGCAAAACTTTCTATAATGCGTGCACTTAGCGAATCACCAAAGAGTCCTCGCACTATCGTTGCAAACGCTGATAATGAATTCTCGTCCGAGTTCCTCGCGGGTGATGTGCAGACAAAGAGCACCTACTCTCTCAAAGACGCAGAGCCATATACCTTGAGCAAAGACGAGACGACGTTTACCTTTATGGGAGACCCGCTTCTCGTTCATCTCTCGGGGGCATTCAATCTTTCCAATATCCTCGCGGGAATCGCTTTTGCACGCACGCTCAATATTTCTCCAGAAATTATTCGTCGTGCTTTGGAAAAATTCCGCGGTATTCGCGGACGCGTCGAGCGAGTCGATGAAGGACAACTCTTTGATGTCGTTGTTGATTACGCTCACACTCCTGACTCGCTTGAGAAAGTGTATGAAGTTTTTCAAGACTCCCGAAACATCTGCGTGCTCGGTGGCACAGGTGGTGGACGTGACTCATGGAAGCGCCCTGCAATGGGAGCAATCGCGAGCGCTCACTGTGACGAAATAATCCTCACCAACGAAGATCCCTACGATGAGGATCCAGAAAAAATTGTGAATGAAATAATGGAAGGCATCGAAGAAGGAAGCGTGGAAATAATTATGGACCGCCGTGCCGCTATCGCAAAAGCACTCTCTCTTGCACAAACAGGCGATGCGGTCATTATCACGGGCAAGGGTACCGACCCCTACATCATGGGTGCAAACGGCACCAAGACCCCATGGGACGATGCGCGTGTCGCGCGCGAGGAGCTGGCGAAGATTGGATACAAGAAATAAGGAAACGTTTGACATGTGACAATTAACATTTGACGGGGACTTTTTCGCGTAGCGAAAAAGTCCCCGTGTTACTTGTCCGCAAAGGCGGTGTTAAAAGTCAATTGTCCCAATATTGACTTCTCACTCCCAAAAGAGTAGTTTTGTAAATAGGACACTGTTCTCAACAACCAGATGGAGGAAATGATGAACGGAGAAAAGGCGCCATACCATATCGCCCAAAATGTAATGTTGTATTTTTTCGATGTTGTGCATATGCGAAGAAAAACGATGCATGACATTTCTGGGGAAGAAGCTCTTGGATTACTCGTTGGCACCCTTAACGCAATTAATGCCCCAACGCTAATCTGGGGACAGGTTACGGATTTTGTCCTTGAGCAAGCAAGGAAAAGATCTGCCATATTCTATGAAGGGGTTCTTTGCTCACTCGCTGAATACGTTTCTGCCCCAAAGCTCGCAGAGATTATCGATCACTTCGTTGGCGAGGGGAGGCTTGAGACTGTGGCAAAACTAACAACTACATATCTTCATCGCGGTCCATCATTTGTGGAGGTAGCAAGGATAGCAAAAGCACACTGCAACGAACACACCTGGACCAACCCAAAGGATAAAGTATGGGGGCAGTTGTTGTCTCTTGCACACAAGGGTGATGTCCCCGCAATCCAAAAATTGCACGAGGAGGCAAAGAGACGCCAACACACATCTGACCATTGCATATATTAGCAACAACTCAAGAACGCCCGCACACCGCCGGCGTTCTTTTTCTTTGCCTAATTTTCTAGTATAATAGCCGAATGCACACCGTATCACTCTTTCCCGCTTTTTTTGACTATCAAATGCTTGGCGTCTTTTTGCTTCGCGTTACGCTTGGATTTATCTTTGTTCGCTTTTGGTATGAACACAGCACGAGAGGGCACCACAATAAAAAATATTTAAATGTTATTTATCCCCTTCTTGGTATTTCAGGAGCGCTTATCATTGTTGGTCTCTACACACAGGGAGCAGTCATCGTGACAGGCACAATTATGACGGTCGCCGCTTTTATGCGATGGCGCAAGCCGTCGGTTCTCCCTCACGATACACCCTCATTCTATATTCTTCTCGCAGTTGCATCATTTGCACTTCTCTTCTTGGGGGCAGGAGCGTTTGCTATTGACTTGCCACTCTAGAAATAATTACAAACAAAAAGCGCGATTCATTTGAATCGCGCTTTTTGTTTGTAAGTCTTAGTACACTACTGATGGTTCTAGTGAACAGTTTGCATTCACCCAATTCATATCAAACTCTACGAGTTCGTGACGTTCTCCTTGGTAGATAAAATATTGTGTTACGGGACGAGGTTGTCCTGGTTCAATAATCATTGGCATCTTATTATCAATCCACTGCTCAGGGCAGACCTGAAGGGCTCGAGGAGACTGGGCTGGCGTCGTCGTGCCTACAATCTGGATAGACTCACTACTTGATGCCATCATTATTGGAACTGGAGGTTTAGGGTAAGTAGGCGCAACAGCTTTTTGTGTAAAGACAAAATAACCAGCAACACTAATAAGTGATACAATCGCCAAAAGAAATATGACACTCATGAACCCACCAGAATTTTTCTTCGAAAAACTCATGCGGGCAAGTCCTTTTTTATTCATATAGTAATTGTAGCAGAAAAAACCCCTGACAGAAATTCTGTCAGGGGTCATAGTCGAGAATCCTCTGCACTTAAGGATATAAAGGAAATTCAAAATTTGACGAGTCTTTTTCCTCTACCTCCTTTTCGCACTCGAGACGGAAAACTATTTTGACATCGAATGTCTGAGCCATCTCCTCGGCCAATTCTTTTGCAAAATTCAAATTCTCTTTCCCTTGTACTTCAAAGACCCACCTCTGTTCATTAGCACTGCGTGCTTCATTTCTGAACCAAATTACCCCGAGGAACATCCGCAGTGGAGCCCTCTTAATGAAGCCGAGGAAGTATGTTCTGGGTTTCTCGTTGGGAAACTTCTTGAGAATTCCTACAACGTCGCGTTTTTTCAACTTCTCAGCAAAACCTGTCGCTGACGCTAGTCCGAGCCCTTTCGAAAGAAGGAATTTCCCGACTTGAACTGAAAGTGGTTCCACATTCTGAATGTTCATTTTTTTCTCCCTAAAATAAAGGTACTGTTTGGATGCATAAAATCAACGTGATTTTATTGTGTACAATATAGCATTTTTTTGCAATTGTGTCAATAGCGAATGGTAATGTCTAAACACATTTGGCACTTTTTACTAGACTTAGATAATGAGCGTAAAAATGGCTAAAAACATACAAGAAGAACGTGCGCGATGGGTACTCCCCCTCGCAAACAAGGAAATGAAGATTG
>JBAZWZ010000008.1:0-58041 GCA_041660105.1 Minisyncoccota bacterium | reverse complement strand
TTGTTTGCGAGGGGGAGTACCCATCGCGCACGTTCTTCTTGTATGTTTTTAGCCATTTTTACGCTCATTATCTAAGTCTAGTAAAAAGTGCCAAATGTGTTTAGACATTACCTGTTGCTGTTGACAATTTACTACGAAGTGTTATTCTTGCAATCAGGAACTTAGTTCCTGAGGTTGTTCGTTCCCACAAAATTTTTCGAAAGGAAACACAATGGCTCAAAAAGCTCGCAACACAGAACCGAAGCTCGGCAGGCACTTTCTTTCCGTAGCGCTTCTGGGTGACTTCCTGGGAACTCCTGCTGCACTGGCGTACGACAAGACCAAGGCCATCTATGAGCGTTGCCTCAAGGGTCAACAGACCCACGAGGTCACCGTGGTCAGTGTCAACGAGGAAGGTATCGCTACGTGCACGTTCTTTGCCCGTGGTGGATTCATGGAGGCGTTCAATGCCCCCATAAGCTGTCTCAAGGTAATCAAACCCGTGTCGCTCGGACGTCCGCAACAGAAAAGCATCTTCTCTGAACTCGACCGCCTGATGTATGTCGGCTGATTTCCAGCAATAGGTGTCAACAAAAGCCCGACCTCGTGCCGGGCTTTTTTCTTTTGCAAAACTTGGAATTTTTGGCAAATCTGCTATAGTATCGAGATGGAATTGGACACCAACAAACTAGATGAGCTTTTGGAATTGACCCGTGAGAATAACAAGATTCTCACGGGGATGCGCAGTACTGCGCGTTGGGGGTCATTCTTTAAGGTTATTTATTGGACGGTTATCCTGGGTTCCATTGTTGGGGTTTACTACTATTTCCAGCCCACTATCCAGAAGTATGCAAATGTGTTACAGACATCAGTAGGAATCATTCAGGATTTTCAGAAGAGTGCAGGGGAGGTTTCATCATCCATACAAAGTTTGACTGGTGCTATTAAGAAGTAGGTTCTGATTTTCGCATAGCGAAAATCTGAGGTCAGTAGTCAAATGTCAGTTGTCTAAAATTTGAAAAATTTTAGTAATGCCGAGGTAGCTGTTTTGGTAGGCCCAGAAGAGGGAAACAAAATAAGCTGCCGTGAAGGATAGGTAAGAGAAAAAGTATATGCCGAGGTAGCTCAGTTGGTAGAGCATTCGCCTGAAGAGCGAGGGGTCACCAGTTCAACCCTGGTCCTCGGCACAAAATACAAAAACCGCACAACGTCGTTGTGCGGTTTTTTGTATTTTGTGCCGAGGATAAATATGCGGAGCATATTTAAAGGGTTGAAAGGCGCAGCGATGTTTCGCGACCACGCGAAACCGCGAGCCGGGGTCGCGAGCACTTACGTAGATTGCGAGTAATCGAAGCAATATACTTAGTGACTCGTGACCTACCCTAGGTCCTCGACTGAAGTGGCACAAAATAAAGGAGCCGGACGCGAAAGCGTCCGGCGACTTTTATTTTGTAGCCGAGGACCAGGGTTGAAAAGCGGAAGCGGGCACCTAGTGTAATCACTAGGCCGCTGAGCTGGGGCCGAGAGTACTTATTCGACCCGTAGGTCATTCTGTTGAATGAGAAGCGAATTAGTAACTCGTGGCCAACCCTAGGTCCGAGACAAAAATGTATTATCTCCAGAATGAAGATAATACAATCGTGTGACTTGTGTCTGCCCTGGTCCTCGGACAAGTAGTAATAGAAAAAGGACCGACCTTTTTGAATTCTTAAGGTCGGTCCTTTTTCTATTTCAATTTTTACAACGACTTAATCTTCACCGTTGCCTTCTTGTCTTTATCAATCTTCGGAAGCTTCACCGTGAGGAGTCCGTGCTTCTCCGTTGCTTCCACGTCCTCGGTCTCTACTTCTGCAGGGAGGAGGATTGTGCGTGAGAATGCGCCCCAGTAGAGTTCCTGATAAAAATAGTTTTCTGCGGCAACCCCTTTTGGCGCCTCGCGTTTGCCTTTGATCGTTACCATTTCGCGCGTTACCGACACAGAGAGATCTTCTGAGGCAACACCCGCCACCATCGCCTGGATGACGATTGAGTCACCTGTCTGGTACACATCTACCGCGAGCTCGCCCTCAGGAGCCTCTGCAGCCTCCCATTGATTAAACGGATTGTCGGAGGTTTTTTCTATTTCAATATCCTCCTCAAAGTCAGAACCGCGACCCTTGAGTGAGATGGTCCCCGTAAGTCGTTCAAAAAATGATCGTTTCATAATGGTAATTTAAGTAATAATTTTATTTGTTTTGGTAACGCGCTCAATAAGAGCGAGCAAAATAATAATGCCAACGATCGCTGCCCAAAAAGGAGAAAACATCACCAGTTGTTTAAGCGTCGTGTCACTAGACATTATAGATAAATTAAAGTATGCATGCAAGAGCGTAGCGACGAGGATACCCAGTGTTGCGGCAATAAATTTTATTGCCTTTGGTGCATAAAAAGCAAGCGCAATAGCGAGCCCAATAAATGCTGAGGAAACAATGTGTACCGTAGTCGCACCGATAAAGCGGCTACTAATATTATTCAAACCATCAGCGACACCAGTATGAGTGATAATCTTGTAAAGGTAGAGTGTGTTCTCCATCGCAGCAAATCCGAGCGCTGCGGTGATGAGATAAATGATCGCGTCCTTTGGCTCATCGAAATACTTACTTTTAAACGCAATGAAAAATACGGTAGAGTACTTTGCTACTTCTTCGACAAATGCCCACAGCGTTACTCGCACGGTTTGTTCTTGTGGGGGAATGAGAGACAGCTTGATAGCGAGAATATCAGTCGTGCTCATTATTAGAGCCATTGATGAAGCGATAAGTTGCTGTAAGGGTAATACAAAAAACACAACTGCCATCCCCGCAAAAAATGATAGTGCGATGAGGCCGTCTGGTTCAGGCGTGTTTTTGTCTTGGCGCATCCAAAACCAAAGCCACACAAGTGCGGGGAGGAGTCCTCCTGCAAGTGCTATCACGTACGGCTCCCAAGTTAAAATGGTTGTGGCCATGGTTCGATGATAAGTAGTGATTTATTTTCTTTTGGCAAGAGTCCCCAAAGTTCCTCAGTGATGAACGGGATAAATGGATGAAGCATCTTGATGTTCGTAGCGAGGATTTGGAGGAGCACCCACTGTGCAGCCTTCTTTGGCGCTTCGTCATCGCCGAGAAGTCGCGGTTTCATCTCTTCAATAATTGTATCAGCAAATGTGTTCCAGAAGTAGTGATAGAGCTCTTCACCCGCGAGGTGGAAGCGGAAGTTCTCGTAGTGTGATGTGATACTCTCTGTTGCAACATTGAGCTCGCGTAAGATTTCCTCATCACGCTCCGTGAGTGCAGGGCGTGGTGTGTCGAGTGTCGTGTCACCAGCGTTCGTGAGCGTGAAGCGTGTGCCGTTCCAAATCTTATTACAGAAATGTTTGTAGCCCTTGATCTTGTCTTCGGCGAGTGCGATGTCATTGCCAGGCGTGTTACCGATGACGAGTCCGATGCGGAGAGCGTCCGCGCCGTACTTGTCGGTGAGGTCGATAGGGGAGACGACGTTGCCTTTACTTTTGGACATTTTCTTGCCGAGCTTGTCGTTGACCATCCCGTGGAGATAGACCGTATGGAAAGGAACCTGCTTTGCGAGGTAAAGCCCAAAAATGACCATACGCGGGATCCACTTGAAAATGAGGTCTCGGCCGGTTTCCATCACATCCGTTGGATAGAAGGCCAAATCACGCTTTTCAGGGTATCCTAGGGCCAAAAGGGGCCACTGGCCAGACGAAAACCAAGTATCAAAGGTATCCGTCTCGGTCGTAAGGGGGGCGCTACAGGTAGGGCAGGCATCACCCGCCTTATGGTCGGTGTCGAGGGCGCCCGCGTTACAGCTCATACAGATGACAGCAGGGATCTGGATACCCCAAACAATCTGGCGAGAAATGTTCCAATCCATCGTGTTGTCCATCCAGTACAAAAATATTTTTTCAAAATTGTCGGGGATGAATTTCACTTTTCCTTCACGCACGGCATCAGCTGCCATCTTTGCGAGGGGAGCCATCTTTACGAACCACTGAGGCATCACGCGCGGCTCGATAGTAGTGCCACACTTGTAGCAGGTAGGCACTGCGTGTGTGTAATCCTCGATCTTCTCAATTAGTCCGAGTGCCTGCAAATCCTCCACAACTTTTGTGCGAGCTTCAGCGATCTTCATGCCTGAATACTTGCCGCACTTCTCGGTGAGCTTTCCAAATTGATCAATCACTTCGACGCGAGGAAGTTTGTGTGTCTCTGACATACGGAAGTCATTGTGGTCGTGTGCGGGGGTAATCTTGAGCGCGCCTGTCCCAAACTCCATATCAACTTCTTCGTCTGCGATGACGAGAAGGGGGAGCTTGCCTTCGGGATGCTGTACTTCGATAGTTTGCCCGATGAACTCTTGGTAGCGAGCGTCGTTTGGATTGACCGCAATAGCAACATCACCAAAGATTGTTTCAGGGCGCACAGTAGCAACAACGAAAGGTCCGTACTTGATGTAGTACAGCTTGTCAGCCTTCTCTACGTTCTCTGTCTCCACATCTGAGAGGGAAGTCTGATGCTTGGTGCACCAGTTCACGGTACGGTATCCACGATACACGAGTCCATCACGATAGAGCTTGCGAAATGTTTCCTGCACTTCAGCGATGACACTTGGGTCGAGCGTAAACTTCTCACGTGACCAGTCACATGATGCACCGAGCGCTTTCACGTCGGCTTCCATATGCTGTTTGCTGTCGAGGGTGAACGCCATAATCTCGTCAAAGAGTTCTTTGCGATCCATCTTGAAACGTGAGCGACCTTCCTTCTCGAGTTTCTTCTCGTACACTACCTGAGTTTCAAATCCTGCGTGATCAGCACCTGGTACCCAGAGTGCCTTCTTGCCCTGCATGCGCTGATAGCGGGTCATGATGTCCTCGAGTGCGATAGTGAGCCCGTGCCCTGCGTGGAGACGCCCGTTCGCATTTGGCGGTGGCATGATGATGGTAAAAGGCTCCTTGTGTCTTTCAGGGAGATTGTCAGGGTTGAAGAAGCCACTGTCTTCCCAGAGTTTATAAATCCGCGCCTCGGTGTCCTTGGGCTCGTAAGGCTTCGTAAGTTTTTCTGGCAGTGTTTCTTGGTTGTCAGTCATAGTAGGTAGATTTTATCATATATTTGGAGCCTAACCAAGGTGTCTTGACTTCGGTATTTTTGAAGCCCATAATGCGAAGAGGCTAATAATCGTTCATCAAAAAGGGGGAAACATGAGACATCCAAATTGCTACTTGATTGATGGGAAGGACGCAGTTGCTTCTGCGCAGTGTAATCTTAAAAAGTTACTCGATGGTTTTGAGGAGCGGAAGGTGATGCGTCTTCCAGCTTTCAATGCCAAGAAATATAAATATTGGCAGAACGCCGAAAGATTTTGGTATTGGTTCAAGCAGCTTCATCGTGGTGGCTGGAAGCTCGAAGAAGGTGAGCTTCGTGATGCCGCTCTTGAAGTGACACTGAGGCACTATCCAAAGATGAAAACGTTTGAAATCGAAAACGAGATACGGCTTGTCCTCTCAATGTTTCTCTTTGACCGAGAAAGTATTTCGGAGGAAGAAAAAGAAAAGCTCGCGCGTTTTCACCTCTACCTCTCGAGCCTTCATGTTGCTCTCGGTTAGAAAAGAAGAAAGGCCACCCGCGCGCGGGTGGCCTGTTTTTATAGTAACTTGTTGAACCTGCTGACGAAGCGATTGTATCGTTTTTCGACATCGGGGTAAGCAAGAATTTTTTTGCGACTGCGTGTTGCTGGTCGAAGCTTGGGGAGCTTTTCTTTAAATTGCTCAACCGTGAAATCGATGTGCTGATTATCGGGAAGTTTATTCCAGTAGTGTGACCGTACTGCCTCAAGTCCGTGGATGTTCTCCAGTGAGCCACGCAGGATTACACCACCAAAATGGTCCTGAGCAAGAAGTGCCACAATCACGCAATGTCCCCAGAGCGGGTTTTCTTTAGTCCAGCTTGCTCTGTCGTAGCTCGTGTCTTTTCTTGCTGCCTTTTTAATGAGTGCCAAAAAACGCTCAATCGTCATCTCTTCTTTTTGTTGCTTCATAGCTGTCTCCTTGTGAGTGAACTTGCCTTGAGCAACACTAACACAATTTTTTCTTTTTGCGAAGTTCCGCGAGGGTTTTTGTCACAGAGTTTGCGAGGCGGAAACTGGCGTTTGCATACTCGTTGTTCACTTGGTATAATCTGTAAATGTTAACAACTGAAGATATTCAAAAATTAAGCTCAATTCTTGCTACAAAGGAGGATGTTAAAGAAATTAGGGATTACTCTGAGCGAGAATTCACTTTTTTGAAGACAGAGATTAAGGAAATCAAGGAAGACGTTGAGGGACTTAGAGAGTCACTTCAGGGGATGATTGTTGCCACAGATAACTTAACGAAAGTTATTACAGATTTACATATGGAATATACAGCAATAACATACCAGCTCAAACGTCACGAGGATTGGATTAGACAAATCGCAGCAAAAGCAGGAGTGAGTTTGGTCTCCTAATCGGTGTGATTAATAGGTAAAAGAAAAAGGCTCCCAAGGCACTTAGACCTTTCGGATCCCTTTTCGTCTGGATACGTTGGTGTTATACAGCATTTATATACTAAAAGTCAAACGTCTTATTTCTTTCTCCTCAATTCCGCGAGAGTTTTGGTAGCTGACTTCGCGAGGCGGAGGTGTCCTTCGGCGATGATATGCTTTTTAGATTTTGAACGAAGAAGTCCTGCCACTCCAATCATAAGGCCGTTGTCTCCTGAAAGGATTGTGTCAGGGATGAAGAGCGATGGGCGGAGGAAGCTTCCCGCCAAAATTTCTTCACCAGAAATTTTTTCGGGCAGGCTCGCAACTTCTTTTTGAAATGTTTTGCGGATTTTAATATTAGCAGTTACGCCACCACCGAGGATAATTTCTTTTACTTTGTATTGTTTTGCAGCGCGAAGTGTTTTTGTGACGAGCACCTCAGTCACCGAGTCTTCAAAATCTTTTGCAATGAGTTCGCGGTCACGGTCGTCAATTGCTTCAAATTTTTTGATTGCATAAAGCACGGACGTCTTCAGTCCTGAAAATGAAAAATCATAATCTTTTGATGTGAGCATAGGACGGGGGAGCGGTACAGAAAGTTTCTGCCCCTCGGGGGCTTTTGCAGCGAGCCTTGAGACCTCGGGACCACCAGGATAGGCGAGACCAAGCATGCGCGCTACTTTATCAAATGCTTCACCGACGGCATCATCGCGCGTCTGCCCAAGCATCTTGTATTTTCCTGCGCTCGGCATAAGTACAAGCTCGGTGTGTCCACCAGAAATTAGCAGAGCTAATGCTGGGTATTGAATTGATTGCAACTTGTAAGTTGTCAGTTGTAAGTTGTCAGTTGTAACACGTAAGTCATTCTGCTGAATGAGGAGCGCAGCGACGATATGTCCCTCCATATGGTTTACGGGAATGACAGGCACACCCCAGAGTGCGCCGAGTCCCTCTGCGGTGTTGATACCTACCCAGAGTGCTGGCTCGAGTCCTGGGCCTGAAGTGACGGCAATTGCGTCAATCTTTGGAATCTTGAGTTTAAGAAGTGTGTCTTGAAAAACTGCAAAAAGCTCTGGCTCTTTGTGAAAAATTTTTGTAAGCGCGGAATGTTGTTTCTTTGAAAGCTTGCGGGGAGTTTTGAGTTTCTTTGCGAGCTTCGCTTCTTTGAGCGCATGGACAAGAAGGGGAATAATGTTTTTGCCGTGCTCACGTCGTGCGAGACTCGGGAAGACACCACCAAATTGCGCATGAAGTGCCGCCTGCGAAACAAGCGCATTCGAAAGCACTTTGATAGTTTTTGGCGTTGCAGAAGTGCCTCGCGTCTCCACAATAGCGATACCTGTTTCATCACACGATGTTTCGATAGCGAGAATGCGCATAGAATTAATCTTTTTTAATAAAGAGGGTTGGGTTGCCTCTTAGGACTTCGACGATGAGTACGAAGTATTCGAGGACAATAGGATCTTCTGCAATCTTGTGGTGCTTGCCTTCGTAAAGTTTTTCAAGGCTCATATCATTTGTTTGCCATGTGCGTCCTTCGTCGAGGAGGATGTTCATAATGGGGAGGAGTTTGTCGAGCGCGTAAATAAATTTGCTCTCAGGGTCTGCCTTCTCGTCATACGCACGGAGCGTAGAAATGAGGGAAGGGAAGTCCGCGTATTTTTCTGCGAGGGTCTCGGTAGCTGCGCGCTCGAGATCAGCTTTCTTCTGCTCTTCCTCTGCGGTGCGATGGAAAAACATATCACCCACAAACACCTCTACGATGTCATGACAAAGCGCGTATTGAATCGCTTTTTCTTTATTGAGAGTGAGACCTTCTTTGTCGATGATATACCAAGCGATGAATGCGAGCTGGAAACTGTGTTCCGCATCGTTCTCCATGCGGTCTTCACCAGTAGCATAGATGCGACGACGAATCTGCTGAAAGCTATGAGTGAGCCCCACGACACTCATCAAACTCTCTAAGTTGGACGTTTTGGTCATACTTTGCAATCATAGCAAACTGGCACAGGTATGCCAATTAACCTCGGAATACAGCTTACTTCTCTGACTGTGTCAAAGTTTCTGGTGTTGCGTTTGGGTAATACTTGCAGTCTGTATGAGGGAAGCAGTGACAGCATTTTGCTTGGAAGCCGTCTTTCTTGATGCGGTTATTGCACGAAGTGTGAATGTTGTGAGGGAGTGCTGCTCCTGTATTTTGTTCGTTGGTCATATGTATATTATATACCTTTTGAAAAAAAAATTAAGGGGAAAAATAAAAACCGCAGACAGGGGATAGCCCTCTCTGCGGCACTTCTTTACTGTAGTCTGACCCTATTGCATCATTTCAGCTTATCAGGCTTACTTCCGCATCGGTCTAGTCATACTTCTGACTAGAGCGTCGATATCTACCATCGACTGTATTGGTCATATTGCGCAATCGGTTGATCAGACCGACTTCTCACCGTGTACTTTCCGCAACTGCAGTGAATAGATACTATGAGTTTCTGGGAGGGAAGTCAACAGGGTTCGCGCAAGGGGTACTCCGCTTCATAAATGCAAAAAGCACCACATTTGTGGTGCTTTTTGGAAGATGTGACCCTAGCACGTCGCCTCAGAATCGCGGAGTTTTCTTTCGTCCTGACAGACTTATAAAACATCTCGCGTTCTTTGGCTGCCTCTCGCATTTTTGTTTGCAGTTGCAAACAAAAATAAGCTCCGAGGCTTCGACTCCCCGTCACAAGCAAAGCAGTTTACTTGTTTAGGGTCATGGGTACAAAAAAGCGTCACATTCGTGACGCTTTTTTGTACCCATGACCCTACGGGGAGTCGAACCCCGCTTTAAAGCTTGAAAAGCTTCCGTCCTAACCGATAGACGATAGGGCCACCTTCAAAACCTTTCGATTCTGATTGTTTGCCTATTGTTATAGGGTAAACCAAAACTAACTCGAGCAGTATACCAATTTTTGCCAAAAATGCAAAAAAGTGCTACTTTATTAGGGTCCTTTTGGGTTGGGAAGATCGGAGATGTGGCTGAGCGGTTGAAGGCAACGGTTTCGAAAACCGTCGTACGGGAAACCGTACCATGAGTTCGAATCTCATCATCTCCGCCGTTTGAAGTTTGAAAATAGAATAAAATACTAATTTCTTTATTGAAATTATTGAGTGAGATTATGCTGTTATGGCTAGGCAAGAGTTTGAAAATAGAATATATTAATTTCATAAATGAAATTATGTGAGGGCGATTAGCTCAGATGGTTAGAGCGTTACATTGACATTGTAGAGGTCGGAGGTTCGATTCCCCCATCGCCCACAAAATAATTAAACACCTTCGAGTGTTTTTTCTTGACACATTTCTACAAAATGGTAGTTTTGAACTAGAACACTTGAAATCCAATTTATGGGAGAGAATTATGGGACGCGTTATCGTTTTTCTTGTTCTTTTTGGCACAGTGGTACTGATGAGTGACTACTACTACGGAGTTGCTATTGTTATTTTTGCGCTTGTTTCGATTGTGGTCATTGGGATAAGGGGAATGGTATGTATGCAGAAATTTTACAACCAGATTTATTTTGGTTGCTCTGGGATTATGGACACCCTCGAGAAAGCTGCGGACTGTAAACTTCTCACGAGGGGGGAGATACCTTTCGAAACAATTTCTCGTCTTTATCGAATGATAGATTTGGAACATAAAGATCAGTATGTCATCAACGTGGATGAGCAACTTGTCAGGGAATTTGAATTGAAATATCAACCCAAGTTGCCTGAGTTCACTACGATGTCGGTGAGGGACAGAGCTCTGTGGCATTTCTGCGATTCGTTACAAGAGGAACATAGGAAGCGAATTCTTGATATTGACCAAGCGGTCCTCATCCGCAGAAAGTTTGACGTGGAGCGCGAGCAAGGTTGACTTCGAGTTCGTAAATGTTAATCAATGGCACTGTTTATGACAGTGCCATTTTTTTTTGTCCGGTGTTTAATTAATACAAACGGTGTTGCCACAAGGCAACACCGTTTTTCTTTTGCATTTTCTATGCTAAAGTATGCGCATTATGGTATACGACCTTGAAGAAAACACAGAGCGATTATTGCTTGAGAAGTACAACGGTGTCGAGACGCCTGAGTTCCACGCTGACGTCGAGAGGCTCAAGGCGGGGGAGCCATTCCCGTATGTGCTCGGCTACAAGGACTTTCTTGGGGTACATATTGACCTCTCGTGCAAGCCTATCATTCCGCGTGCGGAGACCGCGCATTGGGCGCTGAGAGCCATTGAGGAGCTCAAGGAGAGGGCACGTGGGCAAGAGGCCCCCCTTCGTACTTTCGACGCATACGCGGGCTCTGGTAATGTAGGACTTGCGGTTGCGAAACATATCCCGGGGTGCATAGTAGAGATAAGTGAGCTTGATGATAAACTCTCTCCGGGCATCATTGCAAGTGCTCGTGCGAGTGATATCGATGAGGATCAGATACGAGTTCTCCCTGGTGACTCTCTTGAGACAGCGACGGGAACCTACGATGCTATCTTTGCAAATCCTCCCTACATCCCACCGAGTGACATCGACAACCTCGACCCTGACATGGTAGAGCACGAGCCACATCTTGCGTTCTTTGCAAAGGATGGCGGCAATGAGTTCCATAAAGTTCTTATTGACCAAGCATGGGACTTTTTGAAAGAAGGTGGTTCGGTGTATATCGAGGCAGATGAATATCAGAAGCCTGCCATCGAAGCGTTCCTCAAGGATACCAAGTGGACATACGAATTTTGGCCAGATCAATACGGACAAGTGAGATTCCCCGTGTTGCGGAAGATTACGAAATAGCCAATTTTAAAACGCGCGACCAATTGGTCGCGCGTTTTAAAATTGGCTATTTCGAGTGCAAATATTGGAAGATGTCTTCGAGGGCGCGTACTGCATCACCTGCGGCGATGTTGTTTTGGTGGTAGAGAATGTCGGTACAATCGCCCGCGGCCCAGATGCCGGGTTCACTCGTTTTCTGTGTACGAGGATCAATGACCACATTATCTTTCTCGTTCAACTCAACTATTTCTTGAAGAAACTGTGTATTAGGAATCTGTCCAATCTCCACGAATATCCCACCCACAGGAAGCTCAGTCAGCACATCAGTTGTTTTGTCGCGATACACAATAGCACTCGCAAACTTTTCGCCTTTTATTTCAACAATATCAACATTCACTACCGCGTGCATATTGGGATGCGATAGTACTTTGTCCACCGTGATTTCATCCGCACGGTTGAATGCAGGACTGCGGTTGATGAGCGTAACTGATTTTGCATATGCAAGGAGCTGAGCCGCTGTCTCAAAAGCTGCATTGCCCGCACCTACGACAGCGAGATCCTGACCCTCAAACATTGGACCATCACACGACGCACAGTAGGTGAGACCTTTGTGCTCATAAATATCTGCTCCAGGCACCTCGAGCTTCCTGCGGTGACTTCCTGTTGCCACGAGGACCGTACGCGTGAGATGAGAGCCTTTTTCAGTCGTGACCACGAAGCAGTCCCCCTTCTTCTCAATCTTCTGTACGCGCTCTTCACGCATCGTGAGCACATCGCCTGCATATGCGGCCACGTGTGCCTTAAGTGATGATGCGAGATTCTGACCAGAGATAGCTATGGTGCCAATCCAGTTTTGCACTTCGGACGAGTCTGTGGACTGACCTGCGTATACATCAGCAAGCATAAGTGTCTTGAGACGCTTTCGTCCTGCATAAACTCCCGCGGCGCATCCGGCAGGGCCACCACCGATAATAATTAAGTCGTATATATTTTCCATAGATTGTTAGGGTTCACGAACTTGGCGAATTTCCGCGTTAAAATCATCCGCTCCTTTTTCAATGTACATAATAGTACATCTCAGTCGGAGCGTCGATTTTGCCTTGAACTTCATCCAAGTGCGTAAACCCTCGTTTTGTATTAAATTTAGATCTTCTTAGGGCGGCGAAGAAATGCCGGCACCGCGCTCCAATCCTCCTCATCTTCTGCGTCGAGGTCAATGATAGCGACAGGCTCTTTTTCGTGTGCGATTTTAATAGGCTCTGTCTTCTTTTCTTCTTTTGTTGATTCAGTTACAAAACTATTATTAATCTCTCCGCGCTTCTCCTCGCGTACAACTGGCTGCTGTTTTGCAGACCCAGAAAAAAGATTACGCTTCTCCGTGCCCTCAGGGAAACCCGCAGCGATGACGGTAATCTTGAGCTCGTTCTTCTTGAGCTTGTCGTCGATGATAGCGCCGAAGATAACACGAGCATCAGGGTCGATGGACTCGGTGATTATTTTTGCCGCTTCATTAATCTCGTGCATCTTGAGGTCGGCTCCTCCAGCGATTGCAAAGAGAACGCCCTTTGCGCCAGAAATAGAGAGGTCGAGGAGTGGAGAGTTGATGGCTGCGAGTGCGGCATCTTGCGCGCGGTTTTCACCCGTTGATGAGCCGATACCGAGGAGTGCTGAGCCAGCATTCTGGAGGACTGAGCGAATGTCCGCAAAGTCAACATTGATGATACCTGGCGTTGTGATGAGGTCAGAAATACCTTCAACTGCTTGACGGAGGACTTCGTCGCTCATCGTGAATGCAGACTTGAACGTGGTGTCCTTGTCGGCAACACTCATAATGCGGTCGTTGGGAACGATGATGAGAGCATCAACGTTCTTGCGGAGCTCTTCGAGTCCTTGATCTGCGATACGTCCACGATGTGAACCTTCGAAAGTGAATGGACGAGTTACAACAGCGATAGTGAGAGCACCTTGCTCCTTCGCAATACCTGCGACGACAGGCGCCGCACCTGTGCCGGTACCACCACCCATACCACCTGCGATGAACACCATGTCAGCACCTTTGATAACGCCTTGCACTTCCTCTTTTGTTTCTTCTGCAGCCTTGCGACCAATCTCAGGATTCATACCAGTACCAAGTCCACGCGTGAGATTTTTTCCGATGTGAATTTTCTTCTGTGCGAGTGAATGATGCAAATCTTGTGCATCAGTATTCATCACAATAAATTCAACTCCTTTTATTTTTGAGTTGACCATGTGGTTCACTGCGTTCTTTCCTGAACCACCAACACCAATAACTTTGATACGCGCGAATGCTTCTACTTCTGGTTGTACTTTTGGCATGACTGATTGTCTGATATTAATACTACTAATTAATTTACTCGTACTAGTAGAATACCAGAATTGGGAACAACAAACAACTGACCACTGACAACTGACAACTGACCAAAATACGCCCATTTGCCTTTGGCAAATGGGCGTTTCTCTGTATTCTGTCAGTTGTAATATGTCAGTGGTCAGTTGTTTAGTTCCTACGGCAAAAACGGCCTTACCCAGCTCTTGAGAGTGTCCCAAATGTCGCCGATTCCCGCCACGTTTCCTTCTTCTGGCTTCTGGAGTGCGTACACGGCGAGCCCGTATGCGACGAGCCATGATGAATCCTTCACGGGGTGCTTGCCTGCATTTATGATAGCTGGATATGCAACTGATGAGGGAAGTTTGAGCACAGCTTTTGCGAGGTCCTCAATAGTAGCGATACCGACGCCACCACCGGTGAGTACGACACCCGCAGGGAGGAGTCCACTGCGACCGATTTTTTTCAAATGCGCATCAACAAGTTCAAAGATGTCATACAGACGCGCTTCAATAATTTCTTCGAGTTTCTTTTTTGGATAGACACCAATAGAGCCACTCACTTTTATTTTCTCTGCTTCAGAAAGAGGAATCTTGAGACCGAGAGCAATGTCATTGGTGATGTCTGTCGAGCCGATAGGGAAGATTTGAAGTGAGATAGGGGTATCGTTTTCAAACACGGCGATGGACACTGTCTCCGCGCCGATGTTTACGAGCGCGCAGCCTACAGAACGCTGCTTCTTGTTGAGAGCGACTTGTCCTGCTGCGATAGGCGAGGGGAGCACCTCGTCAACCTCCACACCGAGCTCCTCGATAGTCCTGATGATGTCGTTCAAGTGTTGCTCGAGACTGGTGACGAAGAGCATTTTGAGATCAAGCTTTGAGCCAGTCATTCCAACAGGGTTACCGAGTACTTCCTTGTTGTCGAGTTTGTAACGGATAGGTGTGCGGAAAATGATGCGCTTGTTGGTGAGGTGAGTTAGGTTTTCTTCTGCTTCTGTCTCTGCTTTTTTTAGATCAAGTTCAGTTACTTCACCCGACGCTCGTGAGATGATAGCCGTGCCGTGCGAGATGGTTGACTCAAGTCCGATGCCGCCTACCGAAAGGATCGCGTTGCGAACCTTGATTCCCGCCATTTTTTCAGCATGAGCGATAGCCATACTGGTACTGCGGATGGTGTCAGTCTTGTTTATAATGTATCCGTGACGAAGTCCGCGTGTTTCCGCGACTCCTGTGCCAATGATGACAGGTGACTCACCTTGCGTATGCTCGACAATGACAACACGCGTGGCATGTGTGCCGACGTCGATACCTGTTGCAATGCGTTTATTGTAAGCGCTCATATAATAATGTGCATATTATATCAAATATTTCCAAATCAGCCAAGATTTTGGACAGAATTTGGACCGATGAACTCTCTCCTTAAATGCAATGTTTTCTACTATCTACCTATACGATACTATAGTATCGTATAGGTAGATAGTAGAAATGTTTTTGTTATAGATAATTTGAGAATATTGCTGGTGATAAGAATAATAGTTACAAACTAAAGTGCTTTTTTAATTTAATTTCACTTTCTATTTCTTTTGCTGTTATGAGACGAAGGTGACGTCGCGCATCGAAGCATTCACCAACAAAATCAATTTCCTTTGCGCATGGATAAGGAGTAATGAAAACTGATTTTTGATATTGGATGCAACCAAGTTTCTTGAGTGCAAGGTTTATCGCCAGTCGCGCAGATCGCTTATTCTCGGGTATGTCAAACATAACAATCCTCCAGAGCCCGTCCCATTTTGATTGTTCAGCAATCTTCATTGAGAAAAGATGATAGCGCATTGCTCGTTTTTTCCCAGTTTCAGTGAGTATGTATTGTTCTTCACCTGCAATCAGCCTTTTCTTGATTAAATTACCATCTTCAAGTCTAGTAAGAGATCGTTTAATCTTCCATTTGTCTTTTGTGTTTTTAGGGTCAAAATATTTAAATATCTGTACCGCATTAGGCATCGCAATTGCAAAAGTAAGAAAGCCAACAGTAAGAAGTGTTGAAAGGATAATCTCGCCAGCTTCGTTTTTAGTAAATTTTTTCACGTCGATTATGTGGTTCTCAAATACAGAACAAGTATTTGCATGTTCTGTATTTCTGTATAATTACTATCTACTTATACAATACCATAGTACTGTATAAGTAGATAGTATATTTTGCGTTACAGAATATGTTATAGGAGATGTGCTTGGGACGTTCTAGATACTAAAAAGCTTTCTATACTTCTTTTCGGCGTTTTCCATTTTGGTGCCGTGATCGAGACCTTTGAGATGGAGGAGTCCGTGGATGAAGAGGAAGCCGACGAAGTTGGTGTACGAGCGGTCAAAGAGAGGTGCCTCCGTGCGTGCCTTTGCAAGGTCGAGAAATATTTCGCCGTCGTTGTCGCCGAGAGGGAACGAGAGAATATTGGTTGAGTTGTCCTTGTCGCGATAGGTGCGGTTGAGCTCGCGAGACTTTTTGGGGCTCACGATCACGAGGGAACAATCGTACTCTTTGCCAAGTACGGCATCGGTCATTTTGACAAAAGGCAAGCGTGGAAGCTTGCCTTTTGTTGTGTTGGTAATCGATAACGACATTGAGACTTCCGATTATTTGTGACCTCGAGCCTTTTTCTCTGGGAGTTTGCCGAGCTTCTCAAGGAGCGCATATTCTTTGCGCATACCGAGAACAACGAGTGCATCCTTCTTCATACGTGCCTGGTTAGGCTTGCGCTGATTGTAACGGATTGAGCGAACGCGAGGGATAACCCCCGAGCCCTGAACGCGCTTGGTAAAGCGGCGAATAAGGCTAATCGCGTTTTCGTTGTTATTTTTCTTGACTTCTGCGTTTACGGTTGACATGGGTGCTATATTATCATAAACGGGTTTTGAATGCAATAGTTAAAATAGCCTTACTTGAGCTCGTCCTTCAAATGCTTCACGAAGTCGGGGAGATCAGCGAGCTTCACGGTTTCCTGGGAGCGAGTTTCCATATTGCGAGCGATAATAGTGTTGTCGAGCGCCTCCTTCTGCCCGAAGATGATGGTGTACGGCGCGCCACTTCGCTCTGCGATGGCGAGCTGTTGCCCGAGTCCGTCCTTGGAAAGTGACTGCGCGATAGGGATGTGCGCCTTGCGAAGTGTCTCGATGATGCCAAAACTCTTGAGCTTTGCTTCGTTGCCGAGCTGGATGAAATACACTTTTGGCTTCTTCAAGATGCGTGGATTGAGAGGCTTGTGTTCAGGTGACATTATTACGCGGTCGACACCAATAGCAGCACCTATTGCAGGCACGTCCTTTTTACTACCGAGTGATTTCGCGAGGAGGTCATAGCGTCCACCACCACCGAGTGAGAGGGGAGCTGGTGCGTCGGCGGGAGCATTTGGCTCAAGCTCAATAATTTCGAACACGGTGCGTGTGTAATAGTCGAGTCCGCGCACAAGGTTTTTGTTGATGCGATAGGCGATGTTCATCTCCTCGAGATACTCGATGACTTCTTTGAAGTGATGACGGCAGTCATTGCAGAGTGAGTCGAGTGGTGTCGGTGCATCAACTTTTATTGCCTGACAACGTTCGTCTTTGCAGTCGAGAAGGCGGAGAGGGTTCGTCCTTATACGGTCTTTGCAAGCGGGGCAAAGCTTATCGATGTGCTTTTTGTAATAGTTGGTAAGCTCGCGCATATACCCCGAGCGACATTCCTTGTCGCCGATACTATTGATCTCAACGGAAAGATTTTTGAATCCTGCTTCGTCGAGGATGAGGGTCATTGTGCGGATGATGAGCGCGTCGGCGATACTCTTTTGGGTGCCGAGGATTTCTAGACCGAACTGACGAAGCTCGCGGAGGCGGCCCTTCTGAGGATTCTCGTGACGGAAGTAGGGACCATAATAATAGAGCATCACGGGCTGAGGAAGAGCTTGCATACCGTTTTCGATATACGCGCGCATAATTCCTGCGGTACCTTCGGGGCGCATCACGAGATGGTCGCCACCCTTTGTTTTCAGGGTGTACATTTCTTTGTCGCGGATATCTGTACCGACGCCGAGAGATGAAGTGAAGACCGCCTCACGCTCGAGGATGGGAGTTTCGATAGGGCGGAAACCATAATATGACGCAATCTCTGAACCTTTTTCAAAAAAACCTTGATATGCATAGTACTCTTTATCAAGAATGTCGCGCATTCCTTTTGGACTGGCGATATCTTCCTCCTTGATCTTTTTTGGTTTTTCAGTGGTCATATTAAAATTGTTAATTACGGTTGCTTGTATTGCCCGGGGAACACGCCCAGCTCTGTGACGGGAAATAGTCGCAGAAAGGCCCTCCCAACGATGAGGTCGCGATTGACGGGACCCCATGCGCGCGAATCGAAACTGCCTGCGCGGTTGTCACCCATCATAAAATATTCACCTTCGCCGAGTGTTCTCGTTACGTTGTCAACTTTTGTATTAACGACGTATGGTTCCGTGAGTGTTGAGATTAAATTCCCATCTTTGTCGTTAATAGTGATTTGTCCATTGCTGTCAACAACTGTTTCTCCAGGGAGACCGATAACGCGCTTGATGAAATACTGTTTTGGGTTGAGTGGATATTTAAAAATCACAACATCGCCACGTGAAGGGTCCCCGAGACGGTACGAGAGCTCGTCGACGATGAGATACTGTTTGTCGGCAAATGTAGGGTCCATTGATGCACCCGAAACGATAAATGGCTGTGCGATGAAAACACGAACAGGGACGACAATGAGGAGGGCAATGATGAGAAATCTTAAAGTTTCCCACGCTTCTTGGCGGAAGGTGTGCTTTTGTTCCTCGCCCGAAACAGAATTAGGTGTTGTGAAATCTTCGCTCATTTGTAAGTCCTAATATTGTAAAACACAAACGCACTTGATGCAAAGGTGAAATGTGTGGTATAGTAATCACATGGAAAAATTACCTTCAGCGAATGTCGAGTCAAAAGAACAAGGAGAAAATCTTCTTAAAGAATTTGCACTTGATGCTGGGTTGGGTGGTGTAACCCTACCTAGTCCAGGGACTGTTGCTTACTCAAGACTCTGGGATACTTGCAAGGAATATTCAAAAGAAGTACATCTTGAGATGTTAAACAAAGAAACTGACCCAAGAGAGAGTCAGTCGAGGAGACGTCAGTTGCACAATGAGCTCTGTATTATGATATTTGGACTTGATCACACTGCCGTTGCAAAAAAAGATTACGATGACATTACGAGAATCGCAAATCTTGCTCATTATGTGAGTGGTCGCGACCAGTACGTCAAAGAAGTATAAAAAATGAGCGACCACCGTGGTGGCCGCTCATTTGCGACTAACTCATTTTTTTTCTTTTATACAAAGGAACACTTTCCCTTCAAATGTCGCTTTTGTGATGATTGTTCCATCGCCGCGATCTTCAGGGGGTTGCTCAATATGAAGCAGATCATACTTGCTGCCGATTGCTAATTCATCAGAAGAGAGAACGTATGCCGGTTTTTCACCAAACTCAATTACTCTTTTACGAAGAATAGCTGCAAAGTCCTCAGGTCCCATCTATTGATAACCTCCTTAAGTTATTTAAACCGTATGGCTTAATTGAGCGTATTATATCATACTATATTATTAAAGTAAAGAGGTCAAAAAACACCATATTTGTTACACTGTTTAGTATATGCAATATCTAATAGTAGGTCTCGGGAATCCAGGGGAGGAATATGCGAACACGCGTCACAATACGGGGCGTATGGTTGTGGAGGCTTTTCGTAAGAAGAATGATTTTCCAGAGTGGACGGCTGACAAAAGCTTGAAAGTGCTCGTGTCAAAAGGCGCGTGGGGGAAAGACAAAGTGGTACTTCTCATGCCTGACAACTTTATGAATGTTTCTGGCAAGAGTGTTGCGCCTCTCGTGAAGAATGCGAAGGATGCAGAGCGCACAATAGTGGTGTATGACGACCTCGACTTGCCACTCGGTGGAATGAAGATGTCGTTCAATAGAAGCTCAGGTGGACATAAGGGGGTGGAATCAATTATCAAAGCGCTCAAGACGAAGGCGTTTGCGCGACTCCGTGTGGGGATTTGTCCGACGACACCGACAGGTAAGCCAAGGAAGCCAAAAGGGGAGGATGCACTTCTTGATTTCATTGTGGGGCCGTTCAAAAAAGCTGAACTCGATGAACTCAAAAAAGTGACAAAGAAAGGCGCAGAGGCACTCGGATATTTCCTCGAAGACGGGAGGGAGATTGCAACGGGGAAGGTGAATTAGGGGAAGTCAGTAGTTGATAGTCGTTAGTCAATAGGAGGTACAGGTGTACAGAGGGGATGAGCGCAAAGCGCTCATCCCCTCTGTGTATAAAACTATCAACTATAGACTAACGACTATGGACTACCTCGTGTCCTTAATAGTGAGGCTAAAATAGGTTGCGGAGATCATGAGAATCCCGAGGAGGAGGAATAGGTAACGGAAGTCGATAAAAGCAAGGAAGATAGAGCCAATGATGGGGCCAATGATGTACGCTGTCGCGCGTGTGGTACGCATGAAGGTAATGAGGTGCGCATCTTCGGGTCCAACTTTTTTGTAAAAATAACTTTCTGTCATCGACTCCACGAGACTTGCCCCAAAGCGTGTGACAAAGAGGAGCGCAGCCCATAGATAAATATTACCAGAAGTAACCCACGTGATTGCTGCCGTAGATATCCCCATGATGACAAATCCCATCGTGAGCATCTCGGTCTCCCCGTATTTTTTGTCAGCGAGTCGTCCAAAGAAAACTTCAAAAAGGACAAAGGGTAACAGTGCTATAGGGATGATGGTCCCAAGTATGTCACTCATCGATATTCCTATATATGTATTGAGGTAGATGGGGGTGTAAATGACCATCCATACAAAGAAAAACGACAGCAGAAAATGAAGAAAAATAATTGAACGCAGGTCGTGGCTCTCGCGGACAATGAGTAGCGTTGCGCGAAATGGATGAACCAAATAATGTGGGTCTTCGTAGTCTTTAAAATACTTTGCAATAATGAGAAAGCCAAGCGACATCACGACAGCAGCCGCGAGCCATATCTTCCAGAAGTCGTGGTCAGTAAGGAGAAGTCCCGCAAGGAAAGGTCCTACAGCGATAGCAATATTGAGCACGGTCATAAAGATGCCACGCATACTCCCTGTTTCTTCATTGTTGGTAAAGGACTCCACGAAGTAATCAAGATTGAGGAAGATGACGCTCGTCGCCACGAGGAATATGATGAAAGAAATAATAGTTATGGTGGGCGCTTTGTCTGGTGTGGAAAAAATAGTGAGGGAGATCAGTGTGAGAACCTCGACACCCATAATGGCGAGTGTGGAACGGTAATTTCCAAAACGTTTGAGAATGCGGGGGAGAAGAAATGTATACGCCACCGTAAAGAGTGCGGCAAAAGAAAAGATGAGCCCTACTGCTTGGTCAGCAGGAAGAAACTGTGAGATGAATGACGACTGAATATACAGGGGCATCGCATAATGAAACGAATACAAAAAACTCGTGAGATAAACGAGGAGGAAAAGAACTTTTTTTGGTGTTGGCGCGGTCATATTGGTGTAATCATATCATAATTAAAAACCGCCGTCATTTATATGACGGCGGTTTTTAAATTGATTGTTTTTATACCGATAGGATTACCGGGATCACGATAGGTCTCTTCGCTGTCTCTTGGAAGAGAAGGCGGGCGACGGCATCGGTGACACCATCTTTGACGTAGTCGAAGTCGATGGGGCGAGCATTTTTCGCCATATCCTCGACGGTCTTCTTTGCAAGGAAGCGTGCCTGACGAAGGAGCTCTTGTGACTCGCGGAGGTATACGAATCCGCGCGAAATAACATCAGGAGACTTGATAACTTTACCGGTAGTGAGGTCCACGGTCGCAACGATGATGAAGATACCATCCTGTGAAAGCATCTGACGATCACGGAGGACAACTTCTTGAATATCGCCAACTGAGAAACCATCGACGAGTACGAGGTTACGTGGAGCAGACTCCTTGAGTGCAACCATTTTCTCACCATTGTCCCTTATCTCGATAATCATACCGTTGTCAGGGATGATGATGTTTTCACGAGGGATGAGTTTGTTTGCGATCTCAGCATGTACGCGGTGCAGATAGTGATATCCGTGCACAGGAATAAAGAACTTTGCATTGATGTGACGGTGAATCCACTCAAGCTCGTCGGCGTTGGCGTGACCAGAAGAGTGAATATCCATAATCTTGTAGTGGATAATACTTGCGCCTTGGCGTGAAAGATTGTCTTTCAAACGCTGAGCCTCGCGTTCGTTGCCCGGAACGATAGATGCGGACATGAGGATTGAGTCGCGTGGTGTGAGACGAATGTACTTGTGCACTTTGTTTGCGATACGCATTAGTGATGCAAACTCTTCACCTTGCGCGCCGGTCACGAGTGCCATGATGCGGTCTGGTGGATAGTTGTCGATTTCTTCAGCAGTGATGATCAAATCCTTTGGGGGGTTCAAGAGTCCCGCAAGCTTGAGGATCTCAACATTGGTCTTCATACTGCGTCCGTCGATGACGATTTTCTTGTTGTACTTTTCGCCAAGCTGAATAATCTTGAGCATACGGTCAACCTGTGACGCGAAGGTACTCACGATCAAGCGTCCTGGTGTTTTCTTGATGACTTCTTCAATGTTGTCATACACGAGCTGCTCCGAAGTAGAGAATCCTGGGTTTTCACAGTTAGTAGAGTCGGTCATAAGACAGAGCACTTTACGATTTTTAAAAACCTCGTAAATATCTTCTTCGGCTTCAGATACAATACCATCAGTGTGCTCAAGACGGAGGTCACCAGTCGCAACGACGTCACCCTGAGGGGTTTCGATGATTGCACCCATTGAGTCAGGGATAGAGTGGCTCGTCGCAAAGAATGACACATGGATGTCACCCATCGTGATGCGCGCGTTTTCTTCTACGATATGAATATCGAGTGGTGCCACGAGAGGGAATTCTTCCTGGCGTCTCTTGATAAGAAGTGAAGAGAAAAGACGGGTGTAAATCTTTGGATTGCCGATGCGATCCATAAGATAGGGAATACCACCGATGTGATCGAGGTGACCGTGAGTGATGATGAGACCTTTGATCTTGTGTTTGTTGTCTTCGAGGTATTTTGTATTAGGAAGAATGAAGTCTACACCAGGGGTGCTTGCCTCTTTGAATTGCAATCCCGCATCAACTATCACGATAGAATTTTTATATTCAATTGCGGTCATATTGCGACCCACTTCTTCGACGCCGCCGAGGAACACGATACGAATATCGCCATCCTTAAGGGGAGGGATTGGGTTTGATACAGGAGTCTGAGGGAAGTTGAGCATCATGCGACGCGTGTCAGCTTTCTCGCGACCAGTGTTGTGCTTGACGCGACGTGCTGGCTGCGAAACCTCGTTTGTTCTTGCGCCACCACCTGCTACGGTTGAGCCTTTTGGTGATGGAGGGCGACGACGGTCCTTGCCTTTGTTGATGAGCATTGATTGCTGAAGTCCTGAGAGTACGCGTGTTGAAGGCTCAAGAGGAGCACTGTGTCGCTCGGATGTGTGAGGTGTACGCGGAGTGTGAGTGGCTCCATTTGCTCCGTGAGGACGACTGCCTTGATAAGGACGTCGTGCTGCGGGTGTACTGTGAGCACCATGGGCGCCGGCTGGTCTACTGTAGTGCCTCTGTCCTTGTGGACGAGGCGTGTGAGGAGTATGAGGGCGCGCACTGTTGTCCCTGTTTCCTTCTGGTTTTATTTGATCTGTCATATTTATTATTAGTTACTAATTATTTTTTTTTGTGAGAACTTATCTCAAAGATGATGACGACGGAGTGTCCCGTACATCTTCATTTTTGAAATAATTTACTCAATTATTTATTTACTCATCTACTCTGTTATTTGCTCATGTGAATCGGATGCAAATATTTTCCACACACTATCAGTGTTGATGTACCACTCATAAATATTAATAAATCTATCCGACGGCGTAGTGATATCGTGAAGTGAAAGTCCGCGCACCTTTTGTGGAAGGATATACAAAAATTCAGGCGCGTACATAAAAATAGCAGGATTATCCTTCTTTACTTCATTGCTGAATGCGCTGTAGTCCGCTGCTCGCTTTGCAATATTGGTTTCCGTGCGCGCACTTTCCAAAAGCTTATCTACTTTTGTATTTGCGTACGAAATGATGTTGAGACCTGGGTCGAGGCGCTGACTCGAATGCCAAAACGGATATGGGTCGCCACCTTGTCCGAGTACTTGCCCGAAGAAGAGCGCATCAAATTTACGCGGACGCACGATGGTTTCCTTGAGGTCGCCTGTCGCAAACACGCGTACATTGACGGGGACACCGAGCTCTGCCCACGATGCCTTGAGTTCTTGCGCAACCGTCTTGAGCTCTGTTGCTTCTGATGTTGCAAGGTCGAAGGTGAGTGTCTGGGTAACTTTCTTCACTGTTCGCGTCCACGTGTTGGTGCTCGTTGCAAAGCTCCAGCCGTCTTTCTTGAGGAGTGCACGCGCGTCGGCGAGATTGTCAGCGTGAGATTTCTGGGTAATAGTCGCTTCATATCCGTCAGTGCCAGGAGGGAGCGGAGAGTCGAGCGCAACTCCGTATCCAGAAAGAACTTTGCTAATGATTGCATCTTTGTCTACAGCGAGTGCGAGAGCTTTGCGAATCGAAGCATCGGTAAAGAGCGGTTGTTCGCTTTGGTTAAAGAAAACAGCGAGCACGCGAGGGAGCGGTGTGTGCTCTATATGATATCCCCCCGTCGCGAGTTTCTGTGCATTGTCAGATGAGATTGAATTAATAGCATCTACTGAGCCGTCTTTGAGAGCTTGCACGAGTGAATCCTCGCTACCATAAAATACAACTTTGATAGTATCAATGAGTGGCTTCCCAAGAGCAAATTTACTAAATGATTTCAATGTATATGACACGGGAATCTCATCGCCATCCTTAGTGGTCGTTTTGACACTGGTAAATTTGTAAGGGCCAGAACCGATTGGCTCGCGATTGTATTTGTTGGTATCGAAACGATTGTAATCAATAGTCTCCCAGATATGTTTTGGAAGAAGTCCCATTGTTGTGTTGTCAAGGAATTGTGAATAAGGCTTTGTTAGGGTAAAGCGCACCGTGAGATCATCTACTTGCTCAACACCAACACTATCCCAGCTTGCGCGTTTTGGGCTCTTCATTCTTCCGTCCTGTGCTGTTTTAATAGTGAAGACAACATCAGATGCGGTGATTTTCTTACCATCATGCCACACGAGATTTGGTTTCAAGGTGAATGTGTACGTCAATCCATCTTTTGAAATCTGATAGCTCTCGGCTAGGTCGGGGATGAAACCATTGTTTCCATCTGAACGCAGAAGTCCTGAATAGATGAGCGCGGTGAGGTCGCGGTCTGCTTCGGTGCCAACTTCGCTTGTCGCGAGGAGGGGATTGATGTGTGCAGGAGTGTTGAGAACCCCTTCGACGAGTATGCCACCCTTTGCGGGGACTTGCACCGTGTAAGAGTTGCTCACTCCTATGAGGAGGACAATAGTGGTACCCACGAGGACACCCATTGCGCCGAAGAATATTTGATTTTCGCGATATGAAAAAGCTTTGAGAGCAAGAGCAAAGCGCCCTTCGGAAGGAAAGGTGTACTGAGAATTCAATTTTTGAGAAATATGTGAAAGAAATTGCTTCACGACAATATTTATTTGAGAGAATTCTAGAAACAAATTAAGTCCACGTATTTTGACGTAGGCTTCTAAATTCTAAACTTAGGCGCGGATAACAAGCATTGCGAATGCTGAAAGAGCGAACAAAATCGCAACGACGATAGAGAGGTAAAAAAGTACCTTCTCCATTCCTCGACGTGTATAACGAACAGAGTCGTCACCGCCACCAAACGCACCACCAACGCCTGCTCCAGTCTGCTGGAGAAGAATCGCCGTAGCGAGAATGATTGAGAGGATAATCTGCACCCAAGGCAGAACTGTAACCAGAAATTCCATAACTAGTAATATAGCAGAAAAGGAAAAGGAGTGCAACGGGTGGGTGGAATTTAGAATGTAGGATTTGGAATATGGAAAAGAAAATGGGGCGCGACCTTCGGTCGCGCCCCATATTAAAATGAATTAACCCTGCAAAACATCTCACGAGACGATCGCTCCATTTCTGAATGCTTTCTCAAGCCTTTTTGCTGGTGTCATATAGACCTCGTCTATCATCTCCCATTTTTCATGAGAAGGACAGGGGATAGACTGACATTGTTCACCGAGGTGTTTTACGATCTGTGCCTTGCCACAAGTGCAGCAAAGTATCTCGTCACCCGAAGTGTGGAAATGTGGCTCAAGATACCAATCGAGCAACTGAGTAGTTTCCATACAGAGCCGCCAGAATCTCAAAAAGGGGAAATCGTGCAAGTAGTCCACAAAAAACTTTGTTTTGAAATGAGTGGCTTTTCCGTCGAAGCTCACCTCGGGGATATGATGATTCCTGAGGATGTAAAGCATTTTCATTACGTCCTTACGAAGTTTCAGTGGAAGTTCTGTTACTGATTTCTTCCCACCGTTTAAAATAATGGGAGAGTTACGAACTTTTTTTGCGTCAATGATGATGGTGAACATGAATACCTCCGTTTGGTTGATGTTTTGCGAAAGAACTCCTGTTGCCACTTTACACTTGTCGTGCACCTTTGGCAATGTAGAAAAGAGGGCGCGAGCTTCGCTCGCGCCCCATTGAGACAAACATCGTTTCAGCATTTCTTCGCCCACTCGTTGGCCTTTTCTTCGAGTCCTGTTGGTTTTGCGGATTGTTGCTTCTTGTGTTTTTCGATACATTCCTGTATCTTCTCGTCAAGTTTCCCCGCATTGGGATTCACGGGCGGCTCGTACCCTTCAATGATTTGTGCCCACTTTGTGTGGGATGAACAATGTTCATACACGCAGTTGTCTGAAAAAGGAACTCCACCTGGCTGCGTTCTGTGGCAATCATTGCACCCGATTCTTCCACCGAGACAGCCGGGTTCGCAAGCATATAGATGCGTCCCGAGATACCAGCGAAGCAGTTGAATGGTCTCGATAATCGGTTTCATTGGGATACCCTTGAGAAATTCGGGGCAGGGGACGACGACGTAATTTTGTGAATTTCGTGTCAAAACAAAATGCCCACCTTCCTTGAACTCCACCGCGCTCACGCCTCTATCGCTGAGTTGTGCTACTTCGTTAAGTACTCGTGTCCACAGTTTCTGGGGGAGTTCGTTGATAGTGCATTTTATATTGCCATTCATGAGAATGTGTGAACTTGAAACACCATTTGCAACAATTAGAATCTTCAACATAGTGCACCTCCATTTAGTTGTTGGCTTAAGAAAGAACCCTAAAATGACTCTACCCCATAGAAGCATAATTGGCAACACCCCCCAGGAATTGCCTAGGTAAACTAAAAGTGTGTTGTAATGTTATCGGGGCACAATTCAAAAAATGAGTGCATTTTTTGAATTGTGATACAATATATACTAATCAATTTAATAGTTTTTAATAATATATTATGACACCAACAATCATTATTTTAGGAGTTCTTGCGGTATTAGTTTTGTGGGTTATTGGCGCTTACAACGGTTTTGTAAAACTTGTTAATCGCACCAGGGAGGCGTGGGCAGACATCGATGTCCAGCTCAAGCGTCGCTATGACCTCATCCCCAACCTGATGGAGACGGTAAAGGGATACGCAAAGCACGAGAGTGGCGTTTTTGATGCTGTGACCGAGGCGCGTGCAAAGGCGACACAGATGCACATTGACCCATCAAATGTCACCCCAGAGCAGATTGCTGCAATGTCAGGAGCAGAAGCGTCTCTCGGACAGTCACTTGGCAAGCTTCTCGCTGTAGCTGAAGCATATCCAGATTTGAAAGCAAATCAAAACTTCCTCTCACTTCAGGCTGAACTCTCAGATACTGAGAACAAGATTCAGGCGGCACGTCGCTTCTACAACGGCAACGTCCGCGACCTCAACATCGCCATCGAGTCCTTCCCAGGAAATGTAATCGCAAATATGTTCAAGTTCGTAAAGCAAGAATTCTTTGAACTCGACGAAGCTGATGTAGCCGCAAAGGAACCCGTAGCAGTGAAGTTCTAGTCTCATTATGCTTGAGAGTCCATCCATAGAAAATAAGCAAAAGATAGATGCGTTAAAAAATGAGCATCTACGTGAAGGTGTGCCTTCTATAATGACAACTATATGTGACCTTGAAAACTTAGACAATCAGTCGAAAGAGGTTTTTGATGAAATCCGTAAAAATGGAGATTATCTTGATTATTATGAGGATCCAGAGAAACTAGAAGCAAATAACATGCTTAATGCGGGAGAACAAACCTATGTTATTTCTGAGCCTAATGAAAACAATAAATGGTCAGATAAATACAAGAACTGCACGGGAGTTATTGTCGTTGGTACAGACAAGGAGACGGGCAAGGAAATTTCCATTTTAACTCATCAAGATCCTTGGAAGTTTTTAAAAACCCACAAACAGGATTTTGAAGAAAACCTAACAGCAAAAATAGAAGAACTTTTGCAAAAGACTGAAATTGGAACAGTTGACACTATCATTTTCGGCGGAAATTTCACCAGACCAGATGAATATGAAGATTCTATTAAAAGGATAAGCGAGATATGCAAAAAGGCATTTGGTCATGAACCCGTAGTTGTAACTGGACCTAACGTAAGTAGAAAATATCCAACATCAGTCTATTTAGAAACGCAAAAACGCAGACTTTATTTGATCCGTCCACGTCAACCCGATAGTATAACAAATCAAAGCTACAATCCGTCTGATATTGAAGAGGAAAAAAAGAAATGGTATAAGTAATTGATTTTTAATCATGACAACACTCTATACTCACCAAGACCAAAACGTGCGCAAGACGTGGTTACTTATGACTATGTTTTTTGCCGTGGTTATCGCTATTGCGTGGGCGTTTAGCTATATTCAAAACAATCCTGCGATACTATATATAGGTGTCATCTTCGCAGTGGGGATGAATTTTTGGAGCTATTGGTATTCTGACTCAATGGTTATCAAGATGTCAGGAGCGCGCCCCGCAAAGCGAGAAGAATTTTTTGACCTCTGGAATGCGGTTGAAAATTTGTCTATCACTGCTGGACTTCCGATGCCCGCGGTGTATGTCATCGATGATATGTCGCCCAACGCATTTGCAACAGGTCGCGACAAAGATCATGCGGCTGTCGCTGTCACGACAGGGCTTTTGGATATTCTCAACAAGTCAGAGCTCGAGGGAGTCATAGCGCACGAGCTCTCGCATATTGGTAACCGAGATATCCTCCTCGGGACAGTCGTGGTGGTGCTCGTCGGCTTCATTGCAATAATGTCAGATATGTTTATGCGTATGAATCTTATGGGCGGGGACAACAGAAGTCGTGATGGCAGACTCGGCGTCATACTTTTGATTGCGGGGATTGTGCTCGCTATTCTTGCGCCAATCATCGCGCAAGTGATCAAACTTGCTATTTCGCGTAAGCGTGAGTTTCTCGCGGACGCATCAGGGGCACTCCTTACGCGCTATCCAGAAGGTCTCGCCACAGCACTTGAGAAGATTTCTGCATATCCTGTTGGACTTCAAAAAGTGAGTACCGCGACAGCGCATCTCTATATTGCCAACCCACTCAAGGATGGCAAGATGGTGTCATTTATGAGCAAGATGTTTGCAACACATCCACCCGTTGCGGAGCGCCTGGCGGCACTTCGAGGTATGGAATAAATTGGTTGGGGATAACGCGAGCTATTTTGATATTATTTTTATTTCTGTAGTGTATAATATCTAGTATGAACGAAAACAAAAAAACAATCCTTATCGTAGAAGACGAAGAGCCACTTCAGCTCGTGCTCAATGATGTGCTTGCTGTCGAGGGTTATAATGTTCTTGTAGCAAAGGATGGACTAGAGGGACTAGCTGTCGCCACCAAGGAGCATCCTGATTTGATTTTGCTTGATATCTTGATGCCAAAGATGGGCGGGCTCGAAATGCTCAAGAAGCTTCGCGAAGACGAATGGGGGAAGAAAGTTCCCGTGATTGTTTTGACCAACTTGAGCGACAATGAAGATGTTGCAAAGGCAATGGAAGGAGATGTTTTCGAATACTTTGTAAAGACTGATATCAAGATTGATGAGGTTATTAAGAGGATTAAAGAGAAGATAGGCTAAAACAATTTGTGTCTGACACAAATTGTTTGCCCGAACTTTTGTTTACAAAAGTTTTAGGGGTAGGGAAAATAAAACAGAAATCCCATCAGTTAGCTAACTGATGGGATTTCTGTTTTATTTTATAATTGTTATGCCAACTTCTTCCCCAACAAATATACTTCCTCCAAATACTTCTTCCTTTTCTCCTCTGTCGAGTCAATGACTGGCCCAACGTAAGTGACTCTTGTCGGTCCGATGCCAGCAAACGCAAGGACCCTGTCTCTGAGTTGTACTACGCTTGGAGACCAAAAAACAAATTTGTATATCCAGAGAGGCGCATTGAGTGTGAGGATGATATGCGCAGTGCGACCACCTAATAGTTTTTCTTGTATTGGATTTTTGGGCGAATATTTATATGCAAAGCCAGGGGTGAAAACAAGATCAATAAATGTCTTCATAATCCCCGGGAAGCTACTCCACCAAACAGGATGGATAAAAACAATATGTTCTGCCCACGTGATATCATCCTGGGACTTCTTTATTTCGTCACACTGCGCTTCTTTCCCGGTGCAACGAAGATATTTTTCGAGAGGCAAGTCAGTAATATTGATTCCACGAATATCTGCGCCACCCTCCTTCGCCCCGCGAATATAGCTGTCTGAAAGAGCGTAATTGTAACTTTCTTTACTTGGGTGTCCGTTGATTACCAGTATTTTTTTCATGTTCTCCCCATAATATAGGAGAGTAGAGCTCGGGTCAATGATTATCCAATGAATTTTGCAAATACTTTTCTTGACTCAAGGTCACTTGGTTTTTTAGGATTGTTTTTAAGTGTTAATGCTTTCTTTTTATTAATTTTATTAATCATTTGGTCTGTTATTTTGTGTGTATCTTGAAGAATGAGGTTTAGAGGAAGGCCACAAAAGCTTAGTAGGTGATTTAAATACTTTTTAAAATCATATTCATTTATATTTGCTAGTTGCTTAATCATTTCTTTGTATTCATCATCAAAACTAGCAATTGTTACATAAATACTTTTAGCGTCTTTTGGTATTAAGTAATAAAAAAATGAAGCATCTTCTTTATAAATTATTGGAACACCCCTTAGGTTGTGCGATGGATTATATATTCCACATGCAAATACAACTTTTTCTACCGAAAAGCACCTAGAATGAATATGTGGGATATTTACTTTCTTTCCAAAATGTACCCATAATTTATCCCTAAGTTTGGCTTGATGCTGGTAACGAATATTATTTGCCAAAAACCAATCAAGGTTAATGACAGTATTAGCTCTTCCTGTATTCTTGTGTCTTTCCGTTTCAAGAACACCTTTAATGTAAAGAATGAATTGATGAGCAAAAGCTAAATCAAAACGACAGTATTGGTATTGGTATGATTGAGTCCTTAAGATGTGCAGAAATGCATTTTGGTCATCAAGAATATCGTGTTCAGGATTATCAATATTTTCAAACAACTGCTCGCAAGTATTGCAGAATATCCTATAAGTTATTGGTTTGCCAGTATCTACAACATTGAAATATTCGGTTTCGCTTGAGTTGATGTTAGGGATTTTGCACTTATTATTTGTTAAATATTTTTCTACGTGTTTTTTACCATATACATGACTATTTACTGTAGTTTTGTTTGAGCATCCTGGGCGAGCGCACATATCGAAAGATTCTAAATAATATTTTTTAAACTTTGGTAGTAAAAACAAAATATCTTGATTATCAACCTTGTTCCAATCTTTAGATTTAAGAAAATCGACTAATTCCTTGTCAAAACTCGTTTTGATGCTCCAAGAATTTGGTTCGGTTTTACAACAGTCAGAAAATTCTTTATTGCTGCCACAGAAGCAATGTGATGAGTCAGATATGTTTGTTTTACTAATTAATATATTATTAATATCCGACAACTCCTTATCGTTTAGTTTGTAGATTTCACTCATGATTTAGAATACAAAACCCAATTTCGACACGATGCGGTGTCTATTGGACGAAGTTCGAACATATTTTGAATTGAATCCGAATGCGGACTAACGTCCGCTCGGCGTGCGTGGTAATTCGGTACCAATGCGTACGCTCCACCAATGTGGTAACTCTAACGAATTCCGTCAACGCGCGGGTACGCGCGTTCGCCCGAGCCCTCATCGCTTTTCCATTCTTTCTTTGTTTGGCGGGGGGATTTTTTTGAAAAGGTATGGCGATGGGGCTACGGGCGCGTTTCCTTTTGAAAAAGGAAACTGACGGAATCAAGATACAATATTGTGCCTCTTTCTTCTTTTCCGCTAGGTCACCTCTTCATAGGGGGTCCATCCTCGGCATTCGCCTCGGACTTTTTCCGCTAGGGCTACGAGTGCCTAGATGTCTATGATGGGGTGGTTTTGCCTTGCATCTGCTCTCTGACGTCATCGGGTCATTTCCGCCCATTTGACCCGTTCGAGCTCCTGGAAGCAAGGCAAACACCCCGCTATTTGGGGGAAGGAAGGAATCCTTCCCCCAGCTTCGGGTTCCTCCTCGCTGTGGAAGGTAGAGTTTATAGTGCTTTATTGGTTGCTGTTTGAGCTAGATAATATGGCTTCGTTTGGCAGGCCTACGGAGTCCACCACTCGCACAACCCCTTTCCACTTTTTCATCCTAGAGTTTGCTGTGTCGCTTCCGCTTTTGACCTATTCTACTTCGTTTAGCTGCGGCACTCGTCCTTTAGTCAGGGACACCCTAGCGGAAAATGCCCGAGGCTCAAGATGCATACGTGCTTACCCCCAGTATGTGCGAGTACGCACACACTTTTCCCACCCTTGCGCGCACGGGGAATCACTCCCTTTTTTATATTTTAGAATACGAAGTTGTGTGTCCTTTCTTCGTGTTTTGTTTTATCTTTCCTTCTTTTTCGAGAGTTGAAAGATAGCGTGTAGCGGTTGAGTCTGATATATGCAAAAGTTTCTCAACTTCGTTGTTGGTGATCATTGCTTGCTTCGCAAACAATGTAAGAATACGATCAATCTTTTTTCTTTTTCTGTTTTGTATTGCAAGTTGTGCTTTGGTGAAAAGTTCACGAATAGATTTTGTAAAAGTTTGTGCGATGACTGGAGCTACGACGGGAGCAACAACACTTGCGACGACTTGCGCGGATGTCGAGGTTTGTGTTTGAGTTACAACAGGAGCAGGTGCAGGAGTTTCAACTTGCGCCACAGATGTCACTTCGGTTGTGGTTTGTGCAAGTGTTGGTTCAATTACGGTCTCAGTTTGGGTTGGTTGAGTTGTTTCTGGCGGTGTTACTTCTAACACTGTCGTTTCTACTAGTACAGGCTCAACTGTAGCCACGGGAGTTTCTACAGGAGCTGGCGCTGGCTGGGTTTCAATTGGTGCGGGTGTTATCGGGTCATTTCCGCCCATTTGACCCGATGCGGGCTCAGAAACAGGCTCAATCTGGACTTCTGGGGCTGGCACTACTGGCTCAGGAACGACAGCAGTTGGCGCCTCTGGCGCTTGGGGAATTGGGCTTTGTGCGGGCGCTGGATTTGGGGTTGTTTCGTCTGGCATATGGAGATTATACCAAAAAGCGCCTAAATATGGCGCCTTTTGGGCTATTGCAATTTATACTAAAATATGGTATAATATATAGATAAAGATTAAGAATTATCTAAATGTCTTGGCATAAAAATACACTACTAAAATACAAAAAAGAAATCACTCAGTCAGCTGTCGCTTCCTTTTTTCTGGCTCTGGTCTACGCAGTTTGTTCGTGGCATCTCGGTAACACATTTATTTGGGAATCAATTAGTCCTATTGAGCAACCTAGCATTTTTGTACGAGGGCTTTACAGTGCTCTCGCTTTTATTCTCCCTGGAGCCTTGTTGTATGAAATTGGATACTATAAAATTCTTCACGACATTATTGTTAAAGGGTTCGGGCTCTGGTGGCTCTATAATTTAATTAAGGCAGTGACTTGGATTGCATTGATGGCTTTAATGTATTTTGTTTTTGGTCTAGCCATCGATGTTCTCAATACAATCGCTTCAATTTCAGTTAACTCTTTTAAATTTATTTTATACATATCTCCAACACTCGGCTTGTTCTTGTTCTTAACAATTTTTATATCGTATATATACAGTAGGATAAAAGAGGAACCTACCATTCTTGATCTAGAACGTAAATAAGTAGTTTTTGGGAGCAATGTTAGAGCGGGAGGTATAAATTCTCGCGCCCTAGAGCCCCACATAAGCCTACAAGGGCATTGTAGAGGGTATTTTCTTGAAATATAGCCAAAATAGCCATATTTTACGCTAAACCTATCCTCCGCACATAGGAAAAGTTATGAAAATAGCAAAAAAGTTGACAACAATATAGCCACTCTGATACCATTGTGAAATGAAGAAAACAACGAACGAACCGACACTGCTCTCAATTGGCGAAGTTGCCAAGCTTTTTGGTATCAACAAAGACACCCTCCGCAACTGGGAAGAAAAAGGAATAATCACACCCCTCAGAGTCGGGCCCCGTGCCGACAGAAAGTATCGACCAGAAGATATTGAAAAGATTGCGGGCGATAAAAGTATTGTGAAAGACCTCGGCGTTCCACTCACCGACGAAGAAGGAAAAATGAATCTCACTCAACTCAAGCAATTCCTCTGGAGAAGTGCTGATATTTTGCGTGGCAAGATTGATAGCTCGGATTATAAGAAATATATTTTTGGACTACTTTTTTATAAGCGCATCAGCGACTCGTGGGATGAGGAATATAGAAAAGTTATTGAAGAATATCACAACGAAGATTTGGCTCGCGAAGACCACAATCACCGTTTCCAAGTTCCAAAGGATTGTCAGTGGTCAGTAGTGCAGAAACAAGCCGAAGGAATCGGTCAGAAGCTCAACGAAGTTTTTGATAAGCTCACCAATGCAAACAGCCCAAAGCTCGACAAGATTTTTGACGACCTTGATTTTGCAAACAAAGACAAGTTTCCCAACGAAACACTCCAGCGCCTCATCAATCATTTCTCAAGTCATAACTTTGGCGATACATACATCAGCTCAGACCTCCTCGGTGATGCATACGAGTATCTCATCGAGCAATTCGCGGCCGACGCAGGCAAGAAAGGCGGAGAGTTCTACACCCCTCGTGAAGTTGAGCGTGTGATTATAAATATTTTGAAGCCACACGAGAAGGATCATATCTACGACATGGCCGTGGGCTCTGGTGGTTTCCTTCTTGAAGCATATCATCATCTCAAGGCAGAAGCGGGAGAGAAGAAAGCTCGTTCGCTCTATCTCTACGGTCAAGAAATCAACCTCGGCACGTATGCTATCGCAAAAATCAATATGTTCCTCCATGGGCTCGACAGTGCGGATATTCAGCGCGGAGATACACTCGCCGACCCAAAGTTTTTGAATCAAGACGGCTCGCTCAAGACATTCGATATCTGTGTTGCAAATCCTCCGTACTCCATCAGTGAATGGGAATCTGAGAAATTTAAATCCGACAAATACGGACGAGTATCGGGCTACGAAATGCCTCCTGCAAAAAAGGCGGACTACGCCTTTGTGCTCCATATGGTGAAGTCGATGAATGAAAACGGGCGTGCAGGTATTGTGCTTCCGCACGGCGTACTTTTCCGTGGTGGCGCAGAGGGTCGTATTCGTGAACAGCTCATCAAGAACGATTTGATTGAGGCTATCATCGCACTTCCTGCAAAACTTTTTTATGGCACAGGTATTCCTGCGGCTATTGTGATTTTTAATAAAAACAAACCAGAGAGCCATAAGAATAAAATTCTTATTGTTGATGCTGAGCAAGATTACGAGGAAGGCAAAAATCAAAACCGCCTGCGCATAAAGGATATAGAGAAAATAGTGTCAGCATTTGAGGGCTACAGAGATATTGAGAAGTATGCTCGCGTGATTGATATCAAAGAGCTCGAAGAAAACGAGTTCAACCTCAATGTGCGTCGCTATGTAGAAAATGGAGAAGACGAGGTGGCGGTGGATGTGAAGACCGTGTGGAATGAAGTGCGAGAGATTGAGAAGGAGCGTGAGGTGGTGAATAAAAAAGTCGAGGGGTACTTAAAAGAATTAAAATATTAAAAATATGGCAAAAGTAAAGAATCCAATGACTGAAGCTAATGAAATTAAGACTTTAGTATATAGCAAAAGAATAATTAAAAATGCGAATGACGATTATACTCATAATGTAAGAGTGACTGGATTAAAACCAAAAAAGAAAAGCAAAGTACCTAAATAGTTTATCAAATTTAAAATATTAAAAATTATGGAAACAACACCATTTGAAAAAATTAAGCGAGTTACTGAATATGGAGCAGAGTACTGGTTGGCAAGAGAGCTAATGCCGTTACTTGGCTATGATACTTGGCGAGGATTTGAAGAGGCAATAAGACGAGCGATTGAATCGTGTAATACCTCAGGGGGAGATTCTAGTCAAGAGTTTTTGCTTGCTCCAGCAAAAACCCTCGAAGTGGGCGGAAGACCAGGAAAAGACTATATTCTTTCAAAATATGCTTGTTATTTGATAGCCCAAAATGGCGACCCCTCGAAAGAAGAAGTTGCTCATGCGCAAACTTATTTTGCTATTCAAACATGGAAACAGGAGGCTCAAGAAATTCTATTGGAAGATAGAAAAAGAGTGTTGCTTCGAGAAGAAATGAAAAAGCATAACAGTGATCTTGCTTCAGCGGCTAGGGAGGCGGGTGTTGTTGAACCTTATGATTACGCAATCTTCCAAAATCTTGGATATCAAGGGTTATACGGAGGGCTTGGTATGAAAGAGCTTCATAAGAAAAAAGGACTGAAGAAATCACAAAAGATTTTGGATCACATGGGGAGCGAGGAGCTAGCTGCGAATCTATTTAGGGCAACGCAAGCAGAGGCAAAACTTCGCAGAGATGGCACAAAAGATAAAAATAAAGCAAACGAACTGCACAGAGAAGTTGGTGCTATGGTGAGAAGAACTATTAAAGCAATAGGCGGAGTAATGCCAGAGAATCTTCCAGTTGCTGATGGAATAAACAAAACAATCACTAGGTTAAAGAAAGGTGTTGAGGTAAAGAAGATTGAAGGCAAAAAATAATTTATCAGAATTGAAATAATAAAATTATGGAACTAAAGGAATTTATAAAAAGTGTACTTAAAGATATCACTGAGGCTGTTGAAGAGTCACGAACTTCCTCAACGAGAGATATGCATCTGGATAGTTTGAAAGACCAGCGGACTGTTGAATTTGATGTTGCTGTAACCGCTGAAGACGTCACTTCTGCTTCGGGAAAGGCAGGAGTTAAGGTCTTTTCTATGATTGAGGGGAGCGGAGAAACTGCAAAGGAAATTAAGAACTCTACAGTCAGTAGGATTAAATTTGGAGTATATGTTGATCGTTGGACAAAAAAAGAAAATTCATCAAGTAACTCATTCGAGCAACCTGATTATGAGAGCTCTGGTCTGTAAATATAATGGAAACTAATCTATCGCAAAAAAATATTCCAAATTGGGGCTTCTGGCTCTTGATTGTTTTGTCTGTGGCTCTTATCGTCTGCGTTGATTCCTTGGAAGTTCATTTTTTGAACAAAATTTATTTGCTTGTAAAGGAAACGGTAAAAGGTGTTAATGGAAATTTAATGGCAATTATTCTTGCTGTGGCTGGATGGTTGGTTGCATTATGGATGCAAGGTAAAAATATCAAGCAGCAACTAATAACTGAAATAAAATACGATATCTATAAGCAATTTGTTGTTTTGCACAAAGAAAATCAAGACGCTCTAGCTAGTTTTATGGCGAAAACGTCAACACCATTTATTTTGATGGAGTCTTCCATGATTTCTTTTGATTTGAAATTAAAAAAAGAATACAAGGGCGAGTGGATTCCATATGGTGAGATGGAGTGCGTTTTTGAGGGTACGAAAAAGTGGACTTCCTTTGTTAATGAACTCAATAGCTCGTATTTTGATTTTAATGATAAATATATTGCCATACTTTATTTATTTGATGACTGGATGGCACCTATCAAAAATTTATATGCAGTAAAAGAGAGTCTTGTTGCTGAAATTGATAATACAAAAGCTCGAATTTTTAAAAATATAAGCATGTTGCAAATGTATTCAGTTAACAATGAGTATGATTGGAGAAAGTGGAACAGAGATGATGTTGATAAAATAACCAAGGATATTCATGAAGATGCATGGAGTATAAGTTGCTACCTACATGACTTTATGGTTCTGGCTCACAATGAACTTTTGTCAGAGTATTTTGAGTATTCAAGACCGACGCGAAAAACACTAGATGCTAAGTATTTAGTTTTAACTAAAAAGGGAATTGTTGTGAATATGGAAACAGATAAAAAAGTGATTGAGAAATATAAACAAAGTATTATCGATAATGAAAAATAATTCCACACAAAAGAATATCCCGAGCGGATGGAAAATACTACCAATTGGGAAACACATAAAGCTTCAGGGGGGCAATGCTTTTAGTGCTTCAAATTATGTGGCTGAGGGCATACCTCTTGTTAGAATTGGTAATGTTGGGAAAGGAGATTTTGTCGCCGATGATTTTGTTTATATATCTAAAAATGAACATGAAAATAATGAACCCGTGCATCTCAGAGACAATGATATTCTTATGGGGATGACAGGTGAACTTGGAAAGGTTGCTCGAATTAAAAAGCATCACTTGCCAGCATTGCTCAATCAGCGTGTTGGACGTGTCCTTTTTAAGGACAAAGAAATAGACCCTGATTTCACTTTTCAAATATTTTTGTCTGATGATTTCAAATCCAAACTCGAGAAGTATTTTATCGGCGCGGCTCAAAAAAATATAAGCTCAAGTCAAGTAGAAAGTGTTGAAATTCTACTTCCCCCAATTAACGAACAGCAGAAGATTGCGGAGATTTTGGGGGCGGTGGATGAGGATATTGCAAAGACGCAGGAAGTGATTGAGGCGACAGAAAAACTCAAGCGCGGATTGATGCAACAACTTTTTACTCGCGGGATTGGGCATACAAAATTCAAGGAAACCAAAATCGGAAATATTCCCTTGGAGTGGGAGGAGTTAGTTTTTGGAGATGTTGTGAAAAAGGCAAACCAAGGCGTGAACACAACCACAGAAAAAGTTTACTATTCTGTGTCAGGAATTTCGGTATTAAGATCAAATAATATTTATGAAAACTATATTAGTTATTCAGATATTAAATATGTTGATTCCGAAACATTTGAACGGCTAAGCGATAACTGTAAACCACAAAAGGGAGATATTTTGTATTGTAATATTGGCTCAGCAATGGGGTCTGCTTCCATTTTGGAAAGAGATGAAGAGGTGTTGATTAACTGGAATATTTTTCGTATTCAGGTTAATAAAGAGAAAGTTACTAATAAATATTTAGCATATTTTTTGAATTACAGTAGAGAAATCATAAGAAAAAACGCAACACGTTCAACAATGCCATTTATACCAGCTGGTACATTGATGAAGATGGGAATAGCCGTCCCTAAGATAGAGGAACAGAAGCAAATCGCAGAAATCCTCTCAGCTGTCGATGAAAAGATTTCAGTCAATAAAAAATTAAAAGAAAAACTCACCCTTCTTAAAAAAGGCCTGATGCAGGATTTGTTGAGTGGAAGTGTAAGAACAAAATGACCATGAAAGAAATTATCCAACTTTTAAATGAATTCAGAAGCGAGTCCCATACACCAAAGGTACTTATGGTGTGGTTATTTGTTGCTGTTGTGGCTTTTGTATTTGTTGATAGTTTTTTGCGTGGATATTTTCCATCCGAATATATTTTTCTTTTTTACAAACTTGTTCTCGTATTAATAATGTCAGGATGGTTGTGGTGGGGGCATTATTTTCCGCGTAGAAAAAAGGACAGAATCGGTATCGTTATTGCTATTGCCTCAGATGGCCCTGAAATTTCGCACCTCAAAGATGATTTAGTTGCAAAACTCAGTAAGAATTTTGAAAATGCAAAATTGTCGGGAATGATAGACATTATTGTTTTACCGAACCATCACGCGACCGAAATAAAGCAAAAAGGCGATATTGACCGCTTAAACAAAAAAGTGGATGGCCATTTTTGGGTTATTGGTACAGCGCGCAACCGGGGTGAAAAAACATATCTCGACCTTAATGGGTATGTTATTCATAGTCCAGTTGGAGTAAAAACAAAAAACATAATTAGTAGGGATTTTAGAAGTGCGTTACCTGTGAGAATTGAATTTTCAAATAATCTCACGTTTAAATTTTCAGAATTAACTGCTGACCACATATATTTTACAGCACGATTTATTACAAGTATGGCCGCTTTAGTTTCAGGTGATCCAGAGATAGCACTTACTCTTTTAAAAGCACTAGATATTGAAATTTCTGCGCTCCCAGTAGTTCCACCAAACTTAGCATTCATTCGTTCAAAAATTCCAATATTAGTCTCAGACTCGCATATCACCATTGCGCAGTACGAACTAACAAAAGGAAATACTAACCGAGCAAAGGAAGAATTGACCGCGTCCTTTGTTGCAAATCCCAGAAGTTATGCTGCTTGGGTGTTCAGATCGTTGATTGAATTTTCTATTGATAATAACCCAGGTGAGGCTCTTTTGAGTACGCGTAGAGCGGAATTCTTGGGTGGGTATGATAGTACGTGGAAATATAACAAAACTTTTCTTTTGTTGTGGCAGAGCAACTATCTTGATGCGCTAAAAATGTGTAAACATTTATCACGTCATTCTTTTGATGGAGAAGAGAATACTTTGCGGGAGGTTTTTGAATTCAACGAGGCACTAATAAAAAATGGTACTGCAAAGCCAGAAATATATTTCTGGCTAGGATTTTTGCATTATAAAAAGAAAAATAACATACCCCAAGCTCTTTGCTATCTGGAGGAGTTTGAAAAACAAGCAGATGAAACGATGAAATTATTGGTCGATGTAGCAAAGGGCTATCTAGTAGAAATCAGACAGCAAATAGGAATAACGGAATAAATAATATGAAATTCAACGAACAAGTAACAGTAGAAAATTACATCATCAAGTTTATTAAAGATAAGCTTGGTTTTGAGTACATCAAGCCTGAGGAATTTGCGAAGTTTCGCAGTCTGGAGAGTGAGTATATTATTGCTCCGCTTTTGGAGCGCGCCGTAGGTGCGCTCAATCCTAGTGCGAGCGAAAGCGAGATCAAAAGTGTAATTCGTGAAGTCAGAAAAATCGACAACAACGAAGACTTTTTGAAAGCCCTCCGCGATGGCATCAACCTCAAAAATGCCACGACGGGAAAAAAGTACGACTACAAGCTCGTTGATTTTGAAAATCCTGAGAACAATCAATTTGTCGTAACTAATCAATTCTATTTCGAAGGTGACACTGAAAACATTCGCCCCGATGTAATGATTTTCTTGAACGGACTCCCTCTTGTTGTCATTGAAGCAAAAAGTCCTACGGCATCCGAGAATGTAAGTTTTGAAAACGGTATTGAGCAAATCAAGCGCTATGAAAAAGTTGCGCGCAAACTTTTTATTCCCAACTGTTTCAATATTGCGAGCGATGGGCTACAAACAGTCTACGGAGCAACGGGCGCACCAAAACAGCACTTCCTCAAGTGGCGCGATGATGAGCTTGAAAAGGAGCTCGGTGGTGACCTCGAGATGACACTCCACTCGCTTCTCTCAAAAATGAATTTCTTGGATATTGTTCAGAACTTCATTTTGTTTGAAAAGGAAAAAGAGAAGCTCGTGAAGAAAGTAGCTCGCTATCAGCAGATGCGCGCAACCAACAAAATAGTCGAGCGTGTTTTGAGTAAAGAAAAGCGTCAGGGGCTCATCTGGCACACGCAGGGCTCAGGCAAGACACTCACGATGTACTTCACTGCGTGGAAGCTCCGCTTCAACAAAGCACTCAACAATCCGAAAGTGTTTATTCTTGTTGACCGTGTAGACTTGGACGACCAGATATTTGAGACGTTTACTAATGCAGGAGGGAAAAATATTGTTCGTGTCACGTCACGCAAAGATTTGGAAGAAAAGATACAGTCACCAATCAGTGGAATATTTATCACGACTATTCAAAAGTTTTCTGAGCTTGGCGACAAGGTAGAAAATCTCGACGAGAATGTGATTATTCTCTCTGACGAAGCGCACCGTGGAGACGAAGGAAAGTCAGGTATTAAAATGCGCGATGCTTTCAAAAAAGCATTCTTCTTTGGATTCACGGGTACACCTGTCGACAAGACGCACACCAACACGTTCCGCAATTATGAAGGCGATGGCAAGCGTTATCTCGACTATTATTCTATTCAGCAAGCTATCGACGACGGCGCGACAATCCCCGTGACGTACGAAGCACGACTTTCGAAGTTTTCTATCGATGATGAAAAGCTCGACCAAGAATTTGATGAAATCGCGAGCGACCTCTCGGAGAAGCAGAAGACCGAACTCGTGAAGAAATACGGCAAAAAGGCGGCCCTTGTAAAGCTTCCAAAACGTATGGAAGCTGTCGCACGTGACATTGTGGAGCACTACAAGCTTTATGTCGCACCAAACGGCTTCAAGGCTCAAATAGTGGCATATGACCGCGAAGCAGTGGCGAACTACAAGAAGCTTCTCGATAAACTCATACCCGCAGAATGGTCAGCGGTAGTGTATTCGCCTGGAGACCCCAACAGCGATGCGGATGATTTGAAAGCGTATAACACGAGTAAGAAGGAGCGTGAGCAAATCATTGAGCGTTTCAAAGACCCAAAATCTTCTTTAAGATTTTTATTGGTGTGCGATATGTTGCTCACAGGCTTTGATGCGCCTATTGAGCAAGTGATGTATCTCGATAAACCGCTTCGTGATCACAATCTTTTGCAGGCGATTGCGCGCACGAACCGTGTCTATAAAAACAAGGAGGCGGGAAAGATTATTGACTACTACGGCATCACGCGCAATCTCTACGAGGCGCTTGATTTTGACGAGGAAGTTGTTGATTCTGCAATGATTGATATTGAACGTGTCAAAGCAAAGTTTACCGATACGATGAATGATGCAATGAAGTTATTTATCGGGGTCAACATAGAAGACCCGTCGATGGACAATCTCCGACGATGTTTGAAGATATTTATTGACAATCAAGACAAGCAGAAATACTTTGTTGAGAAATATATGAAGCTCAAGAGTTTGTTTGAGTTTCTTTCGCCTGACCCATTCTTGAAGGAGTCCATTCGTCCGTTTGAGTGGGTTACGAGTTTCTATTTGGCATTTTTGAAGGAATTCAGAAGTGAAAACGATAATTATCTTTTGGAGGGTTATGGCGAGAAAATGCGAGAGCTTATTCAAAAGAGTAATATTATCGACTACGAGGGAATCACAAAGAATTTCCGTGAGCTCCGTGTAAATGACTTGTATACACTTGAGCGTCTCAATAAGATGGATGATGAGGACAAAGCCCTCAATCTTGAGAAAATGCTCAAACAGGAAATCTCAATCAATCTTGATGAAGACCCTGCATATCAAAAATTTAGCGAGCGCTTGAGCGCTATTCGTAAGGAATTTGAACAAAATCAAATTGACCTCGCCGAGCGTATTCGTCGCTACGAGGAACTAATGAAAGATATTAGGACAAAAGGAGACGAGGCAAAAGAGATGGGGCTCGATCTCAAAGAATATGCGCTCTATGTGATATCGCAAGAGTTTATCGAGAGAGGAAAAGATGAAGACATTAAAGAGTTTGTGAAGGAGCTACGAAGCAGAGTTGAGGATGAGGTTGATGCTGGTTGGCAACAATCCTCAAAGCGCGATGCGTTTGTGAAGGATATTAAGCAGACATTGCAGGAGCTAATTTTGAAGGATTATAAAGGTCGGTTTGAGGTTACTGACTTCCCGAAATTCTTGAACAGACTAGTAGATGTAATTGATAAAAAATTCTAGTACATATGGAAAAGAAAATCTCATACACACTCAAAAAAAGTAAGCGAGCAAAAAGAGTGCGCCTCGCTGTGTATTGTGATGGAAGTGTCGTGGTCACGAGTCCTTTCGGCGTAGAGCTGTCAATAATTGAAAAATTTATTTCAGACAAGAAACAATGGGTTTCTGACAAAATAAAGTTTTTCAAGAGTATCGACAGCAAGGCTATTCGTACGTTCTCGCACGAGGACTATATAGAGCACAAAGATAAAGCCCTCGCACTCGTAACTGAGCGCGTGAGATTTTATAATGAAATCTATGGATATTCATTCAATAAAATCTCTATCAAGAATCAAAAGACCCGCTGGGGCAGTTGTTCGCTCAAGCGAAATTTGAATCTGAATTACAAAATAGTTTTTTTGCCACAAAAACATCAGGACTATATTATCGTGCACGAAATGTGTCACTTGAAGGAATTTAATCATTCGAAAAAATTCTGGGCCCTAATCGAGAAGACTCTTCCTAATTATTTGGAAATAAAGAAAGAGCTTCGCAACCACGAATTATTCTATAAATAATTCTTTTTCGTGGGGCGAATTTGGTAAATTCGCCCCATCGCCATACCTTTTCAAAAAAATCCCCCCGCCAAACAAAGAAAGAATGGAAAAGCGATGAGGGCTCGGGCGAACGCGCGTACCCGCGCGTTGACGGAATTCGTTAGAGTTACCACATTGGTGGAGCGTACGCATTGGTACCGAATTACCACGCACGCCGAGCGGACGTTAGTCCGCATTCGGATTCAATTCAAAATATGTTCGAACTTCGTCCAATAGACACCGCAAAAGTTTAGAACGGGCCCGTGAGCCCGAAATGCGCTCGGCGCAAAGCGCCGACGAAAATGCGCACCCACCGCCGAGCCCAGAATCTGAAAGGGTTTTCCACGCTCCGCGCGGCTCCTCGTTTGCCAATACAAATTTATGAATAATCAAACAAAAAAGTTTTTCATTTACACGCGCAAGTCTACGGATGACAAAGACAGGCAAGTTCGTAGTATCTCTGACCAATTGAGCGAGTTGAATGAGTTAGCGTTAAAGGAACAGATTGAAGTGGTCGATGTCTTTGTCGAAAAGCAGACCGCCAAAATACCAGGTCGCCCTGTGTTTAATGAAATGATAGAGCGAATGGAAAAAGGTGAGGCGTCTGGTATTTTGGCGTGGCATCCCGATAGACTTGCTCGCAACTCGGTAGACGGCGGAAAAGTTATCTACCTCGTTGATACGGGAATTATTCAGGATCTAAAATTCTCAACTTTTTGGTTTGATCCGACACCGCAAGGCAAATTTATGCTTTCAATCGCTTTTTCTCAATCCAAGTATTATGTTGATAACCTAAGTGAGAACATTAAGCGTGGGCATAGAAACAAAGTGAAGGATGGCATATGGCCTCAAATGGCTCCGCTGGGATATCTCAACAAAGAGGGAAAAATTGTAGTTGATATATTAACAGCTCCGCTCATCAAGAAAACATTTGAGGCATATGCAACAGGTAACTTCACTTTGAAGGAACTCCGTGAGAAATTTAACGCTCTTGGATTGATGCGAAAAAGCGGAGGAGCACTTGCGGTGTCCAACTATCAGCAAATCCTCCGTAACCCCATCTACACAGGTTTGATGAGGTATAACGGCGAGATTTTTGAAGGAAAGCACGAACCGATTATTTCAAAGAAACTTTTTGATTCGGCTCAAGAGATGACGATGAGAAAATCAAAGCCTCACTCAAAGGGGCTGAAGCCATATTTGTATCGTGGGTTTTTTCGTTGTGGTGAGTGCGGATGTTTTATTACTATTGAGCAACAGAAGGGTCATCATTATCTCCGCTGTACCAAACGAAAAAATCCCTGCACGCAAAAATATATTCGTGAGGAACTCATCACATCTCAAATCCGAGAGAGCATCAAAAAAGTTTCTTTGCCTCTCGATTGGGCGAAATGGATGATTGAAGAAAACAAAAAAGACCAATCATCCGAAACTCAATCGAGTGAGATTTTTTCTCAAAAAACAAAACAAGAAATTTCTCTTTTGGATTCTAAAATTGAGAAGCTGATGTCGGCATATCTAGAGAGCGCACTTTTGCTAGAAGAGTACCGCGACGCAAAGAGCGCTCTCGTTAACGCTAAACAGCTTCTCAAAGAGAAATTATCGGTTTTTGATGAAAAATCTCATAATCGGTTCGAACTTACTGATAGTTTTTTAAAAGCTAATATTCACAATATGGAATTGGCAAACGACGGAATTCCTGAAGAATTACTTCAGGAATTCAAAAAAGTCGGTTCGAACTTTAGAATTCTGGATCGAACCGTACTTTTTCAGCCGCGCGGAGCGTGGAAAACCCTTTCAGATTCTGGGCTCGGCGGTGGGTGCGCATTTTCGTCGGCGCTTTGCGCCGAGCGCATTTCGGGCTCACGGGCCCGTTCTAAACTTTTGCGGAGGCGGAGAGATTCGAACTCTCGAGACCCTTTCGAGCCTGCCGCCTTTCCAAGGCGGTGCACTAGGCCACTATGCGACGCCTCCTAGTAGTGTGTACTGTAACAAAAAGGGGAGTAATCAGCAAAAACACCACTATCCCCAAACTTTAGCCATGGCTAAAGTTTTGGGATAGTGGGGGTTTTGATTAAGTAAACTTATTGTTTTACGCATACACCATCCGCCCACAGACCCTTCTTTAATTCTTTTGCACTTGCTTGTGCTTGTTTAAATTCGCTCTGATATTTATAGGGTGTATCATAGGTGTATTCGTAACCGTAGCCTTCTGTGATAAGAAGTTTGTCCATGAGTGTGCCGTCAGTGAGAAATACATAGCGGAGTAGGCGACCATATTTGTCACGGTTACTTTGTGACGGGTCGAACTCAAGGCGAACAGTTTTGTCTTGGAGAAGTGTTGCCGTAAATGCGCTCGCTTCTTTGCTGAAGCACTGCACGAGCTTGCGCGGGTCAACGGTCTCGGGTGTGTCGACGCCGATGAGTCGTACTCTTTCTGATACACCATTTATGAGTGCAATTATCGTATCGCCGTCGACCACACGGGTGACGAGAGCAGGAGTTGATGTACTTATTCGATTTACTTGGACCTCGGAGTTCCAAGTAGAAGCAGGAGCATCCTTCGAAAAGAACGCTTCTTGTACTGTAATCAGCGCAAAAGCCACAATAAATCCAAAAATGAGCTTCCTTTTCATTCATTTAGTATATAGATAAGCGCTCCTATTGCAAAAAACACAACAATCTGGTAATCTTTGCCCATTATGAAGAAAGAAATTCACCCAAGCTATAATCAGGAAGCGCAGGTAACTTGCTCATGTGGCGAGAAGTTTGTCGTTGGCTCAACAATGCCAAAGATCGACGTTGAAATCTGTAGTTCATGTCACCCATTCTTTACGGGAGAGGAAAAGGTTCTCGACCAGGGTGGACGTGTAGAGCGTTTCAAGAAGCGCGCAGCTGCTACAAAGAAGTAGCGTAGCAGAGAAGCCACAGCGATTATTTCTCTGTGGTTTTTCTTTTGCATACTGAAATTATGTTAAACTAACAAATATGGACCTCGAAACTTTTAAATCAAATCACAAGACAAAATATCTCGCAGATGAGTACGAGCGTCTTTTGGCTGCAGAGACAGAGGTCAAGGAAATGATTGCAGCTGACCCCGCATTCGCAGAGATGGGAGCCGAGGAGCAGACAAACCTCCGTACACAGATTGACGCTCTCGCAAAGCAAATGACAGAAATCATTGAACGTGATAAAGAAGAAGAAGTGAAGCCAAAAGAAATTATTCTCGAAGTGCGCGCGGGAGCTGGTGGGGAAGAGGCGGCAATCTTTGCACAGGACCTCGCACTTATGTATGAGCGCTTCGCTGAGAAGAAAGGTTGGGAATTCAAGAAGCTCGACGAGCACGTGAGTGAAATGGGCGGCTACAAAGAAGCGTCGTTTGAGATAAAGAACAAAGATGCTTACGAGATGCTTCGCTGGGAGACAGGCGTGCATCGTGTACAGCGTATTCCTGCCACAGAAAAGATGGGCCGTGTGCATACCTCGACTGCGTCCGTGGTGGTCCTCCCTATTTATCCAGTAACAAAATACGAAATAAACCCAACAGATATTGAAATGGAGTTTTGTCGTGCGGGTGGTGCAGGTGGTCAGAACGTAAACAAAGTGGAAACCGCCGTGCGCCTCATCCACAAGCCTACGGGCCTCGCAGTGCGTTGCTCCAATGAGCGCAGTCAGCTCAAGAATCGCGAAACAGCGATGTCGATGCTCATTGCGCGCCTCGAGGACATTGATCGTGCAAAGAAGGAGAGTGATGTGTCCGCAGACCGTAAAGGACAAATTGGCACCGGCGACCGCTCTGAGAAGATCCGCACCTACAACATTCTTCAGGACCGTATTACTGACCACCGTATCAAGCAGTCGTGGAGTAATATTGAAAAGATTTTTGCCGGGAACATCGAGCCAATTCTCGAAGCCTGCGCCAAAGGGACGGTAGGGGATGCGGAGGACGGGGAATAGTGATAAAGAGTTCTGAATTTGGATTGTGAATTTGACGTGTTGTTTTCTTAGTGGTATATGTATAGTCGGAGTCGGGGGATTGCTTTCCTCGTTGATATCAATGAGAAGTTTAACTTATTCAAGGAGGTCGTTATGACCACTGTAATTTTTACAGAAATAGACAATAGCGAAGTTGAAATCAATGTTGAGAATCTTCAGCTCGCTGTTTTTCTTCAGAAACTTGTACCTACCGTAGCAGAAATGTATTTGAGGAGAAGATTGTTGAGCTCCCTTTCAAATACTTCGCACGGTCGTTCTCATTGGCTTGAGCATGTTTTTTTGCCAAGAACGCTACGTGTTTATGGTGATGGAAGTTTTGACGACGATCACTTCTTCAACCCAAGAATGCTGAGTCAGCTAGAAGAAAGGGTGAACAAGAATTTCATCACCCAATCAATATCAGATACTTATGTCATTGGGCTAATAGGGAGGAATTTCATTTTCAGATTCTCCAAGGACAAAAAAAGTATCATTATTTCCTTCAGTGAGACCCACAAGGGGGTAGATACTGCTATTCATGAAATTCTGAAAGTGGCTCTGAAAGAAAAAATGTAAATCCGTTGTTTCAAGACAAAAATCCTTTGTCGCGAGATAACGGATTTTTGTTTTTTGGTCTGGCCACCAATTGATACACGCCTTGCAATTCGAGCCCTTCTCTGGTACTATAACGGCTTGTAAACAGGCGACAAAAGGATAAGGCCATGAGTGTCTTTTTGAGCATTTTAAATAATAATAACCTGGCACATCAATAATTTATGACAAAAACAGTAGCAAATGAAGCACTTATCACCGAAATGTTCGCCGTTGGCGCTCACTTCGGCTATTCACGTTCACGCCGTCACCCATCAACAAAGCCATTTATCTTTGGTACCAAGAACGGTATTGAGATTATGGACCTTGAGAGGACGAGTGTTGAGCTCGAGAAGGCAAAGGAGTTTGTAAAGACACTCGCAAAGGGTGGCAAGCAGATTCTTTTTGTTGGAACAAAGAGCGAATCAAAGAAGGGTGTTGAAGATGGAGCAAATTCTATCGATATGCCGTTCGTTGTAGAGCGTTGGGTTGGTGGTGTTCTCACTAACTTCCCTGAGATTAAGAAGCGTGTTGCTCTCCTTGTGGACCTCCGTGGCAAGAAGGAAAAAGGTGAACTCGCAATGTACACCAAGAAAGAGCGTTCACTTATCGACAAGGATATCGAGCGTCTCGAGCGTAACTTTGCCGGCGTTGTTTCAATGAAGGATATTCCTGCTGCGATGTTTGTTATCGACCCTCGTAAGGAGGCTATCGCAGTGAAGGAGGCTCAGTACCTCGGCATTCCTATTATTGCGCTCGCAAGTACTGACTGTAACTTGAAGGAAGTCGATTTCGCTATCCCTGGAAACGACTCTTCGGTTATGAGTGTAAACTTCTTTATTGCACAGATCGTCGCTGCTTTCAAAGAAGGTCGCAATGCGTAGTTTGCGTTTGTTTTAATAATTCGACATTCAATATTCGATATTCAATATTCTACCCAAAATGATTACCACAGAACAAATTAAGGAATTGCGTGAGGAAACAGGAATCTCAGTGATGCAGTGTAAGAAGGCTCTCGAGGAAGCAGGCGGCGACAAAGAGAAGGCGCTCCTTATTCTTCGTGAGAAGAGCGAGGCTATTGCAGAGAAAAAGGGTGACCGTACTCTCGGAGCGGGTGTTATCGATGCATATATTCACAGTACCAAGCTTATGGGTACGATTATTGAGCTTTCTTGCGAGACTGACTTCGTTGCACGCAATGAAGAGTTCGTAGGTATTGCTCGTGATATTGCTATGCACATCACCGCAGTAGGTCCTGCTGATGTTGCTGAGCTCCTCGAGCAGCCATTCATCAAGAATCCTGATATGACCATCAAGCAAGTTATCGATGGTGGTGTGCAGAAGTTTGGTGAGAAGATTGAGGTAGCTCGTTTCACTCGCTTCGCAGTAGAAAAGTAGTTTGTTATGAATATCGATTGGGTTGGTTTGAGTTAATTCAAAATTCCAAATCCTATATTCTACCCAAATGCAAATCATCATCACATTATTTTATCTTTCGCTTGCAACCATCATGGGGATGATTGCGTGGAAACTTGTGTCGCTCCGTGAACTCAAGCTCTCTCTTGTGGAGGGTGTGGAGAAGGAGCTTCATGGCAAGCTCTACGAGACGATTCACCGTGTATGGCATGTTTTCCGCACTAAGGTACTCGTGAAGATCAAGGAATATGCGCTCATTGCTTTCTTTACGATTGCTCACGAGGTCCTTCACTTGATAGGCATCATGGGGTCGAAGCTCAAAGAACGTCATCGCAAATGGTTTGATATGGTAGAAGGGAAGGGCGCTCTCCGAAAGAAGGGCTCAGTTTCCTTTTTTCTCAGAGATGTGGCAGAATACAAAAAATCGTTGAAAACAAAATAAAAATATTGTAAAGTGTCTGAAGTTTACAATATATGCCGCCTTAGCTCAGTTGTTACCCGCCCGACTGGACGACACCAGTCGTACGGGCGGGGAGCAACACACATTATTTTATGTTTACAGTTTATGTACTAAAAGATAGTGACGGCAAGGTGTATAAAGGGATGACGAACGATATTGTAAGGAGGTTGAATGAGCATCGTTTTGGGCACACAATAACGACAAGTAGAATGAAAAATTTGTTGCTTGTTTATAAGGAAGAATATGCTACATTTGAGGAGGCGAGAAAAAGAGAATTGTATCTGAAATCAGCCGCAGGAAGAAGATTTTTAAAAACCAAATTGCCAGAATAGCTCAGTTGGTACCCGCCCGAACGTACCGGTTGGCGTTCGGTACGGGCGGGGAGCAACGGTTTTGTAAACCGTTGCGAAGTAAGTTGGGAAAGTGAATAAATAGTTGTGCGTAAAATTATATTGCCAGAATAGCTCAGTTGGTAGAGCAACGGTTTTGTAAACCGTAGGTCGTCGGTTCAATCCCGACTTCTGGCTCCATAATCAAATGGGGACCTGATTCGCTTCGCGAATCAGGTCCCCATTGTTAGATAGTTATTCACAGGCATATTCCTTTTCCTATCTATTGTTGCACGATACGAGGTATACTTATCTTGATATCCCCACCACATAGATGTGTACCTTACAAGAGTGCTGACTCCTAAAATATATTTAAGATGGACACACCAGTACACCGAGCAGACATTATTTTTCCTCACGGGTACAGGGGAGGGAGAGCTCGATGGTAAAAAGTTTCCCATCGTAGCTGGGGATGTCGTGGTGGTTGTCCCTGGGACAGAACACAATTTCTTGAATACGGGTACGAGTGATTTGAAAATATATACCGTGTATGCCCCAGCCAATCATATCGATGGACGAATCCACAAAACAAAAGCTGACGCAGATGCAGACCTCGCAGATGAAGCGGTGGGGGAAACAGCACCCGTGCAACAATAATAAAAAGAAAATGTGCGTCAGATAATTATGAAAACATTTTTAAAAAATACGTTTGTGGTATGGGGAACACTAGTGATGGTAGTTGTTATTTTTGGGATAACCGCTAGTTACTACTTGGATAATAAAGCTCAAAATAATTCTTTATTGGCCACGGTGAGTTATTCACATCTCCCGCAAATGATAAATGGGCTCCCTCTCCATCTGAGAATCCCGACAATAAATGTTGATGCGTCAGTTGAGTACGTTGGAGTAGGGGCAGATGGCACAATGGGGACACCTCAAGGCCCCGACACCGTTGCTTGGTATTCCCTCGGGCCGCGCCCTGGCGAGACAGGGAACGCTGTGATTGACGGGCATTATGGTTGGAAGGATAATACACCCGCAGTTTTTGACAACCTAAAGAAATTGCAGACAGGAGATAAAATATATGTTGAAGATGAAAATGGATTAGTCATTAATTTTGTTGTTCGAGAAACCCGAGAATACGACCCAAAAGCAGATGCCGCATATATATTCAGCTCAGACGACAGGAAGTCGCACCGCAATCTCATTACATGTGAGGGTCCTTGGAATCGAAACACTGCGAGTCGCCCTTCACGACTTGTGGTATTTGCTGATAAAATATAATTAATTTGCGAGTTCCCTGTTAATTTTGATTTCAAATAACTCCAATTATCGCAACCACTTTGCATAATAAGGTCACGGTCGTGACCTTATTATGCAAAGTGGTTTCGTTTAGGCGTTTGTCTCTAGGGTGTTTTTCGTGTAATATAGACAAATATGGAAGAAAACAAAGGGCATCTTCACCCTATTACAATATTGACGGACAAAATTACTCAGATTTTTACCGAGATGGGTTTTGATGTTGCTGATGGTCCAGAGCTCGAAAATGAATGGAACAACTTCGATGCGCTCAATGTCCCCCGCAATCATCCCTCGCGTGATATGCAGGACACGTTCTGGCTAAAACCAGAGTCTCTGGTTCGCCCGACCGCCGAAGGCGGTTTAGGGATAAAAAGGGAAAGTGTAGACCGCCTTGGGCGCCCCATGGGACACGTTCTCCGCACTCAGACATCACCGATACAGATACGTGAGATGGAGAAGTGGGCACTTCTCACAGAACTAGAGAAAAAAGCGAACCCGCTCGCGATTGTAGCCCCTGGTAAGGTATTTCGTAACGAAGCAACAGACGCAACTCACGAGGCGCAGTTTCATCAAGTGGAAGGACTTCTAGTCGGTGAAGGAGTTTCTCTTGCAAACCTGAAGGCAGTTCTCGAAACATTCTTCTCAAAACTTTTTGAGAAGGACACGACGATTCGTATGCGTTCTTCATTTTTCCCGTTCGTGGAGCCGGGCGTTGAGTTTGATATGCAGTGTTTCAAGTGCGGTGGTGCTGGTTGTAATGTGTGCAAGCAGACAGGGTGGATTGAGATTGGTGGGGCGGGGATGGTTCACCCCAATGTGCTCAACAACTGTGGCATCAACAATCGCAATTATCAAGGCTTCGCATTTGGTTGCGGGATGGACCGCCTCGCGATGCTCAAGTGGGGGATTGATGATGTGCGCCTCCTCTACAACGGCGACCTCCGCGTCGTATCACAATTTTAATTATGAAATTCTCTTACAACTGGCTACAAGATCATATTGTTGAAAAACTTCCTGCAATTGAAGAAATTGAAGATGTTTTGTCACGTAAATCACTCGAGGTGGAGGAAATCGTTGGAGATGTTATTGATGTGAAAGTCTTGCCTCATCGCCAGCATGATGCATTTTCTCACCGAGGTCTCGCTCGAGAGATTGCAACACTTTTTAACCTTACGAACAAAGAGTCTGCTGTCTCTGATGTTTCTGTTTATAGCGGTGTTGTCCTCCCTGAGGTTGTGATTGAAGACTCAAAGCGTTGCCCACGTTACGTCGCACTTCGTGTCGATGGTGTTGTTGTTGCGGGGTCGCCCGAGTGGCTTAAGGAGAAACTCGAGTCTATCGGTCAGCGCTCGATCAGTAACGTGGTTGATATTACCAACTTCATCATGAATGACATCGGTCAGCCGATGCACGCATTTGATGCACACAAAGTTGTGGGCAAAATTTCGGTGCGTGTGGCACGCGCAGGAGAGAAGATGACGACACTTGATGACCGCGAACTCACTTTAGATGGCACCGAGACCGTGATTGCTGATGACGAAGGAGTGCTTGCGCTTGCGGGCGTAAAGGGTGGCAAGAAGGCAATCGTTGACGAGAAGACCACCTCAATCATTTTTGAGTCAGCAAATTTTGATTCGACAACGACGCGCAAAACGAGCGACCTCCACAATATCCGTACGGATTCTTCGAAGAGGTATGAGGCAGCGATGACATCTGAGTTTGCAAAAGAGGGGATTATGCGTGCAGTGAACTTGATTCACGAGATAGTTCCTGGGTGCCGTATGAGTGCTGTTGTTGATGTGTATCCTCGTAAAGAGGTGCAATACAAAACAGGGGTGTCGCTTAGGGGAATCAATAGTCTCCTCGGTAGCTCATATCAAGTGCAGGATGTTCTACGCGTGTTTGAGCAGATGAACTTTTCCGTCGCGAAGGTTGTTCCACAGGAAAAGATTGCATCGCTTGTGGAGCAGGTCGTCGGCGTGCCTTATAAACGTGGCGCGAGTGTTCTTAATGATGGAGGAGTCGAGTTTGATTGCTCTGGGCTTGTTGCTTGGCTTTATAAAGAAGCAGGTATTGCGGTGCCACGTATTTCTGTTGATCAGTACGTTTTTGCATATAAGATTGAAAAAGATGACCTTCGTTTTGGCGACCTCGTTTTTGCAAATAGTGGTGAAGGTGAAATATACACAGAGTCAGTTGAGTTCCTTCCTAAGACAGAAGTTTCTCAAGGTGTGGACCACGTGGGAGTGTATCTTGGTGAAGACAAAATTTTACATGCTACAAAAGCTGCGGGTAAGGTTGTTATTGAATCTTTGGGTGAGTTTTCATCAACAAAAAAGATTGTGGGCTTCGGAAGAGTGGCACAAGATCTCAACGAGGAGCGTTTTGTCGTTACTGTCCCTTACGAGCGCCTTGATCTCCGTATCAAAGAAGATTTGATTGAAGAAGTTGGTCGTGTGATGGGGTACGACGATATCGCAGGGATACTTCCGAAACTTTCTCACACAGGACTTCCTCACAAGCGTCTTTATTATGAAAACAAAATAAAAAGCATTTTGTTTAAGGCTGGATACTCAGAGATATACACGTATACGTTTGGCGACAAAGGAGAAGTTGCTATCATAAAAGGCTTGGCACTCGACAAAGAAAAGATTCGTACCAACTTGGGTGCGGGAGTTCTCGGTGCACTTGAAATGAACTTGCGTAACGCACCACTCCTCGGTATGAACACCGTGAAAGTTTTTGAATTTGGTAATGTATTTACGAACGACAAAGAGTGGCGCAGTTTCTCTCTCGGTATTGATGATGGTAAAAAGAAAAGTAATTTTGTAGGAGAAGTTGAAGAGCTTCTGTCACACGTGAGCGCAGAGCTTGGCGGAGAAAAAGTTCAGTATGTAGTTTCGGCAACAAAGCCTTATGTTATCGAGGTTAATTTTGATGCCTATATTGAAAATCTTCCATTGCCTGTTGCATATGAGAAGCTTTTTGATGAGCAGGTAGATGTCGCCTACAAGTCAGTATCAGCTTATCCGTTTATGCTTCGCGATATTGCGATGTGGGCACCCGAAAGTTTTACTCAGGAAGATATCCTCGCAATTATTCGTGCGGAAGGCGGCGTGCTTCTTACGCGCGCAAATCTTTTTGATGTGTTTACAAAAGAGGGGAGAACTTCGTATGCATTCAATCTTGTCTTCTTGTCCTACGAACGCACGCTTTCTGACGTCGAAATTAATGAGATCATGGATCGTGTTACGAAGAAACTAGCCGAGAAAGGGCTCGAAGTGAGGTAAGAAAAAACCGACGCATATATGCGTCGGTTTCGTGTTTTGTGCTTTACTGTCAGTCACACAGCTCGCATATTTTGAGTACTATGTGGTGATACCCCGATGCATAGTCTTCGCCGAAGAGAACGTGATTTTGACGAATTCCTAATTCCTTCAGTTTATTCCTGAATGCATCACGATCTTTTTTGTCAGAATACAAACCACGTTCAGTGACTACGATGTAGTCGCGCTTGCTGCCGCAGTGCTCTGTTTTGCTGAACACTCCTGCCTCCGCGGTGGTTTGGCTCATCTCTCCAAAGTACTGGCGCAATGTGACGTCGTGTATCAACTTGCTGAGGTCGTTTCCCCCACCGCACTCGGTTGTTGGTGTCCCATTCAGTAAAACTATTAGGTTGCCATTGGTAATCATGAGTATCTCCTTGTGTTGTTTACGGTACAAAATGCTACTTTTTTGATACTAACATGCAGAAAGCGAATACTCAAGGATTCAAAATTGTGTTAAAATATATCTACATAACGTAGTCTAAATACTATGCAATTATCAGTTCCTTACTACTCACAATTTCTTGAAGTAAAAGACTATGAATGGAACATTCGCTCTTGCACGGGGGTGTGTACTGCGATGACCCTCGAGTTCCTGACAGGAAAGAAGCTCGACATTTTGGAGTTTATGAGGACGGCGGAAGCTGAGGGTGGATACAGTCGTCTCAATGGCATGAGTCACGATTATCTCATTTCTTTTTTTGAGAGCGAGGGATTGAAATCGTGGCGTTATAAAAATGAAGAGACGAAAGATGTGCTCGACACCGTTGAGCCAATTGTTGAAAGTCTAAAAGAGGGAAACCCAGTAATCGTTTCAATAAATAAATTTATTCTAGAGCAAAAGAAATTTCATACCGTCCTCGTGATTGGTTATGAAGAAAACACAAATGGTGAGGTGACACATTTTTATTATCACGAACCCGAGGCGACTGTTGTAAAAGTTGAGGGCGATCCTGCTGTAGGTGGCGAGGGGAGAAAGTGTGACATTGAAACATTTAAAAAGTCCTGGCGCGGGAGAGCGGTGTTTGTACAAAAGTAAAAGCCCCCAGTAACTGAGGGCTTTGGGTTGTATAGACTGGTCAACTCGAAAGAGACTCCGCAAACGAGAAGTTCTCGCCCCATTGTTCGAGAGGTCCATCTCCATCAAGCGATGCCCTTATGATAAAGTACGCATCTTTTTTGATGGAGAGAGTGACGATGTGAGACCCGTTTACTTGCTCGATTTCTGCTGGGGCTGTAAGGTGCTTATGATAACCAGCATCACTCAGGATATCAAGGAACGCAGATGCCTCTATGTAACTATGGAATGTCCCCCTTACTATTGTTGGCTTGATCTCGTCAGTAATCATATTGCCTCCGCAGAAATTGTGTGAAAGGTACTTTAAAGCTGGTTGAAATTCTACGCCTCGACCCTCAAAATGTCAAGAATTTTTAATAAAAAAATCCCCCAATAATTTGGGGGATCAGCACACATGTACTTGTTTTATGTGTGGGGTTTCGATTTTGAAGCGCCCACCCTCGTGAGGTTTAAATGCTACTTACGTGTCACTTTTTTGGTCTTGATTTCCTTGGCCCAGGGTTTCAGAGAGCCTCTTTTGAGTGATGCGGTGAGGGTTGATTCAGAGGTCTCTGCGACGCGTAGGGTGACTCGAAATGCACCACCTCGGTATCTGATTACGCTCGGGCATACAAATTTTTTTGAAACCCGTGAGCGTTTGACGGCCTTGATGAATTGTTCAAACGCTGTGCGACTGAAGAGTGCTACTTCCACGACAATTGCACGCCTGATTACTTTTTTCCCAACTCCATAAACGAACATCATTGCGCACCCCTTTCTTTTTTACCATGATGCAGTTCTCCTTTGATTTCGAAAAGTTTTTCCCAATAACGAAGAGCACCCTCGGTGAAGGTCTCTCTAACGACACCTTCGCTTGAATCAAAAAAATCCAGGGTAACGCGATACTGCCCGTTTCCATAGAGAAATTTGACTCTCTTTTTTCTTCGTTCGTGTACGGCAAGCCCCGATCTATCAAAGTCCTGAATAAAATGGTCAACTGAAGCTTTGTTGGGGAGAAATGCCTTTGCAATAATTCTTGTCGCTTTTGCAGTCATACACCACCCTCCTCCTCTTTTGAAATATCAATGATTCCAGCACTCTTTTTACTATTTTGAGCGCAGAATGTCAACCCTTTCGTAATACCTCAATAGCTTGGAAACACTTGTATTAAAATAGAACTATGCCATATACAATCAATCCATACATGCCTCGCCTCAGGCGGGACGTTGCAATCTTTGCACAAAAGAATGGGGTTCGAGA
>JBAZWZ010000007.1:0-58199 GCA_041660105.1 Minisyncoccota bacterium | reverse complement strand
TTTAGAAAAGAAGATTAGTGTTTGGAATGATTACTACAACAACCTTGAACACTGTGGACTTAATGGCAAGACACCTAATGAAATGTTAGAGTTATGGAAAGTGCCAAATGTCCTTAGTTAAAACATTGGGAATTTGCCTACTTTACTTTATAGAACACTGTATACTGATTGTATATCAGCGTGCGATAATATATTTATCACAATGTTTAATCTACAAGGAAAAGTTGCTTTAGTAACTGGGGGTCGTCGCGGGATGGGGAAGGCGCACGCACTTGCACTTGCGAAGCAGGGGGCAAAAGTGGTCATCACCGATATCAATGTAAACGAGTGCGAGCTTGTTGCTGACGAGATCCGTGTAGCTGGTGGCGATGTAACGTGTTTCAATATGGACGTTTCAAAGAAGCCTGATGTGGACGCTGTCTTTGACGAAGTGATTGCGAAGTACGGTCGTCTCGACATCCTCGTGAACAACGCTGGTATCTATGAGTCGCACCCATTCTTGGAACTCACTGAAGAGCAGTGGGACCGCACTATGAACATCAACCTGAAAGGAGAGTTCCTCTGTGCTCAGCGTGCCGCAAAAGAGATGGCGAAGAATAAGTACGGCCGCATCATTAATATCGCATCTGTGGCATCGGGTGGCGTGGGTGTTGGTATCGCAGGTGGCGCCCACTACACTGCATCAAAGGGCGCCATCATTGCTCTCACGGAGACAATGGCAATAGAGCTCGCACCCCTCGGTATCAATGTAAACGCTATTGGGCCTGGTGCTATCGATACGCCCATGGTAGGCGCAGCAAATCTCCCAAAGGAATATTTGGACGCAATGCTCGCCGGTGTCCCCCTCAAGCGTATGGGTCGTCCCGAAGAAATTTCCGCAGCAGTCGTCTTCCTCGCCTCTGAAGAAGCAAGCTATGTGACGGGCGCAACGCTCTATGTCGACGGCGGCTGGCTCGCAGCATAATGGTGCAAGTCATCGAAAAAAGCCACATATTTTGTGGCTTTTTCTCTGCTTGCACTTGGCGTTTTGGCAAAAATAGGTTATGGTACTCATAAGTTAAAAGTTTTTAAAGTTATCAAGTTTGTAAAGTGGATGCAGGAATGCGAATTTGCTTTATGAACTTTAAAAACTTTACTAACTTTACAAACTAATCTATATGGCAAAAGGCGACATAATCATTCGTTTCGAGGGTGTCTCGTTTGAGTACGGACACAACAAACCTATCTTGGAAGAGGTTTCTTTTCCTATTCGTCAGGGGGCAAAGCTCACCCTCATGGGTCAGAATGGCGCTGGTAAGTCGAGTCTCTTCGGACTCATTATGGGCACCAACAAGCCAATCGACGGCGACATCCACATCGTGCGCGGTACTACCGTCGCCATCTCTCGTCAGGTAATCCCGCGTGACCAGATGGACCTCACCGTACGTGCATTTTTTGAGAAATGTTTCGACAAGAAAATGTATGACATTGATCCCAAGATTGATGAGGTACTTGAGGTGGTTAATTTGAAAGGACACGAGAAACTTCACGAGCGCATCGTGAAGTCATTTTCTGGTGGACAGCAAGCACGCCTCCTTCTTGCGTCAGCACTCATTCAAGATCCCGATGTGCTTCTCCTCGATGAGCCGACCAACAATCTCGACAAGGCAGGCATCGCGCACCTTACTAAGTTCCTCCAGGATTACAAGAAAACGGTTATCGTTATTTCTCACGATGCAGAATTCTTGAACTCATTTACTGAAGGCGTGCTTTATTTGAATATTCACACACGCAAGATTGAGCAGTATGTTGGTGACTATTTTGCTGTATCAAAGCAAATCACAGCGCAGATTGAAAAAGAGAATATGAAGAACGCTCAGCTCGCAAAAGAGATTCAGGCCAATAAGGACAAAGCAAACTTCTTTGCAATGAAGGGAGGTCAGATGCGTATGGTTGCAAAGCGTATGCGTGAGAAAGCAGAGGAGATGGAAGAAGCGAAGGTGGACATCCGCAAGGAAGACAAAACGATTCGTCCGTTCACGATCCCTGCGCAACCAGAAATCACGGGCACAATCCTTGAACTTTCTTCGTACACTGTTTTGAAAAATCACAAGCCGGTAGAGCGCACAGCCAAGATTGCTCTCAAGCGCAAGCACCATCTCCTCCTCCAGGGTCCCAACGGTATTGGCAAGTCGACACTTCTCGAGTCTATTGCAGCGGGTAAGGTAAAAGATATGAAGATTGCTGAGGGTATTCGCGTTGGTTACTATCGTCAGGATTTCTCAACACTTGATTTTAATGACACGGTGTATCAGTCGCTTGCTCGCGCAGCGCAGGCCGTGGACGGCAAGCTTGATGAAGAGCGTATGCGTGCAACTGCCGCAAGCTTCCTCATTACGAGTGATGTTATTTATACCAAGATCGGAAGTCTCTCAGAAGGGCAGAAGGGACTTGTTGCTTTTGCACAGCTTGTGCTCGAGCGCCCTGGCCTCCTCATCCTCGACGAGCCGACCAACCACATCAACTTCCGTCATTTGCCCGTTATTGCAAAGGCTCTCGACCAATACGAAGGCGCAATGATCCTCGTTTCTCACGTTCCCGAATTCGTAAAGCAGATTCGCATCGACGAGGTGCTTGATTTGGAGAAGTAGGGCACGCCCCCACACCTACTTTCATGTGAGGTACGGTTTGGTAAGAATAAATTATGCAAAAAGTAGGTGTGGGGGTATAATAGTTAAATGGAATTTAAATTTGAAAAACCATCCCCAAGAGAGAACTCAGATTTCAAAATCATTGAGTCTCCTGAGGCGCAGACTATGCGTCCGCAGATTGCAGAGATCGCGGGGCAACTCCGCGCATCAGAAGGGAATTACGAGAAAGCGCTCACCGACCTCGATTCTGAGGACAAGGGTGTTCGTGAGGAGACAATTATTTACCTCAGCAGTCAGCAGGAGTATTTGATGAACGCCGCAGACACGTTTGTCCGCATCGGATTTGATACCCCCGAGGAGCGTGATACCGAGAGTGCTGTACGTGCTCGCCTTGGTGTTATTTTAGAAAAACTTAGTACTCTCGAATAGCGATTACTATATTCTATTCTCATGAACTAAAACTCGCTGGTAATACCTGCGAGTTTTTGCTAGTCTCAAGGGAGATTGTTACTTACAAAGGGAGATTGATATGTATGTGCTCATCAGAATTAATAGTGACACCATTCTTCAGAAGGTTCGGAAATATCTTGCGCTCCTCGGTTTGTGGGTCAAAGAATTTAATGATCCAGAATATCGGGTTGATGTATCCGCAGAAGAAAGGGCTCAAGTAATCCACTCCAGAGGTTGTCGTGGTTCTTTGAACCCTAATCGTGCGTGGGAATCCTGCGCCTCCTTTGTCCAAGTGTGGGACTGGGACAATCTCGGCAGAATCTGGCCAAAGCACGAAACTGATTTAAAAAAGAAAGGCGATACTGCGCCTCAGGGTAAAGGATGGATAATTGAGGGGGATAAAAAAGTGCGTGTCGCGGGTGATTGTGGAAATCCGACAGGGCTTAGTGATATTTACTGTCCAAAATGGTGCGAAAAGTATGAGCCAATAAATACCACAGCTGCAATTTTTGTTGCCGAACAAGTTATCGAAGAGCATGAGCGACGCGCAAAAATGCTCCGTGCTCAAATTGAACGTTTGAAACAAATTGATCTGCAATATCGCGAGGTGATAAAAACGGGGGGCATCTTTGAGTACAAGGATGGCAAGTTCATCATTTCGACACCAGATAAATAAGGAAAATTGCTATGTGCTCATCGCAAACACTTCCTGCTCGGAAACGCAGACGGAAGAAAGTGATTCATCGCGGTAATCATTATCATCGCACCAAGATTATGGACGCACGAGGTCGGATGGAAAAAATCTTTGCCCAAGCATGGGAAAAAGAAAACAGGCTAGAGCGGAGATCTGACTTTGGTGGGCTCTGCTCAAAACTCGATGAGTTGATGGTTCAAAATGATTGCCTTGTTCCTGTGTCTCAAGAAGCAGCTACTGCCACCGCCACTGTCGTTCAGTGGTTGGGGACGCATATGGGATTTGCGTTTCTTGAGTCCACGTTACTCAAAGCGGGGTATCGCATTGTTCCTATAAAAAAACAAAGGGAGTAAAAATCAAACCGCGCGCGAGTAAGTCTCGCCCGCGGTTTTTTTCTTGCTTGTATTTTGCAGAGCTTTTAGGTAGTCTCAAAGGAGAACATTCTTTTAAGGAGGCTACTGTGGAACACAATCCAGTTATTGAAAGCTACAATTTGCCCGAGGTGTACCATCTTGGTTACAACGGCACGCACTTTGAAATTGCTTTAAATCCGACGTATTGGGATAAGTACATCAGACTTGCAGGAGCAGGGACTCCCTACGCAACGAAAATGGGACCGACATATATTCCACCATCTATTTTTGGCGGAAAGTTTGGTTTCTATGGTTGCGCAACAGTTATCAATACCCCCGAAGGTTTCTCGTGTATCCGGGTCCCTGCACTCACCGAGAAGGGTGAGCAAAATTTTGAGATGTCACTCCATACATTTGGGGCAACACTCTCAAGCGTTTTATTTTGCTTGAATCATCTCCTTTATCTTGCACACGATGCGAAGGAGAAGGCGAAGACAGGGGAGAACTTCCAGTTGTTTGCGGTCAGGACTCACGTGGGGCATAACCCAGCATTTCACAAGGTGAACCTCTCGCTCGCTACCTCTCTTTTGTCAATCGAGTTTCTCACCCGCTTTGGGAGCGAATATTCATTTTTGGATACGACAGAAGAAATGGAAGACCACTACATCACACAAGTAGCTCGTGATGGAGAAGTGGTGCGCTTACTCCCCAGAGCTGTGGAGTGTTATTTCTACAACTACGGCGCACTCTTCTTCCGTACGGTTGGGGGAGATAGAGTCACTCTAGAAGTCCTCCCTGAGGATTTTAGCAACAAGATGCGTTGCCTCTCTGGTCGTAATGTTGAAACCGTCCTCCAGCAATTCAATCTCTTGGTCGGGGTGGCGTCCGTATGGCAGCTCGTCCGCGACGGTATTCGTTTGGGAGAATTGCCGACTTTTTCTTGAATCATTCAAACCGCGCGCGAAAGCAATTTCGCCCGCGGTTTTTTATTGGTTGACAAAAAAGCCCAAATAGTCTATAGTAGTTGCAACTTCACATCTCATAGAGTTTTTGTCGCAAACCCCAGGTTTGCAGGGGTTGTCCTAAAAGCACATTCTTCGTATTACACAGAGGCTTCAGAGAATAAACGAAGAATTAATTATAGCCTATTAAAATAGGCCTTTTAGAACAATATATGGAACATAAAAAAACATTTTCACGTGGGGCAGCTTCATCAAGCTCACGTCCTCGATCTAGCGCACCACGCTCTGGTTCGTCACGTCCAAGCTCATCGAGCCCACGTTCGTATTCTAGCTCACGATCAACATCAAGTTCAACTTCACGTCCACGTACAGGAGGTGCGTCTTCTTCGCGTTCGTATTCGAGTCCACGTCCTTATTCACCACGACCAACTAGCTCACGTCCTGCATCAGGCTCATCAGCTCCTCGTACATATTCATCAGCACCACGCACAAGCACCCCACGTCCATTTTCAGCACGTCCACCACTCGGTCGCTCATTCAGCGCGTCACGTGGAGGCTCAAGTCGTGGTGGTGGCAAGCGTGGAGCTCGCAAAGGTCAGCACATCGATATCAATAAATTCATCAACAAGACCGTCATTACTGAGGAGGCAGTGGTATACACACCAGAGCACCTCTTCAAGGATTTCGTTATTGATGAACGCTTGAAGAGCAATATTTTAACAAAGGGTTACAACGAGCCGACTCCTATTCAAGATCGTGTGATTACACATATTTTGCACGGGCATGATGTGGTTGGTATTGCGAACACGGGTACCGGCAAGACCGCAGCATTCCTCATCCCGCTCATTGATAAAATTCTCAAGAATCCAAAAGAGAAGGTGATTATCCTCGCGCCAACACGCGAGCTTGCTCAGCAGATTGATATGGAACTCAAGGGCTTTGTAAAAGGCTTCAAGATTTTCTCAGTGTGTTGCGTGGGTGGAGCGCCTATCGGACGTCAGATTTCTGATCTTCGTTATCAGCACAACTTTATTATTGGGACACCAGGACGTGTAAAGGATTTGATTGAGAGAAAACTTATCAACCTTGCAGACTTCAAGTCAGCAGTCCTCGACGAGGCAGACCGTATGCTCGATATGGGATTTATTCACGATATGCGTTATATGATGGATCTTATGCCAAAGGATCGTCACACACTTTTCTTCTCAGCTACACTTTCTCCAGAGATCGCAGTACTCATCAAGGACTTCCTCAAGGAGCCAGTGATGGTATCGGTGAAAACTCAGGATACCGCAAAGAACGTTGAGCAGGATATTGTGAAGATTAAAGCAGGCGAAGACAAGCTCGAAGTTCTTCACGATCTTTTGATAGACCCAGAATTTAAGAAGGTTATCATCTTCGGTCGCACCAAGCACGGCGTGGAGAAGCTCGCTGTTGCTCTCAATAAGAAGGGATTCAAAGCGCAGTCGATTCACGGCGACAAGAACCAAGGACAGCGTCAGCGTGCACTCGATACTTTCAAGAAAGGTCTCGCACAGATTCTCGTAGCAACAGACGTTGCTGCACGTGGGCTCGACATCTCAGGTGTGTCACATGTGATCAACTACGACATCCCAGAAACCTACGATGACTATGTACACCGCATTGGTCGTACCGGCCGCGCAGGACAGAAGGGAAAGGCACTTACGTTCATTGGGTAGCAAAAAGTAAATTCAAAGCCCCGCTGTTTGCATAAACAGCGGGGCTTTGAATTTTGGTTGACAGAAGTGCTTAGATTGTGCTATTGTGCGCTCAGTCCTTTGAGGTTTGAAGGTTCTTTTAATGGAGGAAAACCATGAACGATGTTCAGTGTAATGACTCACCAATAATCCGTGTTGATCGTAGTACTCCCCTGGAATACCCTGACTGGGTTAACCATTTTATAAATAGCGGATTAGAAAATTTGGGGCCAGTTGAATTCGATGTACGGAGCCTTGTCCAAGAATATCCAAATGGCCTAGGCCTTGAAAGTTTGATTCTAGCGACAGATATCCTCGCCGAACTTGAGAAAAACAAAAAGCGTGAACGTTGCTTGGGGCTCAGGGAAGCTGAAGCTGTAAAAAGAAAAGGAATCAAGTTTTTCAGAGAATATTTTAACGGAGAAGCCGTTATTTGTTGGAAGTGTATCGCTTGTGCTTGTAATGGTTCCAAATACGTGCCATTCATCTACGAGTTGCCGGCGGGGGTGGCAGTAGCTTGGCTCCCCCTCTATCTTCGCCGTACCGTGGTTAACAAGCTCGTGTACTTTCCAGAGTAAAATCAGTATTTCGCTTTCGAGGCCCGCATCCGTGCGGGCCTTTGTTTTGTCGACATTTTGAGGTATGATGGTGGTCTTGTAAGAACGGCACATTAAGTCCGTCTTCAACTATAGTAGGCATGAAGCCCAACGCAATTGAACAAGAATTCCTTAAGGCGTATGACCAATTTGCTGATGCGATTTTTCGGCATTGCGTTTTCCGTATTTCTGACCGCGAAAAGGCAAAAGACATAGCCCAAGTAAGTTTTGTTCGGCTCTGGGACTATATGGCTCAAGGAAAGGAGATAGACAATATGCGTGCATTCTTGTACCGCATTGCAAACAACCTGATCATTGACGAATATCGCAAGAAGAAGGAAGACTCACTCGATCGTATGCGTGACGAAGAAGGATTCGACATCGGATTTGATGCACGAAACGACATCGAAACCAAAGACGAACATACACGAGCACTCCGCCTTCTCGACGCGCTCCCGGATAAATATCGCGAAGCGCTCGTGATGCGACACATCGACGGACTCTCGGTCAAAGACATCGCACACCTCACCAAGGAAACAGAAAACGTCATCTCAGTCCGCATACACAGAGCGATAGAGAAGCTCAAAACACTCTCCGAAGAATCAAAGCATAATGAACAACATAATTAAACAACTGAAAAGAGGGGCCAAGAATACGCGCCTTTCGTCTGCAGAAAAAGGAGATATGAGAAGCGTACTCCTTCAGTATGTAAAGTCGCACCCTGTTGACCAGACAGTGTTTGCTTCGCGTGCGATTCCCTCGCCATATATTTTTAGTAAATTTAGAAACAAGAAAACAATTTCTGCCTTTGTGATCGGAAGTCTCCTTGTCGGAAGTTCGGTTTCGTTTGCAGCAGAGGGCTCTGTCCCAGGTGATATTCTTTATCCTGTTAAAGTGGGAGTAAATGAGAACGTGCGTAGGGTTGTGGCGGTAACACCCGAAGCAAAAGCAGCGCTCGATGTTGCGCTTGTAGAGCGTCGACTTGTGGAAATTGAAAAGCTTGCAGCACTCCCTGATACACCAGCTGAACTTCACGAACTAGCAGCGGTCAATTTGGGAAAATATATGCATGCTGCTGAGGAGCGTTTTGAAACAGTGGAGAATGACAATGATGGTGATGAAGATACACACATCGTCACAAATTTGTCAGCGGTTCTCAGTGTGCACGAACAAATTCTTTCGGACATCCAGGCTGATTTTGAAAAGAAAAACATTACTGTACCTCGCCACGATGAAGATGCGTCGGAGCGCCGCGATGAAACCACCGCAACCTCGTCAGTATCTACGGCAACCACAACTTCGCAAGAGGTGAAAAAAGAATCAGAGCGCCACGAAGACTCTCCTAAAAAAATGAAAAAAGAAGAACATTCGTTTGCGCCAGCCACGACAACGGCTACAACTACAACTACAACAGTAGCTACAACAACTGCGTCTGTTGCACATTCAGAACATATTAAAAAAGCCCTCGAGACTGTTCGTGAGTCTATTAAGGAGATAGAAGTTAAAAACGAGGAGTACAAAAAGAAAAACAAGGATGAAGCAATCTCGACTTCTACTGTGGTTGTAACACACCAGGAAACAAAAACTGCAGAGCCCAAGCAAAAGTCAGAGAAGAAATCATCTCGTTCTTCAAAAGACACAACCACGGCAACAAGTACACCGATAGTCATCCCCGAGAAGAGTCACTCAGATAGGAATAATGCGGTCATTGAAACACATCACGACCGTACGTCGGCAACTTCAACGAGAAAAACAGAGGCTCCCAAGGAAGTTGAAACGCACTCCGAAACAAACAGAACGAGTACTTCTACAGAAGAACGACATAGGAAAGAGGATTCACATTCAGAAACTCAAAACACGGCAACAACTACCAGCGAACATAATTAATGTTGTAGAAGGCGCGCGGGCTGCGCCCGCGCGCCTTTTGTGTCCCAAATATTATTAAGATGTAGTACAATAGTAGGACTAATATGAGGAACATTTTTTTAGCACTATTGTTTGCATTTGGACCTTTTTCTTTTGCGTACGCTGCTGATTTGCCTATAAAAAACGCAGGGTTTGTACCCGCGAATATTTGGTACTCAAAGGACCCCTTCTTTGTGGGGGAAACTATTCGCATCTACACTATTGTTTTCAATGGTAGTACCTATGACATAGAGGGCACGGTAGAGTTCCTTGATGGTGGTGTGCCAATAGGCAAGACGAGCTTCTCCATCTCAAGTGGCGGACGTGTGCGTGATTTGTGGATTGATTGGAAGGCGACGGAGGGCAAGCATATCATCACAGCGCGTATTGTCGATGGTACCGCATCGCTCGCGGGAGGCAAGAAAAGCGCCATTGCGCTCGATAACACCGAGACGGGAAAGAGTGAACGTACTATCGACCTCGACACTGACGGAGATGGTGTCGGGAACGCAGTAGATACAGATGACGACAATGATACAGTCTCAGATGTTGATGAGCTCAAGAATGGCACAAACCCCCTCAAGAAGGATTCAAATGATAATGGCATCTCCGATAGTAAGGAACTTGAGATTGCTGTACAGCAAAAGGCTGCAGGGGAGAAACTTTTGGCTTCAAATCTTGAGCCAGCAGGGAGTATCGCCGGAACTATTAAAACAATCGAGAATGCTATCCCTGTTCCCGTGAAAGATGGTGTTACTGCGGGAAGTAATGCACTTGAGAGTTTCCGTGTGGGTGAGGGATACCAACTCCGTCTCGCAAAAGAAAACAAAGCGCGCGAAATAGAAGCGATGAAAGCAAGCGCCATTGCAACATCAACAGCGAAAGACAGTAGCGTGAAGGGTAGCACCGCAAGCAGGATGGAGAAACCATTTGCCTATGTCACGTACGGCATCCTCGCAGCTTTGCAATATTTCTTTGAGTGGCAGATTATTTTTTACGGAGTTCTTCTATATGTAGTGTATCGATTTTTGAAGTGGGGGATTAATAAAATCAGAAATAGGGAATAAGAAAAATCCTACAGTCGTGCAACTGTAGGATTTTTGGTTAATGTGTCTGGAGGGTCTTATTGACATCATTCCTGAGAAGCTCGGCAAGGGCGACTATTTCTCCATCAGAGATGCCAACCGTTGAGAGGTCTTCTCGGAGGTCTTCCAAAATATCAGCGTGGTCTTTTTCACTTATTAACCCATCGTGCATGAGAGCTTTTTTGAGCGATTCGTACAGGATTTCTCCTGCACGAGCTTTGGTCATTGGTACTTTTGAAGCTTCACGACGAGCGTCATATTCCCTGTATATGCTTTCGACATCTATTCTGTCAGGGTTTTTTGCCATCTCTTCCTCCGTTTGTGTACAAGGTGAATTTACCTTTCTGAATACTACTCTTTTGAGACAAAAACGCAAGAATACAAAAAAGTAAATTCCGCCCCTGGGGTAGGGACGGAATTTTGAGTTAGTGACTACGCTACTTTTTCAACTGCTTCCATTGCAAGATCCTGCACGATGTCACCTTCGACAAAATCCGCCACAGCAGTCACCACATTATCGGGGATATTGAGTTCCGCCGAATAGGTCCGCAGTTCGGCAATGAAATCATCTTTTTCGCCAGAGAGAAATCCTTTTGAATCTACCCTCCCCGTTTGTTTGAGTTTTTCCTTTAAGATTAAATACAATGCGTCCAACGCGCACCATTTGCTCATTCGGATTGCTTGCGTTACGTTATCGCGGTTCATCGAAGCCTCCTCTAGTTGGTTTATTGTACAAGGCGTGTTGCCTTTTCCAACACTACTCTTTTTTCATAAAAAGGCAAGAAAACAAAAGAATACAAAAGGGGCGCATCGCTACGCGATGCGCCCCTTTGTGTATTTGAATTTATTCTAAATTCAATATTCGATATTCAACATTCTATCTCTTATTTCTTCTCCGTATGCGAAAGAGTCATCTTCTGATCCTTTGCATCAAAGAGAGAAATAGTAAACGGATACGTGCGTCCGAGCTCGAGCTTCTTCTTGAGCTCTTCTTCGGTACCAAATTCTGAAACATGTACGAGTCCTGCGATTCCTTCCTCGAGAGATACGAGTGCGCCGTATGTGTTGAACTTGATAACGATACCCGTTACGGTGTCGCCCTTCTTGTAACGCTTCTCAGCATCCTTCCAAGGGTTCTCCTTGAGAGCCTTGAGTGAAAGAGAAATCTTTCCATCCTTGATCTCAATAACCTTTACGCGTACTTTCTCACCGAGCTTGAACATCTTACGTGGATCATCTACGAGACCCCATCCGATTTCTGAGATGTGTACGAGTCCTTCGATACCATCCTCAAGCTTCACGAACACACCGAAGTCTACGATACCTGAGATTGTACCATCGAGCTCATCGCCGTTTGAGTACTTTCCAGAAATCTCGCGCTTCTCCTTCACACCTTGCTCCTTCTCAGAGAAGATGAGCTTGCCTTCCTTTGGAGATGCTCCAATGATGGTTACCGCAATACGCTTTCCAATGAGCTTCTTGAGTTCGCCAAGAATCTTATCCTTGTCGCCGTCATCGATACGTGGGTAGTGCTCGCTCTTGAGCTGTGATGCAGGAAGGAATCCCTGGATACCTTGCCACTCGATGATAAGTCCACCCTTGTTTGCCTCCTTAACAGGAAGATCAAGAGTCTTCTTTGACTTGATAGCTTCTTCAGCTTCACTCCAGATGATTGCCTGACGTGCTTCCTTGAGCGAGAGCTCAATGTAGCCGTCTTCGTTGTTGGTATCTACCACCTTGGCGGTAATAGTGTCGCCGATGTTGAGACGCTTAATGACATCGCGCGCGTTGATAAACTCACGTCCGTAAATAATACCGGTACCGATGGCACCGAGGTTTACGTACACACATGACTTTGCAACACTGATAACGGGACCCTCAACGAGTGAGTCATTCTCAGGCAATGGTTTTACATCAGCCATGAGTTTTCCCATGATTGACAATGGAGCCTCAACGGTTGTTTCTTCTGTATCTTTTTTCATACTCTATAAAAAAATCCCATCAAACTCCAAGTAATATGGAGACAAGCGGGATGTATGAACTGCGCTTTTCTCCAGAACGGTCGTGTCGGCCTAAACCATTGAATGGTCGGCCAAGGGGGAGGAGAGGGTTAGGCGTCAGTCCGGCTTGTGATTAACTCGCTCAATATACAAGAAATCGCCCAAAAATGCAACCTCCCATAGGCGAGGCCTATGTACTTGGAAGCTCAACTCCCAAGTTAGGGGAAATAAAAAGGAGCGATTCATGCGAATCGCTCCTCTGATGTTGTTGTTACCACGGCCAGAAATCTGGTAGCTTGTCTTGTGTAATACCGTCGCCGTCGGGCCAAACATGAGTCGGACTTTTGTCGTTTTTCATTGCGCTTCTCCTTGAAAGTTAAAGGGCTCCGTGGGGAGCCCTTTTTGGTTGCGGCCACGGCCGGTTAGATCTTGTTGATACCCCGGGGTTTGCAATAAGTGATGCCTTTCATTTGGTTTTTCATTGTTAAATCTCCTGATAAAAGAACAGAGGGCAGAAGTTTCTCTCAAGGTGTGTCTCGCGACTGCCTGAGGGTGTATCGGTAGACTGGATCACCTTCCTTTCCTTTGGGTTGAAACTATATTAAGCATAGCACAAGGAAGTCAAAAGTCGCAAGTCAAAAGTCAAAAGCAAAATGTATGTCATTGCGAGGAAGTACTCTGACGAAGCAATCCAGGATTTAAATATGAATAACCCTGGATTGCTTCGAGTACTCGCAAAGACAAATCTTAGAAGAAAAAAAGCCCCGCATTGCGAGGCCGAGACCATTCTCAATTAAGACATTCGCATAATTTCATCAAAAATATCAAGCGAGACAAATAGAAAATTTGAGGTGAATCGAGATTCATAGAAAATTTTTCTAGAAGTCGCAGCTGATATTTTGGGTGAAATGCGATGAGGTTAATTGAGAATGGTCTCAAGTAGGGTAATGGAGTCCTGTACAGGAATCAAACCTATTCATATGTGCTTTTCAGGGCACACGCGTTCACACTTCGCCAACAGGACTTGATTACCCCACAAGAAAATTGTACCATATTCGGCAAATGAAAACTCCGGAGCAATTTCTTGCTCCGGAGGGGTTGGTGACGTTCGCGACTATGCTGAGTGTCTTATGCTCGTTTTGCTTCGGCAAGCGCCGGCCCGATGCGTTTAGCTCGTGTGGGTCGGTGCGGCACCGTTGGCCAGGCCGGTGGTGGATGCAGTTGTCAGATATTCCAGGTGCGCATTTTGCGCGATGCTGGTGTTGGGACCTGCTTGAGCGTACATGAATTTCTTCATGATATTTCCTTTCTAAAAAGAACTGCGGTCATGGGCAACATTGCCCTTGGCGGATGGTGTCCCTGAGTTAAACGTCATCGACAACTCAGCCCTTGTAGAGTTGGTTGAACCCCCGTGGTACTGGCCGAAAACGGACTCAGGAACTTCAATAGTATAGCAGATTAGCAGAATTTGTCAAGCTATTTTTGCGCAAAACAAAATAAAGAAAAAAGACCCCACTGTTTGCGGGGTCTAGACATTTTTTTTATTTGGCGCTCAATGTCTCTTTTTTGCGCCTTAAGGAATCCTGACAGAAACGCATGTTTCTCTCCTTGGTTAGGCAGTCGCGCGTCATCTTGACGCAGGGTTGTTTGCGTTGGCGCCGACGTGTCCGAATTAGACGACGCCGAGTGCCGTGGCCGCCAGGCCGGTGCCGGATTTGCCGTGTTTGGACTTGGTGTAGGTCAACATGGCGGGCATAGTCTTCTTCATTGTGGTACCTCCGTTATGGAAAGAACTACGGTCATGGGCAACATTGCCCGGCAAGTGTCCTGATGAGTGTAAGCGCATGGGTCAGCTTTGCAAAAGGGTTACCTAATGCGACCGCCCAAACTACCCGCCCCCAGAACTCCCACATCATAGCAGATTCACAGAATTTGTCAAGCTTTTTTTGAGATGGGAAATTTAGGAGCGAAACGGGTGGATTTCACATAGGGTAACCCTATGTAAAATCCACCCGTTTCGCTCCTTCAAAAAATCTGCTACAATACCACCTATGATTGTTACATATTACGGAAAGCAGTTTTTCAAGATTCAGCTCGGGGAGCGCACTATTGCGTACAACCCAATCGGCAAGGATTCGAAGGAGAAGGGGTCACGGTTTGGTGCGGACATTGTCCTCTCGTCACTTCGCCACGCAGATTTCAATGGCGCTGACCAGTGTGCATACGGCGAGCGTCAGCCGTTCGTTGCGTCAGGCCCTGGAGAATATGAGGTAGGAGGAATCTTTATTAAGGGTTTTGGTACTGACACAACATACGACAAGGAAAAGAAAATCAACACGGTTTTTTCCGTAATGTTTGAAGGTATCAACCTTTGTTTCCTCGGCTCACTTGCGACTGTTGACTCGCTTTCACGCGAGGTGAAGGAGGGACTCGGTGAGATTGATGTTCTCTTTGTTCCTATCGCAGGAGGCGACACCTTGTCAGCTTCTGATGCCTACAAGCTCACGCTTGCACTCGAGGCGAAAGTTACTATCCCCATGGATTTTGAGCACGCAAAGGGCGCACTTGAAACATTTATCAAAGAAGGAGGTGCGAACGCTGAGACAATGGAAAAGTTCACGTTCAAGAAAAAAGATCTCGAAGGAAAAGAGGGAAGTGTTGTTGTGCTCAAGACTGCGTAACAAATAAAATTATGCTCACAAGACTTCGTGAGAAACCACATCATATTAAACAAATAGTTTCTCTTGTTATTACTGTCATAATTTTTTCAGCGATTGTATTTGTGTGGTGGTCCTCGCGCGATGCGCGCTCTCGTGAGGTGGAAGTGCAGGCAAAAACAGTCACACCAATTGATGGGCTGACCTCAATGTTTGACGGACTCGTGTCGGGGTTTAAGAAAAAAGTTTCTGAATCTACTTTATCGGGAACAGAATCCTTTTCAACTTCAACTGCAACGGACAGTTTTGACCTTGGAGGCATTGTGGTTATTGATTCATCTGCAACCACAACCAAGACTGCCAGTACTTCAAATAGTATTGTGAATACAGGCTCAAATTAGGACTCTACAATTATCCCCATATTTTGCTTGATATTTAGCGCAATACATAGGATAATAAGGAGGTAAAGAACTTGCAATTTTTGCCGATATGTGCTATAGTATAAGAGTTATAAACGAACGTTTAATCTAATAATTATCAATATGAACCTTAATTCATTTCCGCAACCAAATATGAATAATATAAATCCACACGAGAAACCTCAGCATCCGCCACTTAGTCTTGCTCCTGATTTTGAAGTGAAACCTGAAATAGAGCCAGAAGATCCTCGAAAGCCCCTAGAGGGAAAGGGTGGTGAGTGGGTCGGTCATGATTTTGATGTAAAGCATGGGATCAAGAATAACCATTTTGATATAAAGTCAGGACGCCGTGTTCCAGGAGATCAAGAAGCAGAGAATGCTGCAAGCCTTATGAAAGGGACTCGAGCAGGGAAGTTAGAACTTGTCCCAGAAGATGAGCAGGGAAAAATAATTCATTAAAAACTCATACGAAAAAACCCGTCGTTTTATGTAAAACGACGGGTTTTTTCTTTTGCCAATTTATGATAGAATAGTGAAACTATGGCGCGTAAAAAAGAAGAAGAAAAGGTCTCCGAGGTCACTCCTCCAGCACACATCAACGTTATTCCTCAGGACATTTCGAGTGAAATGCGTACGAGTTTTATCGACTATGCGATGTCGGTTATTACTGACCGTGCGCTTCCTGACGTACGTGATGGTTTGAAGCCAGTGCATCGCCGCATTCTCTTTGCGATGGGCGAGATGGGTTTGACCTACAACTCAAAGTTCCGCAAGTCAGCAACGGTGGTTGGAGATGTGATGGGAAAGTACCACCCACACGGCGACTCTTCTATTTATGAAGCGATGGTGAAGATGGCGCAGGATTTCTCTTTCCGCTATCCACTCGTCATTGGTCAGGGTAACTTCGGTTCTATCGACGGCGACTCAGCTGCGGCAATGCGTTATACCGAAGCAAAAATGTCTCGCGTCACCGCAGAGCTTCTCGCAGACATCGAGCGCGATACTATCGACTTCAAGCCCAACTACGACGGCACCAAGAAAGAACCAACCGTGCTTCCTTCTGCTCTCCCTAACCTCCTCTTGAACGGTACGCTCGGTATCGCAGTGGGTATGGCAACCAACTTTCCTCCTCACAACTTGGGCGAGCTCGTGGACGCTACGACGCACCTCATCGATGAACCAGATGCAACGTCAGATGATCTTGTAAAATTTGTAAAAGGTCCTGACTTCCCAATGGGTGGCGTCGTGTTTGGAGAGAAAGATATTAAACACGCATACTCATCAGGACGTGGTGGCGTCGTATGTCGCGGTGAAGCAGAAATCGTTGAGGAGAAGAATCTCAATCAAATCATCATCACCTCGCTTCCTTTCCGTGTGAATAAGGCAAACCTTATTGTGAAGATTGCAGATCTCGTGCGCGAGAAAAAGCTCGAAGGCATCCGCGGACTTCGTGATGAATCGACCAGAGATATCCGTGTGGTTATTGACCTCAAAAACGGCGCATATCCTCAAGTAGTCCTCAATTATCTCTACAAGCACACTGAGCTTGAGTCGACATTTCACTACAATATGGTTGCGCTCGTGGATGGTGTGCCTCAGACACTCTCACTCAAAGGAGTACTCTCAAATTTCATCAGTCACCGTCAAGTAGTGGTGCGTCGTCGCACTGAGTACGACCTCCGCAAAGCTGAAGAGCGTGAACATATCTTGCTCGGACTCAAGAAAGCACTTGATCATATTGATCGTGTCATCACCGTGATTCGTGGTTCCAAGGACACCGTGACCGCGCATGCAAACTTGATGAAGGAGTTCAAATTCTCTGATCTTCAAGCATCTGCAATTCTCGAGATGAAGCTTCAGAAGCTTGCAGGCCTCGAGCGCAAGAATGTAGAGCTCGAGCTCAAGGAGAAGCAGGATTTTATAAAGGAATGCAAAGATCTCCTCGCAAGCCCAAAGAAGATTTTGGCAGTGGTAAAGAAAGAGCTCATCGCAATGAAAGAGAAATATGGCGATGCTCGCAGGACACGCGTGGTCAAGCATGCTGCAGGCTCCATCTCTCTTGAAGATATGATTCCTGATGAAGAGTCGATGCTCGTGTACACGAAGGGCGGGTACATCAAGCGCACCAATCCGGGCGAATATCGTCAGCAGAACCGCGGAGGCGTGGGCGTGGTTGATTTGGATACAAAGGAAGAAGATTTCATCACGCTCTTTATGTCAGCGACAACGCACAGTGATATGCTCTTTTTCTCAGACAAAGGCAAGGCTTATCAGATCAAGATGTACGATATCCCCGAGGGGAAACGCGCAACACGTGGTAAGTCGATTATGAATTTCATCTCACTTTCGTCTGAGGAGAAGGTGACGTCTATTCTCTCGATGCCCAAGTCACTCAAGGACTCAAAGCTCTCGCTCTTTATGGTGACGAAACAGGGTACCGTGAAGAAAGTTTCTGCGGATAGTTTCAAGGACGTGCGCAAGACAGGCATTATTTCTATCAAGCTTGAAGCAGGGGATGAGCTCATCTCGGCGCTCTTTACCGAGAAGGGGGACGATATTATTTTGACAACCGCAAAGGGGCAAGCCATTCGTTTCAAAGAGTCAGATGCTCGCGAGATGGGTCGCGGAGCAGGGGGTGTGCGTGGTATCAAGCTCGGCAAGGGAGATTTTGTTGTCGGAGCAGATGTCGTACAAAAAGATGCAGAGAAGCCAGAGCTTCTCGTGATGAGTGAAAACGGCTACGGCAAGAAGACCGCCATCAAAGAATACAAGGTACAAAAGCGCGGTGGCTCGGGTATCAAGACCGCAAAGGTGACCGCGAAGATTGGTCAGCTCATGGTGGCAAAGGTTGTGACTCCAGCGTTTAATGAGCTTGTCGCTATTTCCAAGGCAAGCCAAGTAATTCGTATTACTTTGAAAGATGTGCCGACCCTCGGACGTGATACGCAAGGTGTGCGTATTATGAAGTTGCGAGAGGGGGATACTATCGCTTCCCTTTCGTGCCTCTAGGGAAGCAAGTCAAAGGTCCTAAAGTCAAAAGTCGAAAGGAACACAAGAAGGACGGGCAACGAAGTTGCTCGTCCTTCTTTGTCTTGCGTCGATTCTCTTCACGCGGTACAATACAATTATATGTGGATTAAAATAGTTTGTATCCGACTTGTGACTTTAGACTTTTAACTTTCGACTTATTTATGGAACTCCCTACTTTTACAAATCCCGAAGACAATATCGCAGCACTTGGTGTGTATGAAGGTATGGTTATCGCTGACCTCGGTGCAGGTATCGGTTCGTATACGTTGCCTCTTGCAGAAAAAGTAGGGGAGTCAGGACGTGTATACGCTGTTGAGGTTCAAAAGGATTTCCTTACGAATATTAAAACCGAAGCAGCAGCCCGTGGTTTGAAAAATATTGAGCTTCTCTGGGGGGATATCGAGCGCCCCGGTGGCACGAAAATAAAAGACGAGGCGGTGGATGCGGTCGTCATCTCCAATGTACTTTTTCTAGCCGAAAATAAATCAGGACTCATTCGTGAAGCAAAGCGCATTTTGAAAGTTGGGGGGAAACTCCTCCTTATCGACTGGAGTGATTCCTTCAACAACCTCGGCCCATCACCTGCGATGGTTGTGACCAAAGACGAGGCTCAGAAACTTTGCGAGGCAGAAGGGTTTGTTCTCAAAAACGACGTGCCCGTTGGTGAACACCACTATGGTATAGTTATGCTCCGGTCTTAATAATTATTGCTATTCCGCCATGAAATCTTCCGCTGTAAAATTCAAAAATTTCATCACTTTGCATAAAGCAAAGCTCTTCAATTTTCAAATTTTTAGCGACGAAGATATTATGGCTCATGTACGCAATAATTCTCAAGACAGTCGCATTATGTTAAAATCATAAATATGAAACAGCCAAAACTATTTCAAATTGTGCTTCTCGGATTCTTTGTTATCCTTTTTCTCTTTGGTTTCCTCGGATTTTCAGGTAAGCTTGACGGTCTTTTGCCTTCAACTGGTAAAACGGTAAACTATGGGCAAGTGGTACTGTGGGGGACGATTTCAAAAGAAACGATACAATCTCTTATCGCAAATAATCTGCGGGACGAAAAGAGCGTTACGATCAGCTATGTTCAAAAAAATGCAGCAACATTTAATAATGATTTTGTTGAGGCCCTCGCGAGTGGCAAGGGACCCGATCTCGTGGTTCTTTCACAGGACCAGCTGATTCCAAATTTGAATAAAATTGTTCCTATTCCTTATCAAACGATTCTCGAACGTGATTTTAAAAATACATTTATCCAAGAAGGGGAAATGTTTCTGCGTCCGGAAGGTGTTGTAGCTCTCCCTTTTACTGTTGACCCATTGGTTATGTATTGGAATCGCGATATGTTTACCAATGCACTTATTGCTACACCACCAGCACTCTGGTCGGCATTTTATGACCTTGTCCCCAAGATTACCATCAAGGATCAGGCAGGCAATATTACCAAGAGCCTCGTACCTTTTGGTACATATAGTAATGTAACCAATGCGAAGGAAATACTTTCTACTCTTCTTATGCAAGCGGGTAGTCCTATTATTGAAAATAAAAGCGGAGTTTTGGGAGCCGCGCTTATAACTCAGGGCCCTGTAGATAGAGAAAATCCCGTCGTCACCGCAATGCGTTTCTATACTGAGTTCTCCAAGCCAGAGAAGGACTCGTATTCGTGGAACCGCACGTTGCCTCCTTCGCGTGCGATGTTTGAGGTAGGGGACCTTGCTCTCTATTTTGGCTACGCAAGTGAATATCAATCAATAAAACAGAAGAACCCACACCTCAATTTTGACGTTGCAATGATGCCACAAGTGAGCAATACTGCTACAAAGATAACATTTGGACGTATTTCCGGAGTCGCGACTGTTGCAGCAAGCAAGAATCAAGCAGGAGCCCTACATGCTATGATGTTGCTCTCCGGAGCCAATGTTATTGGAGGTTTGAGTACTTTAACAGGGCTCCCCCCTGTACGTAAGGATCTTATTTCTGTTCGTCCTACTGATCCAGCATCTTCGATATTTTACGACTCGGCAATCATTTCACGTTCGTGGTATGACCCAAATCCTTCACAAACAAATTTGATATTTATGAATATGATTGATAGTGTTAATTCAGGCAGAAGTAGCATGAATGAGGCGATTGCGATAGCCAACAGTAGTCTCGCGAGCCTTTTTAGAGGTAATTAATCTATAAGAAAATGAATAATCAAAAAGCCATTACCACGATATTATCGACTATAGTGCTCGCGCTTCCTATGACTGTGGCAGCGCAAGTAGGGATCCCCTGTGATGGCCCCAACTGTGATTTTAACTCACTCATCAAGCTAATTAACAACATAATTAAGTTTTTGATGTTTAGTGTCGCGGTGCCACTCGCTGCGCTCGGGTTTATGTTTATGGGTGGGAAAATGGTCCTGCTTTCAAACAAAGAGGCAGCTAAAACTGAGGCAAAGCAAGGAATAGGCTTTATTATTACTGGTTTCCTTATTATGCTTGGAGCATATGTTTTTATAAAGACCATTCTATTTATGTTTATCACTGATGACCAAAAGACATTTATGAACTTTATGTTTCAATAATTAGCGAGAGGGTATATAATACAATTATGAATATGAAAAAGATATTTGGAATTATGGTTGCGGGGATGGTTTTTTTTGGAATAGTATTTACAGCTTCAGCGCTTTCGCCCTGCTCGGAGATTGTTAATAATCAGCCAGAAGTATTAGCAAATTGGAACTCACTTCCCCTTGAAGCACAGCAGTCGTATTATAGTGCTTATTGCGGTGGCTCAGCAGCAACCCAAGGATGCACCCCGAGTGGAGATGGGGTTACTTGCTCTACCCTTTCGGCAGATACTAAGATCCAGAATCCAATTAAGTACAGCAATTTCTCCGATTTTGCTGCAGCAATTATTAAGGCAGCGGTGCAGGTGATGATGCCATTTATTGTTCTTGCTTTCATTTACTCTGGGTTTCTCTTTGTGAAGGCGCAGGGCAACGAAACGGAGCTTACCGAAGCAAAGAAGGCTATTCAGTGGAGTGTGATTGGGGCGTTTGTTCTTCTTGGAGCATGGGGTTTTGCGCAGATTATTGGTCAAACAGTGTCGACGCTTACTCAATAAACTAATATGAATTTCAAAAACTTTGTTGATTTTCTTATCTCATCTCTAATTACTCCGTTATTCGGGCTTTTTCTTGCGGCGGCAGTAGTGTTCTTTTTGTGGAATATAATGGGGGTGATTCAGAAAAACGAAAAACCAGAGGAGCTTGCAAAAATGAAGGAAAAGGCAATTTGGGGCGCCATTGCAATCACGGTGATGGTTTCAATGTGGGGGCTCGTCAATTTCTTTTCAGATACTTTCCAGCTCAATAATAATCAAATTCAATTGGATCAGTTTGATAGACTTTAGAGGAGGCTTATTGAAAGTAGGTGTGGGGGCTTGTAGTTTTTGCGAGGGTTTCGTATAATTAACACATACGATTAGTTTAATATTCGTACACCATAATAAGTTCCCCGCCCAACTTTTAATATCAAGATTAGTGATAAAAAAGATATTGAAATAAGGCAAATAATTAGTTAATAATCACATCCATCGAAATTAAAAGTTAGGTGGGTAAATAATATTTATATGAAAAAAGTAATTGCATTCGGTGCTCTATTTGCACCATTTATCGCCCTCGCACAGGTTTCCGCGGGAGCAAAGGATGTTTCAGGACTCGTTGCGTTCCTCAGAGACTTACTTAACATTGCTACGACGCTTATCCTTGCGGCGGCGGTTGTTTACTTCCTTTGGAACGTATTCGGCTTTGTAATGTCTGCTGGAGACCCAGCAAAGCGTGCTGAGAAACAAGGTGGTATCATTTACGGTGTTATTGGTATCGCAGTTATGGTTTCAATCTGGGGTCTCGTAAACTTCCTTACACAAACTGCACACCTCAATACTACTTCAGTTGCTCCTCCTACGTTGCAGTTCTAATAATAATTTCAACTAGTATCGTATGAACATTATGCAACGCATAAATGAGGCTATTCTTCAGCCTATTATCACACTTCTTATGGCGTTGGCTGTAGCGTATTTCTTGTTTGGAGTGATGAAGTTTGTAAAAGACCAGGGCAGTGAGGAAGCTCAAGTAGAAGGGAAGAAGCATATGTTGTGGGGAATCATCGGGCTCTTTATTATGGTGAGCGTGTACGGAATATTGAATTTTATCAATTCATTTGTTCAAGGATTCTCTCAGTAATATCTATTTCAAAAGGCCCGCGTGCGAAGCACGCGGGCCTTTTGCTTGTTATAAATAAGAAAAGGGCCCGACAGCAATGTGCTGTGCGGGTCCTTGTATATCAATTGCAAATGAAACTTTAGGGCTAGACGTGCTTTAGCTCCACCAGGACGTGAATCGGTTTCGCTGTCGCCGGTCTTACTTGGATTTTCAGATTAGGGAGTGGTTCTCTTGACCCCACAATTCCTTTTCCTATCCATTTGTTTTGCCCACCTCGTGCGCAGTTTTGGATGTATCCACCTGGATAGGGGATGCCCGTCCACCAAGAGAGGGTTTCTCCTCCCTCGCAGTGGATCCTGGCGACATATCCAGCAGGTATCACAGGAAGATCAGTAGGGCTGGTCACGAGTATTTCGATTCCCTCGTTACCAGGTGTGACGTTGTAACGCCACGAATCCCCAGTCTGATCAAACCGCATCCAGCAATTTCCATCACCAAAGCACACGATGCCTTTCTTCGGTGACGATACTTTGCTGCCGCCTGCGGTCGTTGTTGTTTCCAAGAAGAGGTTGTTATCATAGCCCTTCCTCATCTCGTCCACTCTTTCTACTGCCCGCACTGTTGCGTCGGGGATGACTACTGCAAAGAAAAAGAAAATAGCAGTTGCCACAACGAACGCTTTTGTCGAATTGCTTGTCTTGTCGGTGTAGAAAGTCCAGATTACCAAGTGGCATACCAACCAAAAGAATGCCCCGCCAGCAAAGAAACGCCACTCTGCATACACACCGTCGAAAACATATGCAACAACGGATGTAATCAGAATCGATACGATTGCGTTCGACGTGTATAAGAACCACGCCTTGGCATTCAGATCCTTCTTTGCCCACCACCCCTTTTCAGGGGGAGTAGTTGTTTTTGCTTTCTCTCCACCCCCATCTTTATTTGCAGGAGATGAACCTGTCTTGCCGTTCATTCTATCTACTTTGCTTTGCATGACGTATCTCCTTTATGCAGTTGGTTTAGATGCAGCGACAGCGAAGGGTAAACCTCCGTTGCCGATGCTCAGTGCGCCACCCTTGAAATTTGCGATGCTATCACCAATGATTCTTGTCTGGTAAGCCTCCATTCCGCCGGTTTTTGCCAAAGCTTTTTCCAGCATTTGTTCAAGTGCGTTGGCTTCTGCTGTTGCCAGAGTCGTGATTTCGCGTGCTTTTTCAACAGCTGCGTCTGCGTGGCTTTTTGCAACCCTTACTGCAGTGAGCGCAGCTTGTTCCTCAGGACTTGCTTCCGCAAGGCTAAAACTTTCAAACTCTGCCTTGTGGACAACAATACCGTACGCTTTTTCAAGCCCGGCCATCCCGCCGACATCATCGTTGATCTTTTTGACGTACATAGAGAACCCACTATCCTCACCTTCCTTATCAAGGCTCGTGAATTTCTCGTATGTTTTGTCACGTCCAAAATCAGCAACGACGCCTTTGACAGAGGCAGTACCCAGAGTGACGAATTTCCCGCCGTGCGCAAACACAGCAAGTGCTGGGTTGACGGTGCGGAACGTTACATTCACGAGAGCATTTATTTTCGAACCGTCTGCGAGCTCAACCCCCTCAACGAGGATCTTGCACGTATGGAACAAGGGCAGAGTGCTCGTGTATAGAGCATCTTCCTTTTCGGGTTCTTTGCCATAGTCAATCGGCCAGACATGAAGTTGCCGCAGGGGGTATTTCAAACTCACGAGATAGATGCCGTAGAAATTCATAGGGTGAGGAAAATCTTTCTCATCACCCTGAAGAATGTTCCCCGTTTTTTTGTCAAAGTGGAAACCCGTCCCAGAAAGGTTCGGGATTGCACCAGCAAAAGATTCACCTTCAACTGCGAGCTTGAGTGTCCCTGTTGGAACATAGCACGTTTGCTTCTCGTACTGGGCCACGTAGATGAGCCAGACGAGAAGTGCGATAGCTACCACCGTGGAACCAGTAATCCACATTTGATGCCACACCACTGCAAAGACCAGTAAAGCAAAAATACAAGTACGCCAAACGGCAGACCAAATAATTGACTTCATGCTGATTCTCCTCGAAGTAAGTTAATATTTGCAATTGTCAAAGACCCAACTGCTCTGATAATATTATACACGTTTTGGCAAAAAAGTCAAGGTCTGGTGTGTGGCGAAAAAGGCTTACGGAGTATGCTAGAATGGGGGATTAAGAGAGGTAAGTATGTGCGTCAAAATTTGCTGGAGTGGTGAAATTGGTATACACATAGTGTTCAGAACGCTACGGGTTCACGCCCATGCGGGTTCAAGTCCCGCCTCCAGCACAAAACAAAAGAGCCAGATGTGAATACATCTGGCGATTATTGTTTTGTAGCTGGAGGCGGGACTTGAAAGCGAGTGCGGGCACCCGTTTAGCAAAACGGGTCGCGTGAGCAGGGCCGAGCGGAACAAGGAGTGACGACGACGCGTGAGCGCTTGGCAAAGTCCATGGAGCACAAAATTAATACTGAAACGTGAAGACGTTTCAGTATTTAAATTTTGTCGCTGGAGGCGGGACTTGAAGACCGGAGCCGGTATACAAGACGAGCGGAGCGAGTGCTTGTCGGCGAGGTGGGGTCGAGAGTACTTAGGAGCAAAGCGACTTAGTAACTCGTGACCAAGTCCCGCCTCCAGCACCATTGCAAAATATATTAAATACAAATAATGTTTTTGTATGATACACTTAATATATGCTATAGCATATATTAAGTGTATGGGATATTTAGAACAAGAATCAAAGAAAAGATCAAAAAGAGGAGAGACGCAAAGAATAATTCTTGAGACGGTTGCGACTGCGGGTATTTTGGCTGTTGCCCTCGTTGCTCCTGGAGCCCTGACTGCTCTTCGAAAACTCGGAGTCAATGTTTCAGGGAGAAAGAAGGAAATGATTAACCGTTCAAGGAAGAATCTTGTGGAATCTGGGCTCCTTGAGTATAACTCAAAAGGGCTTCTGAGACTTACAGAAAAAGGTGAAGAGAAGTTACGTATTTTAGAGCGACGTGATTATCGAATCCCCACACCAAGAAAGTGGGACAAGAAATGGAGAGTGTTAATATTCGATATTAAGGAAGAAAGGAAGCCACTACGAGATAAAGTGAGACGTACACTGATGTCAATTGGTTTTATCCGTCTCCAGGATAGCGTTTGGGTTTATCCTCACGACTGCGAGGACCTGATAACATTTCTTAAGGCAGATTTCAAAATAGGGAAGGATCTACTTTATTTAGTTGTAGATATGATGGAAAATGATAAGGGGTTGAAAAAGAAGTTCGGACTCAATTAGTAGGATTCTCCATTTTTCTCTTTTTTTAACATACACTTAATATATGCTATAGCATATATTAAGTGTATGTAGTGGGGTAACAATATAGACCCTACGATCTGTGTCGCATGGTCTATATTATTAGTTCAGTGCTGGGAAGAGGACTTGCCTCTCTCTACGGTCGAGGCCATCCATTTTAATAGTCGCTCCGCTTTTCCCCATGTTCCGAAAATAACCACGGTGCGCGGGAGAGGACTTGAACCTCCATGCCTTTACGGCACCTGCTCCTAAGGCAGGCGTGTCTACCATTTCACCACCCGCGCATGTAAGACATAAGGTACACTAAAATCGATGAAAATGCGAGGGGATTCGCCTCTCCCTGCGGTCGAGACTGATTTTTGTGGTCACAAGTCACTAAGTCTGCGTTCTACGGATTCGCCTCTCCTTTCAGTCGAGACCATCCATTTTTATAGTCGCTGCGCTTCTTAAAAATGGTGGGCCTTCGGTTCGAATCCTACTGGGTGCAGATTAGATAATAAAAGCGGACAGGGGGTCCTGTCCGCTTTTATTATTGTGCACCCAGTAGGATTCGAACCTACGACCGTCTCGTTAAGAGCGAGCTGCTCTACCAACTGAGCTATGGATGCATGTAACGAACATTATACACAAATATGGGGAAAAGTGAAGAGGGTGTATAACCCCACCCTCTTTTGCAGTCTTCAGCGTTTTTTAGCTGGTAATAAGGTGATTGTACCAGAAACTGCATCGGAGACAACTTGTTCCCGAAGGCCCAGTGTACGCGCTCGGTATTGTAGAAGATGAGCCAGTCCATGAGGGCATGATTGAACTTCGCAGGGTCCATCAGGAGTCCCGTGTGGAAATCGACAAATTCCTCCTGAATGGTGCGGTTGAACCGCTCCATATGTGCGTTCATCTTCGGAGTGCGCGGATAGGTATGATAGTGGATCAAGTGAAGACGTTTCAGTTCGTCGGCAAAGTTCTTTTTGAACTCTGAGCCATTGTCAGTGAGCACAAAATCCATAGGGAATGGGAATGCTTGCTGACATAGCGCAAAGAACTCTGCCGCAGCCTGTGACGCATGAGAGGTCGTGCACCAAGCGAATGCAAAGCGCGTATGGACGTCTTCGAAGGTGATGAGGTATCTGCGACACCCGTGGACGAACTTCTCGATAGAGTCGAGTGCCACCAAGTGCCCTGGGTGGGTTGTCTTGAAATGCTTTGGTTTCCTCAGTACTTTTTGGCGATTTGCTTTCTTGAGTCTCCCAAAATGAGAAACTTTCTCAGGGAACTTACGGAGTCCCCCCATATCATTCATGAGTCTGCCAATGGTAATTGGTTTGGGACACGGGAGGCTCTTTGTATCACAGAACTTTTTGAGGAGCGGAAACAATTTCTTTTCTCCGAGATTGGGGTGTGTGTCACGAAGTCGTCGTATCTCTTCAAGGATGCGGTAGTCCCACAATCGTTTGCGTGTGGTCTTTGGGGTGTGCGACCCCGAGTTGAGTGACTCAATCTTCCCGTTCCCTGCACGCAGTTTTGCCTGCCAATTAAAGAGTGTGCGCTCCTTCGTTCCAAATGCTTCTTCTGTTGCTGTCGTGCCATATTCCTTCCAGAATGTCAGTACCTTTGCCCGCTTTTGTGCTTGTTCCGTAATCATATACTGGAAGCGTAGCAAGCGATCCTTCAAAACTCCAATTCCCTTAATTCCCTTCTTTTCGTTAAAAATGCGCATAGTCTCTAGGGTGCTAGAGACTGCAATATGTATGTGAGGTTATGCAGAGGGGGACATTGACTGAGTTTGATAGTAGAAAAACTGTTGTCTTGGTATAATAATCGAAATATGAAAAAAATTATATACACCGCAGCCTTAGCTTTTGTGCTGATTCCAAGTATTGGTTTTGCCGCAAACACTTACACTCTTTATCGTTATAAAGATAATGTTGGAGACAACCTTTTAATATCACAAGGTTCAGTTGATCCTATGCAAAATTATGTTTGTTCTATTTCTTCAAAGAGCTGTTTATTGACCGCGAGTACAACTTTACAAACTGTTTTTCAAAAATCTATTGATCCATCTATTGTGACTAGTTTTGCTTCGCCAAATAATCAGGTTGCTTTGGTTGGTAAAGATATAAAGCAAAATGGCATACTAAGGCAATATCTGATTTTTACCTCGCAGGATGGGTGGAAAACTTTTTCTCAAATAACTACTAATATTTCGGAAAAAATCAAAAACGTTGTTTACTCCGATGTGAACAACAACAAAGCTGTGCTCATATCAGAACCATATCCTACAGGTGAGCGCGTTGTTATTTTTTATGACCTTGTTAAAAATCAAGAAATTGCGAGAGTTACAACTTTGGACAATATCACCAACCCTGTCTATTCTTCAGACGGAGTAAACTTTGCTTATTACGTTCCCGCTGAGACGAACAAAAGTGATTCAAAAAAATATGTGATGATGAAAGTGTCTGGGAATAGTGTACAAACTACAAATTATTCTTGGAACGTAGCTAAGAAATGGGAACTATTGCTTGATGCCAACCGCTTGCATGCGTTTAGCCCAGATAGTTCTCTCTATGCTTTTATAGATGACGCGCAAGATTTTCCTCATCCAAAAGTTGCCAATACTTCTGATGGCCTGTCTAAGGTAACAGATTTAAGTTGGCCAGACCTAGCAACAGTGGCAGACGTGCTGCCAATCTCTACAAGTACAGTGTTGATACAGGCTAACTCGAAAAAGACTCCATACGTTTGGTCTCTTTATCAAATCAATCTGCCAAATGGGGAGCACACCGAGGTTGTTAAAAATATTTCCATTCTCTACGGATTGTTCTCCCTTCCTAATGGTCAAATTTTAACAGCGGTAACAGAGGGGCCAAATCAAAAGCCTGTAATCTATGATCCGGTGAATAAAACCGTCAGTGAGTTTACGGGGCTGAATTGGGGGACCTCAACATTTAAACATAGTTCTACTGCGTTAACCTTTAAAAACGGCGCAAATGGCGTGTTGCTGAAAACAGGTACCAGTGCAAGTCTGAAAAATAAACCACTCATTGTTTGGCTTCATGGTGGTCCATATAGGCAGACGTCTGATGGTTATCATACGTATCCTAGCTATGCGACATATGACTGGGTATTGGATCAAGTGGTTGAAGGGGGTGCTACTGTTCTAAAATTAGATTATCCTGGTAGTTATGGATATGGCAACGCATATGCATACTCTCTTTTAGGAGGTGATGGGGTTATTGATGTGGAGAGTGTAATGTCCAATATAAGAGAATTGAGAAAGAAAAATGGGATGGTTGGCAGTGTGTACATAATGGGGAACAGTTATGGTGCGTATTTGGGCGCAAAAATGATCACAAAATATCCGAGTGAAATCAAGGAAGCCATTGTTATTAATGGTGTTTACGAATGGCGCACATTGCTGAAATATCTTAGAGATTCGATATTTAATATTCATTTTGATGGACTCTATGATCCGATTAACCCAGCGTTGTATTCTAATGCGTCAATTTCTGGTAGTGTAAAAAAATTGACAAGTAAAAACAAAATAATGGTGGTAGTTAGCACCAAAGACGGAACTATCAACACTGATCAGTCTTTTACGTTCACTGAACTTTTGAAAAATATGAATAAAAATGTTGAGCAAGTGTTGCTTCCAGACGATGACCACATTTTGAAAATGAAGAGTTTAAATGAAACTTTGTGCGCGAAAGTCTTTACCGATCTCAAGCTGAAAAAATTTGGAGATAGTTGTAAGTTGTAGTTTAAGAGAGGGGGGAGTTGCTAAGTATAAACGGGATGGGGACGCGGTCACGGTTCACAAGGTTCTGAATCAGCTGATTCACGTCTTGGGCGCAACCTTGGGACGAGTTACTAATTCGCTTCGCTCTGTTTCGACGAGCAAGCTCGGCAACTTTGTGTGGTCACGAGTTGCTAAGTATATTGGGATGGTCCGCGGTCACGAGTTACTAATTCGCTACCCTCATAAGTACTCTCGACCCCGACTCGGCGACCTCGCGAGTACGCGATGTGCCCGCCTCCGTCTTTCGAGTCCCATCCCGGACTACAAAATTATAGGCCCGAAAAGCATTCGCTTTTCGGGCCCTAATTTTGTGTCCGGGATGGGACTCGAACCCATAAGCCTTGCGGCGGGAAATTTTAAGTCTCCTGTGTATACCATTCCACCACCCGGACGTATTTGTTTAAACGTGTGCGCTCTCGGTCACGAGTTACTAAGTCGCTTTGCTCCTAAGTACTCTCGACCCCGGCTCACTGTCGCAAGCGACATGTTCCGCCTTTCGATTCTCGACGCAAGTGAAGCAGTTCACTTGCTCCCACGCCAAGAAAATCCTGGCGGATTTTCTTTGAGGCGTGGGCGAGAATCGAACTCGCGTATAGAGGTTTTGCAAACGACCGCCTTACCACTTGGCTACCACGCCGATATTCAGTTGTTAGTTGATAGTTATTAGTCAACAGAAGATATATGTAAACTAATAACTAGCACTATATTTTTACCATAGTAACCCTATTTTTCCAAACTCACCTCCTCTTCACTTGTGGCACCTGCCGCCTGACCAAGCTCGTCAATTCTTTGACGATTGCGCTCGCCTTCATCAATCTTCACCTCGAGAACAGGAAGGTTCTTGAGGTGCGCATGGTCCTTGATGTACTCACGGAGCTCAGTGCGCTTGCGCTTTGCGAAGTCGAGGGCCTTGTCTTGCTCACTGGTAGGGAAGCAGGTGAAGTAAATAGTCCCGCGCTTGAAGTCAGGAGAAATAGTCGCATCGGTTACGGTCATAAGTGAATTCTTCCCAGCTTCGCGCGTGAAAAAATCGGCAGCGATAGAACGGAGGAATGCGCGCATCTTGTCTTGTCGTGGAGTGGTCATGTTATTTTTCATTCATTACAAATGCTTCGAGTACGTCGCCACCTGCGATTTCCATCTTTGATTCAACCATCATACCGAATTCATTGCCCTCATCAACCTTTTTAGCTGCAATCTTTTGTGACTGGAGTCCTTCGATCTTTCCACGACCAATTTCAACTTCACGGCGCATAATCTTCACCTGCGCGCCAACTTCTATTGAACCCGTGAGAACTTTTCCTCCGACGACTTGCTTGTGCTTTGTCGCGCTAAATGTCTTTAGGATTTTTGCCGTACCTACAACCTCTTCACCCATAGTTTTGGGAGTACGACGATCGAGCTCTTCATTGAGCCACTCTGAGAGTTTGTAAATAATATCAAACGTCTTGATCGTAATACCAAAACGCTCAGCGATATCCTGTGCGCCACGCTCAACCTTGGTGTGGAAGCCGAGGATGATAGCACTGTCTGACCCTGAAGCGAGTTTTGCGTCGTTTTCGCCAATGGTCCCAACTCCTTTTGCAATGATTTTGATAACGATACGTTCACGCTCGATTTTGCCGAGCTCTTTTTCAACTGCCTCAAGGGTGCCCGCAACGTCTGTCTTTAATACAATAGGTACAATAAGGGCATCATCGGCAAGAGGAATAGTGCGCGTAGCTTTTATAACAGGCGCCTTTGCGCGCGCCTCCCTGAGCTCAAGCTGGATTCGTTCAGCATCTTTCTTGTTGTCGTATGCGCGAAAAGTCGAACCAACAGCGGGGATAGTGTCGAAGCCTGTGATTTGAACAGGAGAAGAAAAGGTCGCCTCAGATACTTGCTTCCCGAGGAAGTTTTCGATAGCACGCACAGGTGACATGCTTTCTTCTGCGAGAATAAACATTCCTTTTTTGAGAGTGCCGTTGGTGATGATGAGTGTTGCTGAGGTGCCACGCTTGGTGTCGATGTGTGACTCAACCACGATACCTTCTGCGGGGAGTGATGCATCACCCTCAAGGTTTTCCATCTCGGCAACGAGAAGCATCATATCGAGGAGCTCGGGGATGCCGGTGCCAATCTTTGCTGAAATAGGTACAAATGGCACATCGCCACCGAAACCTTCGAGATAGATTTCGTTCTCTGCGAGGTTGATTTTTGTGCGCTCGATATCTGCGTTTGGTTTGTCGATTTTGTTGATGGCGACAATGTAAGGGATGCCCGCTTCTTTGATAGAGCGGAGAGCTTCCTTGGTCTGCTCCTTCACGCCGTCTTCTGCAGACACCACGAGGACCGCAATGTCAGCCACACCTGCGCCACGTGCACGCATCTTTGAAAACGCTTCGTGTCCTGGTGTGTCGAGGAATGTGATGCGCTCCGCTGTGCTCGTTTCCTTGGTCTTGTGGTCAACTTCGTACGCAGAAAGGTGCTGAGTGATACCACCAGCTTCGCCTGCAACAATGTTTGTCTTGCGGATATAGTCAAGAAGGCTCGACTTGCCGTGGTCGATGTGTCCCATGATAACGACGATGGGCGGACGTGCGATGATTTTTGATTGAGCCTTTTTGGTCATAATATAATAATTGATTAGCGGGTAGCTTGCTTTACGACCTTTTGTTCCTCCTCAGTCATCTCAAATTCTGATTTGAAGTTTTTGATAGGCTTTGCGAAGACACTCATACGATCACGCGCGTAGAGACTTGAGACTACGGTACCGTCGCCTTCTTCGGAGAGGAGAGCTATTGCGAAGCTCTGGTTGCCACCTTCGCCGGTGCCCTTGAACGCATTGAAGCGAATAGTCTCAACACCTTGGATGCTTCTCTTGATGCGCTTTTCAGCGTCTTCGAGATAGGTGGTGGTGTCACCTTGGAACTTCTCAAGTGAGCGGATGTCGTTGGTAAGTGCCACAATAGTGTCCTCAAGGCTGCGCGCATCCTTGCCAGCAACGAGCTTCTTCATACGGCGCTCCAAGATAAAAACCCATACTGCGAGAAGAAGTGTGGTTGCGAGGAGAACGATGGTGAGGATTTGGGCTGGGGTAAGCGTCATAATTTCAAAATAGGATTCCGAAACAGTACCATATTTTCAGCATTTTTGCAAAAAAACAGGATACCAATGTTTGTTGGTATCCTGTGTATCGTATGTTGGGTTCAGGAGCAATTGCCAAAAAAGATAACTCCAAGACTTCGTCTCACGGTATCAACCCCTTCTTTTGTGTCCATGAGGGATTGAGGTGTTACGTTTCCGAGTGCGGGATTTGGCTTTGTGAGCCATTCCTTCAACCACTGTTTAATGTTTGCCTCATCGGTAAGGATGGGGACATCGAGCAGTTTGATGTATTCTTCAAATGTTTTCTTGCTCAATTTAATCCGTTTCCTGCTCATCGTTCTCTCCCTTCGTTGGTTGTGATCTTATGCAAGTATAACATATAAAACATATTTGTTCAACTTGTTGTTTTAGTATCAAAAGACAAAAAGAAAACCGCTTCGTCAGAAAGACCAAAGTGGTTTTCTGAGAAGCGGTTGCTATGCGGGGTAATCGTCAGGCACTGTTTGGTCGGTGAATTTTCCATTCAAGCATTCGCAATACATGAAGCCACCCATCAACTTCTTATTAAACGTTGCGTGAACGAGATCACTCCACTTGGGACTTATGGCAGTTATCGTCATTTTATATGTGACGGGCCTTGAGGGGATGTCACTTGGAGTAATTTTTATTTCCGCAAGTCTTGATATGTCGTGCTTGTGCAAAAGCTGAAGTATCTTGTGCCAGTCTTCGTGGCTCAAGGGAGATGAAACATATTTTGCTAATGACATCGTCGGCTCCTTAATGTGTTGTTATCCAGAACAATTACTATAACAAAAACTACCATTCAATATTAAACAAGTCAAGTCTTTTGAATCCATCATCAAAACGTTATGATGTGTGAATGAAGAAACGAATTTACCCGCCAAACTTTTCTTAATTTCAACGAAGGTGAAAAAAACAACAAAATCAAAAACTAGAACACAAAAGAAAAGTAGCAACCCTGTTGGAAAAGTTAGGAGGGTGTATCTTGATTATGCAGCAGCAACACCCGTGAGTGCACTTGCACAGAAGGCGGTTATGGAAACTTCGAAAAAGTTTTTTGGGAACCCGAGTGCGATACACAAGGAGGGGAAGGACGCACGCGCCTCTTTGGAGTCGGCGCGCGCCGTGGTCGCGGAGGCTCTCGCTGCTCGTCCAGATGAGATCATTTTTACAAGTGGTGCGACTGAGGCCAACAACACGGCATTTATGGGTGTGGTGCAGTCAGCAGGAATCCGTGGGCTCGCACGTCCTCACATTATTATCTCTGCTATTGAACATCCGTCGGTGCTTGAGACTGTGAAAGCACTTGAACGATATGGGATGCGTGTGGACTATTTGTCCGTCGACAGTCGGGGGCTCATTGATACCAAGGAGCTTCGCAAGCTCATTACCCCTGAGACGGTGCTCGTGTCTGTTATGTATGCCAACAATGAGATTGGTACCATTGAACCTATCACCGATATTGCGCGCGAGGTGCGTCATGCGCGCAAGATGAACGGAAGTGCGTATCCGTATTTTCATACTGATGCATCGCAGGCTGCAAACTATCTCGACATCAACGTGCTTCGGCTAGGAGTGGACATGATGACAATATCTTCTGGTAAGACGTATGGTCCACGTGGTATTGGTGCTCTCTTTGTAAAGCGAGGAGTTGAGATGAGTCCACTTATGTATGGCGGTGAGCATGAGGCAGGTCGTCGCCCAGGGACGGAGTCGGTTGCTCTTGCTCAGGGTTTTGCTGTGGCACTTGCCGAAGCGCGCAAGATGAGTGTGAAGGAAGGGAAGAGAGTGGCGAAGCTCCGCGATGCTTTGTCTACGAAGATTTTGAAAAAAGTTTCGGGAACATCAGTAAATGGTGACTTGGGGTACTCCCTTCCCAATATTCTCAATATTTCATTTGATGGCGTGGAGAGCGAGGCACTGGTGCTCTATCTTGATGCAGCAGGGATTGCTGTGTCGGGGAAAAGTGCTTGTAAGAGTTCCAGTGAAGGTCCGTCACATGTTATACTTGCGATAGGCAAAGCGAGTGATAATCAGTCAGGTGCAATCCGTTTTTCTCTGGGAAGAGACACGAAGAATGTGGATATAGTGCGCGTAGCGAATGAAGTTATTCGTGTAGTACCACTACTCCGCGAAGCACGTGAACAGAGCGATTTGATTTAGTATTCGACTTTAAGGACTTTATAAACTTTTAACTTTACAAACTAATCTCATGTACGAAGCAAAAAACTTTGAACGACTATTGGGGACCGAAGGATTTTCTGATGTACTTTTGCGGAATCACTTCACGCTCTATGAAGGGTACGTTTCAAATACAAATAAAGTAAGCGAACTTTTGAAAACAGCAGAGACGGGGACACCAGCTTACAATGAGCTCAAGCGACGCTTTGGGTGGGAGTGGGACGGGATGCGCCTTCACGAACTCTATTTTGGAAATATGGTGAAAGGGGGAAGTGTACTTGATAATAAAAGTTCACTTGCGAAAAAGATAGTTGCAGAGTTCGGCTCGTTGGAAACATGGGAAAAAGATTTTCGTGCGACAGGGGCAATGCGTGGCATCGGCTGGACGGCACTCGTGTCTGATCCTGAGACAGGGCGACTCTTTAATGTGTGGGTCAATGAGCACGATGGAGGTCACCTCGCTGGTGGGAATATTCTTCTCGTGATGGATGTGTTTGAGCACGCATTTGCTCTCGACTATGGTATCAAGCGCGCCGACTATATTAACGCATTTTGGAAAGCCATTGACTGGAAGGTGGTCGCTGAACGATTTGCTGGTAAGTAATTTTTGGGGTAATATATAGAAGAATCCAAAGCATTAAGTTTATAAAGTATTTACTTTTGACTTTGAGACTTTTGACTTTAAGACTAATCTTATGGAACATTTAACCAAAGCACAAATCGTTCTCCTCACTCTCTTTGTTAGTTTCGTTGCGTCAATGGCAACGGGCATTGTCGTAGTGACCCTTATGGAGCAAGCGCCCGACCCAGTTACACAAACCATTACCAAAGTTGTCGAACGTACCATAGAAAAAATCACCCCAACATTTGTAGAAAAAACAACAACCAAGACGGTCGTAGTGAAGGATGAGGATCTTATGGTTGCCGCAATTGATCGCAATATCAAGAGCACGATTGCTCTCAGGACCACCGTCGGAGAGGGGGGCGTCTTGGCTGCAGGAGTCGGAGTGATCGTTTCTTCAGACGGCCTCGTTATCACTGACAATTGGAATTTTGGACTTGGCGACCTCTATACAACAATCAGCGGTGTACAGTATCGACTTGATGTTCTCTCGAACAATAAGAGCAATTCATTAGGACTTGCGAAACTTGTCCCCGTGACAGCTACTTCAACACCAGCATTTACTGCTGTCACCTTTGGGAATTTAGATTCTTTGAAACTTGGGCAGACATCTATCGTTATTGGTGGACGAGATGGGAAGACTATTACACCTGGGCTCATTACGAGTCTCGATACGCATATGGTGACTGACAAGGATACAAAAGTTGAGACGAAGGTTTTGGATAACATTGGAATATCAACGAGACTCTCTGCAACTTCAAACGGTGCACCAATTATTAATCTAAGTGGCGAGGTTATAGGGTTTGTAAGCATCAACGAAAGCGCGGGAGGGCAGTCTGGGGTACCTGCTCTAGAAGCGAAGAATATCATAGAGGCAGCCACAAAAACGGCAAGCGGGGAAACCACAGAAGAAGAAGTAGCCAATAAAATATAGACTGTTGACAATAGTACACTCTTAACTTATAGTCCATTTGTAAAGGGATGGAAACAGGAATCTATTACTATTAACTATTAGCTAACAACTATTAACTAATCTACAATGCCTCCATTCAACAACTTCACAACAAAAGCGCGCGATATCATTCGTCGAGCACACGAGCTTGCGGTAGAACGTGGTCAAAATCACGTGAGCCCCATGCACCTTTTGACTGCCCTCGTGCTTGATGAGGAAAGTATCGTGGTGTCTATTCTCGACCGCCTCGAAGTGGACTCGATGGCGTTTGCTGAAGCAATCCTCGACCTCATTGAGCCGACGACTGCTTCGAATATTGCACAGGCATCGTTCCAACTTTATCTCACTCCTGAGCTTGGGCAGGTGCTTGGAGAGGTAGCCCCACGCCTTGCGCAAGAGATGAAAGATGAGCAGATTTCCTGCGAGCATCTTTTCCTTGCGCTTTTTGATATAGAAGGGCAGGCGCGCGAATTTTTGTCACGCTACGGTCTCGAGCGTGAAGCAGTGGTGAAGGTGCTTGGAGAATTTCGCACACAGAACATCAATGACAGCACGCCCTCAAAGAAGCTCAAGGCAGTTTATAAATACACGCGCAACCTCACGTCACTCGCGGCACAAGACAAACTCGACCCCGTAATCGGTCGCGACAATGAAGTGGGTCGCATCATCCAGATTCTCTCTCGTCGCACAAAGAACAATCCTATCCTCATCGGTGAGGCCGGCGTCGGCAAGACTGCTGTGGTAGAAGGTCTAGCTATTCGTATGGCGAAAAATGATGTGCCAGAGTCACTCAAAGGCAAGGAGCTTGTATCTCTCGACCTCGGTCAACTCATCGCAGGTACGAAGTATCGTGGAGAATTTGAAGACCGTTTGAAGAAAATAATGAAGGAAATTGAGCGCTCAGAAGGGAAGATAATTCTTTTCATTGACGAGATTCATACCATCGTTGGTGCTGGTGCCGCAGAGGGCTCGATGGACGCATCAAATATGTTGAAGCCTGCGCTTGCGCGCGGTGAGCTTCGTGCTATCGGTGCGACGACGCTTCGTGAATACCAGAAACACATTGAGAAGGATCCTGCGCTCACGCGTCGCTTCCAGCCGGTGCACGTCAACGAGCCAAATATTGAAGATGCTATCGCTATCCTTCGTGGACTCAAAGAGAAGTATGAACTTTTTCACGGTGTGCATATTACTGACGACGCTATTATGGCTGCGGTCAATCTTTCAAGCCGCTATATCACGGATCGTTTTCTCCCTGACAAAGCAGTTGACCTCATCGATGAAGCTGCTTCGTCGCTTCGTATCTCGCTTGAGAACAAACCTCCTGTACTTGAAGAAGCTGATCGTCGTATTATGCGCCTAGAGATAGAAAAGGAAGCGCTCAAAAAGGAATCAGCACTTACAGGGGAGGAAGGCAAGAACGCAAAGGCTCGCACAAAGAAGATTGATAAAGAGATAGGCGACCTTCGCGAGAAGACACGTGAAATAGAACTCAAGTGGAAAAACGAAAAGGAGCTCGTGGTTGAAATCCGCGCTATCAAAAAAGATATGGAAGCTGCACGCCTTGAGGCCGAGACCGCAGAAATGAAAGCAGACCTCGCGGTTGCTGCGGAGATTCGTTATGGACGCATTCCTACATTTGAAAAAGATTTGGTTGCAAAGATGGCGCGCCTCAAGAAGCTTCAGTCATCGCGTCGCATTCTGAAAGAAGAAGTAGTGGAGCAAGACATCGCTGAGGTTGTTGCTCGCTGGACGGGAATCCCCGTAACAAAAATGCTTGAAGAAGAAGCGGGCAAGCTCGCACATATCGAAGACGAGCTCGCAAAGCGCGTCGTGGGACAGAAGGATGCTATCCAAAAAGTTTCCGATGCTATCAAGCGCTCACGCGCAGGCATCGCTGATCCCAACCGCCCTATCGGCTCATTTCTCTTCCTTGGACCAACTGGTGTGGGTAAGACAGAGCTTTCGAAGGCGCTTGCACAATTTATGTTCAATGATGACAAGGCGCTTATTCGTGTAGATATGTCGGAATATATGGAGAAGCATTCAGTTTCGAAGCTTATTGGCTCGCCTCCAGGATATGTCGGACACGAAGAAAGTGGCAACCTCACGGAGACCGTGCGTCATCGCCCATATTCAGTGCTCCTCTTTGATGAAGTGGAAAAGGCTCACCCAGAAGTATTTAACATTCTTCTTCAGGTCCTCGACAACGGACACCTCACGGACTCAAAGGGTCGTATTGTGAACTTCAAGAACACGGTGATCATTTTGACATCAAACATTGGCTCTGAACACATCGACAAGATGCAATCCATCGGTTTCAATGCTCATGCGAGCGACAAGGCTGATTATGAGGGAGCAAAGGAGCGCGTGATGGAGTCACTCAAGAATTTCTTTCGTCCCGAGTTCCTCAATCGTCTCGATGAAATAATTCTCTTTGATATTTTGTCACCCGAGGTTATCAAGAGCATCGTTGGTCTCCAAGTAGACATCGTGAAGAAGCGTCTTGCAGACAAGGAGATTGCACTCAATATTACACCAGATGTCCTCACCTATCTTGCAGAGAAAGGATACGATACGCACTACGGTGCACGACCACTCAAGCGTTTGATCCAGAACAAGATTCTCACCCCAGTCGCATCGCTTATGATTTCTTCTGGAGTGCTCAAGGGAGGACGCGTACAGGTAGGTATCGAAAAAGGGGAAGTGGCGGTGAAGGTAGAGAAGAAGACGGTTACGTCAAAGCCGAGAGTAAAAGCAGCGGTGTAAAATTTAGTTTGAATTGAGAGAAAAAACGTGTTAGAGTGAGCGAGCGTTTGATTCCTCTGTCTGCTGACGGAGGAATCAAACGCTCGCTCACAATTGCGTCGGTACTCAAGTGGTCAACGAGGGGAGACTGTAAATCTCCTGACTTCGGTCTTCGAAAGTTCGAATCTTTCCCGGCGCACAAACAAAAAAACAAAGGACCGTCCTTGAGAATTCAAAAAGGACGGTCCTTTGTTTTTGTGGTGATTAGGGGTTTTAACCCTCAAACTTGCCTTTTTAACCAAGGTATAGTAGGATAGGAAAACTATGTCACAGGACCAACTTATAAAACTCGCCTGCAAGAAGTGCAAGCGTCTCAATTATTGGACTCGCAAGAACAAGAAGCTTGTGGAGCGCAAGATTGAGCTTGAGAAATATTGCAATTCTTGCCGCGCTCATACGGTACACAAAGAGGCTAAGAAGTAGTAAAACATTTCATTTTAGCGCATTACGTCGTTGTCTCGTTTTGGTGTCTTGTCACCATACTGCACGTATGGCTCTGTCGAACAACAAACCTCACGCCTCGTACTGCATCTAAAATGAAAAGTTTTAAGCTGATTACAAAAACCCGAACGGGTTTTTTGTTTTTTAGGGGAAATTTGGTATACTCCCCGTACGAGTAAATGAGCCAGGCCTATATCATCGGCAGTAGCCTTGATATAGACCCATCGCTCGGACGCTGTGCAAGAGATTACTCTTTCACGCGCTCCTCGTTCGGGCCTATAGTTCAGTGGTAGAATATCGCACTCCAAACGCGCAGACCGAGGTTCGAGTCCTCGTGGGCCCGCAATGACAGCACCAGATACTTTCAGTATCTGGTGCTGTTGTCATTGCGAGGCCCACGAGGACTCGAAAACCGCAGGCGGGGCCACGATAAATCTAGGGCACTGCGATTTCAAGAGGTTGAGTACAACCTAAGAAATCGGGAGCACACAGTGTACTCACTGGGTCGCCGAGGTGGGGCCGCGAGTACTTATGAGTAAAGCGAATTAGTAACTCGGGGCCGCGGACTCGTGGGCCTATGGTCTGCACACCTTGCGTCGAGGACTCGAACGCCGGAGCACTGTCGAGCAAGCTTGCGAGCTGCGAGGCGGTGCCCAGACCTAACCGAGTGACGACGAGGTTAGAGTCGAGGGAGAGACGCGTAGCGTTCCTCATGGTCCCCATTGCACAAAAGGTTATATATGCTAGCCTAAATATTAGATATTTAAAACGAAGGAGGGTAGTGTCATGAACGTTATTCGTTTTGTGATATTCGCGTTCTTTTTGTGTTTCTTGAATGTTTCCGTGGCTTTTTCGGGTCCAACAGACGTCGAGCGAAAAGAAGCGGCAACACGCGAGTATGCGTACTGTATGTTTCTTGGGAAGTACGTTGGTGTTTCTGGTGTAATCTCATACATCCAAGGGCAACAGACGGGTTCTTCTCTCTATGGTAATTCTGAAAAGTTGGCACAGGAGAATTGCATTGCCGACACCTTGGGGCTGATTCGCTACCGTGACCTCGATGAAATTATTGCAGCCGATGATGGTGTTAATCTTGTTTCTGTTGACGCGCCATTCGTAGGTATGAATAAAGCGGTTCCGCATGAGCGGCACGTAGCTCGTCCTTGTACTCGCGACTATCTTTATGAAATCGCTCAGTATTACAGAGAAATTTCTGGTGGAAAAAAATTGAGAGTGGCTTCGCTTGTGCGCTCTCGTGTCGACCAGGATAGGCTGAGTGGAGTAAAAAAGTTTTATCGTCGTGTCAGGGGAAGACTTAAAATGATGCTGAGTAAAAAGCGAAGTTTTGCTGATTGCTCAAGTAGCGCTGTTTGCTCGACGCATCTTACGGGAGCCGCAATCGATATTTCTCTCCGTGGGGTGTCGAAAAAGGAACGTGCTCTTCTTTCGGAACGCCTTTTGAGGGATCGGGAAGCTGGTCGCATTCTGGTTATTCATGAGAGGGTTGGAAAGCATTTCCATGTCTTCGTGCTTCCCAAGCAACCTGTTTTTTTGATTGAATCTGTTTTGTCTCCAAATAATATAATGTTTGAAGACACCACCGCTTCTTCAGTGCAAGAAGTATCTTCTCAAACTCCCGCGGAATAGCGGGGGTTTTCTTTTTGCAAAGATATTGTGCTAAAATCAAAAGTAATTATGGACACCTCAAAAAACCCATTTGAACAACCTCTTGAGCCAGCGCTTGTGCCTGTTGAGGAACATGAAGAACATAAACCTTCAATTATGGACATTGAAGGCGTTTTGGAAAGAATAAGAAGGGAAGAGAATGGGGATTCTGAGACTGAAGAGAAAAAGCCGACGATTCACTAATATAAAATGAAACCTCTTGATTTCTCAAATATTGTTTTTCCAAAAACAATTAATGTCACCGAGCAGGAAATTGATATTTCTAATTTTACAGAAAAACAGAAGCAATTTTATATTGACCTTTTTAAGGAGCTTGTCGAGCGCTATCAATCAAAACAAAAACCACGAATGATTGTGGGGATTACTGGACCCGCTGGTTCGGGGAAGTCAGCAGTCGTTGCAATCTTTCAGGAAATTGCGAAACAAGTTACTTTACCATTTAAATTTGAGTCAATTGGGATAGACGCATTTCATTATACAAATGAATATCTTTTAGCACACGATGTGAATGGCGATTCGCTCAAGAGTCACAAGGGGAGATTTGATACGTATGATATTGAAAAGCTTACCAATGTAATGAAGCGATTTTCTGTGGGAGGAGAAGTTCAACTACCAGTCTATTCTCGCGCAACTCATAACCCTGTTGAGAATGCAATTAATATTAAAAGAGATGAACCAGCGTTGCTCGTTGTTGAGGGATTATGGGTTTTGTATGACCAAGCAGGTTGGAATACGGTTGGGGAGCTTTTGAATTATTCAATATTTGTTGAAGGTGATAACGAGAAGCTAAAGCAAGGCGTTATTGATCGACATATTCGTGGAGGAAGAACTTCGGATGAAGCGAAGGAATATTATGAGGCAAATGAGTCGCAGAACTTTGACCTTATTATGACCACAAAAAACAAAGCAGACAAAATAATCCCCGCGTACTACGAAATTTAATTTAGAAACTTTTTCACAATACTCATTACCTTCTTCGTATCCTTTGGGTGAAACCATTTTATATTTCCATTTCGTTTGAACCACATCATTTGGCGTTTTGAGAATTGTCGAATAGCGATTTCAAGGAGTTGAATCATTTCTACTTTAGATAGTTTGCCACGTAAGAATTGTGCAAGAAATCGATACTCGAGCCCGAGTGAGTCCATTCGCTTCCATGAGAGCCCTGCATCGTGAAGGCGCTTTGCTTCAGCAACCATGCCGTTTCGCATGCGTGCGATGAGTCGTGTGCAGATGCGTTCCTCGAGTTTGTTTTGTGGCATCGTGAGCCCGATCCAGAGGGTGTTGTAGCGGGGTGTCGGCTCTGTTCGCTCGGGAACTTTGCCAATTGCGGTTGCAATCTCAATAGCGCGGATGAGGCGACGTGGATTTTGTGCGTCAATAGTTTTCGCACGCGCAGGGTCAAGCTTCTCAATCTTTTTGAATAGTTTTTCAGCAGAAAGTTTTTCAAGTTTCTTGCGGAGTTCTGCATTGGGTGGCACTTCAGGAAAGAAAGTGTTTGTCAGGACAGCATCTACGTAGAGGCCTGTTCCTCCGCAAATGATGGGGATTTTGCCGCGTTTCAGTATGTCCTTGATTGCTCGTGTGGCGAGGCGCTCGTACTGCACGACGGACATAGTGCGTTTAGGGCTCATAACATCGAGCAGGTGGTGGGGAACACCACGCATTTCGCGTTTGGTGACCTTCCCAGAGCCGATATCGAGCCCTGTGTAGACTTGGCGCGAGTCAGCAGAAATAACCTCGCCACCGACAAGGCGAGCAATCTCAATAGAAAGGGAGGTTTTACCCGAGGCGGTGGGGCCGACTATGGCTATCACTTTCGGTTTTGTTTCCATTCTTGATATACTACATTCATACGAAGTATTAGTAAACTTAATTCAATAAAACTATGAACCACGAAAATATGTGCAGTGTACACGACGAACCTCTTTTTGCGCAGATCGGGCACATGATCCCCGATGCAGAAGCAAAGGCGTTTCATAACGAAGAAATAAAAGATATTAAACTTGCTGACTATCGCGGTAAGTGGCTCGTGCTCTTTTTCTATCCCGCGGATTTTACATTTGTTTGTCCTACAGAGCTTGAGGAGATGGCTGACAACTACGAGACATTCCTTGGTCTTGGTGCAGAGGTACTCTCAGTTTCAACTGACACCGTGTTCGTTCATAAAGCTTGGCACGACACTTCGGATGCAATCAAGAAAGTGAAGTTCCCCATGCTTTCAGACTCGACTCACGAGCTTTGTGAAATGTTTGGTACGTACATTCCCGAAGAAGGTTTGTCGCTTCGAGGAACATTCGTCGTTGACCCAGATGGCATCCTTCGTATCGTGGAGGTGAATGACAACAGTGTCGGTCGCAACGCAAAGGAGCTTATCCGCAAGATTCAAGCCGCGAAGTTTGTTCGTGAACACAATGGGAATGTGTGTCCTGCGAGCTGGCAGCCAGGAGATGAGACATTGAAGCCAGGATTGGAGCTGGTGGGGAAGATTTAGGGGGAACAACTGACAACTTACAACTGACAACTGACTAAAGCAAAGCGGGCGCGACCTCTGGTCGCGCCCGCTTTGCTTTAAAGCACTTTTTTGCTAGTATTGTCACATTGCCGGAGTGACGAAATTGGTAACCGTACACGACTCAAAATCGTGCGCCGCAAGGCTTGTGGGTTCAAGTCCCACCTCCGGCACAATGACTGATAATAAAATATTGAAGATTCTTATATTTGGCTTGCTTGTTGTATTGTTTTTAACGATTGTTGGGGTAAATGATTCGTATGGAATTCTAAAATGGGATGTTTTTGTAGCTGGTCTTTTTCTTGGTCTTTTGTCTCTTTCAACCAGGCGATATTATTGGGCGGTTATCTTTATTGTTTTTGCAGCCCTTTTTAATCCATGGATTTACCCATCACTTTCAAAAACTACTTGGATTATTGCCGACACTCTATTGTTCGTAGCTCTGACTGGTTGGTTCTTTGATTATTTTAAGTCCTATCGCAAGGGATTACTGTTTGAACATTTTGTACAAAATTCATTTGCTGAACCTGAATATATTTTGGTAAATGCAACAAAAGATTTGCACAAAAAGCTTCGAAGATTTGTGGAGTCTGACGCAAACCCTGACTTTGTTTTTAGGGAAAAGAGGACTGGAAAAGTTTTTGCTGTTGAGTGTAAATATCGTGCAGATTTTGTCGAAGCAAATTCATGGGGTTGGGGAGTCTGGTGGAACAAAGCTCAAGGAGATCGTTATTTGAAATACTCGCAACAAGAAAATATCCCTGTTTATATTGCTGTTGGTGTCGAGGGGAATCCCAAGAATCCCAAATACATTGGCTATATCCCCATTGAGGTAATTCAGAAGCAGTACTTTAAGTTTATTCCCGCTAAAGTTATTGAACAACATTCATTTAATTCAATAAGGTTGTAAAGAATTTAGTAAGTTGTCATTTGTCAGTGGTCAGTTGTATACTATACCTATGTCAAAACTTCGAGTCGGTGTTATGCGTGGGGGGCTTGGTAGTGAATACCATGTTTCTCTTTGTACGGGGAATAATGTTCTCTGCGCACTTCCAAAAGATAAATATGAAATCCACGATATTCTCATTACCAATATGGGTGAGTGGAACATTGACGGCAAACCTACGAGCCCCGCAAAACTTTCTCAATATGTCGATGTAGTTTTCAATGCTTTGCACGGAGAGTTTGGTGAGGATGGCAAGGTCCAGAAAATCCTTGAGACGTTCAACATTCCTTACACAGGTTCCACTTCGCTCGCGTCAGCTATTGGGATGAATAAAGAACTCGCGAAGAAATATTTTTCTGCGGTGGGCATTAAGGTGCCTCGCGGGATTACTGTCGCGAAGGGTGAGGAAGTAAATGAAGTCGTTGCGCGTGTTGGCACAGAGATCAAACCGCCCTATGTGGTGAAGCCTCTCTCGGGTGGTTCGTCTGTCGGACTTACTCTCGCTCAAGACGACAAGGAATTAATTTTGGGAATCGAAAAAGCGCTCGCGTACTCTGAGAAAGCGCTCGTTGAGGAATATGTAAAGGGGAGGGAAGTTACTTTGGGTGTGGTGGATTCGTGTGAGGGTGCTTCCTCGTATTGTACGCCACCACTCGAGATACTTCTTCCCGAGGGAAAACTTTTTGATTATGATCAAAAGTATAAAACTTCATCGCATCCTGTTGGTCCTGCTCGTATGAGAGATGATGAGAGGAGTGCTCTTGAGGATGCGGCTCTCCGTGCGCATACTCATCTCGGCGCGCGCCATTATGCACGCTATGATTTCATTATGACAGACGAGGGTCCGTACCTTCTCGAGGTCAATACACTCCCTGGGCTCACTGACACTTCGCTTTTGCCACAGTCCCTTGCCCTTAGCGGGCTTTCAATGCCTGAGTTCCTTGATTATATTTTGACTCTTGCATTAAAGAAAAAATAAGGTAGAATGGGTAAGTCAAAAAGTCGCAAGTCCAAAAGTTCAAAGAAAATGCATTTTGCACCCACTTTCAACTTTTGACTTTTAACTTTAGACTGATTTCGGGCCCGTAGCTCACTTGGCTAGAGCGCCGGTTTTGCACTCCGGAGGTAAGGAGTTCGATTCTCCTCGGGTCCACAAAATCTTAACCCCCAAAGCGAAGGCTTTGGGGGTTTTAGATTTTGTAGGACCCGAGGAGAATCGAAAGCCGGAGCGCGCAAAGCCTGCGAAGCAGAGCGCGAGGCGGGGTAGCGAACACTTTGTATTTTGTGAGTAATCGAAACAAAATACTTAGTGATTCGTGACCGAGAACCTCGGGTCCACAAACGAATAAAAAACCTGCCCTGCGGCAGGTTTTTCGTTTGTGGAAGGCGCAGTGATGTTTTGTCGACCCACAGGGAGACAAAACCACGAGCCGGGGTCGCGGATACTTAGTCCCCACAATTTGCGTAGCAAATGAGGAGACTTAGTAATCTGTGACCACACGCTAGTCTCGAGCTCTGCTCGTCAATATGGTTTGAATCATCCGAGAACATTTAGTAACTCGTGACCGAGAGCCTCGGGTCCTCCTTTTTTGACTCCAGCCCCATATCGCGCTACTATTTCTGTAGAGTCATTCTGGTTCCAAACTTTTAGGAAAGTGAGGTGTGCGATGAACGTTGAGTATTATTCGGGAGACAATAATCTTGTGGTTTGGTTTGAGCCATCCGAGCTTGGCTTTGCGGTAGAAACGTTGCGTGAGTCTCTGGATGATGCAAAAAAAAAGCATATGCACATCCCCGTGTACACAGAAGATTTTCTTAAGAAACTTAGTTTAGCAAAAACAAAAAAGGGAATCGTATTCAACTTTGCTTATCTAGAGGTTGGCATGTATTTTCTTCAAAAAGTGTACACATCGGTAGATCCTGATGAAACTGATATCGCGTCCCTTGGAGTTACCCTCAATGAACTTTGGGACAGTGTTGGTCAGTATTGTGTAAAGGATGATATGCTTCATTAAACCCAGAATCAACTGATTCAGGGTTTTTCTTTTACCTCAAAATACGTTATGATAACTTCAATGTTCGCCATCATTCTCACCCTCGTAGGCCTCATACTTTTTGAAGTCATCTCAAGTATCGACAACGCAGTCGTAAACGCCGACGTGCTTTCGACAATGAAGAGCCGCAAGGCAAAAAGATTTTTCCTCACTTGGGGAATCCTTTTTGCGGTGTTCGTGGTTCGCGGTTTCTTGCCATCGCTGATTGTCTTTTTTGCAGACCCAAGTATTGGTGTCTTTGGAGCACTGCAAGCAATCTGGCAAACGGACAGCGGTGTGACCGCAGCCGTAGAAGCGGTGACGCCAACCATCATGGTCGCTGGAGGAATGTTCCTCATCTTGCTCTGGGCACACTGGCTTTTTATGGAGGACAAGAAGTTTGGTCTTCCTCACGAAAAATATATTCAAACATACGGGGCCGTTTGGTTTTACTCAGTGGCGTCAGTCCTCCTCGTCGGGGTGATTTATGAAATCAATAATTCTACTTTGGAAAATCCAATGCACCTTGCGCTCGCCGCTGCGGTTGGCTTCTGTGTCTTCTTCATCACGCAGGGTTTCAAAGACAATGCAGAGGGGATAGAGGAGAGACTCATCGCGTCAGGGGAGCAGAGCACGATGTCGGACTGGGCAAAAGTTTTTTTCCTCGAGGTCCTCGATGTGGCATTTAGTATTGATGGTGTTATTGGGGCGTTTGCGTTTACGACCGTTGTACCGCTCATCCTTGTTGGTAATGGTATCGGCGCGTTCATTGTTCGCCAGCTCACCGTGATGAACATTGACCGCATCCGCTCGTATAGCTATCTGAAAAACGGCGCGATGTACTCTATCGGCTTCCTTGGACTCGTGATGATATTGGAGGCGTTTGGCGCACACATCCAGTCGTGGGTGTCGCCAGTCGTAACTATTGGTGTTGTGGGCTACTTCTTCTGGCGCTCGGTGGCAGAAAATAAAATAAATGGTAATACTGTCGGCAACATTGTATAATTGCACTATGAAATACCAAAAGACAGAACTCTATTTTTTGTTCGCACTCATTACGATTATCAGCATCCTGCTTTTCTTCGTTTTTGAGCCGTTCCTTTTCCCTCTTATTCTTGCGGTGATTTTTGCGACAATATTTGCACCCATTCATAAAAAGTCGCTCGCAATCACTCACAAGAGACCTGGATTTGCAGCGTTCCTGACCACAACGTTTATACTTTTTGTGATAGTTGTTCCCGTAGCTTTTTTGATAACGCAGATAATAAAAGAGGCGTCTGATCTTTATTTGTCCATCGCTGGCAATGGTGGGGTAGTCACGCTTTCTCAGGGATTGGAGGCGACAATAAGAAATTTAGGAATTCCGTTTTTGCCTGCAGGGCCAATTGATTTTAGTTTGTACGCACAACAAGGGTTGAATTGGTTCCTTCAACATATTGGGCCTGTTTTTTCAAACGTTGCTATTATTGCACTTGATCTATTCATTCTCCTTATTGCGCTTTATTTCCTTCTTCGCGATGGTGATACTTTGAAAAAGGTGATTATTTCAATAAGTCCGCTCAAAGATGCTTATGACGAGATCGTTATTCAGAAGCTTGAGCGCGCAGTAAACTCAGTGGTTCGAGGAAGTATTTCAGTAGGGCTTGTGCAGGGTGCGTTGACTGCCATTGGTCTCGCTATCTTCGGAGTTCCAAACCCAATTCTCTGGGGTACCGTCGCGTCGATCGTGGCACTTATTCCTGGTATTGGTACCTCGCTTGTGCTCATTCCCTCAATTCTCTATCTATTTTTTGTGGGGACAACTGCAGCTGCGGTGGGGCTTCTTGTTTGGGGGCTCGTTGCGGTAGGTCTTGTTGATAATATTTTAGGACCAAAGCTCGTTGGTCGTGGTGTACAATTTCACCCATTCCTTATCCTCCTTTCTATCTTGGGGGGCGTAAGCTTCTTTGGGCCGATTGGATTCCTCCTCGGGCCACTCACTCTCAGTCTCCTTCTTGCGGTGCTCGAAATCTACGCGCTTGTTCAGAAGGAACGCAATGAATAATGACTGTTGTTGTTCTCGACAATCTTCGTAGTGTGCATAATGTTGGCTCTATTTTTCGTACTGCCAATGCTGTTGGAATAGAAAAAATATATTTGTGTGGCACAACGCCGACACCACTCGATAAGAAAGGTGAGCGAAGAAAAGACTTTGCGAAGGTCGCACTCGGAGCAGAGGACACAGTCGCGTGGGAATATTTTGAGAGCACACTTGAGTGCGTGAAGAAACTCAAAAAAGAAAAATATTTTATTATTGCAGTTGAGCAGGATGAACGAGCGGTTGACTATAAAAAGGTGGATATTTCTCAAAATGAGAAAGTCGCTATCGTGATAGGGAATGAAGTTGATGGGGTACTAAGTGAAGTCCTTCATCAGTGCGACACAATCGCAGAGATACCTATGGTTGGAACCAAGGAATCCCTCAATGTGACTATCGCATTTGGTATTGCCGTATATCGTATTCTGGGCTTATAAGTAGGGCATATTTTACCCCTTTACAAAAGGAGTATAATATGCTATTATATACTAGAGTTTAAGAAGCAGTTCCTCGCAGTAAAACCTTCAAGGAGAGCATCATGGGTCAGAATATTCTTGGTTATTGCATCGTTGCAACCCTCATCCTCGTGTTCATGACTTATGATGTTGTGCGCAAGGATCCAACTACGACCGTTACTGAAAAATTGTGTCTGTCTGGTGGCTTCATCGTCTGCCTGGTCGCAGAAGGTATCGGATACTTCCTAGTCTCCTGATCGGTCTCGGCTGGCACAAACGCGGTTTCTGTTAACTCAGAGCCGCGTTTTTCATTGCTGTACAGAAAATATATTTCGTGGTAGTTTGAAAGTCGGTCTGCAGGTCTTTATTTAACGTTTAAAAAGGAAACAAGATGAACTTTGGAAATGCAGGGAATACAGTTGCTGCTGTGTGTGCAATGCTTATTATCGCCAGTGTTGTTTGGGCGGTTGCGCGGGGAATGAAGCGTTCCTCGTCGGGGCGCCCAGGGATACTATTGTCTCTCGCCGTCCCGCTCGCCCCCGTAGTGTTCAAGAAAAAACCAAGTGTGGCAAATCCTATTCTCAAAATAGATATTTTGCCACGCGACAACATCAGCAGTGCAATTATTGCTGTGTTTGTGGTAGGGATACTCGTCGGGCTCGGGGTTGCTGTCCTCTCCTCTGTTGCATTTGGCGGTAGTTGCTTCTAGGAAACGTCTTTACCCTTTTTTTGTAAATGGGCGCGCGTTGGGTAATCCCAAAGCGCGCCTTTATTTTTTATCTGTTTTCTGTTAGAATGCGCGCAACTATGGAACAAGAAGGCATCCACATTTCGCTCTCTGCAGAAAAAATTGGCAATTTTTTGGGTGTCCCTGTCACCAACACGATGCTGATGGGGTTTGTTGTTTTTGCCCTTTTGATGGTCCTTGTGTTTGTTGTTCGTAAAAATCTCGCTCTCATCCCTGGACGATTCCAGTCACTCATTGAAATGCTCTTCGTGTGGATTCTCGATTACATCACCGAGACGCTCGAAAATGAGAAACTCGCGCGACAAATATTCCCCCTCATTCTCACCATCTTCCTCTTTATTTTTACCGCCAACCTCATCGAGTTTACGCCAGGGGTGGGGAGTATCGGCTGGTCGCATCCGGGAGGCGAGTTTACTCCGCTTTTGCGTTCGATGAACACTGATCTCAACACCACACTTGCGCTTACACTCATCTCGTTTGTGGTCATCGAGTTCCTCGGCGTCGCAACGCTTGGGTTCTTGAGATATGGCAAGAAATTTGTTAATGTTAGTTCGGTCTTGGGTTTCTTGGTGGGGATAATGGAGCTCTTTTCCGAAATTTCGCGTTTGGTTTCGTTTTCGTTTCGTTTGTTCGGTAACATCTTTGCGGGAGAAGTGATGATATTGGTTATTCAACACTTCGTCCCGATGGTGCTTCCGGTCCCCATTATGGCATTCGAAGTCTTTGTCGGTTTTATGCAGGCGGCAATCTTCGCGCTCCTGACGCTCTTCTTTGTGAAGATTGCGGTCACGGAGGCGCATTGAGACGAGTCGAAAGTCAAAAGTCAAAAGTGTCTAGGGCCAAGCCCCGAATCAGCTGATTCGAAAGTGGATGCATTCGTACCCACTTTTGACTTTGAGACTTTGTGGACTTGTGACTCATAATGTTATATTGTGACGAAGTAAATTACACAAACAGTGAATATTTAATAACGTAGTTAATTAGAAAATTTTTATGGATCTTGAATCAGCAAAAACATTAGGTATGGCATTGTCCGTTGGTCTCGGGGTTATCGGCCCTGGAGTTGGTATTGGTCTCATTGTGGCAAAGGCAGTTGAGGCAATCGGAAGAAATCCCGACGCATCAGGAAAGGTGCAGGCAACAATGTTCATCGGTATCGCGTTTACTGAAGCGCTCGCAATTTTTGCGCTCGTTATCGGTTTCATTATCAAGTTTACCTAACTCTCAGACGCCTTCTTTATGAATGAAATCATCGCCGTCTTTGGTATTAACTGGAAGCTCTTGCTTATTCAAGGGGTAAACTTTGGTTTGCTCCTCGCTATTCTCTATAGATACCTCTACAAGCCAGTGCTTGCGATGGTAGACACTCGTCGTTTGAAAATAGAGAACGCGATTCATAACGCAGAGAAGACAGAGGCCGAGCTTGGTCTTGCAGAAGTGCAGAAGGCGCACATCTTGAGTGAAGCAACAAAGAAGGGTGACGAGCTTATTGATGCCGCCAAGAAACATGCAGAGACTGCGGAGACAGTGATTATGAAGGACGCACATCGAAAGGCAGTACACCTACTCAACGAATCCGAGCGTCGTATTGCTCGCGAGCGCGAGGAAATGATTGAAAAAGCTGAACGTGAAGTCGCACGTATGGCTATTCTCGGAGCGGAGAAAATTCTTCGTCAAGGCGCAGCCGCAAAATAAAGAGAACCAATGAAAGCACAATGGTACGCAGAGGCGCTTTATGAAGCGCTCCAGAGCAGGGAAGTGAAGTCCGAGAGTGACGCTCACAAAGTCTTCGCGCGATTTCGCAAAGTGCTCGTGGCGCGCGGACACGAGAAGCTTCTTCCGTTTATCGCATACGAGCTTGAGAAGATTATGGCTCGTGAGCAAGACAAGAACGAAACACTTCTTGTCATTGCTGACAACAAGAGCCTGAGTAAATGGCTGCACGCGTACGACCATTACGAGAAAGAAGAAATCATTCCTAAACACTCCGCACGCCGTGACGTAGTAGATGAATCAATAGTCGGAGGATTCCAAATCAGAACAAAAGACACCCTCATCGACGGAAGCTACAAAAAATCCTTGATTGAACTTTACCGAAACATTACTAACTAAAAACAACCATGAATACTATCCTCATAGAAAAAATCAGAAAAGAAATTGAAGGTCTTGAGCCAAAGACTTCAGTGGAGCGTATCGGTACGGTGGTCAAGGCCGGCGACGGTATTGCTGAAATCGATGGACTTCAGAACGCGATGATGGCAGAAATGGTTGTTTTCGAACCAGCAGGCAAGAAGCACCTCAAGGACACTCTCGATGAGGAGCCTATCGTGGGCTTCGTGCTCAACCTCGAAGAGGATTTTGTGAAGGCAGTTATTTTGTCAGGAGCTGATCGTATCAGTGAGGGTATGATCGTGAAGGGGACAGGCAAGACGCTCTCAATCCCTGTATCCAAGGGAATGATAGGTCGTGTGGTCAATGCGCTCGGAGAGCCCATCGACGGCAAGGGCGCTATCAAAGAAGAGGGAAGAATGCCTATTGAGCGTATCGCGTTTGGTGTTATTGATCGTGCGGGAGTGGACACGCCAGTGCACACGGGACTCAAGGCAGTGGACTCAATGATTCCTATCGGTCGCGGACAGCGCGAGCTCATCATTGGTGACCGCGGTACGGGCAAGACTGCTATCGCACTCGATACTATTTTGAACCAGATCAGTGAGCCGAAGGAGACGCGTCCTATTTGTATTTATGTTGCTATCGGACAGAAGGAGTCCAAGGTTGCACGCATCGTGGGCGACCTCGAAGAGCGTGGAGCGATGGCGTACACTATCGTCGTTGTTGCAGGCGCATCAGAGGCCGCAGCGCTCCAGTACCTCGCACCATTCACCGGTGCAACGATTGGAGAATTTTTTATGTTGAAAGGACAGGACGCTCTCGTAGTGTACGATGACCTTTCCAAGCACGCAGTTGCATACCGTCAGATGTCACTCCTCCTTCGTCGTCCACCTGGACGCGAGGCATACCCAGGAGATATTTTTTACCTCCACTCACGTCTTCTCGAGCGTGCAGCAAAGCTCTCCGACAAGCTCGGTGGTGGCTCACTCACCGCACTCCCTATTATTGAGACACAGCAAGGTGACGTGTCAGCGTACATTCCTACGAACGTGATTTCGATTACGGACGGACAGATTTTCCTCGACACCGACCTCTTCAACAAAGGTATGCGTCCTGCGGTAAACGTAGGTCTCTCGGTTTCTCGTGTGGGTTCTGCAGCACAGACCAAGGCGATGAAGAAAGTTGCAGGGAAGATTCGTCTTGAGCTCGCACAGTTCCGTGAGCTCGAAGCATTTATGCAGTTTGCATCAGACCTCGATAAGGAGACCAAGGAGCGCATCGAGAAGGGGCGTCGTCTCTCGGAGCTCTTGAAGCAGACCAACGGCAAGCCACTTTCATTTGAGAAAGAAGTTATTGTTATTTACGCTGGTATTTCTGGCGTGACGGACAATGTGAAGATTGAGGATATGCATCTCTTTGAGCAGAAGCTCGCAATATACTTCGAGCATCATGCATCAAGTATTGTAGAAGCAATTCGCACAAGTCATGCACTCGCTGAGGACACCGAGAAGAACCTCAAAGCAGCACTCGCCGACTTCGTAGTGTCACACCCCGAATTGTTTATTGCACATAAATAATTCCTATACTCGCACTTCCTAACACCTAAAAGCTAAAACCTAACACCTATCAAAATGTCCAACCTTCGCGCGATCAAGGAGAAAATCCAATCAGTAAAAAAGACCCATCAGGTTACAAAAGCGATGGAGGCTGTTTCTGGTGTGAAGATGCGCAAGTCTCAACTCTCGGCGCTCGTCGCGCGCCCCTATGCTATGGCTGCTTTTCGCATCCTCTCACGCATCACGCGCTCGGTAAATATTGCTCGCCATCCGCTCGTCGAAGTGCGTCCTGTACATCGCGTGCTTCTCGTCGTGGTGACCAGTGATAAAGGTCTCGCGGGTGGTTTGAACTCAGGAATTACAAAATGTGCCGTAGCTGCGCTTCAGGAACGCGCAGTTTCAAAAGAGAATGTTGGAATACTCGCCATTGGTCGCAAGGGTGAAGATTTTTTTGCACGTCGCGGGTACATCCTCGAGAAGCATATAGAGGCATTGAAAGATGAGAGCTCTATCGGGGACTTTGAGGGGGTAGTGTCCTTGGTAACAAAGTTGTTTACGGAAGGCAAGTATGATGAATGTCTCCTTGTGTATACCAACTTCCGCTCGACATTTGAGCAAGAGCCAGTGTCACGCACACTTCTTCCTCTATCGGTAGAAGGACTCACGACGATGATTAAGGGGATCGTGCCAGAGAAGGGAGCGTTCGCTGAGGTGAATGCAAATTTTGAAAAAGAGGAAGTTGCAAAGGATTATCTCTTTGAACCGTCTCCCGAAGCAGTGTTTGATTCGCTCCTTCCAAAGCTCCTCGCGATTGAGATTTACCACGCATTCATCGAGTCGAAAGCGTCTGAACATTCCGCCCGTATGGTCGCGATGCGAAACGCTTCAGACAAGGCAGAAGAAGTAACCTTTGATCTCACGCGCGAATACAACAAGGCGCGACAGAGCGCTATCACGAGAGAGATGAGTGAAATTATTGGAGGGATCGAGGCAATGAAATAGCGCTCGGGAGCCACTCTTGTGCGGGACACGGATATTTTCTTGCTAGAAAATTCCTCGAGCTCGCGCCGTCGCGCTCGCTAGTTCCCGCACAAGACGGCGTCCCTCGCTGGTCGAGTCGGGGGAGTGGTAACAATGAGTTTTGTGTCGTGTGTGTTACTATTTTACTTATTAGATAATTGTTGATTAATTTCATCTAAGCTTATGAAAATTGTTTTAATAATACTCTTCATCTCTGGAATTTTGTTTTCAAATGCATCGCATATCCCTCAGTGGTATCTTGGTGCTGGTAAGCCTACTCATCCGCATTGGAAAGTGTATGGTATTATTGCCATTATAATTTGGATTTTATTGTTGGTATTAGCGAATACTGTCTTATAGATATTTAATATGGATAACAAAAAAATTAAGCGCCAGCAGCAGTTAATAATTGACGCATTACGGGAAGAGAAGGAAATACAGGGGAGGGAGAAATCAGATAAAATACTTTCAAAACTTGAGCAAGATAAATTACAAGAGTACTTATTAAAGATAGGATAGTTGGGAAGAGAAAAAGAGGTCAGATACCCTTTTGTTGAAACCCCACCCGACCAACTGTGATATACTTGTGGCAATATGAAAAAGGATTTTCAAAAGTGGCATACGAAAAAATCGGAGATTAGCGAAATACAAAAGAGCCCGTTCTTTCACGAGCGTGAAATTTGGTTTTGTTATCTTGGTGAGAATGTCGGATTTGAACAGGATGGCGGAGACGAATTTTTGAGGCCCGTCGTTGTTTTTCGCAAATTTAATAATGAGATATTTTGGGCAATTCCTCTCACTAAATCAAAAAAGAAGCTGAACAAAAATGTTGATCAATACTATTATTCCTTCTCATTTCTTCCTGAAGTTACGAGTCTTGCGATACTGTCTCAAATTCGTTTAATAGATGCAAAAAGGTTAAGCCGTCATGTGGGAACAATTAGTGAGGGCGATTTTGAGGAACTAAAGAAAAAACTCAAAGCGTTGATGCCTTGAGTTTCTCTTGTTCCTCTACCTTGCGGCAGAGTCGGGCCGAAGCCGTTTGTACACTCACTATATCCCACTTGCGGAAGAATTGCAATGTTTTAGGCGGAGTTGTCCACAGCATCAAAAAGCTCATTTTCCTGCTTGGTTTTTTGGGTAAAAAATGGTAGAGTTTCGACATTATTGTTGAGTGTGAAGTTGAAGGATGTAACCCAGTTAAATCCTGCTGAAGCAGGGACTTTATTAAAAGTCATTTAACGGGTTGTAATTTTTCTAACCTCGTTGCACTCGCTAAGAAAAATTTACATGAACACAGGAACAATCAAACAAATCGTCGGGCCAGTTGTAGACGTATACTTCGAACACAACATTCCAGAAGTTGAGCACGCACTCATTGTAGAGTGGAAGGGGGAGAATGGCGAGGATCGTAAGATTACGCTTGAGGTCGCTCAGCACTTGGGTCTCGGACGCGTGCGTGCTATTGCACTCGACTCGACTGAGGGTCTCCGCCGTGATGTGGAGGTCAAGAATACGGGCGCTCCTGTGATGGTTCCTGTGGGAGAAGTTGTCCTCGGACGCCTCTTCAATGTCCTCGGTGAGACCATCGATGGTGGCCCTCAGCTTCCTGCGAAGACTGAGAAGCTCTCGATCCACCGCAAGCCACCAGCATTTAAAGAGCAGAAGACAAAGACGGAAATTTTTGAAACAGGTATCAAGGCTATTGACCTTATGACGCCGTTCATCAAGGGAGGTAAGGTTGGTCTCTTTGGGGGCGCAGGTGTGGGTAAGACGGTGCTTATTCAGGAGCTCATTCGTAACGTGGCTACAGAGCACGGCGGATACTCAGTGTTCGCAGGTATTGGTGAGCGTGTACGTGAGGGTAACGACCTCTATCACGAAATGAAGGAATCAGGTGTGCTCGCAAAGACAGCGCTCGTGTTCGGACAGATGAACGAAGTGCCAGGTGCACGCGCACGCGTAGCGCTCTCAGGTCTCACGATGGCTGAGCACTTCCGTGATGCAGGTGGAAAGGACACACTTCTTTTTATGGATAATATTTTCCGTTTTATTCAGGCAGGAGCAGAAGTGTCAGCACTTCTCGGACGTGTGCCATCAGCGGTGGGTTACCAGCCAACTCTCGCAGAGGAAATGGGTAAGCTCCAAGAGCGTATCGCATCGACGACCAAGGGTTCCATTACCTCTGTACAGGCGGTGTATGTGCCAGCTGACGACCTCACGGACCCAGCGCCAGCAACGACGTTCTCACACCTCGACTCTACGGTGGTGCTCTCACGCCCACTCGCATCCCTCGGGCTCTATCCAGCTATTGATCCGCTCGACTCAGCTTCAGGCGCGCTTGATCCACAAATCGTCGGCGAGCGTCACTACAAGGTAGCAATGGAGACACGTAAGGTCCTTCAGCGATACAAGGACCTTCAGGACATTATCGCTATTCTCGGTATTGAAGAACTTTCTGACGATGACAAGCTCTCCGTAAACCGCGCGCGCAAGATTCAGCGTTTCCTCTCTCAGCCAATGTTCGTGGGTGAAGCGTTCACGGGTATCGCCGGACAGTATGTAAAACTCGAAGATACTATTGATGGATTTGAGCAAATTCTTGCGGGTAAGTTTGATGATGTGAACGAAGCTGCGTTTTATATGAAGGGAACGATTTCTGACGTCAAATAGGGAACATGGGGAACATCTGGGACGGGAAGAACAAGAGGAACAGAAAACAAAAAAACTAACATGATGAAATTAACGATAGCCAAAGTAGACCAAGTGCTTTTCAAAGGTGAAGCAGCGAGTTTGTGGTGCACAGGTGGTATGGGCGACCTCACAATACTTCCTCACCATACAGCACTCGTGACTCCGCTCAAGAAAGGGGAGCTCAAGATTGTGGATGCAGAAGGCAAAGAAATCCGCATCCCCGTCACCGACGGCGTCCTTGAGGTTGCGAATAATGAAGTAATTGTGATTTTGTAAGGTACGTATTCCAACCAATAGCTTGGAAACACTTTAGTTAATTAATTCTCTTGGCGTTTGGCACGAAATCCCCAAATGAAGGCGTTCGTTGTTGTAGTATGTCATATATTTTTTGAGTGCGCCATTAAA
>JBAZWZ010000006.1:0-62698 GCA_041660105.1 Minisyncoccota bacterium | reverse complement strand
ATTTAGAAAAGAAGATTAGTGTTTGGAATGATTACTACAACAACCTTGAACACTGTGGACTTAATGGCAAGACACCTAATGAAATGTTAGAGTTATGGAAAGTGCCAAATGTCCTTAGTTAAAACATAAAAAACCGACGCTCGTGAAAAATCAGAGCATCGGTGCAGTTCCCCGATAATCTTCCGCAAACAGTCTTGAAAGAAAATACTTATCGGTTTTACTCATCCTGTCATAAGTAAAATCCCGCTCAATTATGAGCGGGATTTTACTGTATTTTACCGTTTATTTAGTCTCACCATCCTTCGACTTTTCTTTTCTCCAAATAAAGCGGGCGAGATTTAATTTCTCTGGTATCCTGTTAAGAACTGGGATAAAGGGGAACAAAATAAACAAGATCATAAATACTCCGAGAATCGCAGCCGCATCACGGTCGCCATTTTCATCCTCGTGGAGCACAGTGCTGTTGAGTGCACCAATGGGTGCAAACCACCAAGAACCAAGCGCATGCAATCCTGGGACCGACATTTCTCGAGCCATCCCCCATTCCTCTGTAGACATATGAATACGTGCTGCCTCGATATCCATAACTCCAGTATCACTCAAGAATCTCAGTAAACGCGTAGGGTTGCTGTTTTGATCTTCTTGGTTAATCGCTGCATCATACAAACCACTCCTCGCCATTTCCACAAGAGCGTTAACTGTTAATATTATGGGATTTGATGAAACACTGACAGCGGAAACAGTGCTGTTGTCATTGAAATAGGATTTCGCTTCATCAAGAACAGTTTGTTGCGTGTCAGGTGGCAAACTGAAATAAATATTTAACATATCAACTCCCCCCGTAGCAGCAATGTACTGTTTATAAGGGATATCCACATACGCCTCACGCGTGTCAAAAGTATATGGATTAATAGATACTAAATACGTTGCAGTGTCCGAGGTATGATCAAATTCCTGAAGTATCGTCTGTCCCAACAGGTTTGAATCTTCCTGTGCTACCCGCGCGGCGGAATAGGGCGCATCAAAAGGCGAGGGGAAGACTGCTGAAAGCACAAGAATGATGGCGATGAGCACCCCTCCGCGAGCGAACATAATCTTATGGTTAGCCGGGACCATTTCATACTCAACATCACTGCGATATGGTTTTGAAATTCCATACGATTTCTCAAGCAAGAAATGAAAGAAAAATAACACCACCATAAGAGCGGGGATGATCAAGATGTGCAATGCAAATACTTGGTTAAAATTATTTGGGTTCAACCAATGTCCTAAGTATGCGCCATTCCAAAAATCGGCGCCTGAAATAGCGCGCCACTGTGATTCAAAATCTCCACGGAGTCCGTAACCAAACTCAGTTTGAATAAGTGCTAGACAGAAAATCGTTGAGCCAAACATCCAAACAATTTTTTTACTTGCCTTAAATCCGCTCGTCAGAAGCACAACGGTAATATGAAGGAGGAGGACCGCAACCAACGATTGCACGGACCACGTGTGGACACTGCGCACATAAGAACCAATAGGCTCCTGAAGCCACCATGTCATACCATTAAAGGCAAGCACAATTCCCGAAATAAGAGCCATCACTAAGCTCAAAAGAGCAAGGAATCCCATCCCGTAATAAATTTTATTCCCGTATGAGGGGAGTTCATGAATAAAGACTACATCAAGGATAACCTTGAGTGCATTCGGCTGCTTAACTACTTCGTTTGTATTTTGTTCCATAAGTAAAATTATACCAGACATAATAAAAAATACTATACAAAAACCCGACGCTCTTAAAATCAGAGCGTCGGGGCAATTTCCTTGTCTACGATTAACGGGGTTCCATCTTCACGCGTTTTGCCGTGGAAAATATCGAGAACTTTTTTCTCTCCTTTAAAGATACTTGGCAGAAAATACTTGTCTGCTTTGTTCATCCTGTCATATGGGAAATTCTCAGGCAAGAACCATTCGGGCGGACCCATTTCGACTGTTTCGCGAGGCTCGCCTTGATAAACTGAAATGAAGAAGAAATCAACAATCATATCGGGCTGCGTTGTATCGTTATCTGGCCAGAAAAAGTTTATTCTCCCCACAAGCTCCAAATCACGCTCCCCTGCACGAACACTCGACTCCTCAAAAAGTTCACTGATAGCTGTTTGAAGAATTGTCTGAGCAAACTTTTGCTTCCCGCCATATCCGTTCAGCTTGTCTGCCGTTCCTTTGAGTTCCTCTCCTTTTGCTTTGTGAATATTTCCTTTCTTTGGCGCAAGGCAGAAGCACCCGTCAGGCCTCTTCAAATACACTACAGTTGCTCGTTCGGTTATTCTCATGATATTTTCCTCATAATGAGTCATCTAGAAATAGTATTGCATGTTTTGAGAACTCAAGCAAAAACTATTGTTTTTCATTTTCTTTATGCTAATCTTTTTATAGACATTCCTTATAGGAGGTTAACATGCAAAGAAGAATCGTGTGTGCAGCAATCAAAAACGAAGCTGGTGACATTATTTGTGGAGCGAGGCACAACGATTCACAAATGAAAAAGCAAATTAAACAAAGCACCGCCAACTGGGACAGAAAAACGCAAAAAATTGTTCAAGGGTTTATTGATCAAAAGAATGTATTCCTAACCAGAGAAGAAGCATTTGTGATTGCACTACTTGCAGGTCAAATCATTCGCAGGTGCGGTGGCGACCAAGGAAGACTGTACAGCGAAAATCTTTACTAAAAAAGCGCCCAACTTGTTGGGCGCTTTTATATTCAGTATTTTGTCAGTTGTCCGCGTAGCGGTGTCAGTGGTCAGTTGTTCCCCCTTATTTAACTTCAATCTTCTCAATGATCATATCCTCCACAGGGCGGTCGTTCTGACCTGTCTTAGTATTCTCTATTGCCGTCACCACTTCCATCCCCGCTGTTACACGACCAAATGCGGTGTGCTTTGGATCAAGGAAATTATTGTTTGCGGTGTTGATGAAGAACTGACTGCCGTTGGTGTTGGGTCCGGCGTTTGCCATTGAGATGGTGCCGACAACGTTGCTGTTGCTTGTGCCAATCTCGTCTGCAAACTGATATCCAGGACCACCTGTCCCCCACGAATTCATCTTTGCAATATCTCTTGAAAGTGGGTCGCCCCCCTGAATCATAAATCCCTTGATTACACGGTGGAAGCGCGTGCCATTGTAAAATCCTTCATTCGCAAGCTTCACGAAGTTGGCTACGGTGTTGGGCTTTGTGTCTGCAAGGAGTTCAATGGTGATTGCGCCCTTGTTGGTTGTCATTACTACTGTTGTCATAGGTTTCTTTGAATTAGTTTCTGATGAAATTTGTTTTGATTCTGTGATTGTCTCAGGAATTGTTGTCGCTACAACAACAGGTTCGTTTGCTTGTGGAACACTTTGCTTTCCACCAGCGATAACAATGAAAATAATAAATGCTACGGCAAGTACCGTAATGATGATATTCTGTTTACTCATATTTTTAACTATTTTATTAGCGACGTAGAGCGAGGATAGTGAGAAAGTAATCTTTCTCACTATCGAGCCGAGGAGTTAATATAGGTCAATACCGCGTGGTCTCTGCCACGCGTTTGTATGAGCGAGGCGAATTCCGAGTATTACCCTGCGGTCTCTGCCGCAGGGGCCTATATTATCTACTATTCACTGCGACCAAAACGAAGCATATCCTTCACTGCTGCTGCCCCTCGACGGAAGAGTGTGCGTGTCCTGTCTTTGTCTGATGACAATACGCGAACAAGCTCATTACGCATATCATCGATAGCAGCATACAGATCAGTCGTCTCCGATGTCGCACGGAAGTGCTTGCCACGAACAACAATGTTTGCCTCTGCGCGGAACACATCGCCTGAATGGTGATGGTTGGTCGTCTTTCCGATTTCAACTGCTACAACAGGATCTTCGCTCTTGTGAGCAACCGCAAACTTTTCTACGCTGTTAATTTTCTCCTCAACATATGCCTCAATGGCGCTGGTAAGTTCGATATTCGTTGTTGTAATTTTTATCTTCATGTATCCATTATACCACCTTGTCAGGTAACGACAAGATTTTCCCGGGCGAATGGTGCCCGGAAATAATGCGTATTTGTTTTGGATTAATGCCAAAGTGCTCTGCCACGAGCTCAAGGACACGCGTATTTGCACGGTTGGCCTCTGCGGGCTCTTTTACAGACACCAAAAAGGTATCATCCGCTGTTTGCTTGAATGATTCCTTCTTAACATCAGCTGCAACACGGACTCGGATATACATGGGGGAGAAGTTGGAATTTGGGATTTAGAATATGGAGAATTCCAAACATAAACACCAAAGTAATTATATTGTATCGTGCTATACCACCTCAAGGCAAATACAAAACGCAAACAACGAAGTTGCTTGCGCTTTGTATTTATTCTATATCCTAAATCCTATATTCCAGATCCCACCTTATATCTTCTCCACCAACGTCATATTCGTCCCACCAATGTGCCCAAACGGAACGCCTGCAACAATAACCACTTTGTCCCCTTTCTTTGCGAGCTTGTTCTTGAGTACAAACGCACGAACTTCCTTGATAGCTTCGTCGAGGTTGGTAATCTTCTCAACCTGCACAGGATAACAACCAAACGAGAGCGCAACCTGCTCGATCACATGAGCCTTCGAGCTCATTACGACGATGGTCTGCTCTGGACGATAACGAGAAACCATGCGAGCGGTGTGTCCTGACTCAGTGAGCGCAACAATAATTCTTGCTCCCACAGTTGATGCTGTACCGACGGCTGCAAATGTAACCGCATCCACAATCTCGCGATATTCGTCTTCCTCACCCTCTATTGAGAACATGTCGCCATAAAGAGCGCTGTGATGGGGATAGTTGGCCTCCACAGACCCTGCGACACGTGCCATCATCGTCACAGCCTCAACAGGGTATTCGCCAAGCGCTGACTCTTCTGAGAGCATCACCGCGTCTGCTCCGTCGAGGATAGAGTTTGCAACATCAGACACTTCCGCTCGTGTTGGCACTGGAGTTTTAATCATTGACTCCATCATTTGAGTCGCCACGATAACTGGCTTACCAAGCGCCTTACACTTTGAAATAATCATTTTCTGAAGAAGTGGCACCTGCTCTGCGGGCACTTCCACGGCAAGGTCACCACGCGCAACCATGATACCGTCTGTCTCTTTGATAATCTCATCAATGTTTTCAATAGCCTCTTCTGTTTCAATCTTTGCAATAATCATCGCGTTTGAATTATGCTTTGCGAGAATACGACGAAGCTCTACGATGTCCGTTGCGCGACGCACAAATGAGAGCGCGAAGAAATCCACCTTGTGCTTTACACCAAAGAGCAAATCTTTTTTATCCTTTGCGGTGAGACATGAAATCTTGAGTGACACCCCTGGAAGATTTACTCCGCGACGTCCCTTGGTCTCCCCACCTACCGCAACACGACACCTAATCTCATCCACACCGTTTGTTGAGAGGACAAGGAGACTCTTTTTGCCATCATCAAGAAGAATAGAGTCCCCCTTTTTAATTTCTTTTGGAAGTGCCGCGTAGTTTACGTATGCCTTCGTCTCATCACCCACGCATGCTTTGGTCGTGAGCGTAAAAAGAGAACCCTTCTTGAGCATCACACGCTCCTGATAGAAATCCCCAATACGAATCTTGGGACCAGAAAGGTCCTGAAGGATTGCAATAGGCATCCCCATTTTTTCTGATACGGCGTGAATGTTCTTTACACGAACTTCATGCTCCTCGTGTGATCCGTGCGAGAAGTTGAGACGACACACGTTCATCCCTGCATTTACAAGGTTCTCAAGCATCGGCTGGCTCTCCGAAGCGGGCCCGATGGTTGCTACGATCTTTGTCTTTTTGATTATCATGTAGTGTTTTTTGTTTTAAATTAGTGAGGGCACATCGTAGCAAAATTTTGCTTTTTTTCCAAATCTTGGTATGATGACTTTCGTGTTCCGCGGTACCTGCCCGAATGGCCGAAACCATTCGGTCGGGCGGGGCTCAGTGGCAATAGAAATTAGCCAAGCGACTGTTAACAGTCGCAAATGACGCCACCAAAGGATTGTGTTAATTAAATACGTTTGGATATTCCGCGGTAGCTCAGTGGTAGAGCAAGCGACTGTTAATCGCTTGGTCGTAGGTTCGATCCCTACCCGCGGAGCAATAAAAGAAAAGGCCCTCACCCTGAGGGTCTTTTCTTTTATCCTGCTTCCGCGAGTGTAGGGATCGAACCGTATGGCTCCCGATTTCTTGAGTTGTAATCAACTCGTTGAAATCGCAGTGTCCTAGATTCATCGTGACCCCACCATTTTAAAGGAGTGCAACGACTATTAAAATGGATGGTCTCGACCGTAGGGAGAGGCGATCCCGTAGATAACTGACATAGCAAATTAGCAAATTTCGACCAAGACCCGCGGAGCTTTCAATTATAAAATGGATGGTTTCGACCGCAGGGAGATGCAATCCCGTAACGAACGCGGAGTAATTTACAATACAAACAATTTTGATATACTACGACTATGCAAAAAATAGCTACGCGCGCCTTTATTTATTCATCAATCGCTTTTGGCGTCATCGGAATCATATTAATCCTGATCGAAGGTCCAGGAGCAGATAATTCGGTGTTATACCAAACAACACATAAACTCCTCTTTGCAACTGTTTGTATCATACTTCCTTCGTTCGCACTCAGTGTTGCAGGTAAATACCTAGATGGTAAATTTTAATTCTCAATGACATTCCCAGAAATAAACAAATCAACAAAACAATATTGGACAGAAGAGGATTTTACCAAACTTCAAGAGGCCCAAAATATTCAAGATGTCTTTTCTATAGCAAAAGACGTCCTCTCGCGTATGCCTGACAGCCTTGCACAAGTTTGTGGCCCAATAACAAGTGGCGGAAAAGGATCAATAGGAGAAAATCTTAAATATCTCGACGAAATAATTGATGAGCTACAAAAACAAGGAGTTCACATCTTTGACCAAATGCCATTCGAAGAAACCTTTCAACGAATTGCGTATAGCAAAACATCGACAGAGGACCACGACGATATCCTGACTGAGTTTTATGAACCGATTTTTCGATCTGGCAAAATAAATACTTTGTATTTTGTCCCTGATTGGGAAAGTTCAAGAGGCGCACAATGGGAATACGAAAGAGCAAAGAGGCTGGGGATGAAAATTATTGTTTTGTAAACCATTCCGCACCCTAGACATTTACCCATTTTGTGCTATACTTGTTGTAGTTGAACATTACAAAAGGAGGTCTAGATGCCACGATACGTGCGGCAACGCGACCATTTCAGATGTGGTCCAATAGCAATTCTTAATGTTTTAAAGTGGTCAGGGTGCAACGTGACATATGATCTCATATCAGAACTTTGCGCGGAAACAAACTGTGAAAATCCCGGCGGAGCACTGCCCTCAGATTTTGGAAGAGGGTTAGTCAAAAGGAGTAAGGGAATCTTCACGGTACGCAAGGACAATCACGCCACACTCAAAAAAATAGAGAACTGCCTTCGTAGCGGAGGAGCAGTAATTTTAAATTTTCTATACGACGAACACAATGTGAGAATAGGGCATTTTGCTCTTCTCGTCGGCATCTCCCAAACAGGAAAAACATTTTATGGAGTTAATTACTTCAGTTCCGAAACATTTTCTATAATTCGAAGACATACAGTTAGAAAGGACTGCAGGCTACGAAAGTTTGACGGGGCTACAGATTATCCCACAGTCTGGTATTTGCAACTCAAATAATCACAGAACCCGTTTTAAGCGGGTTCTTTTTCATTACCCTCCCACGAAGGTTCAGATGCCCAACACAGACCCGTCTGTAATACAAAACTGTCTGCATTATTTTACCTTCATTTGCGCTGAGCGTTGCTGATAAATATCTGAAGTAATTATTTAGATTGTCGTAAATCGGATCAATAAAAAACCGTCACAAGGGGAATCCCCTCGCGACGGTTTGCACAGCTATCTATAAATGGCACTATTGGATTTTATAATCCCCTGTGTCAAGGAAACACTCCTCTGTATCATAAAACAGAGTGCGGGCCTCATCACAGGCGCGTTTTGTGGTATACGGCCCGTGTACACCAGGGTTTTCGCCCCAAAACGACACAAAGAACCAACGTTGCATTTCCACCGTCGGCCGCACCGGCCGTGGAGGTGGCTGCGGATCAGGCGCCCTCTTGATATCGCAGAGCGTGCAACCAAGGCCGAGACCGTTCCCGGGGGGCTGAGGTAGGGTCACCGTATCCGCAACAGCATTCGAAACTGCAAACATAAAAAGAAACGCCGCCAGCACTTTCAAAAAATTCCTTTTCATACTTATCTCCCTTGTCAAAAGGTCGTACAACAAACGCAGTGCAAACCATTTTGCCCTGTCTGCATGATACTCTACAGAAGGAATATGGGTTTGTCAATGGTACGTTATGGTTCCAAACTATTGAACCATAATGGCACGTTGACTTCCCTTCTCTTTATTGCTAGTTTTGGATTAGTTGCACATATTAAACAAACTCACAAGGAGGTAGGAAATGCCAAAAACGAAGCGTAAGGTTTCAGTTTCGAAAGTCCTTCAGGGAAGCGTCGATGATCAAGAGCGTCTACTCGCCGAGCAAATTGCTGGACTTGAAAAAGATCGTGCTTTTCTTTTTCCAAAAGTTCCACGTTCGCTGACCTTCAGAATCGATCTGTATAGTCACTGGGCGAACGAAGGAGAGCATTCTGTCCACATCGAAGAAACGAAACCATTGAAACAGGTCCTCGCTCTTGCTACGGAGAAATTTAAAGAAATAAACAACCGCTCGGACGTTCAAGGATATTGGAACGTTTATGTGGTTCTCCCTTCAGGTCGCATCGTGCACATCCCCAACGAATGTTGGCAAACGCCTTTTGCAAAAAAAGTCTTTTATCACGATGACCCGCCCTGCGATGCACGACTCACAACCAAGGGTGGCGGACATTACTGTCCAGAGTGCCACCTCCATCCCGATATGCAGGGCTTGGCAATATCCTGGCATTGCCCCGATTGCGATGTGCCTCTTCAAGATTTGAAGTGCGTCAAATGCAACCGAGAGTTTCAACTGCCACCAGCGTAACACCCGCCCGAGAAAGTAGCGCTTTCTCGGGCGTTTTTTTGTTACGCACGTGTCCATTGTCAAAAAATGTATTTCGTGTAGTATCACAGCAGGCACACAAACACAGACAGGAGGACGAGATGGTAACGTTACAGCACGAACAAGGAATTATTGCGGAACTTGCAAGACGACATCTCACCATTGCAGAAGAGGAGGTTGTGGTAGAATATCTCCTCAACAACCGAACAAACGACGCGCTACGCTGTCTTCTTGGAAAGGTTGACCTGCGTTGGGGAAATGACGAGATAGGAAATCAGGAAGTATTGTTGATATATCGACAACTCGGCATAAAACCAAAAGACTGTTTCCTGAAGGCACGCCTCTAAACCACAGCCCCGCACAAAGCGGGGCTGTTTTATATTCTTCTCAAAATTTTATGTATAATATAGGCCCCTGCGGCAGAGACCGCAGGGTAATACTCGGAATTCGCTTCGCTCATACAAACGCGTGGCAGAGACCACGCGGTATTGACCTATATTAACTCCTCGGCTCGATAGTGAGAAAGATTACTTTCTCACTATCCTCGCTCTACGTCGCTAATAAAGAAATGACAAACGCAATCCACTTTGAGCACGAGCGCCGATTTGTGCCTGATTTGAAAGACCTTCCTTTTGATTACCAAACATTCCCTATGAAGTCGATTCGACAGGGGTATCTCGATGACGAACTGAAGACGCGACTCCGCGATGAATACGACATAGAGGGCAATCATATTTGTTTACAGACGAGAAAGACAGGAAGCGGTATTTCTCGCCAAGAAGACGAGTGTGAGATTTCCAGAAATGAATTTGATATGCGCTGGAAAAACACAACGTGCTCGCTCGATAAAACTCGATATTATATTCCCTGGGAAGGCGCCCTAGTAGAGCTCAACATTTTCCACGGAGACCTCGAGGGCTACGCGCAAATCGAAGTGGAGTTTCCTACGCACGAAGATGCTGTGGCATTCATTCCACCTTCTTGGTTTGGAAAAGAGGTTACCGACGACAGCGGGCACGGCAACCACCACCTTGCAAAATACGGTTTGCCTAGCAGTGCGCGTCATTAAAATGGTATAATCTGTGCATTAGTAATTTAATAATATAAAACAATGAAGAAATTATTTGTACCTGTTATTGCATTGTCTTTGTTTGCGGTTTCATCGATTGCATTTGCGATGAACGATGCTCCTATCGTTTCGGGAGGAGTGCTGCCTTATGTTACATCTACTACTGCGGCGATTTCAAATTACTCTGAAGAAGAGCTCGTGGCACTCATCACGAAACTCCAGAAGCAACTTGAGCTCGTTCGTCAAAATAATGTTCCTTGTTCGCTTGCCGAGGTAGACCTCTCTCTCGGTGACGGAGAAGACGCCGTTTCAAAAACACACACAAAGAACCTGCAAGCATTTCTGAAGGAGAAGGGTCACTTCAAACTTGACCCAACAGGTTATTTCGGGAAAATCACTAAAGCAGCACTGGCAAGCTTCCAAAGCGCAAGCGGTCTTGACGCTACGGGCGAGCTCAATATAGCGACAAGAACTTTCGTAAAGAGTCTCAAGTGTCGCAAGGAATTCCAGAACGCAAAGATTGAGCCCAAGCCTATGACCAGCGTCAAGGAGGTGAAGGCAGTTGTATCGAACACGGCTCCCGTTACATCCATTTACGCAGCGACAAGTGGCAATATGGTAAAGTGGCAGACGACCGGCTACTCAAAAAATGGTTACAAAATAAATTACTCAAAACACACTGGCCCAACATACCCACCGCGCGATGGCGATCTGAGTGTATATGTTTCCGACTCAAACGCATACAACACAAAGCTTGAAGCATTTGCGGGTACAGGAACCTACTATGTAAGGGTCTGTGAGTATCTCGACGGAAAGTGCGGAGTGTCCTCAAACGAGGTTACCACTTCACTCTAGTTTCGAAATTTTTCAAAACCCAGAGAGCCCGACTTTTCTGCAAAAGTCGGGCTCTCTGGGTTTTTCTAAGCACTATTCTTTACGCACAGCACCTGCTACACTTACCTTATGGGCAACGCATACAATTGGTACTCAACTCTCATCAAGCCAACTTGGTCTCCGCCGTCGTGGGTATTCGGCCCCGTGTGGACATTTCTCTATGGCCTCATCGCTATTTCATTTGGCAAGGTGTTTATGATGGCTTGGCAGAAACAGGTTCCCTTTGTCGTGGCACTTCCCTTTCTTCTCAATCTAATCTTCAACTTCTCATTCACGTATTTCCAGTTTAGTTTAAGAAATAATTTATTTGCCGCGATCGATATCTTGCTTATCTTGGGCACGCTCGTCTGGGCTATCTTCGCTATCTACCCGCACGTTAAATGGATTGCTTATATTCAAGCTCCATATCTTCTCTGGGTATCCTTTGCGACGATTCTTCAACTCACGATTACGTATTTGAATTTAAAATAATTTAGCTTGCCCAGAGTCTCATACCTTGTCAGTTGTCAGTTGTAAGTTGTCCCTCCCCCTACTCCTTATACATATATACCGTGAAATCCCACGGAAGATAGTCTGATACGACGACAACGCGCGGAGAAAGTGTCTTGCAGTACTTTGCCACCTCGTCAATGTTGTACGAAAGATATGTATCATCTGATGGATGCGCAGTTTCATTGAGCATATTAAATGCAAGTCCCTCCTTTGCGTGGTCAAACATCTTTTTAATCATCGCAAAGTAATGTTCCTTGTCATTGGGAATGACGAAGCTGAGCACACCCGAGGCGAGCACATAATCGTATTCAGTATTTAACGTTTCCGCATCCCCGCAAAGAAACCGCCCATCAGGAAATCTCTCGCGCGCACGGTCGATAAATGTTGGAACAATGTCAATCCCAGAATAATCGACAGGGATAGAATGCGAGACAAAGTATTTATACAAATCACCGAGACCACACCCGACGTCGAGAACGCTTTTGCCACTTAGGTTAGCTATTTTGCTCAATGTTTCAAATCGCACAAGCTGATTGTGTTCGTCTGCCCAGTGCACACTGCGCGCGTCGGTGCCATATTTTGCGTACACATCCTCATAGAAAGCAGTGATTTTCTTTTTGTCATCAATGTTCATATACTAATGGTACGCTTTTCCCAATAAATAGATACAGCAAGTATATTAGAAAGTGGATAACTATTTGGCAACGGTTTTCCATTGTGCTAATCTTATGCACAGAACAGAAACTTAGTGAAAGGAGAGCAAAATGGAAAAAGGATATAGACTCATCAAATGCCCTGGTTCTACAGCGCAGCGCTGTGGGCAGAAAATACGACTTACAATTACAAAAGCGAATTACGGCAAAGTGGGGACGGTCACCTGCCCCAAGTGCCACTTGGTATTCAAAACAACCATCCCCGAGCCAGCAATGCGCTTCGCAGGGAAATCGGCTGACCCAGAAACTGATGACAGCATTGCAAATATTAACGACGCTTTCGAAAAAGCAATCAAGGAGACTGAAACTATCTTTGATGATCTGCTTGCAAAGAATGGAGTCAGACCACGAAAATAAATCTGCCAACGAGTAGCACTCGTTGGCGATTTTTCTTTTCTATACAAATCGGCAAATTTGTAGTAGATTCATAACAGAAGAAAGTCCTTTCAATCGATTAAACAGGAGATAGCAATGAGCAACCTGCCCAATAGTATCGTCTTGGTGCGTCATGGGGAATCCGAATACAACATTCTGGCAGCTCGCAAGAAAGCAGACCCATTGTATCAAAAGTTTGTGCAACAGTACAATCGAAGCATGACCTCACGCAGAACGCGCGACCTTGCAGAAAAGGTGCAGGAGAAGTTTGCTGCGAAATGGGGCGATCACGATACCCCACTGACACCAAATGGAATTCGCCAGGCAAATGTGACAGGGCAGAAACTCGGACTGATGATGCCACCGCCTGATATCATTTTTTGCTCCCCGTATCTTCGCACACTCGACACACTGAAGCATCTCAAAGAGGGCTGGCCCAAAAATGCGGTTGTTTCAAAGGGTGAACCTGGGCATCAATACTCAAGAAATTCCTGCGAGATCAGCAACGTCGAAGTTGTGGAAGATATACTTCTCCGCGAGCAAAATTACGGGGTTGGTATTCTCTACAATGACTGGCGCGTGTTCCAAGCTCTCAACCCAAAGCAAAAGATATTGCGCGACCTCAACAAACCCTACTGGTGGAAATACCCACAGGGGGAAAGCATGGCCGATACGCAACTTCGTGACAAAATTTTCTGGATAGAGAACGAGGAAAGATGTGCTGGCAAAGACATACTCATTGTGTCGCATCATCGGTTTATTCTTGCCGATGTTGCAAACAAGGAGAACCTCAAGCCTGAGCAAGTTCTCGCGCTCGACAAAGAAAGTCCACCCTTGAATTGTGGGATAACTACCTACAGCAACGTGAATGGCAAACTCGAACTCGAGTGCTACAACAAGAAAATCTGGGAGTAATAAATGCCCGCGACGTAACCGTCGCGGGCATATTTTTTTGCTTGACAAGAGCAAAAACAACGTGGTAAAATTATACAAGGACAAGGAAGTTCCACATTTCATAACGGAGGTTATCATGAACAATGAAATGACCTGCCATTATTGCAGGAAGAAATTCACGGGCTACTACACGACCGTGATTGAAGACGCAGTGAGAATATATTTCTGCTCTGAGTACCACGAACACAAGTATTTCCACGGCTGGAAACATAATGTGCCACAAAATGAAATTGAACAAAAGTAAAAGGCCATCCGAGGATGGCCTTTGTTTTTTACTACAGTTTTTATGAGACTTTCACCTCAATATTTACTGGCTGTCGCAGGACATTCATCATCATATCGCGGCGCACAAGATTTTTCTTTGTGGCACGCAGAGTATCATGATTGCCAGTAAATACTGCATCAGCAAAGCCCCATTCAACAGCTTCATCAGGAGTAAACCAAACGTCGATTTTATCCTTGAGTAACCGGTCAAGCTCCGCACGGATCCACACGGGTGACTTATCTTTATACTTCCCTTGCGACTTCAGTCGTGCAGTATAGATGCGCATCATGACCTCACGCGACCAACGTCTTTCGATGTCTGCTGTTGAAGCCTCTTGATCAAGCCCACTGAAAGCAGACTTTCCGTGGTGATACATATATTTCACAAGAGGTCGCATGACGAACTTATCTGCAGCGAGCGGGATTATCGAAGTCATCGACCGTGCCCACTTTGTGGCTATGATTGTCACAGGATTGGGACAAGTAAGTATTGCTCCCACCATTTGCATGCCTGCCTCAAAACAACCACCGCAACTCGCCATATAAACAGCAACGGGGCGGCCCGGGTCAATACTGCTCAATACACCAAGGTTGATATCAAATCTATCAGCCATCATGTACTCGACGCCCGGCTCTTCATAGTCCATATCCGAGTGCCCCTCCAAGTGCCTAGGGTCACCACCAATGAATATTTCAAACGTTTGACGATTGACACGATGACCGTGAACATCATCAAGTAAGTAGTCACTCATAAGTGCTTTCTTAACTTTTGCTGTTGGTGGTGTTTTTTTTATGATTAGAGCCATGACGTTCTCCTTTAAGTGAGAAATTGATTTTTTTGACAGGACTACTATTCCAAAGAGAATGCTACCTTATTGTGAGAAAAAATGGAAGTTTTAAGAACAACGCGCACCCTCTCTTCTCCCCGCCTCCCACCTAGGACGTATTTTGCCGATAGTATATTATACGTCCTAGGTGGAAAAGAAAAAATATGAAATATAGGCCCCTGCGGCAGAGACCGCACGGTAATACTCGGAATTCGCTTCTCATTCACCAGAATGACTCTTGGAGAATTCATACAAACGCGTGGCAGAGACCACGCGGTATTGACCTATATTCAAGCGAGTGAGCGAATAATGAAAGTAATCTTTTATTATTCCGAACGAGTGCAGAATATATAGTATTCTATATATTAACTCCTCGGCTCGATAGTGAGAAAGATTACTTTCTGTTTCATCTTCGTCCAAGACGCGGCTCTGCTGACCCGTCTACGTCGCTAATAAAAGAAAACACCCAGCTTGTTTAGACAGGCTGGATGCTAAGGTTCTTCTTCTGGCTCTGGTATGTACAACTCCTTGAGCGGTGGGCACTCGATGTGTTGATACGAGGTTGTCCCCTTTTGGATGTCAGTGCGTTTTTTGTATTTATCGACACGAATATCGATTTCCTGACAACATTTTTCGCATAAATGATAATCAAAAATGTTTGTCCTGATGCGCGGTTTCTTTTTGCTGGTCATCCCTTTCCTCCTTTTTTGATGCTTAACATCAAATCGCAGACATCTGCTGCCTTTTGAGGAGACTCCAGAAAGCAACTGAGGTGAGCATAGAGTGGCTGCCCAGTCGCATCATCAAAAATTGCGATTGCATCATCGGGCTCGATATCGCGAGGACACAACAAACAAGAATATGGTTGATACGGAAACTCCGCCACAGCACTACCCTCCTTTCATTCTCAGATATTAAATTACAGAAATCCCAACTAAAATAGTACTCTCACTTGGTTGTAATGTCCACCAATTCTTAGGGAGAATATTGAATTCGTATTCATTACCACACAGAAGAGAATTTTTGCCTTTGGCAAAAATTCTCTTACCTATTCAAAATTCAATATTCTAAATTCTACATTCTGCCCCGAGGTTGCTCTTATTATTTTTTGTGCTAAACTCAGAACAACAGAGTCGTACATTTTGTTGTTTGGGGAAAGTTGAGATTGCCCACCCGTGCAATCTCCCCTCTCCCCAGTCAATGAGGCTGGATGTTCTTTTACAACTGGAGGTCACATCAATGACTACCGAATGTATCAAGGCACCAGCCATACGTTTTTAAATTTCTCATTACTCACAGGAGGCAGAAATGTCTACAGCAAAGAAATTGAGGGAGTTGCAAATGATGAAGAGACTTCCGAATTCAAAGGTCTACATCTTGACATCGGCGCAAAACGTAACAGACGTTCATGCAAACTTTTGGAAGTCACTCGAATTTTGCCGCCAATTCTACAGCGCAGTGAAACTGGTTCTCCCTGGTAGATATAAAAACCCTACCAGCCAATGGACTCAGGAGAATGATAAGAACGAAGACTGGGACCCCCAAGTTAAGCCTTTCCTCTTTAATGGACGGGCAAAAATTACGGATCGTCTCATTGTTCTTGGTGATGCAAAGATCCCCTGGGCAACAGGTGCGCCTCTTTCGAGGATGGACACACTGACCAAGGGCATGAGTGGTATTGTGGGGCACGGCAATCGCGCTCTTCGCTCGATTGCAACCCCAGCACACAAGCACCCCAAAATCATGCTCACAACAGGTGCGTGCACGGTAAAAGGAAACTACACCGACACAAAAAACGGGATCTTGGGAGACTTCAATCATTGTCTCGGTGCTGTCATCATCGAAACAGACGGAGAAACCTTTTACATTCGTGAGCTCAATGCTGACTATGCAACTGGTTCCTTTATCGATCTTGATATGGAGTTCACTCCTAATGGAGTGCGTCTTGCCAACCCGGCACTGTCGGTGAGCCTCGGCGATGCGCACCAACGTTTCATTTTGCCTGAAGTGGTGAAGGCAACCTTCACCAATGAATCAAGTATCGTCAATCTCCTCAAGCCAAAGCACATCATCTGGCATGACTTGCTTGATTTCCACACGCGCAATCACCACCATAAGGATAACTGGCTGAGTGCATTCGGTAAATGGGAAGCAGGTAAAGAGTGCATTCGTACAGAGATCGAGGAAGCGGTAGGCTTTGTGAACCGCATGACTCCGAAGGGGTGTCAGTCAGTGGTCGTTTCAAGCAATCATGACCAGGCTCTTACCCGATGGCTAATTGAAGCAGACCCCCGGAAGGATCCGGTCAATGCGCGCTTCAACCACGAACTGTCACTCATGGTTATGGACACAACAGTGATGGGCAGGGGTGGTATTAAGTATGACGAAGCATTCCCTCTGTATGTTGAAAACAAGAAGCTCGCAAAACCAAATGTGCGCTTCTTGCGACAAGGGCAAAGTTTTGTCTTGTCGAATGTCGAGTACGGGTTGCACGGCCACGCAGGGCCAAACGGTGCGCGAGGGTCAACAAAAAACCTCTCCATCATTGGGACCAAAGTAACTAAGGGCCACAGTCACGCCGCCGAAATTATTGACGGCTGTTACAGTGGCGGCACCTGCACAGGCCAGCTCGAGTATGAGGGCGGGAATCCGAGCGCTCATTCGAACGCTCACGTCGTACAGTACGCAAACGGCAAACGCACCATCATCTTCATTATCAATGGTCGTTACTGTTTGCCACGTCGGCTGACCAAACGCAAGCAAGCAATGTTGCTCCAGTACGAGAAATCGAGTGGGGCAAAGAAACAAGCTGCGTGACCTCCTGTAGTTCTTTCCAAAGCCCCTGATTCTAGGGGCTTTTTTGTTTAAATATCAAACACTTGACTTTTTAAGTCAAGTATGCTATCTTTAACTTACAAAAGTAGTAGGAAGTAGGTTGTTGGAAGAGTCGATTTTTCACACTAGTAGTCTGTAGCTAATTTTGTATATTAGAAAAGTTAAATAAATAAAGAAATATGAAAGGAGTAATTAAGAAGGTAACTGACAAGGGTTTTGGTTTTATCACCGCAGAAGGTATGGAGAAGGATCTCTTCTTCCACGCTAACTCACTCGTAGGTACATCATTTGATGATATCCGTGAGGGAGACGAAGTAACATTCGAAACTGAGGATTCTCCAAAGGGTATGTCAGCAGTAAACGTAGAGCGCGTATAATACGACTCTCGTTTCGCAAAACCCCGCCATCGCAAGATGGCGGGGTTTTGTTTTGCAATCTTTTGTTTTATCCACATCACGTTGTTTCATTTACGCACATTTAACAAAAAAGAAGTGTATAATGTAAGAGAACAATGAAACCAAAACTTCTCTTAATAGTTCAAAGGTGGTCAAACACACCCACGGGAATAATGACACTGATAAGTTTCACCGTGCTTGCAATAGAGCTCTTCATCATGGGGATTCTCTTTTCCTTTATTGCCCCCCTGCTCCCCGATAATGCCCCCCAAATAGTATTGAATATTATTGATGCTACCCTTCTTGTGATTGCAGTGTCACCTGTTCTCTATTTTTTTATTTTTCGCAGGGTTTCCGAGGATGCAGAAAAGTTTCTCAAAATTACGAGTGTTGCGCAAGATGCCGTCATCGTGATGGATCACAAAGGGGGCATTTCTTTTTGGAACGACTCCGCAGAACGCATCTTTGGATACAGTGCGACTGAAGTAATGGGAAGGGACCTGCACACCCTTGTTGCTCCCCAGAAATCACTTAACGCATTTGAAGCAAACTTTCAACACTTTAAGGAAACGGGTGATGGTCCTATCCTTCACCGTGTGCGTGAAGTCATAGCACAAAGAAAATCTGGCGAACAATTTCACGCCGAGCTCTCTGTCTCTGCAATGTTTATCGATGGACAATGGAGCGCGGTGGGGGTAGTGCGCGATATCAGCGAGAGAAAGAGGAAGGAGGAAACATTGAAAGAGCGCGACGAAGAACTTGCGGAAGCAAATGAGTCACTTGCAAATAGGGCAGCTACTGATGAAGCAATAATGGAAAGTCTTGGCGAAGGGATGATTGCGATCGACAGAAGTGGAAATATTATCACGAGCAACAGGGCCTCTGAGGTAATGTTGGGATGGAAGAAAGGAGAACTCATTGGAAAAGAAGTTACTGGCGCAATCCCAGCCGTAAATGAACAAGGAGAATTCATCCCCACCGAAAAACGACAGATACTTAAAACTCTTTCATCTGGAGTAGCATCTGCATCTGAAACTATTAACTACGTAAAGAAAAATGATGAGACAATCCCCGTCTCCGCAATGGCGACTCCTGTCAAGATAAACGACGAGACAGTTGGTGCTGTGATTATTTTCCGTGACATTACCAAGGAGCAAGAGCTTGAGGTGACACGTCGCGACCTCCTCTCGCTCGCTTCGCACCAGCTCCGCACTCCACTTTCAGGAACAAAGTGGCTCATTGAAACTCTCAAAAATAAACTTCTCGGACCTCTCACACTGAAACAGTCGGAGTATCTTGATCAAATTTACAAGATTAATGAAAATATGACCGAGCTCGTACACGATATGCTCGATGTGCTTCGTATGGAGGGCGATGTCACGGTGGCAAAAAAGGAGAAGGTATCGCTTGCCACTCTTTTTGCCCTCATCTTTGAGACACTGAATCCTGCCGCAAAAAACAAAGAAATAGTTCTCAATCTCGAAAAAAGTGACGAATATATGATTGAGACAGATGGTCTTCTCTTGCGACAAATTCTCGAGTGTCTTGTATCAAATGCCATCAACTATTCTCCCGCAAAAAGTACTGTTGTTATATCAACCAAGAGGACACCCCACGAATTTATATTTTCAGTAATGGACTCTGGGATTGGAATTCCTAAAGCTGAGCAACAAAATATTTTTCAACGATTCTATCGGGCAGAAAATGCAAAAACCTACGACACGAAAGGCACGGGGCTTGGACTCTATATTGCCGCCACCATCGCCAAGAAAATAGGTGCGAGAGTTTCGTTTGAGTCTGAGGAAGGAAAAGGCTCGACTTTTTTCCTAAGTCTACCCACGGACGGGAAACTCGGGGTATTGCAAGCAAATACCCCTCGTGTATAATGGAGTTACATTAATTTAGATATATATGAACCACGTACTTATTGTTGAAGATGAAGATTTCTTGGTCCGTGCCCTCAAGGACAACCTAACCGCAGAGGGGTATACTGTCTCTGTTGCGATGGACGGCGAGGCGGCGTTTGATGAGCTCAAGAAAAAGAAGCCGAGCCTTGTTTTGCTTGATCTCCTCCTCCCAAAGAAAAATGGTTTTGATGTTTTAAAAGAGATTCGTCAAAGTCCTGAATGGCAACTCATCCCCGTCGTAATCCTCTCCAATCTTGGCGAAGACTCGGAAATCAAGCGCGCTCTCGAGCTTGGTGCCAATGATTACTTTGTAAAATCTCAACACCCAATCCAGGAAGTTATCGAGAAAGTTCGCGAGTATCTCCAAGGGAAAGGTTCGACGAAGGTAGGATTGTAGAAATATTTTTAAAATGGGCGCGTCAACGAAGTTGACGCGCCCATTTCCCTTGTAAGTATGGAGTAATACACGGTATATAGATTACTATATACCGTCGGCACTCGGACGTCATAAACACACCATGTGTTTGCGTCGCTCCTCGCTTGACAGTATAATATATATGAAAGAAGCGCACGTTGTTATCCTCAATTTTAATAATTAATATTTATGATTACCAAAAAACGTTTTGTAGTTTTCCTGACCGCCCTCGCATTTTTAATTTTGCCATCGAGCGCGCTCGCAGCTGTCGCTCACGATGCCGCAAGTGAGAGTCATGGGGGGGCAACAGGTTCGACTAGTGAATCTTCCTTCTCGTGGACACACACCCCCACAGGGACACCTCGTGGTGTGTTGGTGTTTGTGCACACCATCTCAGCGACGCAAACAGTAACGGGGGTTACCTACGGCGGGGTAGCAATGACAAAAATCACGGGAGGAGTCGCAACAGATACTGGCGGAGAACCAGGACGTGTCGACACATATTTCCTCGGATCATCTGTCCCCACAGGAGCTCAAACTATCGTTGTAAGCAGAACAAACAATGGAACAGAGATGTATGCCTCAGCAAGTACACAAACCGCAAGTACAAATACGGAAGTTTATAGTACGGGGATTGTCCTTCTACAGAACAATGGAACATATGCAGTACAGTCGGTTACCGACGGATCGACAGGAGTAAATAGCGTTCGATATGCATCGGGATATTATGGAGGCAATGGCACTCTCTCAGCGGGAACAGGGAGCACTCTTCTCAACAGTATCGACTACGGGAGTCAGACAAGTACAACAGCGCGAGAAACTACCGCGGGGCAAGGGGCACGCAATGTGGGCTTTACCCAAGCAACATCGGACGACCGAGCCGCTGTACACCTCGCCGCAAGAGAAGCGGTCACCACTATCGCTGACGACGGGGCTCCGTCGAGTGTGACGATTGCTCCGGGGGCAAGTATCACTGACCTTGATTATTTTACACTCACTTCATCATCTGATGGTGATACTGTTACTGCAGCGACGGTGACCCTCTCCCCCGCCGGCGCATTTAATAATATTGCGCAAGTTGACCTCACGGACAATAGTAACGTGGCACGTTGTACAGCTGTGACCAATCCTGCAAGTAACACTGTTACCTTCTCAACATGTACTTCAAACGGAGGCGTCACGGTCACCACGAGCGCAACGACATATAAGGTTCGCATCACACCAAAAACGCATGCAAATATGCCCGCAGTTCCTGGAGCATCATATGCGACAACGGGGACCGTAACTGCTTTTACGAGCTCCAACCCACACGCAGGGACAGACTCAAGCAGCGCAACCATCACCACCGACAACCTTTCTCCCAATGGGGCAACTTCAGTGAGCGGAAGTGCGATTGATAGTAGAACAACACTTAATTGGACAACTTCAAACTCCGCTGATTTTAATACCACAAGTGGCTCAGTTCTCTATCGTTGGACTGGAGGTTCAGCTGGCTCAGAAGTTCCATCCGAGGGATCGACGGCAGTAACAGGCGCCACAAATGGCACCGCGACAACAGCATGTGTTATATCATCCGCAGCATCAACCGGCCTTTCAAGGAACGATGGGACAGGCGGAAGCTCTGGTTGTACCACAACAGCGCTGACTAATGGACAAGCATACACGTATAAAATTTTTCAGCAGGACACCCGTGGCAACTATGATGCAGGAGTAACTATTGGAACATTCACACCGAACGCCGCTCCTACCCTCTCGATTACACAACCAGCTTCGGGGAACACGAATATGGGATACAGCTCAACGTACGATATTACGTACTCACTTAGTGATACTGACAATATTGTCACGAGTGCATTTTATTACGACACCAACAATGACGGAGTCGGGGGGACGGCAATCACTGGGGCATGTGCGACAGCGGCAGAAGGAACGGGCGTATCGTGTACTTTCTCAACAAGCGTATTTTCCATCGGCACGCCTTACTATATTTATGGATTAACAAGTGACAGTATAAACGGAACCGTTACAGCAGTATCCGCAGGAACTATTACTAGAGTTGATACAAGGATCGTAGCTACCTCGGGCGCAAATGGCTCGGTAACTCCTTCTGGTACCACTGCCGTGAACTATGGTGGCTCACAGACGTACACGATTACCCCAAGTGTTGGGTACAACATTGCGACCCTCACGGTTGATGGTGGCTCGGTTGCAACATCGACCTCATACACCTTTAGTAACGTGACGGCAAGTCATACGATCAGCGCAACGTTCTCAATTCAGCAGTTTAATATCGTAGCCTCAAGTGGCGCAAATGGTTCGGTAACGCCAAGTGGTACTACTGCCGTGAACTATGGTGGCTCACAGCTCTACACGATTACCCCTGATGCTGGTTACAACATTGCGACCCTCACGGTTGATGGTGGATCGGTTGCTACCTCGACGACGTACACGTTCTCGAATGTGACCGCAGCGCATACGATTCATGCGACCTTTGCGATTAACTCATTTACAATTACAGCAACCCACGGAGCAAATGGCAATGTGACCCCCGACGGTGTGACACCTGTGTCGCACGGTAGTTCACAACTGTACAACATTACACCTAACACGGGCTACCATATTGATGTATTGACGATTGACGGCATAGCCACAACATCCGCAAGCACGTACACGTTTTCGAACGTAACCGCAAATCATACAATCAACGCAACCTTCGCCATCGATACGTTTACGATTACAATCACACAAACAGCGGGAGGAACTATTAGTGGTCCAACAACAGTGAACTACGGCGACACTCCGTCCTACACCATAACTCCAGATAGTACATTCCACATTGAATCAGTAACTGTGGATAGTTCTCCAGTAGCGACATCTTCACCGTATGTATTTACTGCAGTGAGCGCAAACCACAGCATCACCGCAACATATGCGACAACCACATTTGCAATAACCGCATCATCAGGAGCAAATGGTAGTGTGACACCAAGCGGGGTTACGAACGTCCCTCAGGGCGGCAACCAAACGTATGCAATCACTCCTGATACTGGTTTCCATGTCAACACATTAACAATTGACGGGTCACCAGTCACCGCATCAACTACCTACACATTCACAAATGTTCAAGCAACCCACACCATCAGTGCAACATTCGCGACAAGCACCTTTACTATCACGGCAACAAGTGGATCAAACGGTAGCGTAACTCCAAGTGGAACCACGGCTGTCAATTACAACGATTCGCAAACCTACACCATCACACCTGATACTGACTTCACGGTCGCATCAGTTACCGTAGACGGATCCTCTGTTACCGCAACAACCTCATACACATTTACAAATGTAACTGCAAACCACACCATCAATGCAACATTCATTGCATCCTCTACTCCTTCGTTTACCATCACACCGACCGCTGGCGCTGGAGGTTCTATCACTCCTTCCCTTCCCACCACCGTATTCCAGGGTGACTCACAAACATTTAGCATCACCGCAAGTCCAGGTTATAGTTTCTTAAATCTCAACATTGACGGAGTTGCAACAACCACGACTGCGTCCTACACCTTCACCAATGTGCAAGCAAATCACACGATTGATGCAAGCTTCATTGTCGCATCGACCCCTACCTTCACTATTACTTCAACAAATAATCCTCACGGTTCTATAACACCGCTCGGAGCGACGACGGTTGCACAAGGCAGTGATCAGACGTTCACGATCACCCCAGCATCCGGATATTATGTTGATACCCTTCTCGTAGATGCCACATCGACAGCGACAACGACGAGTTACACGTTCGGGAACGTGCAGGCAAATCACACGATTGAGGCGACGTTTGCGGCAATCCCCGCAGAAGCACTCGTAGCGGGTCCAATCCTCGCAAGCATAACCTTCGATGGGAAAGCATTCCCTGGAGGCAAAATATCAGTATTTCAAAAGGACCTCAACGTGGAGCTTACGACGAGTCAGCAAGATGTTTCAAACTTCACTGGTTCGTTCCATCTAAGGTTCACCGATCTTCCAAAGAACGTTCACAGTTTTGGGCTTCTTGCAAAAGACATCGATGGAAGGACTTCGCAATCAAAGTTCTTCCTTGTAGATGCTAACAACACGAATCCGGTTTACGAGAACATTGTAGTTCCTCCTACTGTCGACCTGCGTAACACAGAGGTGTCCCGCGGTGGCAATGTAACGGTGTTTGGATACGCATCCCCAAGTCATACCGTTCGTATCTATATAAATGGTATACTAACCAAAGAGGGGCTCGCAGGAAACAATGGTTCGTATTCATTCAACATTCCTACGAGCGCGCTCAACTTCGGACAATACCAAGTCACCGCAAAACAAATCAATCTTGACGGTGGGATTGAAAGTGATTTCTCGACAACAAAAACATTTACCGTTTCAAAACTTGTCATGGTAAAGACCGACCTAAACAGTGACGGGAAAATCGATGTCAGAGACTTAAGTATCTTCCTTTCTTTGTGGAACAATACGACTGCGGAAGGACGCAACAGTATTGACTTCAGTGGAGACAAGAAAGTTGATCTCACAGACTTTAGTATCTTTATTAACAGCCTAAAAAATCAATAATATGTTACGCACAATTAAATTTGGAATGATCCTAGGAGCAGTTGCACTTTTTGCAAACACCGCAGAAGCGGCTTCCCTATTCTTTGTCCCCCAAACAGGTAGCTACACAATTGGGCAGGACATATCAGTTGATCTTAAAATCGATACCGAAGGCGCAGGGATTAACGCAGCACAAGCAACGATTCGTTTCCCCAAAGACACTCTCCAAGTAAAATCTGTTGATAAGACCAATTCAACCTTCAATTTTTGGCTTGCAGAACCTACGTTTTCAAACACCGATGGGGTGATTTCATTTGTTGGGGGCACACCATACGGAGTATCGGGAGCATCACTCTCGGTCATTCACATTGTATTTACCTCCAAAGGAAGTGGCGTTGCGCCCGTGACTATTGTTGACGCAGCAGTGACCGCATCAGATGGAAGTGGTACAAACATCTTATCAAAGACAAGCAATGCAAACTATACCATCTCTCCTACTACTACAAACCCTACTGCAGTTGTTCCCACAGCAACTACCCCTGGTGTCGCTACTACTACCTCAAGTACCCCGCTCGTTGTCACTCCGCCTGTACAGATTGTACGAACTCCCGCAGTAGCAAGCGGACTTCCTATTAAGCCGATTCTAAATGTTCCCCTCTATTCTGACCCATCTATATGGTCCAATAATTCAAATATTTTCAACGTCTCATGGATTCTTCCCGCCGATGTTACGGGCGTTGCAACAGCGATAAACAAACAACCTGGGTTTACTCCGAGCATAAACGAGGGGCTCTTTGACAACAAGACATTCCCCGCACTCGCGGAAGGTGTTTGGTATCTGCACGTTCAGTTCAAAAATCAAATTGGATGGGGCCCTGTCGCACACTATCGTATCGCAATAGACACAGCACCTCCACAACCTTTCACCATCACTTCTAGTGAGGGGGCTCAGAGCGACAATCCTACCCCCACCCTCTCATTTAACGCCAGCGATGCACTTTCTGGTATTTCTGGATACCGAACAAGAGTGGACAACGACTCGTGGACGCCAATTGATATAAAAGGCTTCAAGGGGTCATATCAACTTCCACCTCAAACCCCTAGCAAACACACGCTCACTATTCAAGCTATTGATAACGCAGGGAATAGTATTGAAAATACGTTAGACTATGAGATCCTTCCTATTGCCTCACCTACATTTACGTTTGTTACACCTAATTTATTTTCGGACCAACAAGCAGGACTATCAATAAGAGGCACCGGTATTCCTTCAACCGAAATACTTCTTGCTATTAAGAAAGGGGCAGCGGTAATGCAGAGCACAACGGTCCCTGTTGACGCAGATGGTAATTGGTCATTTACTTCAAGCCAGATTCTCCTGAGTGGGACATACGTAGCAAGTATTCAAAACAAAGATACGCGCGGAGCCTTGTCCCTTCCAGTAACCTCCTCGAAGATATCTGTTTCTGGTAGATATACCTATCTCACGATTGGACTCTTTGTCATTCTTTTTGTTGGGATACTTTTGGGGGGTTGGTTCTACAGAGCGCGTCGAGAACGTACAGCTCTTCGTATCAAGGTTGCAAGCAGTGACACCGCAAAAGTGTTTAAGATGATTGGTGACGATGTACAAAAACTTCAAGATGCGCAAAAGACACATAGCGATCTCAACGCAGAATTCCTCGCTGACAAGATACAGAAAAATGTAAATAAAATGGGAGGATATGTGAAGGACGAGATTGACCACGCGAAGGATTAAAACAGAATATTGAAGAAACGCATTGCCTTCGGCAATGCGTTTCTTGTTCTATCTTCCATATTCCAAATTCTATATTCTGCCCACTTTGCACTTCACACAGCGACAACCATACGGCTTGATATATTCATCAACATATTCCTTTCCGTAATCATAGTTGAGCTCCTCCCCTGCCGCAATATTCTTTTTTGCCTGGATAAACACGCGCCCAGCAAAAATCTCCACTTCGCAGTTTGGTCTATGAGAATGATTGATATAACGGGCAATATTTGCGCGTGCACTCCCGTCAATCATACGTGTCTTGCTCGTTTCAAAGAGATAAAGGTTTTCTTTGTAATCCTCAACCTCTTTCTTCCCACGAATAATCTTCCCCACATATTCAATAATCCACGTTCCCTTCTTGATAGGTTCCTCAGCAAAAAGCCCGAGTCCAGCATTTGAACGCTTCACTTTATACTTCACCTCACCTAGTGTTGGAATTGCCATAAAAATTAGTCTTAAAGTCAAAAGTCTTAAAGTCAAAAGTCTGGGTTCAATGCAAATGCATCTTCTTTTGACTTTTGACTTTAGGACTTTATGGACTTAATCTGTGTAGTATACGGAAAATAGTGTAAAATGCAAAGATGCAAAAGAAAGATGAAACAACAAAAAGGGAGATTACCTGTGACGTAGCCGTCATTGGTGGCGGGCCCGCGGGGATGATGGCAGCTCTCCACGCTGCAAAAGGTGCCGCAAAGGTCGTCCTCGTCGAAAAAAACAAAACCCTCGGAAAGAAGCTTCTCATCACAGGAGGCGGACGATGCAACCTCACCAACGCTATTTTTGACAATCGCGAACTTGCTCAAAAGTTTGGCAAAAAAGGAAAGTTCCTTCTTTCCCCTTTTTCAAAATGGAGCGCACAAGACACTATCGACTTTTTTGAAGAACGCGGAATGCCAACAAAGGTTGAGGCTGAGGGTCGCGTCTTCCCGAGAAGCAACTCCGCACAGAGCGTATGGAACGTCCTCGTGGATGAGATGGAAGAGCTCGGTGTAAAAATTATTACTGATTCCCCTGTTGTAAAAGTAAACACATCAAAAAATATTATAACGAACATTGAGACCGAGGATTCTATCATCTCAGCTAAGGCATTTATCATTACCACGGGTGGCACAGCGCGCCCAGAAACGGGCTCATCTGGTGATGGATTCAAGTGGCTCAAAAAGCTTGGACACACCATCAGCACCCCAAGCGTCGCACTTGTCCCCATCACCACAAAAGAAGATTGGTCTCATAAAATTTCTGGACTTTCACTTCCGAGCGTAAAGGTTACCCTCGTTGATGGCACGGTACGTTCCGAACCAAAAACAGGAAAAATCCTCTTCACACATTTTGGCCTCTCAGGTCCACTCATCCTCAATATGAGTCAGAGCATTAAAGAGTCGCTTCAAAACGTCGCGGTAAAAGCAGGGGTTGCCACCACGCTTGAGCTCGACATTTTCCCAACTCTCGACACAACGGCGCTCGATGAGAAACTGCGCGAACACCTCGCAACCGTTCAAAACAAAAAATGGTCAAACGCACTTCTCGGCTTTGTGCCACCACTTCTTGTCTCCCATCTTGTTGAAATATCTGGAATAAATCATGGGGTTCTCGTCAACAAGATTTCGCGCGTTGAGCGTCTCGCGTTTATCAAGAAACTCAAATCCCTCACGTTGACCCCCACAGGACTTCTCGGCATCAAAAAAGCTATCGTCTCATCAGGTGGCGTCGCACTTGAGGAAATTGATTTCAAATCGATGCGCTCTCAGAAAGCTGAGAATCTTTACCTCGCGGGCGATATCCTCGATTTTGACAGACCGTCAGGAGGTTTCAGTCTCCAGATATGTTGGTCGACGGGCGCTATTGCGGGACAAAGTGCTGCCGAAAAGCACCGAGGATAAATTCTGTCACCATTGATATGAATAACGATATTCAAAATTTCAAAAAATCAGTTCATTCTGAAACGGCGCTGGTGATTCTGTTTTTTGTTACTTTCTTTTTCTACTATACAAATTTACTTCCTCACGAATTTAACGAAATACTTTTTGCGGTGGTTGGGTTTATTGGTCTCTATCCAGTCGTAAAAAGTGCTGTTCAATCACTCAAAGAAAAGAAAGTAAACGTGGATCTCCTTGCGGCCATTGCTCTTTTCTTCTCGTTTATCAGCGCAGAATGGGGAGCAATGCTCTTTATCAATCTTATGCTTTCAGGTGCGCGTCTTCTCGATGTCTACACCAAAAGACGTGTGCATATTTCTCTAGAAAGCCTCGCAAAAATAAAACCATCGCACGCACGTGTTCTCCGCAATGACCAACCGATCGACATACCACTTAGCGATGTATGTCTCAACGACCTTGTTGTCGTTAACCTCGGCGAACAAATCCCCGTTGATGGCACTATTACAAAGGGCTCTGCGACCATAAACCAAGCTTCGCTCACGGGTGAATCCATCCCTATCCTCCGCGAAGTCGGTGAGCAAGTTCTCTCGGCGACGGTTGTTGTATCGGGGAATATTATTATTCGCGCAGAACACATCGGGACAGAGACCACGTTTGAGAAAATGATAAAGCTCGTCGAGGAGTCGAGCGAGGCGAAGTCACGAATGCGCACGAGCGCAGAAAGATTTTCAAGTTGGTACATTAGTATTATGCTCGCAGTAGCCATCATTCTTTATGGCATCACACAAGACCAAAGGTTGGTACTCGCCGTTGTCCTCGTTGTTTGTGCCGACGACATCGCTATCGCGGTCCCCCTCGCGTATATTGCAGGGATTGGCACTGCGGCACGACGTGGCATTATTGTAAAAAGCGCTGATATCCTCGAGCGAGCTTCAGAGATTACCACGCTTGTCGTCGACAAAACAGGAACACTGACATTAGGCAAAATGTCAGTGGCAAGTGTCATCCCTTTCGGTGGGGCGTCTCTCCATCAAATCCTCGAGCTAGCAGGGAGCATTTGCGCTCGTTCAACACACCCCGTATCAGTAGCAATATTTGATTACTCAAAAGAGCATGGATCCCCCTGCCCTCCAACGGACACCTTCAAGGAAATCGAAGGCCGCGGAATAACGGGCACAAACAAACAGCAGGACAAAATAATTATCGGAAGAATTGAATTTCTTCACGAACAGGGAGTACAGCTCGAGGAGGAAGCATACCGCATAGTGCTCGGAGAATCAGAAAAGGGTCACAACGTTACCCTTATTGCAAAAAACAATGAATTACTCGGGGTTTTTACTCTTGCTGATCAAGTGCGCAGTGAAGTATATAGTTCAATAAAGGAGCTCAGGAAACGCGGGATTAAAGAAATAGTAATGCTTACGGGTGACAGCGAAGGTGTTGCAAAAAGTATCGCAAAAATTCTCCACATTGATAAATACTATTCTGAGCTTATGCCCAAGCATAAAGTTTTTGTTCTCAGGGACTTCCTCGGAAAAGGCGGGCGCACGGTTGCGATGGTGGGCGACGGAGTGAATGATGCAGCTGTCCTCGCTCGCGCTGATGTGGGTATCGCTATGGGAGGTATCGGGTCAGATGCTGCGATAGAATCAGCAGACGTTGTTTTGATGCAGGATAATTTTGGGAAAATTGTCGAGCTCCATAGTATTTCAAAAAAAGTACGTGGTATAGTCAACGGAAACTTTATCATCTGGGGCGTCGTAAATGCGATAGGGCTCTATTTTGTCTTTATGCATATCTTTGGACCAGCACAAGCGGCGGCATACAACTTCCTTACTGACTTCTTACCTATCGCCAACGCGCTTCGAATGTTCCGCTTCAAACAATAAGATAGATCATTTGCCGCTCATCCTTAAACCTTGTCACACATTGTGCAAAATGAGATAATACAAATATGAAATTCTCAAAAAAACAACTAATATGGGCGGGTGTAATTATTACAATTGTTGCCATTATTGTTTTGATTAACAGTAGCAAGAAGCCTGCAGCAAATCCCAACACCACCACCGTGAAGCGCGGTGACATTACTCAGGAAGTCAGCGTCACGGGGCGCGTGATCCCCACCTCTGCCGTCGACCTTGCCTTTGAAAAAGCTGGTCGTGTCACCGCGGTCAATGTTGCAGTTGGCAATCATATTAATATTGGATCAATACTCGCTGAAGTAGAATCCTCCGCTGCGCGAGGAAGCTTGGCACAAGCGGAAGCACGTCTCGCAGAGCTCACACGTGGCTCACGTCCAGAAGAGCTCGCAGTAAAAAAGGCTCAGCTCGCCACCAGTGTGCAAAACCTCAACAACGCGTACAGTGGCATCAGTGATATTTTGAACGATGCATACGCAAAGGCAGATGACGCGCTCCATACGAAAACAACTGGAATTTTTAATGGTTATCAATCAACTTCATACAAGTACACTTTTTTCGTCTGCGATAGCCAGCTTGCGACAAACAGTGAAACGCTTCGCGATTCAAGCGAAAAAGATATTGCTCTTTGGCGTACTGAGAACCAGAGCGCAAAAGCAAATCCTTCAAAAGACGAGCAGGTTGCAGATCTCGATAGCGCAAGTGCCCACCTTGCAAAACTTTCCATCTTCCTTGATTCAGTTAGTCAGGCATTGTCACTTGATTGCACTATTTCAAACACGGCGCTTGACACCTATCGCACAAATATCAACCTCGCACGCACAAATATTAATACTGCAATTTCAAACGTAAATACTAAAGAGCAAACAATCGCAGCGCTTGCTCTGACAGTATCTCAGACAACTGACGAACTCGCCCTTTTGGAAGCGGGTACTGCTCGTGAAGTTATTGCCGCTCAACAAGGACTGGTGCTCGCTGCTACTGGCGAGCTTGCGAAGTACCGCATCGTTGCGCCCATATCTGGAGTCATAACAAAAGCAGATGCAAAGGTTGGCGAAAATTCAACTCTTGGAGTTACTTCATTTTCAATTATTTCTGACACATCATTCAAGGTGGAAGCATACGTACCTGAAGCAGATATCGCGAAAATCAATATTAGCGATACTGCAAAAGTTACCCTCGATGCCTACGGCGCAGATGTGACCTTTGACGCTACGGTGACCGAGATTGACCCCGCAGAAACAATCATCGACAACGTCCCAACATATAAAACTACGCTTCACTTCACAAAAAACGACCCGCGCATCAAGTCAGGAATGACAGCGAATACGGACATTTTGACGGCCTCGCGGGAGGGAGTACTCTTTGCTCCCGGACGTTCAATCATTACGCGAAATGGTGAAAAATATATTCGAACTGTAAATGCCGACAATTCGACCACTGATGTTGCTGTAACCACGGGACTCAAAGCATCAGACGGTACCGTTGAAATTCTTTCAGGAGTTACCGAAAGCGCAACCATCATAATGTCCCCCACAGACTAGCCGTATTTGGTACTGACTTTAAAGACTTTTGACTTTTAGACTTTAAGACTAATTTATGTCCCTCATCGAACTCAACAACCTCGTCAAAATATATAGCAATGAAGGAGTCGACACCCCCGTTCTTCATGGTCTCACCTTTACCATAAACAAAGGTGAGTTTGTTGCCATTATGGGTCCGTCAGGCTCTGGTAAATCAACTCTGCTCCACGTTCTCGGATTTCTCGACGGCTACACGAGTGGTTCGTATCGATTTGAGGACCAAGAAGCAAGCACATACGCAGGGGACGACACCGCGCATATCCGCAACAAAAAGCTTGGGTTCGTATTCCAATCCTTCAACCTACTCCCCCACGCGAGTGTTTATGAAAACGTACAGCTCCCTCTTCTCTACTCTGATATTTCTGAGTCCGAATGGGAAAAGCGTACGAGGGATTCCATTGAGAAAGTTGGGCTTACCCACCGCACAGACTTCGATGTGACGCGACTTTCTGGTGGGGAGAAGCAGCGTGTCGCTATCGCGCGCGCACTCGTATGCAATCCCGATGTTATCTTTGCCGATGAGCCTACGGGCAATCTCGACTCGAAATCAGGTGGGAGTGTAATGCAGACTCTCCAAGACCTCAACGACAGGCACGGGCATACCATCATCCTCATCACACACGAGACGTATACTGCAGAACACGCAAAGCGCATCATCCGCATTAAGGATGGTTTGGTTGAGAGTGATATCGAGCTCGTAGAGAGGCGACACACGGAACAAGGAATTTTAATGAAATAAAAAAAGATGACATTTAAACACAGTCTCAAAACAGCATTCAAAGGACTCGAGCAAAACCGCGCTCGCTCGTTTCTTACGATACTCGGCATCGTCATTGGTGTGACCGCAATCATCCTTGTGATGTCGCTTGGGCAAGGAGCACAGTCTCTTATTCTTGATCAGGTGAAGGGACTCGGCTCCCGCACAATCATTGTGGGCGCGGGACGAGAACCGTCGGGGCCATCAGATGCAGGGCAAATTTTTAGTGACTCCCTCAAACAAAAGGACTATGACTTACTTCAACGTCGAGAAAATACGCCGAGCTTAAAAATGATAATGCCCGTTGTCTTCGGGTCAGCAAGCGCTGCATACCAAAGCGAGACCTACAACCTCACCATCTTTGGTGGCTCGCCTCTTTTTGGAAATATTTTTGATCTTACCCTTAAATCTGGGGCATTGTTTACCGAAGAAGACGTCCGTGCAAATGCAAAATATGTAATAATCGGCAACAAGGTAAAAAATCAACTTTTTGGCGCAGGCGAAGCAGTGGGACAAACTATCAGAATGAAGGGCTACAACTTCCGTGTCATCGGTGTCCTGGTAGAGCAAGGGCAGAGCGCATTCAACTTTGACGAAGCAGCTATCATCCCCTACACTACCGCACAAAATTATGTGCTTGGCATAAAATATTTTAATCGCTTCGTAGCAGAGGCACAAAGTGACGCGCTCGTCACCAGCGCTGCAAATGAAATCTCGCTCACCCTTCGTGAGTCTCACGACATCACCGACGAAACCAAAGACGACTTCTTTGTTATTACACAAGTCACACTCGCATCGAGCCTCTCTGCAATCACCTCTGTTCTCACGATATTCCTCGCAGCCGTCGCGGCAATTTCACTCGTCGTTGGAGGTATAGGTATTATGAATATTATGCTCGTTTCAGTCACTGAGCGCACAAAGGAAATCGGCCTTCGTAAGGCGCTCGGGGCCACCTATCGCAACATTCTCACGCAGTTCCTCCTTGAGGCCGTGATGCTCACGGGGCTCGGCGGTATCGTCGGGATTCTCCTTGGAGCTCTGCTTTCGTGGCTTATTGCAACGGCAATAGCACACTTCTCTACAATCGCCTGGACGTTCGTTTTCCCTGTTTCTGCGGCAATCATCGGTCTGGTTGTTTCTGGTGCAATTGGCCTCATTTTTGGGCTTTTCCCAGCCCGTATAGCCGCCCGCAAGAGCCCTATCGACGCCCTCAGGTACGAATAGTTAATACTAGGAAAAACAGGGCGCGGAAATTACTATTTCCGCGCCCTGTTTTTCCATTACAAGCATTCCAAATTCCTTTGAATCTACCACACCCAAAAAAAATTCACCCGTATATTTCCAACCAACTTCTTCGGTTTGCATAATAAGGTGACGACCGTAACCTTATTATGCAATACAGTATAATCATACATTACTCTTCACATACTACTTATTGCTGACTCAAAGTTCGAAATGCTTTCTTACCACCTTATCATTCTCAATCGAATCAGCAATGATATATAAAATTTCCTTCCCCATTTTAAAATCAGTTTTAATGAGAGTAATGAGTTCCTCGCAGGGATACGGATACACCCAAACACTATGTTGTAATTTCAAAAAACCAATCTGTATAAGTGTCTTCCTAAATTTATTTCGATCGGCACGCATTTTTTCGCGAATATCAAAGATAATAACTCGCCACTTCCCATCCCACTTTTTTGGTATTGCAACCCTGTACTCCTTTCGTTCAAGAATTCTAATTGCCTTCTCTCCTTGTTTTGTGAGTCTCAAGAAAACTCCCTTGCCTCTCTTCTCCCATGTAACCAATCCCTTTTCACGAAGTCTTTTGATGGCAGTATCAACGCTAGACTTCCTGCTCCCCTTCTTTTGAGGATCCAAATGCTTTAGCAAAGAAAGAACATTTGGAGCAGCTACCGCAACAGCCAGTGCTCCAGCAATATACAGCGAATTCAAAACAACTTTTTGAATTTTCGAATTTCGAAGTTTCTTTTGCAATTTTAGTTCTGCATTTTCCATACAATAGTAGTTCCTTTGTATTATACCACCATATTTCCATTTGCATAATAAGGTAACGGTCGTTACCTTATTATGCAGATTTGATTTTATAAATTTTAATGAAATTCAGGGGTTGTGGTCACAAAGATTAGGTTCATTCGAATATTGTGCTGAGACCAGAGAGGGCAATCTTCACTAATTCATCACTTCATTCCAAGCGGTAGCGGTAATCTGTCCATTTGTGTCGAGGCTTGCCGTCACTTGGAGAGTGCGGGTGCTTGATTTCATAATACCTTTTGAAAGAATTGTTTTATGGGTGGCATCTGTATCTGTCACGGTAACTTGCGCACAATCATTATATGGACATCCTCCTGTACTAAATTCGATTTGATAGCAAGCAGCGCCTGGGCAAGTATATGCCATATTGCGCGCAACTCTAATGAGCGCATCACGAGCTCCAGACTCAGCATAAAACTGCGCGCGGGATGACTGAGCGCTTCCTTGTGAAATGAAGAGCTCTGTAAAAGAGAGAGCGGTGACACTCACGGCAACCACGAGCGCCATGGCACCAAGGAGAAGGACGGTAGGGAGGGTGGCTACTCCGCGAGACAGGGAACGAGGGGGAACGGGAAATGCACGGAGAGAACGGGAAATGCACAGGGAGAACATTTTTTGCAAAGAAAAGAGTGACATGTTCAATAAATTATTTGTTTGATATTTTTTGTTCATATTTGTTGTGCATTTTCGTTCCCCTTGCTCCTACTGTTCTTCTCGTTCCCCCAGTTCCCCTCGTGCATTTCCGTTCCCCTCCCTACCTCAGCGTTGCCGTTGTCCTCAGTGTCTCCGAGTACGTCCAATCGGTGCTTGATGCATTGTAGCCCATCGTCATCGACACCTGGATTGCAGTCGTTGTCGCATTAATTATACCAGATATTGTATTGTTGTTATTTTCAAGACGAGTAAACACAGGGGGATTCACATACACCAAGCTCCCTGTCGTAGTGGCAATCACGCCGTTCTCAGAGCGTCGAAGTGCACCACCCACAACGTTATACATAACAGGCACTCCGCCGACCGTGAGACTGAGGGTACTCGACGAGGTCCCAAGTACAGGCACCGACACCGCAGAAGCATTCTTCACATCTTGCTTAATGAGATCAGTCACGTAACGTACCGCACTGTCCACTTCACTTCGGGCTTCAGACTGTCCGCGTCCTTTCGAAAGAGAGATAAAAACATTTGAAATAACCACCACGAGGCCAGAAAGAATAGCCACGTAGATCAGGAGCTCGAGGAGGGAGACACCGCGCTGGCGCGCGAGTCGAAAGTCGAAAGTCGAAAGTCGAAAGCGGGATACACAAAAGCCAAGTCTTTGAGACCCTCCATTTAATTCTTTCATTTTTTGTATTTTGTATTTCACTTTTAACTTTATAACTTTTAACTCGTAAGCGCGTATTCGCGCTTACGGTGCCCAGTTCACCACCACATCGTCTACTATGGGGCTGATTGTCCCCGAGGAAGAACAATTTGCGGCGGAGCAAAGTCTCACGCGATAGCGGAAGTAACGCTGGTTGTTGTGATATGTTGGCGCGCAAGAAAGCTCAACGGGGATACCAGGTGTATTAGAATAGTAATAAAATCCATTAGTACACGTTGCACCATTATCAGAACTTCCATAAAACGTCCAAGGTCCCGTAGAGGTAGCAGATGTTGCCAGCTGAAATTGAACAGCGGTACCGCCTCCATTCAAGCTTCCGTTCCACATAATGGAATTATATGCTGCACCCTGTCCTGCCGCACCAGCAGTCCCCACTTGGGTATCAAATACAGCTGAATCAAGCGTGCCATATGGAGGAAGCCCTGCCGCAACTATTGCAACAGCATATTTCGAATATCCAAATGAATACCCAGTTCCTGATGTTGCTCCGCTGTTCGTGAGGCGGAAACAATATGTGCCTCCATTATTCGCGCTGTCGGTAGCCATTACCGCATATTCCACTTCGGTAAAGTCAGACGAGGTTAGAGTAATAGGGTCTGTTGTTGTGCTTGTTTCCAAGATTTGTCCTGCCACAAAAGTGCGGTTTTCATTATCAAGTCCTCCGTTTATACCCACATCTGTCGTTGCAGCTTTGTCAACAAAATTTGTCGATGTGGCAATACGCCAAGTAGAGGAATAGTCAGTAGGCACGGTTGCGTATGACCCACTTGAGCACGTTGTTGTACTTGCGACCTCAAGAGTAAACGCGGCGCTTCCACTTCGTGTCCAACCTTCGTTTGAAACTTCAAAACGCAAACGCTTTACGGTATTTTTGGGGAAACTTGGATATTGCAAATCCTGGCCAACAAGAAACGGTGCGTTCACTTCATTGTCAGTATCTTCTCTCCACCTATAATGTATCTGATCATATCTATTTTGAAACCAGCTAAAGAGCCAGTAGAGAATTCCTGACGTGATGGAATATGTGGCAGAGGTAGAGGTCGCGATAGCAGTCTGTGGTGCGGCACTACGGAGCTGAAATGACGCTGATGTTGACGATGCAACGATACCCTCTATGTCCCCTGCGTGAAGCTCGAAGCTTGTGGAAGTAGCTTCAAAGGCTGAAGCGGAATTTGGAATATAGAATATGGAATATAGAAAAACAAGGAGTACAGAAGATAAAATTATTGTTTTAAATAGTTTCATAATAAATAATTCTGCGTGCACATCCTTCCATTTTCCAAATTCTAAATTCTATATTCCATTCTTCGTCCCCGCAAGCATCTTTGCAACCTCAGCTTCGGGGCTCAGCTTCTCCCATGAGGAGACTGAGGTGCGGTTGAGATAGATGGTGTGGTCTGAGGTGAGCATCGTGTCACTCCCTTTTGCGGTAAGCTTGAATGTCTTTTGTGGTGCTTGCTCTATGGCAAAGTTTTTGCTCGTTGATACCTGCGCGGGCACTTCTACTTGCTCCGCGTAATGAGCATCTTTGAGAGTGAGTACACCGTCATCAATCTTCGCAATGTGCCCGAAGTATACTTGGTTGTTGTTGAGATACACGACGTACCAAGAGTTGTCCGCTTTGCCCCATGCAGACATATCACCTTTTGAACCCCACAGCATAGTCCCCGCAAGAAGAACCATTATTACGACGATGAATATTATTTTTTTGCGCATTTCTGATGACATATGTATTTTGTATTTATCTAATATATCTCCCATTTCCCTCTCATTCCCCTTGTGTATTTTTGTTCCCCCCGTCCCAAATGTTCCCCCTGTTCCCCACACCTACCTCGGGTTATACCAGCTCCCCGTCTTACCCTGATCAGCAATGAAGAGATAGTACTCCCCGCTTGGCAGGTTGATATCACGGAGATCCATCTTGATAGTGAAGAGCCCCGACGTTCCACACTCGTATGCTCTGTTGGCGCGCGCGGACCCCGGGCTCGCACGGTAGTCATCTTTGCTTCCGAAGATAAGGAGAGCGTAGTAAGCGTCGTGGCACGTCCCTGAAACAGAGATCTTCTTGCCGATAGTTGCATCATAACTAAATGACTTGAAATTTGCTGGTGAAACTTGCTCATTTATACCCACTTCACCCACCGTCTTTGTGGCTATCTCTTCGCTCGCCGTAGGAGCAGACTTCCTCGAACTCGTATCAGCGATGACAAAATTCTCTGTGGGGACAACGACAGGCGCGAGAGTTGTGGTTGCCGTATTTGAATTGCTTCCCGCAATTGTATTCGCTGATTTCTTTCCTCCACCAAAAGAGAATACTCCCACAAGTATTGCAACGATCACAAGTACCCCCACAATAACAACCGCAATGAGTTTACCGTGATGTGGCTCATCATAAACTACACTAGGTGCGACTTCTGGAATAGAAACAGGCGCAACATCAGGGACAACCTTTGTAGAAGTTTTTCCTTTTGATCTTATTACTTTAATGTCCGTTTCCATAATATTGTGACTTTATATATCAGACTCAACATAAATACGGTTCAAGCAATAAAGTTTTGCGGTGGTTCCCGCTGTTGACTGTATAGCGTGCCGTGCGTACAAGAAAACGTTAGTAGCGGGAAGGTTATATGTAGTATCAACGTAATCTACGTTATCAATAATCACTGTTTGAGAACCCGCCAACTGTTGGACAAGACGGATTGTAACTTTGTTATCATTTGGGCGAGCATTGATATAAAGGTCCATAACCTGACCGCTTGCAATAGTCACACCAGTGTTAATCTTTGTTACTGCACCTGTGCCTTTGAGAATAATCTGCCATGTTGTATCAGCTGAGTCTTTCCCCAGAAGAATCGAGTTGTTTATTGTTGATGGCTGTGCGTTGAGTACTGCATTTTGTGCCGAAAGTCCTGTCATCATTCTCACCGTGTTTACGTATGTCGAATCGACTGCCACGCGCGCAAAAAAGAAGAATCCTCCGAGCCCTGCTGCATTGCCACGCCACGAGAGAAGCTGACTTGACTGTGTTCCGCTAGATCCAGTAGTCGTTGTCCCAGTACCAAAACATGCGCGCTTCATAGAAGTAGAGAGATTTGTTGAAGCAATAGTTGGGGTCGACTGAGCAGCTGCAGTTCCAGAGTTTCTTGCAGTCCACGAAGTACCAAAAGCTAACGATACGGTCGTACCAGTGTTTGGAACCCATAATGCGATGTTGTTTCCAAAAAGCGCTGGCTGAACAGCTACATCAACCCCTGATGGACCAATCCATTTAGGCAACATTCTTCCCCCAACATTTTTTGCATACATATGAAGATCTCCTGCTGCAGGGGCTGCTGGCTCGTTAGTGATTCCGTTGTATGTTATCCCTGTATCAACACCTCCGAGGGTCAAATCTTTTGTCGTATTATTCCACGTAAAATCAGCACTGCCGCCAAATGCGCCTGCGTTATTGAACTGGATATTTGTATCTGCTCCGCCAGGAGACCCGCCACCACCCGAAATAGTTGCCCACGCGAGACCAGACGCGGTCGTGCTTGAAGCAGTAAGTGCTTGACCGTCTGTTCCCACCGCGAGACGAACGTCATTTGTCCCATCAGAAGAAATAATGTCACCCTTGGTAGTAATAGGACTGAGCGCATTAAATGCGCCTATTGCAGTAGAGGTGCCTGTACCGCCAAACGCAATACCGAGAAACTGACTTGTCCTCCCCACGAGAGCCTGAATAATATTATTCGCACACACCATTGTTTCATCACTATTAGAGTTATACCACATTGAACCCTTAGGACTACATCCACCCCCTAGTGTGTCAGAAGTATTCTTCCAATCAAGCTTCAAGAGTTTTTGAGAAGCAGTGCCTGTACCAGTACCCACTTGCACGGTACCTCCATAAACATTTTCTGCTACGCGTGCGTATGCGGTCGCATCGATGGGCTGTCGGGGGCTTAGGTTTTCAGCACCAGCACATGAAGCAGAAGTAGAAATCCCAACGTTCAGATATTCTGGAGAGGATGACGCGAAGTCATAACCGACAAGCGAGTCTGTTCCACCACCAATCTGAGTATTGAAAACGCCATTTGTTGGATAAATTCGAATTGGGGTGGGGGGTGTTGCTGGTGGCCACAACTTATTTCCACCTGAAGCGGCATCATAAAGCGAGAAACAAACCCAAAAAGGATCACCGTCAACAACTGGGCTACCCGTTGGGCTTGTGAGGCGCCCCTGGTATGAGAGAGTAGCTGGGACACCGGCCGCAGCAAATGCAGTGTTGATGCCGACAATAGTAACTATCGCAAAAATTACGAGAGAAAATATTTTAAGGAAATGTGAAGTTGCTTTTTTAATCATCATATTATAGTTATTGTACCATTTTTTCAAACGAGAGCACAAGAAAATTAACAACCACTAGCACAAATCTGGAGACTCGTGCTCGTGGCAATATTTAACGAGGATTCATATGTTGTGCCACCCGTACAAGCGATGCCTCCTCCTGTTGTCCCACCCGTCCAGCTTGTCTGCGTACACACTTTATTCCTCCAGCGCACGAAGTAATCACTTATTGTAATAGGGCTCCCAGAACCATTCCACAAAACCGTCACTACCACCTGCTGAGTACTCGGATCGTCGTGGGCTCCACTGTAAGTGGTTTCTATGAGACGGGTTACGGGGTCGCGACTGACGTTGTTCACCACAAACGAACGTTCGTAACTTGCGGTGTTGAGAGGTATGTTTTCGCTCCCTGTTGATGTCGCCCACTTGGTACCACTCTGTTCGACGTGAAAAGGAGTTGCTTTCGCAAGGTCGTAAATATTTTGCCACTTCTCATCTGAGATGGCGCGTACTGCCTCGAGTGTCTCATTGGCAAGACCTGTTGCTACATCACTCTCGCTAGAAATCTTGCCGCTCTGCAAACTGGTATAGACCGACTGAGCTGAAATAGAGAGGATAGACGCGAGGATAGCGACAGCGACAAGAAGCTCGAGGAGAAGGGCGCCGCGGGTGCGCGAAGCGCTACAACTGACAACTGACAACTGACCACTGACAGCGGATTTTCGCGTAGCGAAAATCCGCGTGTTGCTGATTCGTGAAATCGTTTTGAATTTGGAATTTAGAATGGGGGGCATATTTGGGCGATTAGAACCTTTCTCTATATTTTACCTTATTATCACATTTTATTCTTCTACAAAATTGCAACTTGCACAAAGTAATGTTGTAGTGTATTATTGAGATGTTGAGAGGTTGCCTCTCTCGCTCGCAAGAGCCAATAGCCCCGCAAGGGGCTATTATATTTTATAGAGTTTCTTAAAGAATTTTCCGTCAATTTTAATCTTCTGTTTGTTCCAGTTGTGAAAATCTTTCATATTATTACATTTTGACAAACTGGTGGGGCAACGGACGAAACCGCTTGGCAGATTGCAAACCGCTGATGTCTTCTACTCACACACCAAACATTTTGGAAGACACGGACACAATGTGCCAAATGAAAGATACTGTGTGGATACTCTCACCCGCCCCCATCAATTAACCAACCTACATTATACCCCCACACCTACTTTTTACATAGTGAGTTGGTGCACATTTCGGCTAATATATCGTCCCCAATGTTGATACACTTACACTCTGTGAGGTGCCTTGTGCGGAAGATATAGTGATAGTTTGTGCAGATGTCGTCGTGCCTGAGATTCGTGAAAAAATAATATCAAACTGAGCGCCGTCTATGGGATTATCAAATTTGATTCCCATCGGGAGTGTGGTGGTTGACACATTTAATTTGTTCGCATCCGCGTATACGGTCGGAGTTGAATAAAGCACATAATATTGAGGACTGCCAAGACCCTCATTCACCACACGCGCTCCCCACTTCACACTCAAACCATTGTCATCAAGCGCACCCATCATCGCCTTCGAGCGCATCGAGCGCAGGTCACTTGCGAGCGCCTTGCCTGCTGACTGTATCTCAACATTTTTTACCATACCGTTATAGAACCCTGCGCCAGCGGCAGCGATGACACCCATAATGGCGATCACGATGAGGAGCTCTAAGAGGGAGAATGCGCGATTACGCGCACAACTGACAACTGACAACTGACAACTGACGGCAGATTTTCGCAAAGCGAAAATCTGCTTATTGGTTGCTCGAGTAGTGGAGGGAGTTGTTTCTTGAGTATTCTGCATTTGTATTTTTGTCAGTTGTCAGTTGTTCGCAAAGCGGTGTCAGTTGTTCTTCTACGTAAAATGTCCCACGAGCTGGTAGATAGGCAGAATGATAGAGAACGCAATGGATCCGACAAGAAGTCCCATAATAAGGAGAAGTGCTGGCTCGAGGATGGCGGTCAAATCCTTGAGTTTATTATCGACGTCTTCTTCAATAAAATCAGAAAATGTAATGAGGATTTCCGAGAGAGACCCCGTGCGCTCCCCCACCTTCGTCAAACTTACAAGCAGTCGGGGGAAAAGTTCTGGCTCTTTTGCAAGTGCATCAGAAACAGAGAGCCCGTTTTTAACATTATCAATAATGGCATTGATTGCCTTTTCGTAACGGTCGTTACCTATGGAGTTTGCAGCTGATTCAAGCGAGCCCACGGCTGAGAGCCCGCTCGCCATAAGATTGCCAAGTGTGCGAGAGAAACGCACCAGTGCTATTTTCTTTATCATATCGTTTGCGACAGGCAAATGAGAAATGACCCAAAAAAAGAATTTCTTTCCTATTTTTGTTTTACGGAAATAGGTAAGAAACCAAACGAGAAATACGAGAACAATCCCATCAAGGAGGAAGCTGTATGTAAGAGCACTTGAAAGTGACAAGAAAAACTTGGTAACCCAAGGAAGCTTCACCCCGCTTGATGCAAACGCTTTAGTGAGGCGTGGGAGCACGAAGATAAGCATCAAAGACACAACGCCGAGGGATGCGGTCAGCAATATCACAGGATACATCAGTGCGGACTTCACCTTTGAGCGAAGCGCGTATTCCTTGGAAAGGTACTTACTGAGCTCGGCGAGTGTCTTGTCGAGCTGTCCCGAGACTTCGCCTGCACGCAACATTCCTAGGAAGATAGGGGGAAACGAATCTGTATAATTTTTAAAACCAGACGAGAGGGTTTGACCGTTCTTGACCATCGCCTGCACTTCACGAAGCATATTCTTCATAATGCTTTTTTCAGCATCGCCAATGAGAATATCGAGTGCCTCCACCACGGAGAGTCCTGCCTTGAGTGTTGCAGCGAGGTTACGCACGAGGAACATCACGTCAACTGGCGTAATCTTTTCAAAAAAAGTGATTGAGGTGTCGAGACCACTTCCCTTCTTACTAATAGAGTCTACGGTGATAGGACTTATCTCTCGACGAATCAAATACTCGACAGCTTCCTCGCGAGAGCTCGCCTCGTATTCGCCGTGGACTATTATACCGTCTTTGTTGTATCCTTCGTAAATAAAAATTGCCATATTATTGGGTAGAATATTATTCGTTGACTACTCTCAGAATTTCTTCGATTGTCGTAACTCCGCGTTCGACCTTATCGAGACCGTCTTCGAAGATAGTTGTCATACCATCTGCTATCGCTTTTTTGCGAATCTCGCCGACTGTTGCCTCACGCAAAATCATCTCACGGATTGCATCGGTAATGCGAAAGAGTTCATAAATACCAATCTGTCCCTGGAATCCAGAGCCTCCGCACACCTTACAGCCTTTGCCGCGATAAAGAGTGTCGGGAATGGTCGTTGCCTTGTGCCCAGAAAGCTCTATCTGCGCTTTGATAAGACGAACAATCTCGGGGCTCGCAGGGTACGACTCAGTACACGATGCACAGATCCGACGCACGAGACGTTGAGCGATGACGAGATTTACCGTCGATGAGAGGAGGAACGCAGGCGCACCCATATCGAGGAGACGTGGAAGTGCGGATGTTGCATCATTGGTGTGAAGCGATGACAGCACGAGGTGACCAGTAAGAGCCGCATGAATAGCAATCTCCGCGGTTTCGTTGTCACGGATTTCTCCGATCATTATGATGTCAGGATTTTGGCGAAGGAGCGCGCGGAGACCGTTTGCAAACGTGATGCCTGCTTTTGGATTGACCTGTGTTTGGTTTACACGAGGAAACTCATACTCGACAGGGTCCTCAATCGTCGTGATGTTGACTGACGGTGTGTTGAGAATTTGCAAGATAGCATACAGTGTCGTCGTCTTACCGTGACCTGTCGGACCCGTCACGAGCACCATACCGTGAGGCTTCTTGATCTCATCACTAAGAATCTGAATCCCCCCTTCAGAAACACCGAGGTCCTTGAGCGTGAGCGGTCGTGCTGCACCTTTCAAAATACGCATTTCAACTTTCTCGCCGTGAAAGACAGGCATAATGTTAACACGCACATCAATAGAGCCACCATCATCCATATCAAAATGGAAACGACCGTCTTGTGGCATACGATGTTCATCGATCTGCATACTTGCAAGAATCTTCACACGCGCAACGAGCACGGGCGCAATAGCCTTTGGCAGGCTGGTAATCTCTTGCATAATACCGTCAATACGGAAACGCACGAGGAGCTCTTTTTCAAGTGGCTCAAAGTGAATATCCGAAGCATTCAAGCTCGCAGCGTGATCGACAATACTATCGAGGATAGATACAATAGGCACTGCGGTCGCGCCCTTTGTAATATCTGCCTCACTTGCGGTCGCCTGTGCCTGCTCGACGTTTTCAGAGATAACCTGCTCAAAGTTGATGCCAACTTTCTTCTTGTATTGCTTGAGTCCATAACGAAGACTCGGCACTGTGGTGAGGAACACGTCCACCCACGCATCGAGCTTGGCACGAACATACTCAATAGTATCGTAATCAAACGGATCAAGCATCGCGAGTTTTGCGCGATGCGCTTCCTTGTCGTAGGCAAAGAGCACAATATTTTTTGACTTTGCATACACCTCAGGGATGAGTTCAAGAATTTCACGGTCAATAGTCTCTCCTTCTTTTTTAAGATTTACTATTGGAGCAGAATAGTATGGACTAAGAAGCTCGATGAAATAATCTTCGGGAATCTTCCCTCTTCCGATAAGGACATTTGGGATGGACTGACCGCCACGACGCGCTTCTTCTACTGCAGCAACAAAATCTTCATCAGTCACCAAGCCTGATTCAAGGACGATTTCTTTTAATTTATCTGTGGTGATGTGCATAGGGGGTGGAATATAGAATACGGGATTTAGAATATGGAAAATACAAAATACTTGCACATTCAAAATTCAATTTGGTACCCTTCTAGTATATCATATCTCCTTTTATATATACCACTTCACTGTGGATAAAGAACAAAATAATTTGAAATATGAGAGCATTATTACAACACACCTTCATCTTCCCCAGGCAATTCCTGGGTGTGACTAGATAATGTCCTTATATGTAACCCACTCATCAACACATTTTCTGAACTCAACTATATTTTTGAAATATTCTGGAAAGGCTTTTCTATTAAGAATCACATTTTCTTCTCTATTGAACCCGAGATAATCTAAATAACTCGACTTCGTATATGAATCAAGATATTGTTTTGCTTTAGTGCGATTAGAAATACCATTCTCTTTCCAAGTGGAATCAATAAGTTTTATTGGATTCAAATGAATATACGAAAAAAGATATTTTAGATACTCATCGGTGTCAGCGTGTGTCGCCTTAAACTTCCCCTCAAACAAACTCCCTGTTCGCTCGTATTTACTATTAAAATAGGTGGAATAAGCAGTAAGAACTTTCAACATAAACAAACTAATCCCACCTTCAATTTTTTCGTGCAGAAGTAGGTGAAAATGATTCGGCATTAAACAGTATGCTCCAATGTCAACGATCGTATCACCTCGTTCGTATTGATACGTTCCTTCAGTTGATATTCCTCTGACCTTTATATACTTTTCTGAGTTGCATAAATACAATAGTCTGATGAATCGCTGCTCATCATACTCATCAAGAAAAATAATTCTCTTTTCAGTGCCACGATTATAGATGTGATAAAATTCTCCTATAGAGAAATCGAAATTTCTTGAACTCATATTGCTTGATATTATACCACACATTCATCTTTCCCAGGCAATTCCTGTGGAGGTCTCAGATAATTTACAATATTACAACACACATTTGTTTTACCTAGGCAATTCCTGGGGAGGATTAGAGTTTGAGGAGGGGCCAGAGGTGGACTAGGGAGAGAAGTGGGGTTGCAAAAATAAAGGCGATAGGTGTTGCGGCAATGAAAACAGCTGAAATGCTTATATGGTTGGACTTCTTCATCGCCAATTTAATAAGAACAAGGATGACCGCGAGAGTGAGTGTGATAGGGACGAGCACTATTGACCCCAAGTAACCAGCCATCAAAAAAGCGAGGGTTATCACTTCGATATCCCCTGCCTTGAAGCTTGCAGGGTGTTCCTTTTTGTACATCACGAAAAACAAAACAAAGAGGCCGGTAATAATAAGTAGCGCAATCGTACTCAAAAAATAATGAAAGAATGCATACCCAGCGAAGTATCCATGAGCGCCTGAGAAGAGCGGGCGCATAAACTCAAGGGCTCCAATAGGTAAAGGTGCTTCTTTTGGCAGTGCGGCAGAGAGAAGCATCTTCCCTGTCTCATTGACGGCGCCATTTGCGAGAGGCATACTCCATGCGATATATGTCAGCCATGTTGTGGCAACTCCATACAGGAGGTGGATTGATAGCGCCCCCGCAATGAGATACTTATATGCAACACTTTTTACAAGGGGTGGACGAACGATGCGCAGAACAACAATTGCGAAAAAAATAACCCAAACAGAGAGGATAATTAGATTGAAATTTGAAAAAATGAAATTTATCATTGGGCTATAATAACAAAAATACACCCCGCCTGTCTATGGACAAGCGGGGTGTATTTTATAGAAACAATTGAAATTAGATTAGAATGCTCCTGTTACAGGAAGAAGGTTCAATGTGTTACCAGTTTCATAATAACTATCATTGTCTCCACCGTCGCGAGTCATCCTGAGCTCATCAGTCTTGTATGCCTGACTTTCAAGTACAGCATCAAGCTCAAAGACATACGCTGGCTTTCCTGCTACGTCTGAGCCATTCTGGCAAGCATAACGATACACAAGGTCTGTAGACGCAACGGTTGCACTTACTGTGTTGACAGGGTCAACAGGGAATGATGCAATAGGAGTACCTCCCGTAAGAGCCTTGAGGTTTACAGGGATCCATCCTGTACCATCAACCTTACCTGGATTTGCTGAGTAATAACCCGTAGCACCAAAAGTCTGAGCACCAGCAGCACTATCAGCCCCAGGGGTGCGAGTACTGCCAATACTTGGTACAGAAGGGGCGCTGTACGAAATCTTTGCAGCAGTGTTATCAGAAGTTACCCCTGCCCAGGTCGTAGAAGTAAGACAGGTTGAACTTGCTGCTCCAGCTGCCTGGAAGTTATCGAGGCTTGGGGTTGAAGATGCGGTGAGCATAACACCGAGGGCCGTCTTCACGGTATTCAAGTCCGCGATACGCTGAGCGTCGCGTGCCTTCTTGAGAGTCTCTGCAGGGTTCAACATAAACACGAGGGCGATGGAGAGGATGGCAATGATAGCGATCACAATCAAGAGCTCGAGGAGAGTAAACCCGCCCTTGCGCTTATCTTTTATATTAATGAGTGAATTCATAATGATTAAGAAGGATTAGAGATAATTAGAAGTCAAACCCAGTTCCGAGAATTCTGAGGTTGGTTCCAACTTCGTAGAAATTTGAGTTGTTTCCGCCATCAGTTGTACGCTTGTCATCAGCGCCTGTGGTAAATGCATCACTTTCAAGGATGGCATCGATTTCAAACGCAAGTGGTGACGCAGAACATACGTAACGATAGAAGGCGCTATCACTCGTAATATCCCCAACGGCATCATCCCCGCCGTTTGTTGTCTTTACGTTGAATGCATTTGATGGATCAACGGGGAGATTTGAAATTGGTGAACCTCCAGTCAGTGAATCGAAGTTTACTGGAATCCATCCAGTCCCATCAGTAAGAGCAGGGACTGCAACGTTTATTGGATCAGGGACACTTGTTGAGCCACCGTCAGTCGTTGTATCAGTAATTGTCCCAGCACCCACAAGTGAGTAATAGACAACATCGCCTGAAGCATATGCACCTGTTGGTGTTGCCTTACAGGTTGTATCATCCGATGCTCCACCAAGGTGAGGAGTAGTGGTGCTTGTCAAATATAGTCCTAGTGCAGTCTTAAGTGTACTCAAGTCTGAGATACGCTGTGCGTCACGAGACTTCTTGAGCGCTTCAGCAGGGTTCAAAACAAGCACGAGTGCTACGGACAAAATGGCGATGATCGAAATAACGATCAAGAGTTCGAGGAGGGTAAACCCACCGTCGCGCTCCTTTTTAATATTCAATGAATTCATATATAAATAATAATTAATTAATTTGCTATGCCCTCCTATTATAACAGGTGGTTAAATAAAAAGAAACAAGGAAGGGCACAATCGGTAACGAGGCTGTGGATAACTTGCACAGGGGAACGTGGGGGAACTAAAATGCACGGGAAGAACGAGGGGGGGAACGGGGAGAACGAGAATGCACGGTCGCGTAGCGACCGTGCATTCCATATGTTCCCCTTGTGCATTCTTGTTCCCCCTCGTTCCCCTAGTTCCCCCCGTTCCCCAAATACCCCTTCACCTTGTCTACAACATCCTGAATCGATGTGTCCACCTTTACCAAATACTCCTTGGCACCGAGCTCAAGAGCGCGGTCTTGGTCACTTTGCTGACCAAGATTTGAGAGAACAACGACGGGGATTTTGACAAGGTCTGGGTTCTTCCCCATTTGTTCCAAAACCCAAAATCCATCCTTCTTGGGAAGCATAAGATCGAGCAGAATAAGATCGGGTCTCTCTGAGGCAATCTTTGCAACAGCCTCCTCCCCGTCACGCACCGTTAAAGATGTCAGTCCCTCCTTGGCAAGTTTGATTTCATACACCCTTGAGATGTGTTCATCATCCTCGACTATCATTACTTTTTTACTTGTTGTGTTCATTCCGTTTGAAGATTAACTATTTACATAGTATAGCACCCCGTACTCTCTATTACCACGCTGTTGCTTTATCCGATATGATTGTTATTTCTGCACTTTATCAATTCTTCCTCCAAGTTTTTTATTTCATCTTTGAGTGCTACCATTTTCAGTTCACGGTCCACCACAAATTTATTCATCCTTTCAAGCTCATCAAGATGGGATTTCTCCTTCTCTTCTATCCCCTTTCTGTCATCAATGGGCGTCCTGAGTGCTGCATAATTTTTGATGCTTCCGTCACTACCAAAAATAGGGACAATGGTCGCCTCGACCCAATAGTAGGTGCCGTCCTTCGCGCGATTCTTCACCTCACCGTGCCATATCTTACCGCTTGAAATTGTCTTCCACAGTTCGACAAAAATTTCCTGTGGTTGATGACCTGACTTCAAGATGCGGTGGTTCTGACCAAGGAGCTCCTCTAGGGGGTACTTTGATATTTCTACAAATTTCTGATTTGCATACACAATATCCCCCTTCTCGTCGGTCACTGAAAAAATTGCATTTTCTGAAAGCGCATCAATAATAGCACGGTAGACATCTGAGCCTAACTCTATTTGTTTTAAGTTGTTACTATTTATTTCTTCCATTGTTGTATCCAGAAAATTCCTCTATGCGTATCTGCTTATCAAGTATACCAGACTCTAGCAAAATACGCTCAACTAATTCTACCATTGCTGGCGCACCAACCACATACCACAAGGAGTTCTGTGTCTCCGCGAGGTACGGATAAAAGTTCTCCTTGTTGGGGATCCCAAGGAAATTATGAAAGGAAAAGTTTGGATTTTGTTTTGCCATAAGAGCCAGCTCTTCAAGGTACGCAGATGTCTCCTCTCTTGAATTGCAATACAAAAGTATAATCTTTTGAGATGACATTGTTTCCGTAGTATGGCGAATCATAGAAAGGAGCGGGCTAATGCCTATCCCCCCTGCAACAAAGATAAGCGGGGTGTCAGTAGTCTCGGGCAATGAAAGCACACCTTTCGGCCCGCTCATATTTACCACGCCACCAACAGGGAGGGAGAGAATTGCTTTTTTGAAAAGACTCTCCGAAATACGGAACACAATAGATATTGATCTAGGGAGTTGCGGTGATGAAACAATGGAAAAATCATGACACCTCTCGGGGACTGACGCCTGAGAAAGAGCAGGTATTTCAATAGAAACATACTGCCCTGCCTTAAATGAAAAAAGTGGGTCTGATACGACAAAGGTCATCTCGACTGTATTCTCTGCAATGGTCTTCTTTTCTGAGATTGTTATAGGAAAATTGTGAAGCATATGAACAATTATTTTGTGACTGTCGGCTCAACTTTGGTCGTAAGCGGTATCGTAAAGAAGAATGTCGAACCCTTGTTTTGCTCACTCTCAAACCAAATCTGTCCACCCCATGATTCTACGAGATTTTTCACTAAAGCGAGGCCGAGACCTGACCCATCGGGAACCAGTGTGCGAGCGTTTTCTGCACGGAAGAATTTTGAGAAGATGCGCCCTTTTTGATTGTCAGGAATACCGATGCCGTTGTCACGAACAGAGTACATAACTTCCCTGCCGCCCTCTCTCAAGCTCCACGATAAATCAACGAGCCCATTGTCATTGGTATAACTAATCGAATTGGCAAGAAGATTCAAAATAACCTGGCGCAAAATAAGTGAGTCGAGCCACACAACAATAGGTGCACCCTCGGGAGTATGCACGTTGAGCGCAATATTTTTATAACCAGCCTGCGATGTAACCTCTTTAAGAATATCTGAGGTTAATGTGGTGAGCGATACCGGCACTTTTTCTATCCTAAGCTTGCCGCCTTCAACACGCGAAAGCCCAAGGAGGAGGTCTACTGTCTTATAGAGGCGCTCAGCCCCGCCGTGTATCTCTCCCACGAAATCTTTTTGAGAATCGTTGAGCGGGCCAGTATCTTCTGACAAAAGCATCTCTGAATACCAACGAATAGAGGTGAGTGGTGTACGGAGCTGGTGCGAAGCTACGGAGATGAATCCCGACTTCGCTTCATCAAATTCACGGTCAGCGGTGACGTCACGAAAGACGATGACAATACCTGAAAATCTGCCACTAATGGGCGCGAACGAGAAGGAAACAGGGAGCATAACATCTAATTTACTTGTGGTGATACTATACTTCTCTTCGACGGTAGTGGTGATTGCAATCTTGGTCTTAAACACTTCCTCGGTTGGCCATTGATCTGCGAGGACATCCTTGTTGTTTTTGTACAACTTCATTACATCGTGCAAATCCTTGCCGACGACATTCTCGTTTAGCATACCAAAAATTTCCAATCCTTTCGTGTTGATGAGCGTAATTTTATATTCATTATCAATAAGAATGAGTCCGTCTCCAATGGACGAAAGAATAGTCTGAAGCTTGCTCCCCTCCTCTTCGATTTTTTCTTTTGCTTTCCACGAGTCCTCGAGGAGGTTGAGGGTTGCGCGCTTTGACTCCTCGAGAAACTTTTCCTGCTTTTCGTGTTCTCCCAAATCCTTTTCGAGGAAGCCCGCTTTCTCCTCGAGTTGGCGCTTTGATTCTTGTAGTTCCGATTGATTCTTCCTAATGGAATCAATCATCGTATTAAACATCTGAGCGAGGCGCCCTGTTTCATCGTTGGCATCTATTTTCACAAAAACATTTAAGTCCCCATTCATAACCTTCTCAAGAGCCTTGATGATTTCACCGAGGTGTACGAGTGGCCAGCGCACAAAGAGCACTATGATGATGACCCCGAGAATCAGCATCGCCACCACTCCCAACGTGGTCCACTTGATAAGCGTGTCGAGCGGAGCAAAGATTTCACTCTTTTCTATTTCAAGAACCAATACTACTGACCGCTCCTCGAGACACATTGAGGCGCCCAATACTCGTTCGCCTTGTGCGTTGTCGTATTCTTGACTCACCTCCTTGCCTTCTTGTAGACAGGAACTCACGGGGAGTGTGTTGACGACAGCGCGGAGATTATTGGCATCGACAACTTCTACCACATCACGGAGCGGAGTCACCACAACATAATCACTATTTACAAAAAATATCTCAGCCGTCTTATAATTACTTAGAAGAGCCATATTGCTCAACCTATCCGCCTCGGGGTCCGTGCCGCCATTGAGGATACTGATGATGCGCTCTGTGTTCAAAAAATAAAGAAGGAGGACGCCATCGTGAGGCTGGAATATTCCATTTTTATCGGGCACAAAAATACGCACCGCTACACGAGATGTGGGTTTAGAATTTATATTTTTATCAAGTACCGCGCTGCTCACAAATGCAGATCCAAAATCTGAAGCAATGACTTTGGAAAACTGCTGTTTGATGCGTGGAGAACCATCCGTGACATCGTTGACCCCCACGCGCTTGGGGTCAGTCGCGGCTATCACAGTTCCGTCTTTATCGAGAAGTTCTGTGAGGATTATCGTCTCATCAAACTGCATCTTGTTTTCATTCACATACTTGGCGAACTGCTGTGCGAGCTGCGTACGTAGGGCGGTGTCGGCTTTTGCATCAAGTGTCTCTTTTGCGAGATTGCGAAGCGTTGAATCCGAGCTCCAGTCGATGGTTCGTGTCTTCATCTCTTCTGAAAAGGCGAGGAAGGCACTCTCTGTTTGCTCTGCAATTATGCGAAAATTAATTGTCGTTTGATTTACAAAAGTATCTCGTACTCCGTATTGCACATAAAAAACATCTACGAGGACGATAGAGATGAGAAGTGTCCCAAAAAATATAATTGCTTTTGTACGAAGGGTCATTGGGGGGTACGCTGTTCATAACTATTGTAGCATGATGAAGAATAACTTGGTATACTAATAACAGTCACAAGTCCTTAAAGTTCATAAAGTAAAAAGTAGATGCAGGCTCGGGTGCATTCACTTTCGACTTTCTAGACTTTCGACTTTCTAGACTAGTTTTATGAACCTTCTAAACCTTCTTACAATAGAAAAACGTGTTGCAGGAATTGAGATAAGCGACTCTGTCGTACGTATCGCTTTTTTCCGCCCGAGCAAAAACAAACAAACAAAAAAATTAATTACCCCAAAGGCTCTTCTTGAAGAAACTGAGGATACTGTCGGTGTCAAAGGCGCTGACACCGACAGCGAGCTCGTTCTTATAGAAGAACCTATTGGTGCAAATATTATCGAAGAAGGTGTGGTAATAGACGTTGAGCTTCTCGGCAAAACTCTCAAGAATATTTGGACAAAAGCAAACCTCGGTACCAACTACGCAATCGTGGCTATCCCTGATGATAAGATTTACTCGAGAATTTTTTCATTCCCAAAGTCCATCAGTGACACACGACTTTCCGAAGCGATGCGCCTCGCTATCGGATTTCAGCTCCCTATGAACACTTCAGATGTCTACCTAGATTGGGAACGTGTAGAGGGAACACCGAGTGTTAATGAAATTTTTCTTTCTACTATCCAAAAAACGGTTGCAGATGGATATGTTCAGGCGCTTGAGAAAGCTGGGATTAAAACCCTTGCTCTCGAAAGTAGCCTGTCAGCGATAACGCGTAGTGTGAAAATGATTCCAGGCGAGACCACTATCTTTTCAAAAAAGTCACCAGATGGTGAGACAATATTCGCACTTAGAGACAGGGTCTTGAGATTTTCACGCACACTTCCTCGTAAATTTGTACCCGAAGACAAGGTTCCAGAGGAGATAGAGAAGGTCAAAATATCTCTATCAACAGAAACAAAGGGGGTAGTTTCTGAAAAAGAACTCTTAGACACAGAAATTCGCGAAGAATACGAGTCATTTATCGAATTGTCTTCTCCAAAATCAAAGTGGCTTATTGCCCTCGGTGCTGCTATTCGTGGCAAACTTCCCGAGGGGCACGATAATCTCGTTTCTCTACTCCCTATCGGGACTGAGGAAGCTTACGCCTATCAACGTGCAACAACATTCATTGCCCTCATGAGAAATCTCACGATCGGAGTTTCCCTCTTTTTTGTTGTTGCATATTTGGCAACATATCTTTTTATGGTCTCATTGTCAGAGAACACCAGCGAAAAAGTGATTACGCTTTCAGCAGTAGCAATTCCTCCTGAACTTGCACAAAAACAGCAGGAAATAAGCAACATAAATACGATAACAGGAGCAGGCGCTATTATCCTCGCACAAACTCCGACTTGGAGTACTGTCCTTAGTGAGATTGTCGCTCGCACCCCAGGCAGTATTACTATTTCTTCTTTCTCTGGGACATCATTTACGAGCAACTTCTCGCTTACGGGGACAGCGGCAAGTCGCGATGTTCTCAATAATTACGAGAAAGAACTCAAAGGTTCAGCTCTTTTTTCCGATGTGGTTATACCGCTCAATAATCTTGAGCAAAAAGAAAAGATTCCATTTACGGCGACATTCCGACTGAAGGACCCGGCACAGCTGTACTACAGTAATAATCAAACACATTAATACTATGTTCACCACAAAAAATCTATTCAAGATATTCGGAAAACATTTTCTCATTGCAATAGGAGCTATTCTTATTGCGGTTGTGTCAATTTCTATTCTCTCTGGCAAAATTGTCCAAATATCCGCATCAGCAGCAAAAAACCGCCAGCAAGCCTCAATGCTCAGTCAGCAAACAGCAATGCTCGCAAACCTTAAACACGAAGTGGAGATTATCGGCTCAAACGAAACTGTTTTTAATAATGCTTTCATCCCTTCAAATAACATTCTTGCCTTTGTATCAGTCCTCGAAAGTCTCGCACTCCGAAACGGTTTGACCGAGTCCTTTCATTTTTCATCACCAATACCACTTGATTTGGGGACTTCTCTCCTTCTCAATACAATTGGTTACCAAAACACGATTTCCACAAATGTTCCTGCTTTCATCAACTACCTCAAAGATTACGAGTCACTTCCCTATTTTACAAAAATAGATTCAATAAATATAACTTCGAGTAACGGTAATTGGCTTGAGTCTTCAAATGTGACTTTCGGTGCTTCTGTTACTACACGAGCTGAACAATAAACAATATGACTTCATCCACAAAAACATTGCGCGAAAGAATCTCTGAGGTCACTCCAGGGGATTTGATATATCCGGGTATCGGCCTTATATTTTTTATCATTGTGATAATAATTTTCTTTGCCTCAACACAATTCCTCAGTAAAAACATTAACAATGCCTTCACCGGAGATACGGGGACTAATTCAAGCTTACTTGATATGACTAATTACAATCTCGTAGCAAGAAAACTTGGGATTGAGGCGGGAACACAGAGTGAGGCAGTTACAGTATCACCAACAAGTTCTGCTGTAAACACAGAGTCGGCTACGACAACGCAGGATACAGAGAAGAGTACCCTTTCAATCAAAATACTAAACTCCTCAACGCAAAAAGGTGTTGCGGGGAAGCTTGCTACTGCGCTCGAGGATGCAGGTTATGCAAAAGCAACAACAGGCAATCAGTCCAAAAAAACTTCCACAACTACAATTACCATCAAGGAAAGTGCCTCTTCTTTTGGTCCCTCAATTCTCGAGGAGGTAAAGAAACTTTATCCCGAAGCCATAGCTGCGACAACCACAGAAACAGCTGATTCTGATGTGACTATTGTTATCGGAGGGAAATAGGCACTACCCCTTGTGTTATTTACCAGCCTGTGCTATAATAGCAACTTCTTGGTAACTTGCTTAATTTACTGAGTTTTGGTGGAAAACGCCATATTTTGAGGCGTTTTCTTGTTTTAGTTCTTTATAAAAGCGGAGGAAGTTGAATGAAAATTACAAAGAAACTGTATTTCAAACCCCTTAAGACATACTTGATGTCCAATAAGGTGCGAAGGGCAGAAATCATTGTCTGCTCAATTGAAAACGCTGGCAACCAGGCATCTCAGGGCCTCGCAGCAATATCTGACTCTCACGTCTTGTTTGCTGACGCAAATGGCGCAGAGCAGGAAATTCTCATTCTTGCGGCAGAAATAGTGCATTCGTCTATGTATTTTATCACGGACGAAGCCTTGCGGATTGCCATCAAAATCGCCGAAAGTAACGGCGACACGGACGGCACACTCAAGGAAACTGCGCGTTATTACCTTGCTCAAGGAAAAACGATTGCAGAAGTACGAGCGCGTGCAAAAAGAGCGAGGGCGAAAGAAAAAGCAATGTTCTCAGTTCCCCACGATGCAACTGCACGAGTCGAAAAAATGCTTCTCGCCGGTCGCCACCTGCGCGAAATGCGAAATTCAGAGCAACTGGTTGCAGCATAACAGTAAAAAGAAATAGTTCGAAGCCCACCTTGCAAGGTTGGGCTTCTTTTTTTGTATACACAGCCAACATCCTGTATAATTGCGGGATATGGAAAATAAATTTCAGACAGCAGAACTTATTCGTGGTGCTGGATTTGAGGGGGAGATATTGAGTGATGCGCCTAGCCTTATTCATTACGAAAACGACACGAGTATCATCGAGCTCCGTCCTGAGCTCGCTGTTAAGCCTAAAGACGTAGATGACATCAAGAAGCTCGTTTCTTTTGTTGCAAGCAATAAAGCTGCTGAACCTACCTTGTCTCTGACAGCACGCGCTGCGGGCACGGGGATGGCGGGAGGCGCTCTCAACGAGTCCATCATCGTAGATGTTTCAAACCTCAATCATGTGAAAGGCGTGACGACGGAGCGCGCCGTAGTAGAACCTGGGGTTTTTTATCGTGATATGGATATTGAAACGAGAAAGCTTGGCGTCATTATGCCTTCGTTCCCTGCTTCTCGAGACCTCTGTGCTGTCGGAGGAATGACAGGAACCAATGCATCAGGAGAAATGACATTGAGTTTTGGAAGTACCGAGAACTGGGTGCGGGGCATCAAAGCAGTTCTCTCCGATGGTAATGAATATGCATTCAAGCCTCTCTCCGTTTCTGAGCTTGAAGAAAAGAAGAAGCTTGCTGGCTTCGTGGGCGACATCTACCGCCGTATGTATGACCTCCTTGAGAACAACTACGACACTATCAAAAATGCGAAACCAAAGGTAAGCAAAAATTCCGCTGGTTATGCACTCTGGAATGTTTGGGACCGCAAGACTTTTGACCTTACGAAGCTTTTTACAGGATCAGAAGGGACGCTCGGTATCTTTACTGAGATTGAATTTGCGCTTATCAAGCCGAAGGAGTATCGCAAGTTGATTGTGGTATTTTTGCCCGACTTTAGCAAGCTCACTGAGGTGGTAGGAAATATTCTTTCTCATAAGCCAGAAACTTTTGAAACATACGACGATCGCGTGATTCAGTTCACGATGCGCTACCTTCCTGAGTTTGTGAAAGTGATGAAGACTGGCCTCATCAAGCTTGGATTGTCATTTATCCCTGAGGCGCTTATGGTGCTCCGCGGAGGCTTCCCCAAGCTCGTGCTTCTTGCAGAGTTCACGGGAGAGACAGAGGAAGAGGCGCTGAGGAGAGCCAACGAGGCGTACGAAGATTTGAAGCAATTCAAACTTCAGATGGAGATTATGCAGACATCCGCACAGGCAGAGAAATTCTGGAAGATGCGCCACGACAGTTTCAATATTATGCGAAAGCACAGTGGCAAAAACAAAACTGCCCCATTCACGGATGACATCATCGTTGACACCAAGAAGCTTCCCGAGTTCCTCCCAAAGCTTGAGGAGATTATGGAGAAATATAAAATTGTTTACACTATCCAAGGACACATTGGCGACGGCAACTTCCACATATTCCCTCTTATGGACCTCCACGAGGAGCGCTATCGCGATATGATTGTCGAGATTGCAGAGAAAGTATTTGCGCTTGTCTTTGAATTTGGTGGTTCAATGTCCGCTGAGCACAATGACGGTATCATCCGCACACCATTCCTTCGCCAAATGTATGGCGACAAAATCATCAGCCTCTTCGAAGAAACAAAAAACATCTTCGACCCACAGAACATCTTCAACCCCGGCAAGAAGGTTCACGGCCACGACCTCAAGTGGGTGGAGAACCATATAGATAAGGACTATTAAGGGTAGGATTTGGAAGTTGGAATTTAGGATATAGAACAAAGGAGGGGTGACGCAAAGCGTCACCCCTCCTTTTCCATATTCCATATTCTAAATCCCATATTCCACCTAAACCCCTTTCCTCCCCCACACCAAACTAAATAAGAAAATAATAAGTGCCACGAGGACGATCGCGCCTCCTGAAGCGAGATTGTAGTAGTACGAAGCAAAGAGTCCGACGACTACTGAGATGAGGGAGATGATGACGGACAAAATAAGTGTCGTACGGAACCCGCGTCCGTACTGCATAGCTGCGATAACAGGGACGACCATCAGCGCCCCAATGAGGAGCACACCGACGATACGAATAGAGATAGCCACCGCGACCGCAGCGAGCATCACGACCATAAAGTTGATCATTTTCACAGGAAGCCCACTCACTTGTGCGATCTCCGCATCAAACGATGCGAAGAATAATTCTTTATACAAAAACACGACGTCGAGGAAGACGATGACCGCAAGCGCGATAGTCACCCACAAGTCAGCCACAGAAACCGTTGAGATACTACCAAACAAATAGCTGAACAAATTTGCGTTAAAGCCCTTCGAGAGTGAGAGGATAATGACCGCGATAGCGAGCGATCCAGAAAGAAAGAGAGCGAGCACCGACTCACCGAAGATGCGACGTGAGTTGCGCAGAGACTCGATCCCAATCCCCGCAATCACCGATAGCCCAATCGCTGAGAAAACGGGATTTATTTTAAGGAGAAGACCAATGGCGACACCCGCAAACGACACGTGCGCGAGCGTGTCCGCCATAAGAGAGTATCGCCTCACGACGAGGAACATACCAATGAGAGGCGCCACAATACCGATAGCAATCCCTGCTTCAAACGCGCGCACCATAAAATCGTATTGAAATATTTCGAGCATAAATTAATGGCTGTGATTATGAGACACCATCTGTGAGTGCTTGCCGTACAAACTCTCAAGAATATGTTCGTTGAGAAGGTCATGAGGTAAACCATGACAAACCATCGTTTTGTTGAGACAGAGAACTGTGTTGGTCTCCTGCGACACAGCGTCAACATCGTGAGAAATAAAAAGAATCGTGAGATTGTGTTTTTTATTGAGGTCCGCCAAAAAATCATAAAAGATTTTTTGCGCACCAATGTCGACACCGACCGTCGGCTCATCAAGGATGAGCACATCGGGCTCACTCGCAAGCGCACGCGCAATAAACACACGCTGCCTCTCTCCGCCAGAAAGATTACCGATGAGTGTGTCGCGATACTTCGCAATCCCTGCAATCTCCATCGCATGCTCGACTGCTTCGTTATCTTTCTTTGTAAATCTCTGAAAGAACCCGAGTCGTGCGATACGTCCTGTACGAACAACCTCAAACACCGTCGCAGGAAATTCGCGATCATTCTGAGTAACACGCTGAGGCACATAGCCAATGCGGTGCTTATCATTGAAATCATGGAAGTCTTTCCCGAAGAGCATTATCGAACCTTCAGTAGGATGAAGAAGTCCGAGGATTACTTTGATGAGGGTTGTCTTACCCCCGCCGTTTGGTCCGATGATGCCCAGGTACTCACCTTTGCGTATGGTAAACGAAAGATTCTCAAGTACCGGGTTGTGGTCATAAGAAAAGCTGACGTTATTGAGCTCGATGAAGGGTTCTGCTAAGGGCATGGTTATAATCTAATGGCTAATCAAAACAACAAAATTTTCTGCGAAAACCGTGCACACCGACAAGGCAGGCCAGGGCCTGTCGAGGAGGTGTAAGCGGTTTGCAGCAAAAATTTTGTTGTTTTGGTAGTCAAGCATGTTTTTGTATTATTTTTGCGGTTAGATTTTAAGTATGCCCTCAGTGCATGACATTGCTTTTTGTAGGTTCACTAAATTCGTTTCCATAATAGAAACATAATCTTCCCCTGATTGTACCTCGTTTGGGGTGAGACTTTCAAGCGGATTGAGAGCAAGAGTCCCGCCACCAACCTCACGCGCAATAAGCTCAGAAAACTTTGGACTTGCGACTGTCTCAAAGAAAATGTATTTAACACCTTTTTCCTTTACGAGCGCAATGATGCGTGCGAGGTCCTTTGGAGCTGGTTCCTCGTCTGGTGAAATACCTGAGATCGAAGTCACAGGAAATCCGTACCTATGCCCGAGGTAATCAAACGCTTCGTGCCCTACAATAATATTCTTTATTGCGCATGACGTTAGCCCTGCACGAAAACGTTGATCAAGCACATCAAGTAAGTTAGTGAGACGCTTCGCATTGTCAATAAAAATTTGCTGATTTGTAGAGTCAACACCAACAAGGACATCTCGAATGATTTCTGCTTCAACTTTCATTACAACAGGATCAACCCAAAAATGTGGATCAACTGCGCCGTTCTTTTCAAGAAGCACTACTCCGCGATCTCTGAGGGCGGTCGACATATTAATAATATGTTTTGGTCGTATTGAGGTACCTGCCTCCCATTTCTGTACCCATGGCTCGAGTCCTGCGCCGTTGTATATCAAAATATCAGCGTTGCCAATGTCTACAAAATCCCGCGACGAGGGCTCAAAGTCATGTGGCTCCACCCCTGACGGCACGAGTGTTCGCACAGAGACTAGGTTACCACCCACCGCTCCCGCTGCGTATGAAACAGGATAAAAGCTTCCCACAATATTTATCTTGCCACTTTGCGTACTGCTCGTCGGTGTCCTCGAAGAAAGCAGGAAGATGAAGAGCGCTACAATGGCGACGATGGTTACTACGAGCGCAAGTTTACGATTAGTGATTATTTTGAACATTTTAACTATTTGATTACTTGCTCCACTGCTTCGAGAAGCTCCTCTCTTCCTTTGTGGGTACGTGCCGAGTATGGAAATGACTGTGCGCCGAGCGCCGCTTCTATTGCTTTCATATTGTGAGAACGTTCGGTTTGATTGAGGCGATCTGTTTTGTTTGCAACGACCACAAATGGAATATTTTCTGCACGAAGGATATCCGCCATCTCCCTGTCGTAATCCATCGGCTTCACGCACGCGTCCACAATGAGAACCACGAGGTGTACCCGCGCTTCGCCACTGCCGAGATACCAGAGGATGAGCTTGCGGATTTTTTCCGCACCTTTTGCTCCCATGCGCGCGAAGCCATACCCAGGAAGGTCGACAAAGTAAAACTTTTTATTGATGAGGAAGAAGTTAATCTCGCGAGTTTTCCCAGGCATCGAGCTCGACTTCACCAGATCCTTACGCATTACCAAAGAGTTGATAACGCTTGATTTCCCCACGTTTGAACGACCCACAAAGGCGATATGACGACGCCCATCTCCAAGAATAGAGTCTGAGCCAATAATCCCCTTCATAAACTCTGCGCTAGTGATATTCATATGCTCATTTAACCACACAAGCGTCAAACCTCAAAGAAGTGCCAATCTTTATCTCCTTCCTTGCCGTTTTTTCTTACTATCGCCGTACTTTATACGATAGTATAAAGTACGGCGATAGTAGGAAAAGTTGTGAAAATTGGTATACTATTAGAACTTACTTAATATATAATAATAAACAATATGGAAGTCGAAAATACACAACAAACACAGGTATCGAAAACCGTTGCACAAACATACGCAATCCCCTTTGCTATTATTATTGCAGGTCTTGCCATTGCGAGTGCAATCTACTTTGGTGACAGCAAGAAAGCTGCAGTGGCAGCGACAGGCCAAGGCAACGCCCAAGTTGACCCTGTTACAAAAGATGATCATATCGTTGGCAACCCGAATGCAAAAGTAGTTATTGTAGAATACTCAGACACCGAATGTCCGTATTGTAAATTCTTCCACGTGACAATGAATCGCATTATGAATGACTACGGCAAAGATGGACAGGTTGCATGGGTGTATCGTCACCTCATCGTGATTCCTGGACACACCTATGCACAAAAAGAAGCCGAGTCAACAGAGTGTGCAAACAAGCTCGGTGGCAATACAAAATTCTGGGAGTTTACTAATAAAGTATTTGAGAAGACCCAAGGGAACAACAGCCTCGACCCAGCTGAGCTTCCAAAGATTGCATCGTCCATCGGACTTGATGTAACCGCGTTCAATAAGTGTGTTGCAAGTGGCGAGATGAAATCAATTGTTGACAAAAATATCGCAAGCGGATTGAAAGCCGGGGCCAACGGCACGCCAAATTCATTTGTACTTGTAGACGGGAAGGTTGCAGGACAAATCGAGGGGGCACAGCCATACGAGAACATCAAGGCAGGAATTGATGGGATTTTGAAGCAGTAGCAGTATCGTCACAATATGATACAACAAAAGGCCCGTTCGCTTCGCGAACGGGCCTTTTGTATATGGTTACCCGAAAAACACGTATTCCAACCAATAGCTTGGAAACACTTTAGTTAATTAATTCTCTTGGCGTTTGGCACGAAATCCCCAAATGAAGGCGTTCGTTGTTGTAGTATGTCATATATTTTTTGAGTGCGCCATTAAAC
>JBAZWZ010000005.1:0-63159 GCA_041660105.1 Minisyncoccota bacterium | reverse complement strand
TTTAATGGCGCACTCAAAAAATATATGACATACTACAACAACGAACGCCTTCATTTGGGGATTTCGTGCCAAACGCCAAGAGAATTAATTAACTAAAGTGTTTCCAAGCTATTGGTTGGAATACGTAGTAGCGAAATGCCAGATCGGTACTATTTTTTTTGTGTAAAAGTGTTAAACTTATAGTATTAACAGAGTGCCTATTCCTTACAAATTAAATGAATAAAACAATTGGAATTTCGTTGTCGTTGATTGCTGTTCTTATTGCGATTGCTGGGTGGTTTATTTTTTCAATCCCTCGCGCGAATGCACCAATTTCAAACACAGGGGATAGTACTCCCGTAACGCAATCATCTGCTCAAATGAGTGCATCTGTTCAATATACTGCAGGCGGATTTTCTCCGAGCGTAGTAGTTATTAAACAAGGAGGGACGGTTACTTTCACTAGTGCTGACGGTAGTCGTATGTGGGTTGCTTCTAACGCTCATCCAACTCATATTGAATACAGTGGGACGAGTCGCACTGCGCACTGTCCCGACACTGCAAAGACAGCATTTGACCAGTGCTCTTCAAGCTCAACATACTCGTTTGCATTTACTGACGCGGGTAAGTGGGGATATCATAACCATGTGAGTCCAAATGATACGGGGATGATCATTGTTCTTCCATAAAATGAATTTTTATAAAGCTCCCAATTTGTTATTGAGGATTGGTGTTGCATTCGCCTTTCTTTTTCCTGCGATTGATGGGATCTTTAATCCATACACTTGGATCGGGTATTTCCCAAAGTTTATGCGCGGGGATGCTCCTGACCTCGTGATGCTCCACGGGTTTGCATTTATGGAAGTAATCATCGCTCTATGGATACTCTCGGGAAAGAAAATTTTTTACCCCTCACTCTTTGCAGCGTTTCTTCTTGTTTCTATTGTATTGTTTAATTATAATAATTTTGAAATTCTGTTTCGCGACATTGCAATTTCAATGATGGCGTTTTCTCTCGCATTAGGTGCACGGGATTTAAAGACAGAGTAGTCTAGAAAGGACTCATAAGGTATAATATATAATATGAAAACCATTTTTGAAACATTTAAAAAGAGTATTTACAACCCGTCTTTTTACAAAGAAGCAACAAACGATTCTTTTCCAAAAATTCTGAAATATTACACAAAGATGGTCCTCCTTCTTTCGCTATTTCTCGTTGCAGTGCTCGGAATATTTGTCGTTCCTCAAGGGATCAAATTTGTAACCGAACGCGCCCCATCTCTCGTGCAAGAGTACTACCCACAAGAGCTCACGGTCAACATTGACAAAGGTGTGGCCTCTGCAAATGTCGCAATGCCATACTTTGTTCCTTTGAAAGACTTATCAATAGCAACAACGACTGATGCGGTGCGAAATATGCTCGTCATCGATACGACTCAAGAATTTGATAAACAAAAATTCGTAGAGTACAACACGTACGCCCTCCTTACCAAGACAGATATTGTGACGAGGGGACAGAATAACTCAATCACTATCCAGCCTGTCGGGCGTGCCTTTACAGCAACTATCAGCCAAGACACACTCGTGTCATGGGTTACGAATATCCAAAATTATTTGGGAACGATTGTCGTTGCTGGTCTGGCAATCTCATTTATCGCAGTCTTCCTTGGGTATCTGATGTACCTTCTTCCCCTCACCCTCTTTGCGCTTGTTCCAAAACTCATCGCATATATCAAGAGGTCACCACTTTCATATGCGTCTGCATACAAGATGAGCTTGTACGCTATCGTCCCCGCGCTCGCGCTCAAAACTTTTTTGAATGCGCTTGGTGTGTTGTTCCTCCCCTCATACTTTACGTTCCTCGTGTTCCTCCTTATTGTTTCCATTAATATGCGCGAAGTTGAGGAGCCAACATTGTTTGAAGGTAATAATTAATAATATATACACATGCACTACGAACAAATCGCGTCGGATGAAGTTATTGCAAAAGTAATCGCAAATCTCAAAGAGCGCAATGTGTCCGCCATTGTCGTAGATACGAAAGAGCAAGCACTCGAAGAAGTGAAGAAGCTTATCCCCGCAGGTGGCTCGGTGATGAATGGCTCGTCAACAACTTTGCAAGAAATCGGTTTCATTGAGTACCTCAAATCGGGCTCGCACGGATGGAACAATGTGCATGAAAATATTTTGAAAGAAGAAGACAAAGAGAAGAAATCAAAGCTCCGCAAAGAGTCCGTCCTCGCTGATTATTTCCTCGGCTCTGTGCACGCCATCACTGAGGCGGGGCAAGTACTCGACGCATCAGCGTCGGGAAGCCAGATTCCAAGCTATGCATTCACTTCGAACAATGTCATCTGGGTAGCGGGAGCGCACAAGATTGTCCCAGACCGTGAAGCAGCTTTCAAGCGTATTGAGGACTATGTGTTTCCACTAGAGAATAAGCGTATGCAAAGCACGGGCGCGCCAGGAAGCACTATTGGACGCGTGCTCGTATTCGAACGTGAAATAATGCCCAACCGCCACATCACCCTCATTCTTGTGAAGGAGAAACTAGGATTTTAGTAAAACCAAACAGTCCACGATTCACCGAATCGTGGACTGTTTGGTTACAGCTAACTTCTTAGCCTTCTATAGAAAATAATTCCCAACACAAAAAGAATCGTTGCAATAAGTGCTGACAAAATACAGTAGATACAAAATGCGCCGATGAGAAATTTTTGTACATAGATGAAGTAGCACGATGAGAGAAAGCCAAGCGTTGTTGCGACGGGGATGAGTCTCGCGACAAAAAAGTTTTTTGTATCAGCGTAGAGTATCGCGAGAAATCCCGTGCCGAGATAAAAGAGGACGCCCCACAGAGACAAGGGCACGCCAAACATTACAGAGTAAGGGGATTTTGAAACCTCGTCACATCCTGTAGTGATGAAGCAGGGGATGGGTGTGCCCGACAAACGCTTTGCGAGGAGGAACGCCGCATCCGTGAAGCCGACGAGCGAGAGGATTACAATAGACCAGATGAGCCAGCTCGGAATTTGCCCTGCGAATTTGGTATTTATTATTTCTTTATAGTTGAACATTGAGAAGTGAAGTTTTGGTTTAGTTTGTTTTCGGTGTCGAAGAAGCTATCGCAGTATCAATGAGAGCATACAATTCTTCCGGAGACTCTGGATTCTCAATCATTTTGCCATTGATGAAGAAAGTCGGTGTGTGGTTGATAGATGAAAGTGTACCACTCTTAACGTTGGCTTCAACACGTGCTTTTGTCGCCTCGCTCACTACATCAACGTTGTATTTTGCGATATCAAGTCCGAGCTCTCGCGCGTAGCCTTCGAAAACAGTAGCAACATCTTTGCTCTCTGACCACTCAGCTTGTTTGGTAAAAAGCATATCCTTCATCTCCCAGAATTTACCCTGCGCGCCAGCGGCCTCAGATGCGTAGGCTGCAGGGAGCGCGTTGGGATGCTGTGGAAGAGGGAAGTGTCGATAGGTAAATGAAATAACGTTCTTGTATTTTGCGTACATTTCTTCAAGAAGAGGATTATACGCGCCACAAGCAGGGCACTGGAAATCGCTGTATTCTAGGAATGTAACCTTTGGAGTCTTTGAACCTTTGGTCCAGTCAGTCGCATCAATAGGAGTGCTGAGTGTGCCATCCGTCTTTCGTAGCTCAGCACGAGGACCATTGGCAACCTGATAAGCACCCACTGCTGCAATAATAACGACCAATGCTGCTGAAAACCAAACAATAATTCTTTTTTGTGTATCCATAGTGCTCCTATAATACCAAGGTTCGCAAGACTTGGGAAGTTCCATTCTCGAAGTCCTGACTCCTCGTTCCTTGTCCTTGTTTTGATACTCATTCCTCTCTAGTCTAAGGGTTGTTGATTTGATATTTTTCCACTATGTACCTATCCCATACTATAGTATAATATAGGTACATAGTAAGTGAATATGAAAAAATTCGAAAAAGGAGAAATAGCAGAAATAATACTCGGGACTCTTCTGGTGGTGGGGGTGGTCGCAGTTGCTGCTACAATGCCGAATGCGGTTCAACTGTTCAAATATTTTAAACCCAAAGATACTTCCGAGAGAGTCAAGATCAAGCGGGCAATAGAAGGACTCAGACGTGGTGGTTTTGTTGAATTTAAAGGTAACGAACGTGGGCTCTATGTGCTGACAGAAAAGGGGAGAGAGAAAGCGATGCGTTATGCGATAGCAAAAATAAAAATTGCATCACAAAAAACGTGGGATAAAAAGTGGCGCATTGTAATGTTTGATGTGCCAGAAGAAATATTGCAGGCTCGACGTGCAATCAACTTTGCATTGAAAAGACTTGGTTTTGTGCAGTATCAAAAGTCAGTTTTCGTCATCCCGTTTCCGTGTGAGAAGGAAATTGATTTGATTGGCGAGTGTTTCAAAGTACGCGATCACCTCCGTATTATCGTTGCTAGTGAAATAGAAAACTCTGAAGCTCTCAAGAAAGTTTTTAAAATATAATTGCTTCCCAAGCATCCCGCCCCTTTCATTGTTTTGCCCCCACACCCTCTTATGTACCTATTTTATACGATAGTATAAAATAGGTACATAAGAGGGAAGAAGTGACACGATCCAATATAAATTCGCACTGTGCGCATTTTTGGGATAGAATGTAGATACTATGAAATATCAGGGATACCATAAAGATGAAGAACAAAAAAGTGTTGATACAGCACGCGTAGAGGAGTATGTAGCGACGATGCGTGGCGCAATGAGCGACAGCACATACTCGCTTCCCGAGGCGTCACTCCGTCTGCCTTTTGACGAGGAGCTTCTCAAGAAATCAAAAACGCTCGCGTCAAAGCTCGCAGGACCAAAGCTTTCGTACATTCTCGATATCGGTATCGGTGGTTCGAACCTTGGTGCAAAGGCACTCTATGAAGCGACCGCGGGCGTGATGGATCCTCATACGCCTTTTGCGCCAAAAATGCTTTTTGCAGACACGTGCTCGCCGGAGCTTCTCTCTGACATCACTGAGCTCCTTGTGAATGAACTCATGGAGAAAGAAGAAATTATTATTATTGTCGCAAGTAAGTCAGGCGCGACGACTGAAACAATCACGAACGCATCTGTCCTCGTGCATGCGCTCGAAGAAAAGTTTGGTTCTGTTGCGGACCGTATCGTATGCATCACCGATGAACATTCGCCGCTCTGGGATATGGGGGAGAAGCAAGGTTTTCATCTGCTCCCCGTGCCAAAAAAAGTGGGCGGTCGCTACTCAGTGTTTTCTCCTGCGGGAGTTTTCCCGCTTCTCTGTGCGGGGATGGATGTTGCGCCACTTATGCGCGGAGCGCAGTCAGCAATCGACGACACTATTGAGAGAGGGGTAGAGAGTAATGCATTTCGCGCAGCACAGGATATCATCGCATGGCACGAGAAGGGCGCGGTCGTCTACGACTTCTTTGTATTTCATCCTGAGCTTGAGTCGGTAGGTAAATGGTATCGTCAGCTCTTTGCAGAAAGTATTGGCAAGGAGACAACGAGGGATGGTGTGCCTACGACGCATCGTATGGTGCCGACGGTATCAATCGGCTCCACAGACCTTCACTCCGTAGAGCAGATGAATCTCGCACAACCCCACGTGAGTGCGCGGTTCCTCGTGCGAGCACACGAGCCACATTGGGAACATCAGTTTCTCGCAGAGGACAAAGTATTTGCACCGCTTGTTGAAGGCGTGTCCCGCCGTTCCCCGTGCGAGATCCTCGATGCTATTTATAAAGGTGTCACCGAGACGTATCAGAAGCGCGGAATATCGTATGGGGAAATTACTCTCACCGATCTCGACCCCGAGTCACTTGGGGCGCTGCTCCAGTTTATGATGTGTACCGTGATGCATCTCGCAAACCAGCTCAACATCAATGCATTTGATCAACCGAATGTGGAGTCATACAAGGAGGCAACGAGGAGAATATTGAGTGGGAAGTAAGGATTATTCTTTTTGTGCGTCATGGTATAATAGCTACATTACTAGGTTCACAATATTTACTTACATTATTATGGAAAACAACAAAAGTTTATGGCCAAGCCACGAAACAGCTGTTTCGAAATTGTTCCAAGCGCTCACGATTCTCGCATTACTCGGTGCGGTGCTCGCGGGGGCAATGATTATTTCTGAGGTCAAGGGATATCGTTTTATTGGCGGAGGAGTTCCTTCTTCAAATACGATCTCTGTTTCAGGAAGTGGCGAAGTGTTTGCAGCACCAGATATTGCAAACATTTCTTTCACCGTTCGCGAGGAGTCAAAGAAAGTTTCTGATGCTCAGGATAAAGTTTCTGTAAAGGTGAAATCTGCACTCGCCGTCGTTCGCAAGTCTGGTGTTGCTGATAAGGATATCAAGACTCAAAACTACAGTTCATATCCAAAGTATGAGTGGCAGGAGGGGACACCATATTGCGCAGGAGTTAGCTGCCCAGCGTATCGCCCTGGCAAGCAGGTGATCATCGGCTACGAAGTTTCTCAAACTGTTAATATAAAAGTGCGCAATCTCGAGTCTGTGAACGGTCTCGTTGATGGTCTTGCGGGCGCAGGAGTCACCGAGATGCAGGGTCCAAACTTCGCTATCGATCAAGAAGACGCACTCCAAGCAGAGGCACGCAAGCAGGCAATCGATAAAGCAAAGGCAAAAGCAGAAGTGCTCGCACGTGACCTCGGGGTTTCGCTTGTGCGCGTCGTTTCATTCTCAGAGGGGAATAACTATCCAATCTACGCACGCGAAATGATGTCAAGCGCAAAGTATGATGCAGCGGGAAGCTCCCCTGCCCCCGAGCTTCCTCAGGGACAAAATCAGATCACGTCGAATGTGACGATTACGTATGAGATAAGGTAAGATTAGTCTGTAAAGTCCAAAGTCTTAAAGTCAAAAAGTCTAAAGCAGTAAGTGGGGGGCGGGACGCTACGCGTCCCGCCCCCCACTATTGGTTATCCACACATTTGTTGTGTACTAAAAGCAACGAAGTGATACAATAGTCCTATGGAACCAGAAAATACAACAAATGGTAGTAATAAAAAGTTTGTAATAATAACCACCGTAGTGGGGGTGGTTGTGTTGGTGTTAGTTATTGCTGGAGTTCGTTCTTTTATTAATACGCAAAATCAGGCATTGCAGTCTGGTACCAAGCAAGATACAGCAGTTACAGAAAAACCAGCGGGCACTCAGTCGGCAAAAGCCACTACGTCTGAGCAAAGGTTGCAGATTTTGACCGACCTCGCGTCTTCAACACCAAAGGATACTTCAGTGCAAGATGCAAAGTTGAAGGTGCTACAAGACCTTACAAAAACAGTTCCAAAAAGCACCGTGTCTCCTGAGGAGCGATTGCGCATACTACAGTCTCTCAGTGCAAATGCGAACAAGTAGAGCTGATAGCTGATACGAGGAAGTATGACAGCGCAAAAAAGAGGAAGAGGGGGGCGGGACCTTCGGTCCCGCCCCCCTCTTCCTACCCCCCCCTCTTCCTACCCCCCCCCTCTCCTGTGCATAACCCCCTATGCATTTTACCGTTGAGTGGTATACTTAATATATTATTATCAATTTAGTACCAACCCCAATGACCAAAAATATTTTGTCTGTTCTCAAGATTTCCGCAGTTGCGATAGCCCTCGCGCTCGGCGCAACGTACGCATACGCCTGGTCAGCGCCAACCCTGAACCCGCCCGCAGGGAACATCGATACGCCTATCAATGTCGGGGGATCGGATCAAATCAAGACAGGTGCCATCACTGCGTGGAGTTTCACCGCTCCCTACTTCAGGCTTGCGACAACAACAACTGCGGGATATGTCCTCACCTCAGATGCAATCGGTAACGCAAGCTGGGAAGCAGCAACAGGGGGCAGTCTCCCCGCAGGAACCGCGGGTCAGACCATTCGTCATAATGGCGCATCGTGGATTGCAAACTCGGTCATCTTCAACAACGGCACGAATGTGGGGATTGGGACGACGGCGCCGGGGTACCCCTTGGATGTGAATGGAAATATTAGATCAAGGTCGTGGATTGTTTTGGCCAGTAGTACAACTGCATTGGGGGGGGTTAGGACGGTCCGGAGCATGGGAAGGTAACTCTGACACCGATATTGCTTTAACTGCCGAGACCATGAAGAAATTAAAATTCTATACTGGCGGTACAGCAACCCCAAAAATGATTATAGATGATGCAGGCCAAGTCGGCATCGGGACGACCACGCCTACCACGAAATTTCACGTTGTCAGCAGTGGAGTTGGTGGAGTTGGGAATCTGGGTATTTTCGAAAACGCCACCTCAACAGCAAATGCGTATTCCCAAATCGGAATAAGGGCAGGCTCGGCAACTAGTTGGATATGGACAATGAATCAAAACTCAACTCTGTACGGCGGGGCAAACTCACTTAATATTTACGCAGGCGCAGGTGGCGCAATGACCTTGTGGACCAATGCAACTGAAAAAGTTCGTATTGATACGGCCGGCAACGTCGGTATCGGGACGATAGCGCCAGGCCAACCTCTTCAGGTTAATTCTGGTTCTGAATATGCGTTAAGGTTATCAAATGCTGCAGGAACTTACTATTATGATATGGGAAGAGATCCTGCTACTGGAGCATTAAAAATACAAGGCAGTCAAGTAGGTGCAAATAATATAGTTTTAGCGCCTACTAGTGGCAACGTCGGCATTGGGACGACAGCACCATCAAATAAACTAGAAGTTGCTGGAGGAAGCATTTTTGCGCACGGTCCAACTGGTGGACACGGCAGAGTTACCATGCTTCTAGACGGAAGTGATCAATTTGAATGGTATCCGCAGGCTACTGGTTTACATCTTTATGACAGAGGTGTTAATGGTGGCGGTGGAGGGAATGCAGGTTATAAATTATCAATATTAAACGGTGGCAACGTCGGCATCGGGACTGCTGCGCCAATTCGAAATTTGCAAGTAAACGGAGAACTTTCGCTTACGCGTAGTGATAATACTGCGTATATTAATGTTAGCAATACTACGGGGAATGGAGGTGGCACTCTTGTTTTGAGAGGTCTCACTACTAATGGTTCTGCTCAGACAGATGCAAATGTGCTCGTTGTTGGTAACCTAACTACATCGGGAAACATTACTGCTAATAATTATATTTCGAATGCAATCGGGGGGGCAAGTGTGACCGATACGCCTCTTGCTGCAGTGGATTCTGCTGGCGCTTGGGTATGGACGAGGGTTGTTTCGAGTGTGTGCGCATCTTGTGGTTCGACCTACAGCTCGAGTGTTGCACTCAGTACAACGCGCCCAGTATTAGGAATAAAAATTTCCGGGGGGGGTGGGTCTGTATGTGTGGCGAGCGTCCCCAATTATTTTAAAGGGGGGATAGCATCTAATGGTGGAAGTTCTTCTTTCACCACTGTTCAAGATTTTAACCTTGTTAGCTGGTCCTCCTGGTCTGCTTGGAGTGGGGGGTATGGCGCGTTCGCTCCTTCTACGTGGATTTTTGAAACCACAGCCCCGGGGCGAACGGCTACCCCATGGACTCAAGGCGTACCTATTTATAACAAGGCTCTTGGGCTAACAAGTATACCCCCAGGGAGAACCCTATATTATTCTCAATGGACTTATGGTGGAGGATCTAATACCTGCTATGTGGATGTTCTGTATGGGGATTATCAGTAAATATTTATAAATAATATGCAGAGAAAAATAAAATACCCGTTATTCGTATCTTTGGTGCTGTTTACTGTTTTCATAACCACGCAGTATTCATTTGCACAGGAGGTGACCAGCAGAGTAGCGCCTCAAAAAGGGGGGGCTATGTCTAGTGGACCAACTCCAGAGCAGATTGCAGAGATGGATGCCCAGGAAAAATCATACCGTGCGAACGTAGTAGCACCTGTTGTTGCGGGCGCTGTCGAGCCCTCACCCGTGAGTACGAAGGGTGGACTGCCAATAAGTGATTATTTGTTTGGGGTGATTTTCGTTTGGCTCGTGATCCTCACATCGATGCTCCTTCGTGGTAAGAAGCAAGAGAACGCGTAAAAAATAGTCTTTAAAGTCCTTAATGTCGAAAGGAGATACGAAAAGGTGGGCGCCGCAGGCGCCCACCTTTTCGTATATTTATTTCACAGCAAGGTCGGACCTTGCTGTGACAGGAATTTTCTAAAATGAAAAGCGGTCTTCTGTGAGAAATGGCAAGAGGAAATGTAAGAAAATAGAAACCTTGCATTTTGTGTATGTATTTTGTATACTATACCTATGAAATATATACGAACAATTGAGCAGAAACTGCTGGATAATATAGCAGAGAAACCAATCATAGTTTTATATGGAGCTCGGCAGGTAGGCAAAACAACACTTATTAAGTCTATTTTAGAACAATTTTCCAACGGACTGTATCTTCAGGGTGATGACCCAAAGGACGCAGCCTTGCTTGAGGGTCGTGGTGCTAAAGAGCTGGGGCAGTTGGTTGCTGGACACGAACTCGTTGTCATTGACGAGGCGCAACGCGTGCGTGATATTGGCATCATACTTAAACTTATTGCCGACAATGTGCCTGGCGTTCAGATGATTGCAAGTGGTTCATCAAGTTTTGAATTAGCAAACAAGGTGAGCGAGCCGTTGACAGGACGAAACCGGAAGATTCATCTTTACCCGTTATCCATCCCTGAGGTGGTTGCATCGTATGGTAAAGTTGCGGTGATGCAAAAACTGGAGGATTACCTCATCTTCGGGATGTATCCACAAATTGTAAATGCTGAGTCTCGCGAGCGGAAGGCAATCCTTATACGAGAGCTCGCGAGCGATTACCTTTTTAAAGACTTGTTCTTGTTTGGTGATATCCGCAATTCGTTCGCATTTGAGAAACTAGTTAAACTCTTGGCTCTACGAGTCGGGAGCGAAATATCATACAATGAACTTGCAAAAGAGGTGGGTATCAGCAGGGAGACGGTGAACGCATATATTACGCTCCTCGAGCAAGCATTTATCGTATTTCGTCTTACGCCCTTCTATACAAATAAGACAAAAGAAATCAATAAGAGTCACAAAATATATTTTTATGACACGGGTATGCGCAATGCGCTCATTAGTAATACAGATCCGCTTGAGATGCGTCTTGATAGAGGCGCAATATTGGAAAATTTTTTTATTGCCGAGAAGGTTAAGGAAAGGAGTTATGCGGGGAGAGACACCACTATTCATTTTTGGCGCAACCGCCAAGGGGCAGAGGTTGATTTTGTGGAGAACAAGTCATCGTCTGGCAAGCTGGAGGCGTTTGAGTGCAAATGGAAAGATGGAGTTTCGGCTCCGTTGTCGTTCAGTGCACTATATCCACAGGCTACATTTTCTGTTGTAACACATAAAACAATTGTTGATGTGTTGCTAAAAGGGAGTACTAATACCATCCCCAAATAACTCTTGCACACTTGCACAAAGAATTACGGCAAGGTCGGACCTTGCCATTGACCTTGCCATAGAGGTGGTTCCAAGCTATTGAGGTATTACGGTGCTATTGACAAAGTATTCAAAATATGTATAATATAGAGAGCATTAAGTGATCTTTAACAAAGAGCAATTTCCTACAACTTTCTCAAAGGAGAACAAGATGTCCAAGAACAAAGGCAAGGGTGATGGCAAGAAAAAAGGCAAAGATAAGGGTGGTAACAAGGGCGACAAGAAGGAAGCCGTCGCGAAGGTTGCTAAACCGAAGGTGGAGAAGCCGAAGGGTCCCAAGCCGGATTATACGCCGAGGACGAAGAGATGGGACAATCTTGTTCAGTCTCCCGAGGTGGTGTGGAACGGCTGGAACGGCGTAGCGGAAGCCCAAGGTATCCGCTTCCGTGTGTCTGAAGAAACTTCGGGTGACGGCAAGCACAGCTTCAAGATTGTCTCCGTGGCTTCAGCTCCTCTTGGCACCAAACTCGCCGGAATCATGAGTCCGAAGACGTATGTCACGATCGCCTCGCTCCACATGCCCGAGTTCAGCTCGAAGTTCAAAAAGGGTTCCGCGCAATACGAAACCCAGGAGCGCATCTGGAAGTTCTTCCATGAGCACTTCATCGAAATGGGTCTCAAAAAGGTCCACGAGAAGAAGGCCACTCCCGCGAAGGCTCCTGCTGTCGAGGTGAAGACCTCGGTCTCAGTTGGCGACCTGATCATGGCGATTCCTGGCATGTACTGCTTCGATTCGAATGGTCCGCGTGCAGTCTTCTCGATGGTCGGTGCGGTGCATGCACCGCAATTCGGCAAGAAAGAGAAGATCTATCCGAAGATAGAACTGCTCTCTGCAGAAGAAGGCCACCCTCTGTCGGGCTACGTTCGTAAGGGCGCTTACATCTATCACGATGTGCTCACCTGGAAGAAGATGCCCAACTTTAAGGGGACCCACGCTGGTGATTCCCAGAAGATTTGGGAATTCCTGAATGGCCTCGTTGTCGGGCATCGCAAAGCTCTGCCTTCGGCGATTCTCGGTGTTGTGGCAAACACGGAAGGTATGAAGCCTGGCGACAAAGTTCCTGTCCCGGCAGATTACCGCCTTCCGCAGGCTGCCTAAGCAGGAAATTGCTGTACAATCACACCTCACGGTTTATCCGTGGGGTGTTTTTCTTTATACACAGTATTTGTGGGGCGACATTGACTTTTCTTGCCTCAAAGAGTATAGTAGGCGAAAGCCCTGCGGGGCTGTTTTTTAAACAAGAACTAATAACACCATGTCATTCATCGAATATATCAAAGAGTCAAAGGGCGAGCTCGCCCACGTATCGTGGCCAACGCGCAGTCAGGCTATCGCTTTTACTATTCTCGTTATTGTGCTCTCTGTCCTCACCTCGTTTTACCTCGGTGCGTTTGATACATTGTTCACTGCACTTATTAAGAAGTTCTTCGTTCGTTAATAATTTTAAATTTTAACTAAATGGCAAAACAAGAAACAACTGGCGAGCGCAATTGGTACGCAATCCACACCTATGTGGGTTACGAAAACGCCGTGCTCCGCAATTTGAAACAGCGTATTGAGTCTCTCGGTATGGAGGACAAGATTTTCAACGTACTTATTCCTCTCGAGAAGAAGATCAAAGTAAAGGGCACAAAGCGTGTTGAGGTTGAAGAGAAAATTTTCCCTGGGTACATTCTCGTGGATATGATTGTTACGGATGACTCATGGTATGTGGTGCGCAATACTCCCCGTGTTACTGGTTTCGTGGGGGCAGGAGTAACTCCAGTACCTCTTGCGAAAGCAGAAGCAGACTTGCTCTTCAGTCGTATGTCTGACAAGACCGCAAAGCACAATATTGACCTCGTCGTTGGCGACATGGTGACTATTGTCGACGGGCCATTCAAGGATCTCGAAGGTAAGGTTTCTGAGGTTGACGGCGAGCGTGGTCGCGCGAAGGTACTCGTCTCAATGTTTGGTCGTGAGACACCCGTAGAACTCGATTTCCTCCAGATTCATAAGATATAGAAAAGCGAAGAGCGAAGCGATTATGATTTTCTTACCCGCCCAAATTTTTCGAAGAAAAACTTAGGTGGGTGGTCATTTTTATAGTCGTTTTACTCCTTAAAAATTAACCACTTGAAAAATCTCCCAAACTAGGGTAGACTCAACGAATTCCAATATTAATACCAGCTCAAAAATTATGGCAAAGAAAGTAACAAAAAAAGTAAAAGTAGTCATCCCTGCGGGGAAGGCAACACCAGCGCCTCCTTTGGGGCCTGCGCTCGGACAAGCGGGAGTAAACATTGGTGAATTCGTTACCAAGTTCAACGCCGCAACAGCCGACAAGATGGGGGATATGGTTCCTGTGGTTATCACGGTTTACGAGGATCGTACATTCGACTTCGTAATGAAGACCCCTCCTGCTTCAGGACTTGTGAAGAAGGCAGCAGGACTCGCAAGTGGCTCAAAGAAGCCTGGCTCAAGCAAGGCAGGTTCAATCACTTCCGCTCAGCTCCGCGAGATCGCCGAGAAGAAGATGCCTGACCTCTCCGCAAACGATGTTGAGGCCGCAATGAAGATCATTGCAGGAACAGCACGTTCAGCAGGTATCGAGGTGAAGGGATAGTGTTCAAAAAGAAAAGCCGCTCTCCTGGAGAGCGGCTTTTCTTTTTGAGTAGAATATAGAATTTCGAATATTGAATTTTGAATGTTGCAAAGAAAAAGGCCGACAGCGTAGCTGTCGGCCTTTGAATTTTGCTTCTTGTCACACCGCGACGGGTGCTTTGATTGCGGGGTGCGGATCGTAGCCCTCGAGCGTGAAGTCTTCGAATTTGAAACCAAAGATGTCTTTCACGTCGGGGTTGATGTGCATCGTTGGCAATGCGCGCGGCTCACGGGAGAGTTGCAGTGCTGTCTGTTCCATGTGATTGGAGTACAGATGTGCATCGCCGAACGTGTGCACGAAGTCGCCGAGCTCAAGTCCACAAACCTGCGCCATCATCATGGTGAGTAATGCGAAGCTTGCGATGTTGAATGGTACGCCGAGGAAAATATCGGCGCTACGTTGGTAGAGATGACAAGAAAGCTTGCCGTTCGCAACGTAAAACTGGAAGAACGTATGACAAGGCTCAAGAGCCATTTTCGGTAAGTCGCCAACGTTCCAGGCCGAAACAATGATGCGCCGCGAGTTCGGGTTTTTCTTGATCTGGTCAATTGCGACTGAGATTTGGTCGATTACTTGCCCGTCTACTGTTTCCCACGAACGCCATTGTTTGCTGTATACTGGACCAAGCTCACCCTGTTCGTTTGCCCATTCGTCCCATATGCTGACTCCGTGATCCTTGAGATACTTTGTATTCGTGCTTCCTTGCAGGAACCAGAGCAGCTCGTGGATGATGGACTTCAAGTGGCACTTCTTGGTCGTGACGAGCGGGAATCCTTGTTTAAGGTCAAATCGCATTTGATAGCCAAAGACCCCTTTTGTGCCCGTGCCAGTCCGGTCACCTTTGATTTCACCATTCGTCATGATGTGATGAAGCAAATTGAGATATTTTTGCATTGCAAACTCCTTTTGTGTCGTTGAGAAAGAACTGCTGTTGTCACACTACCTTTATTTTTATACACAGTCAACACTCTTTACTTTTTTCAGTTCGCGTGGTAGTTTTTGGGGAGGCAATTCTTTTAATTTATTACACGAGAGGGAGGCAGTATGAGCATTAAGTCCGATAAGTGGATTCGCAAGATGTGTAGTCTCGACCCCGTCGAAAGGGCATCGGTCGCTGTCCCCACGGGGATGCAGCGCCTCGACGGGCCGATGATTGAGCCTTTTTCCCCGAAGCAAGTGAAGGAGGCGAACGGGCAAAAAATCGTGTCCTACGGCACTTCAAGCTATGGTTACGATGTCCGTTGCTCGAGCAAGTTCAAGATATTCACCAACATTCATTCGTCGATTGTTGACCCGAAGAACTTCGATCCGCAGTCGTTCGTCGAGAAGGAAGGTGATTTCTGTATCATCCCTCCCAACTCTTTCGCTCTTGCTCGGACGGTGGAGTGGTTCCGTATTCCGCGAAACGTTTTGGTTGTTTGCCTCGGCAAGTCGACCTACGCGCGTTGCGGTATCATCGTCAACGTGACACCCCTCGAGCCTGAATGGGAAGGGGAGATTACGCTTGAGTTCTCCAACACAACCCCGCTTCCAGCAAAGATCTACGCAAACGAAGGTTGCGCACAGGTACTGTTTCTTGAGAGTGACGAGGTGTGCGAGACTTCGTACAAGGATCGCGGTGGTAAGTACCAAGGACAGCGTGGGGTAACAAACCCGAAGGTGTAAAAGCAGTAATATGGGGCGGCAAAACGCGAAGCGTTTTGCCGCCTTTTTCTTTTGCGGTAGACATTGACGGAGGGAACAAAAAAGAGTAGTTTTCAATGAGGTTATTCTTTAATATTAAGGAGGTGTACGATGAAGAGTTCAAATGGAATTGTTTACCCGTATCTGCCTGAGGGGCGCATTATCCAACACGTACCAGTCAATCATTTGTTTATGGTGCTTGCGAAGGAGTACGCGCGGAAATATTCTGTCGACAAGAGTATGCCTGTCGGGTGTGTGATTATGAAGAATGGACACGTTCTCGGCATGGGGGCAAATGGCAGCGACTACCATGAGCACCACGGATGTGAGCGTGTGAAGCTCAGGATTCCGTCAGGGCAGCAATATGAACTTTGTGAAGGGTGCGATACAAAAAATCACGGTGAAGCTCGCGCGATAGCGGATGCACGCGAGCGTGGGCACGACATACGTGGGGCAGAGATGTACACCTGGGGTCATTGGTTCTTTTGTTCCTCGTGCTGGGACAAGATGATCGCTGCCGAACTCGGCGATGTGTTTATGATGGAGGGGAGCGAGCGATTGTTTAATCGCGAACACCCCAGCAATATCGTAGGGAAGCAATTTGCATAATATTACCCCACAGTCGCAAGACTGTGGGGTATTTGTTTGTACGAGTTCGCTCGTGGTACACTTGGTGTCAATGAAACTCAATATCAAAAAACTTCACCCTGATGCAAAGATTCCGACCTATGCACATGAGGGTGATGCAGGGTTTGACCTATATGCGTGTGAAGACGTTGTCGTAGCACCTGGTGAGCGTGTTCTCGTGAGTACAGGTATTGCAATGGAGATACCTTCTGGTTTCGTTGGGCTCATTTGGGACAAGAGCGGACTTTCGAACACCCATGGCTTGAAAACGCTTGGAGGCGTCGTAGATGCGGGGTATCGCGGTGAAGTGAAGGCTGGACTCATCAATTTGGGTATCGAAGAATACCACGTGGGGCTTGGGCACAAAGTCGCACAGATGCTCATACAAAAAGTAGAGCATGCCGAAATATATGAAGTCTCTGAACTCTCAAATACACTTCGTGGCGAAGGCGGATTCGGCAGTACGGGGAAGTAGGGGTGGCGTGCTATAATCTTTAAACTATGCGCATTGCGGTAATTGGTCCACAAAATACAGGGAAGTCTACGTTTGTGAAGGATTTTTTGAAGGCATTTCCCGCTTACAGTACAACACAGGAGACGTATCGTGATCTTGTAAAACAAAAAGGGCTTCAGATTAATCAAAAAACAACTGAAGAAAGTCAGCGCGCCATTCGTGATTTCTTATTCCATCAAACGTTTGATGGGAATGAGCAAAATATTTTGTTTGACCGTTGTGTGATTGATAATTATATTTACACGCTGGCTCAATTTGAAAAGGGGGTCATTGGTGAAGAATTCTTAAAAGAAACAGAGGAGATAATGTACAAGTCACTCTCGGGGCTTGATGTCCTTGTTTTTATACCAACAGCTGTTTCAGTCTCTCTTGTGAACGATCTTTTGCGAGATACAAATACTGCTTTCGTCGATCGTGTTAACTGTCTTTTTATCGAAACACTGTTCGAAATTACCAAACGTTCGCCTGTAAAAATCGTTGTTGTTGCGGGGTCGCGCGAAGAGCGTATCTCCCAAATTCAAAAGACGCTAGCTTTGAGCGAGTAGTGTTTTGGGTTGTTTTGTGGTAAAAATAATTCGGTCACAGTTCTCAATATTTTACAGGAGGCAGAAATGTCCATTAACGCAAAGGATCCAAGCAAGAAGATAAAAACTATTGCCATTGAAGGTTCTGATGGCGCAGGCAAGGAAACACAGACATTGATGCTCGCAGATTTTTTTCGCAGAGCTGGTATTCGCGTGGGAAATGTTTCATTCCCACGCTATAAGGATACCCTTGCGGGGAAAATGCTCTTTGAGTTCATGAAGTCTCCGCGCGCAGCCGAATACGACTGGGCGCACGCAAACCCCAAGCTGGCATCGCGTGTTTATGCTCAGGACAGGTTTGAGTCCAAATACTATCTCGAGAGTTTGATTGCAAATCACGACATCGTCATCTTTGACCGCTACGTCGAATCCAACCTCCTTCACCAGGGAGGAAAGATGAAGACAGAAGAAGAGATCATTAACTTTGCAAACTGGCTTTATGATCTTGAATATAATCATCTTGGGTTGCCGAAACCTGATGTGACTATTTATCTTGACCTCGATCCCGAAGTTTCTCGCGAGCGAGCGCTCAGGCGTGCTCGAGGGTCGGGGATTGGTCTCGATGCTGTCGAGTCTGATATGGAATATGTCAGAAACGGGGCGAAAACAGGGAGACTTTACGCAGACTTTTTTGGATGGGCAGTGATCAAGTGTGTTGTCCCCAATCAAGATCTGGCGCTCCCTCCTCATGAGCTCACTCCGGAGGAGGTTCATATGAAGATTCGCGAGATTGTTTTGAAGTGATGAAATGCAGTCTCTTGTTAAATCCTCAGTTTCGGCTGAGGGTTTTTTCTTTGTTTTTTGCGTGCTATGATGCGCATATATGATGAGTGAAAAACTAGAAACATTGGTACGTGAGGCACTCGGAGCGCTCGGGATTGAGGCGACGATGGTGACCATTGAGCGTCCTGCAGATATTACCCACGGCGACTATTCGACGAACGTTGCCCTTGCATATGCAAAGATTGCAGGTATTTCACCGCGCGAGCTTGCGGGGAAGCTCATGGAGAAAATACTCGAGACATCCAGTGAGGAGGTGAAAGAGCTTGAGATTGCAGGGCCGGGGTTTATTAACTTCAGGCTTACAGACGAGGCTATAAGAAATGAAAATTCAAAAGGGAGAACTTCACTTCAAACTATTTACTCTGGCAAAAATATTCTCGTTGAGCATTCATCGCCAAACCTCTTTAAGCCATTTCATATCGGACACCTTATGAACAATATTGTGGGGGAGTTTGTTGCGCGCGCGATGGCGAAAGGGGGCGCTCGTGTGACGACAGTCGCGTTCCCGTCCGACATTTCACTCGGCATCGCAAAGGCCATCTACGTACTTCAAAAGGATGGAGGAACTTCGCAGCAGATATTTAAAGACATGCTGGCTTCAGGAGATTTTGAGGCTCAAACAAGAGTAGTTAATTATCTCGGGGAGTGCTACACGCGTGGCGTCGCTCTCGCGAAGGAAAATCCAGAACTTGAAAACGAAATCAAGGACATCGCAAAGAATTTGTATAACGAAATAGAAAACGGAGAACTCAGTAGCTCGGAAGGTTACCAGGCGTGGGCGCAAGTTAAGACTATTAACACAGCCTACTTCCAATACGTCCTCGAAAGTCTTGGTTCAAAACTCGGCAAAACGATTTTTGAAAGTGAAGTAGCAAAAAGCGGGAAGGATATTGTTGTGGTAAATACACCAGCAGTTTTTACACAAAGTGAAGGAGCGTATGTGTACGTGCCGAGCGAGGAGCGCAAGGATTTGAACACGCTCGTCTTTGTAAACAGTGAGGGGCACCCAACGTATGAGGCGAAAGACCTCGGCTTGATAGAAAAGAAATTTACTGAGTACGGATCTGTCGACTTGTCTCTCTTTGTTACTGACAATGAACAGGCTCATCATTTCAAAGTAGTTCTCGATGCTGCAACAAAAATAAACGAAGAGTGGAAGACGCGCGCAGATAGAAGCATCCATATTCCTCACGGTCGTATGCTTTTTAAAGGACAAAAGATGTCGAGCCGCCTCGGTGGTGTGCCAGTGGCGCTTGATGTGATTGCAGTTGTTGAGGAAGAAGTGAGAGAACGAGCAGGAGAGAGGACTTCACACTTGAGTCCTGATGAGAAGAAAAAACTTGTGACAGAGATTGCGCTCTCTGCGCTCCGTATCGCCGTCCTTCGCTCGAAGCCGGGTATGAATATCAACTTTGACCCAGAGACCTCGCTTTCATTTGAAGGAGACTCGGGACCATATCTTCTCTACACGCACGCACGCTGTGCATCGCTCCTCGAGAAGGGGAGGGAGAAAGGGTATGAGCCAAAGTTTAAAGATATGCCCGCAACAGACCTCGAGAAAAATCTTGCTCAGTTTGAATACGAACTTTCATATGCCGTTACAAATTTTGCTCCGCAAAAGCTCGTCACGTATCTCTTTGAAGTTGCGCAACTCTTTAATGGTTTTTATGGAAATACGCAAATCGTATCTGAGGATAAAGAAAATTCAGAGCACTATCTCGCAATCGTGAAGCGCTTAAAGGCAGTATTACATGAAGGGTTGTGGGTGTTGGGAGTTTCTGCCCCCGAGAGGATGTAAAACATATCTCTCCAAAAGGGCCCGCCGTTTGCATAAACGGCGGGCCCTTTTGGAGCCGAGCCCCACTTGTGATATTCTAGGGAAATATGGATGAAGATGTAAAAAAATCTGATATTGCGCGCCGCGAGGAGGAAACACAGGCGATGTGGGCTGAGAAGGGGATTTTTGAGAAATCCCTTGCGCAGACCAAGGATGGCGGAGAGTTTGTCTTTTATGACGGGCCTCCTTTTGCAACTGGGCTTCCTCACTACGGGCATCTCCTTGCAAGTACGATCAAGGATACTATCCCTCGCTACCAGACGATGAAGGGGCGCCATGTGCGTCGTGTGTGGGGTTGGGACTGCCACGGTCTTCCTATTGAGAACCTCATTGAGCAAGAGCTCGGACTCGGACACAAGACTGACATTGAGAAATATGGCGTGGGTGCATTCAATGAAGCTGCGCGTGCTTCGGTTTTCCGCTATGACACTGAGTGGAAGAAAACGATTCCCCGCATCGGAAGATTTGTGGATATGGAACATTCATATACGACGATGGATGCGGGGTACACCGAAAGTGTGTGGTGGGCTTTTAAAAATCTCTACGAGAAAAATCTTGTGTATCAGGGTTTCAAGTCAATGCACATTTGTCCTCGTTGCGAGACGACACTTTCAAACAATGAAGTCACGAGCAACTACAAAGACATCACCGATATTTCAGTGACGGCGAAGTTTGAGCTCCTCGACGAGCCTGGCACGTATGTACTCGCATGGACGACGACCCCATGGACACTTCCAGGGAATGTAGCATTAGCAATAAATGAAGAGTCCATTTATTGCAAAGTCAAAAGTCAAAAGTCAAAAGTCAAAAGCGCAGAATTCTACATTCTTGCGAAGGAGCGGTTGCCATATGTATTAAAGGATTTGGAACATGAAATTATTGGGGAGTTTAAGGGTGCTGACCTCGTTGGTAAATCCTACAAGCCGATTTTTGATTACTATGCAAACGATGCAACTCTCAAAAACCGAGAAAACGGCTGGAAGATTTACGGCGCAGAATTTGTAACGATGGATAGTGGTACGGGCGTGGTGCATATTGCGCCTGCCTTTGGTGAGGACGATATGGCGCTCGGGGTGAAGGAGAATCTTCCGTTTGTTCAGCACGTAGCGATGGATGGTACGATGAAGAAGGAAGTGCGAGATTTCGCGGGGGTTCAAGTAAAACCAAAGTCAAAAGAGAAGGATGGACAGCAAGCCACCGATATTTTAATTATCAAACACCTTGCAGGTATTGGAGCGCTTTTCTCAAAAGAAAAAATAGTGCACGCCTATCCTCACTGTTGGCGTTGCGAGACTCCACTCCTGAACTACGCGGCACAGTCATGGTTTGTGAAAGTTCCCGAGCTTAAGGAGAGGCTCCTCGAAGCAAATGCGACCACATCATGGGTGCCTCAAAATATGCGTGATGGGCGCTTCGGCAAATGGCTCGAAGGGGCGCGTGATTGGGCTATTTCTCGCTCTCGTTATTGGGGTGCGCCTCTTCCTGTGTGGCAGTGTAGTGAGTGTAATGAGCGTTTTGTATCAGGCTCTCGGGCAGAGCTTGCTGATCACACAAAAAAGTCTGGCAATAAGTATCTCGTAATGCGTCACGGCGAAGCAGAGAGTAATGCGACAAATACGGTAAGCTCAAAAGTTGAAACGAGTACCAAGTACGGACTCACGGCGAATGGTCGCGCGTCAGCAGAAAAAACAGCTGATACTCTCAAGAATGAAAAAATTGATTTGATTTTTGTGTCGCCTTTTGCACGCACGAGACAGACGGCGGAAATTGTCGCGAACACAATTGGTTTTGATGCAAAAAATATTATTGTTGACGAACGTATCAAGGAAATAGATACGGGAATTTTTGACGGCAAGCCAATCTCTGATTATCGCGAACACTTCGTTTCTCAGGAAGATAAATTTACCCGGCGCCCTGAAGGGGGAGAGAATCTTCTCGACGTGAAGCGTCGCGCAATGGCGTTTCTCGAGGACCTTGAAGAAAAGTACACGGGCAAAACTATTCTCATCGTGACCCACGAGTACCCTGTGTGGATGCTTATGACGGGAGTCGAAGGTGCAGGAGTCGCGGGTGGCGTCGAGCTCAAGGACGGCAAGGTTGACTTCGTGAAGACGGGAGAAATGGTCCCCCTCGCGTTTACGCCATTTCCCCACAATGGAGATTATGAATTTGACCTCCATTTGCCATACATCGACAAGGTGCAGGTTGGTTGTGCGTGTGGCGCCATGATGACGCGTGTTCCGTATGTATTCGACTGTTGGTTCGAGTCGGGCTCTATGCCGTATGCGCAGTTCCACTATCCGTTTGAAAACAAGGAACTTTTTGAAAAGAATTTTCCAGCTGATTTTATTGCAGAAGGTATCGACCAAACACGCGGATGGTTCTACTCACTCCTCATCCTCTCGGTGGGCCTCTTTGGGAAAGCGCCCTTCAAGAATGTAATCGTAAACGGGCTTGTGCTTGCAGAGGATGGTCAAAAGATGTCCAAGAAGCTCAAGAATTATCCTGACCCTAGTGAGGTCCTTGCGAAATACGGCGCGGATGCAGTGCGATACTATTTACTCTCGTCACCAATAGTGCACGCAGAGGACCTCTCATTTTCTGAACGTGGTGTGGATGAAGTGGTAAAGAAAAATATTGCGCGCCTTTTGAACGTGCTCTCGTTTTATGAAATGTACGGGGTACAGATGAAAACGGTAGACAATGTGAGCGATAATCCTCTTGATCAGTGGATCCTTGCGCGTCTTGCAGAGCTTGTGTCAGAGATGACTACATCCCTTGATGCATACGAGCTCGACCGAGCCGTGAAGCCACTAGGGCTCTTTGTTGACGACCTTTCCACGTGGTACATTCGTCGTTCGCGTGATCGCTTCAAGTCTGATGATGTTGCCGACCGCGCGCACGCTATTGAGACGACACGTATTGTACTCCTTGAACTTTCGAAGCTTCTTGCTCCTGTGATGCCGTTTTTGGCGGAACATTTGTATGCGCACGCTGGGGGAGAGAAGGAAAGTGTGCACCTCGAGTCGTGGCCACTATTTACTGAGCCAGATGATAAAATAATTTCTGCAATGACAGAGGTGCGCCGTGTTGTGTCACTTGCTCTTGAGGCGCGCGCAAAGGCAGGTCTCAAGGTTCGTCAACCACTTGCATCCGTGACGGTAAAAGGTGAAGCACTTTCACAAGAACTTGCGCTGATTATTGCTGATGAACTCAACGTTAAAGAAGTTATGTGGTCAACCAATCTCGCGACCGATGTTGAGCTCGATACCGTCATCACTCCCGAGCTCAAAAAGGAGGGACAATTCCGCGAGCTTCTCCGTACCGTGCAAGGGCTTCGTAAATTAGCAAATCTTGAACCAACTGACATTGTGATTCTTAACGTCAAGACAACAAAAGATGGGCAAGATCTTATAAATGAATTTACTGAAGATTTGAAAAGAAGTGCTCTTTTAAGTGGTATTGAATTTGTTGAGGAAGGTGGATTTGCAGGTTCCCCTGCTAAAATTGAAGGAATTGATTTCGGTTTTGGTTTTGTTGGGCACAGTATATGACGCATCATATCTATCATACACGCGGTATAATTTTAAGCAGCACGCCGTCAGGAGAATCAAATCGCTACTATAAAATATTTACCGAGGAGCTTGGGCTTATTGGTGGCGCCGCACAGTCTGTGCGTGAAGCAAAATCAAAACTCAAATATACACTTCAGGATTATTCTCTGGTGACCGTGGACCTCGTGCGCGGGAAAGAGGTGTGGCGCATCGTGAGTGCTGGCGCCTGGCGACCACTCGATATCATAAAAGGCGATGAGATCCGTATGAAACTCTTTGCGCGATATTGTGCACTGCTCTCCCGACTTCTTCAAGGTGAGGGAAGAGACCAAGAACTTTTTGATGAGATTGTGCGTGTTGTGGATTTCTTGGAGAAGACCCCAATAGAGGAGGAATTTGCGCCGTCCTTTGAAACACTCGTTGCTTTTCGTGTACTGGTGCATTTGGGCTATATGAACCTAGCAGGATATGAATCATATTTTGAACAAAGCGTATATTCCCTTGATATTCTGCGTGAATTTGAAAAAATACGATTAGAAATTATCCCCAAGATCAACGATGCGCTGAGTGCGTCACATTTGTAAAACAATCACCCTATCCGTATCACATACTATAGTATCGGATACGGATAGGGTGATTATTATTGCTCCTTTTTAACAATACGTATGTTCGAAATCTTGTTTCCCGTGGTATAATACAAATATGTCAGAAGATGTAAAAAGTAAAATTTCCGAGCTTGAAAAAGAGCTCTACTCAAAAGATTTCACCGCTCATCGCGTGGAAGATATTTTGGCTCCAAAGCAAGCGGCGGAGGTTCCTGTTTGGAGTGCTGAAGAAGAAATGCCGCCAAAAACATTTGATGAAGCTGCCATGATAAGACGTCATAATATGATGAAAAAATTTGTAAAATTTTCTATCGGTTTCTTTGTTCTCGCAGTTGCGATTGCTGCGTTTGTTTGGTGGCGAGGAGCAAATATTGTCTCGGGGGACAATATTGCTATTGATATTGTAGCGCCAGTTGCTGCAGCAGGAGGGGAGCCTTTTGATTCAAAATTTACTATAACAAATAACAACAAGGTTCCCATTGAAGTGGCGACACTACTCATCGAATATCCAACAGGATTTTATTCAACACCAAACAAAACTGACCTCCCACGCGTGTCAAAAGATTTTGGAGTGATTGCTGTGGGGCAATCTATTTCTGAAACAGTAAATACTCTTTTGTATGGCGAAGAAAGTACCAACAAAGATGTTTCGGTTACTCTCGAATATCGTATGGCAGGGTCAAATGCAATTCTTAAAAAGGTGACAACATACTCGATAAAAGTTGCCTCATCTCCCGTAAATATTCAGCTCGTCACGCCGAGACAGGCAAGTTCTGGACAAGAGATAGAAATGGATGTGGATATTTCTTCAAACAGTAGAGATGCAATCAGCGCGCTTGTGGTAAATGCAACTTATCCATCGGGGTTCACTTTTATAAGCGCAAATATTGCTCCAAGTTATGACAATAATGTATGGGTACTTTCTAATCTTGCTCCTCAAGAGAAACGCACCATAAAGATTATTGGGATTATTGAAGGACAAGAGGGAGAAGACAAAGTTTCTAAGATTTCCGTAGGAACACAGAGTGTAAATGATGAACGACAAATCGGCATTATTTATAACGCAACAACAGAGTCAAGTAATATTACGAAACCGTTTCTTGCACTTGAGTTAGCGGTAAACAATAACAGGGCGCAGAATAATGTCGCATCTATTAATAAGGGTGTACGTGTGGATGTATTTTGGAAGAGTAATAATGATACAAAAGTAACTGATGCGGTTATCGCGGTAAAGCTCAAGGGTACTGCGCTCAATAAATACTCTATTTATGCATCAAGCGGTGGGTTTTATAGATCAGTCGATAACACTATTGTCTGGGATAAAACAGGAAACCAAGATCTTTCTGTCCTTGAACCAGGCGCAAATGGAATGGTAACATTCAGTTTCTCGCCTACGGCTTTGGGGGTTGGTTCAGGAACGCTTATCAAGAATCCACAAATAATTTTTGAAGTCAGCGCGAGCGCATTACAAACAGGAGAAGCAAGCTCTTTGGGAAAAATCACAACGCGTGCGACAGGAAGTGTAAAATTTGATACGGAGGTCAAGATTGCCGCCAAAGGTCTGTATTTTACGGGACCGTTTCAGAGCACAGGGCCACTACCTCCTCAAGCTGACAAGGAGACCACATACACAGTATCTTTGACTGCTCAAAATTCAGCTAACAATGTTTCCAGCACTTACATAAAAACAACACTTCCTATTTATGTAGACTGGAAGAACAATATATACCCAGAAGGGGAAGATATCACTTTTAACGAAAGCACAAGAGAGATTGCTTGGAATGTTGGACGCATTCCCGCTGGGGGCACACGTGACGCGTCGTTTCAGATATCAATCATTCCAAGTATAAACCATATCAACACCTCACCATTACTCACGGGAGAATTTGATATGATTTCAATTGATGATTTTACAAAGAGTGAGATTCGTGATAAAAAGCCTGCATTAACAACCTATATTTCGTCTGATCCACAATTTACCCCAAATGACGCAAATGTGGTAAATTAAGGAAGTCCATAGTTAATAGTCATTAGTCGATAGGAGGCGAATTTGCCTTCGGCAAATTCGCCACTTGTATTAATGATATTTTAACTATAAACTAACGACTACGAACCAGCTGGTTCGTGTCATGGACATCAACACTATAATGACTATCAAAGAGCCCGAAGACAAAATGGAGAAGATAATCTCGCTTTGCAAGCGTCGCGGCTTTATCTATCAAGGTTCAGAGATTTATGGTGGTCTTGCGGGAACATGGGACTACGGTCCTCTCGGCGTAAAGCTCAAGAACAACATAACCAACCTCTGGTGGAATATGTTCGTGGACAGCCGTGAAGATATGTACGGGATTGATGCTGCTATTATTATGAATCCCGAGGCTTGGGTTTCTTCTGGTCACGTAGGGGGATTCTCTGACCCCCTTGTCGAAGATTTGAAGACGAAGAAACGCTACCGTGCAGACCACCTTCTCGAAGATATTGGCGTTGATTGCAAGGGGATGAAGCTCGCTGATCTCGACGCTGCTATCAAGGCAAACAAAGTGAAGAGCCCAGAAGGTAACGAGCTTGGAGAGGTGCGACAGTTTAATATGATGTTTAGTACACACATCGGTGCGTCTGATGATGCAGCGAGCGTGACGTATCTTCGCCCTGAGACCGCAGGAGGTATGTTTGTGAATTACAAAAATGTTGTGGATTCATTCCACCCCAAGCTTCCGTTTGGCCTCGGACAGATTGGCAAAGCATTTCGCAATGAGATTGCCCCACGTGACTTTATCTTTCGTGTGCGTGAGCTTGAGCAGATGGAAGTTGAATATTTTATTCGTCCTGATGATTGGCAGAATCAGTTTGAGAACTGGCGCAAGGAAATGTGGAAGTTTATTGAAGCGGTTGGTCTCGATAAGGACAAGGTACACGAACTTGAAGTTGCAGATGCTGACCGAGCGTTTTACTCAAAGCGCACGATTGATTTTGAATACGACTTTCCTTTTGGACGTAAAGAACTTTATGGTCTCGCATATCGTACCAACTACGATCTCACAAGTCACCAAAACGGCAGCAAGGTAAACCTTGAATACTTTGACGAGGAAACAAAAGAAAAGTTTTTGCCACACGTTATTGAGCCGTCACTTGGTGTTGGTCGCACGATGCTCGCAGTTCTCAGTGAGGCATACAGCGAAGATGAAATGGGTGGGGAAGTGCGCTCATATCTCAAGTTCCATCCTCGTATCGCGCCGATCAAGGCAGCAGTTTCCCCACTTCTTAAAAATAAGCCTGAGCTCGTAGCAAAAGCACGCGAAGTATTCTCAATGCTCAAGCTCGAAGTTCCTCAGATAATGTGGGATGACAACGGAAATGTCGGCAAGCGCTATCGCCGTCAGGATGAGATTGGCACACCGTTCTGCGTCGTAATCGACTTTGACACCCTCGGTGAGAATCCTGAGCTTTTGAACACCGTCACTGTTCGCGACCGCGACACTGGTGAGCAAAAAAGAATGCCAATAGGGGACTTGACAAAATACATCAAAAGTGCTATCCTTTAGATATAGGTTAGCACGGTTTATGGCAATTTTGCCACGTTCTTTAAGGAGCAGAAAATGAAAAAAGTAATGACTGTTGCATCGAAAGTTCTCTTTTGGGGGATGTGTTTCGCAGGTGGCCTGGTAGTTACTTTGGCACTTGCGGGCATGATAGCAACGCACGGTGCCCCCATGCACTGAATATGCCGGGATAGGACAAGAGCTCGGGATTTCTCGAGCTCTTTTTTATTTGCCCGTTTCTTGTGTTAAACTAACGGGATGAAATTCAAAAAGAAAATACTACCAAATGGCCTCCGTATGATTGTGGTGCCGATGGCGGACAATCCTACGACGACCGTCCTTGTGCTCGTTGAGACGGGCTCAAAATACGAGACGAAAGCAAAAAACGGCATCTCTCATTTTCTTGAGCATATGTGTTTCAAGGGAACGACGACACGCCCTAACACGAGCGACCTCTCAAAAGAGCTTGATGGACTTGGGTGTGAATTCAACGCATTCACAGGTCAAGAGTTTACGGGTTATTATGCAAAGGGCAAGGCATCAGATTTCCCAAAGCTTATTGATATTATTTCTGACCTCTACTTAAATCCACTTCTCAAAGAAGATGAGATAGAAAAAGAAAAGGGAGTAATCGTTGACGAGATTAATATGTACGACGATATGCCGATGCAAAAAGTTCACGAAGTGTGGATGAATCTTCTTTACAGCGACCAAGGAGCGGGGTGGAAAATTTCAGGCGAGCGTGATGTAGTAAGAGGGATGTCGCGAAAGGATATTGCTCAATATCGCAAGGCGCACTATGTGGCAAATGCTACGACCGTTATTGTGACGGGGAATATTGACGCAAATTCCGCTTTCAAAGAAATTACGAGAAACTTCAAAGGCATTTCAGACAGCAAAAAAGGCGGAAAGAAAAAAACACGTGATACTCAGTCGGGTCCGCAGGTTGCTATCAAACACAAGGAGACTGATCAGACGCATCTCATTCTCGGTGTGCGAACATTCCCCGTGTATGATAAGCGAAATCCAACACTCGCTGTACTCAGTGGTATTCTCGGAAGCGGAATGTCGTCGCGACTTTTTCGCAAGCTCCGCGATGAGATGGGAGTGGGGTACTATGTAAACGCTGGCAACAGAGCATCGACAGATAGCGGATACTTCGCAGTGTCCGCTGGTGTCGCTAATGATCGTCTTCTGGAAGTCATTCGTGCAATAATTTCCGAGCTCAATAATTTGAAAAATAATCTTGTTTCTGAAGAGGAGCTTACGAAAGTAAAAGAGCACCTTGTGGGGATGATGTATCTCGGGCTCGAGTCGTCGGACGACCTCGCAGAGTACTACGGTATGCAGGAGATTATGCGTCGAGAGCTCCGTACTCCCAAGGAGCGCGAGCGTCTTATTCGCGCGGTCACTGCAGAGGATATTCGCACCATCGCCAAAAAGATATTTATTGAGAAAAACCTCAACCTCGCGCTCGTTGGACCCTCAAAAGACGAAAAAGCCCTCGCTGCGCTTCTTAGATTTTAGCGTTCTTTGTGTTACTATAGGGTGATGAAAGGGAAGGAAAAAGACACCGTTATTTCGATTACCTCAGGGACTATTGTAAAAGGTCTCGCTATTGTCGCGGGGGTTTGGGTATTGTGGACATTGCGCGATCTCGTGATGATTATCATCACAGCGGTTATTCTCGCTTCATCTATTGAGCCAGGAATTAAATTTCTCTCGAAGTTCCATATTCATCGTATTCCCGCGGTGCTCTTGACCTACCTTGCTGCTGCAGGCTTGCTTGTCGCTCTTATCTTCGCGTTCGTTCCCCCTATGGTAAACGAAGCTGCGGAGATTACTCAAAAGCTCCCAAGTATGATGCAGTCGATTGACAAGAATATTTTGGGAGACAAGGGAATTCTCGTGAGCGCGCTCGGAGGGGACTCATCACTCAATGCTGGCTTGGGTAATTTGTTTGGTAAGATTTCTTCTGCGAGTGGCGCGACTGACGGAGTGTTTGGAGCGGTGGGCACTATTTTTGGTGGTGTGTTTAGTGTTGTCCTCATTGTCGTACTTTCGTTTTACTTTGCGATGCAAGAGCGTGGCATTGAGAATTTCTTGCGTATTATTCTTCCATTTGAAACAGAGGAGTATGCTATTGATCTTTGGTCGCGCTCCAAAGCAAAGATAGGGAAGTGGATGCAGGGGCAGCTCCTCCTTGGTGTGCTCATCTTTGTGCTCGTATATCTCGGTCTTACTATTTTTAATGTTCCTTATGCTATGTCGCTCGCGCTTCTTGCGGGGGTGCTCGAAATTATTCCTGTTTTCGGACCAATACTTTCATCGATTCCCGGAGTCATCCTGGCTTTCACTGTTGGAGGGACTACGCTCGCTGTCATTATCGCTGCTTTCTATCTCCTTGTTCAACAGTTTGAAAGTCACCTTATTTACCCACTTGTTGTGCGCAAGGTTGTCGGGGTCCCTCCTATCCTCGTAATCCTCGCTCTTATCATCGGGCTTGAGCTTGGCGGAGTTTTGGGGGTATTGATTTCAGTCCCTGTAGCAGCAGCGCTTATGGAGCTCGTGGAGGACATCGAGCGCAAAAAGGGAATGATTGTTTAATGCGTATTTTATAAAGAAAACCTGCCCCGTTAGAAGTTTTAAAATACTACTTAAAAAGTCGGGAAACAAATGCTACACTAAACAAAAGATATGAATAATTTAAACAAAGAAAGTTCTAATGGGGTGTCAGAAAAGAAATTTTACATAACAACCCCGATTTTTTATGCGAATGCACCGCTACATATGGGGCACAGCTACACTCTTGTCTTGACTGATGTTCTCGCGCGATATCATCGTTCCATTGGTGACAACACTTTTTTTCTTACGGGCTCTGATGAGCATGGTGACAAGATTGTTCGTGCCGCTCAAATGGAGGGAGTCGGTCCACAAGCATTTGTAAATGGAAACGTAGAAAAAATGCAGGAGCTCATCAAGGCCCTCGGCGTTTCAAACGATATGTTTATTCGTACGTCTGACAAAGAGCATCACTGGCCTGGGGCAAAAAAACTCTGGAAAGAACTTGAAGAGGCGGGCGACATATACAAGGGTACCTACAAGGGATTGTATTGTGTTGGTTGTGAAGCATTTATCACTGAGAAAGAATTGGTAAACGGAAAATGCGCGCTTCACGACACAGTGCCTGAGCAAATCGAAGAGGAAAATTATTTTTTTAGACTTTCAAAATATGGAAACGAGATCAAACGCTTACTTCTTAGTGGAGAACTGAAAATTATTCCACACTCAAAAGTTAATGAGGTCACCGCTTTGATATCCGAGAAAGAAGGAGAAAATAGTTTAGGAGACATAAGTATCTCTCGCCCTGAGCGCGCAATCCCATGGGGGATTCCTGTTCCCAGTGATCCTGGACAGCTTATGTATGTATGGTGCGATGCACTTTCAAATTACATCTCAGCGCTCGGATACGGGGCCCCAGATGATTCAAAATTCAATACTTATTGGCCAGCAGACGTCCATGTGCTTGGCAAGGAAATTGTGCGCTTCCACGCCCTTCTTTGGCCAGCTTTTCTTCTTTCGGCAAAGCTTCCTCTCCCACGCGAGCTTCTTGTCCATGGTTTTGTAAACTCAGGCGGAAAGAAAATGTCAAAGAGTCTTGGCAATGTATTAATTCCTAGTAATTTTATTGACGAATATGGCAAAGATGCTTTGCGCTACTATCTTACGCGCGAGGTCTCACCCTTGGAAGATTGGGATTTGACAGACGAAAAATTTAAAGAAGTTTACAATGCAAACCTCGCGAATGGTCTTGGTAATTTGATATCGCGCACACTCAAGATGGCTGAGTCGTATTTCCCAGAGGGTGTTAAGGGAGATAGAGCGCGGGTGCCGGCTATTAGCACAAAAATAACTGACATCGAAATTCCTGGGGAAAATGTAGCGGGATATAATATTCCTTATCTTGTTATTAACGATATTCTTCCGCGGTACCACAAGCATATGAGTGCTCATGAAATAAACAAAGGCGCAGACGTCATCTGGGAGCTCATTGGATATCTTGATCAGTACATTTCTGATTATGAGCCGTTCAAGCTCGTAAAGACCGACAAGGAAACTACGGAGGCAGTACTTTGGGGGATATTGTACGGACTTCGCGAAGTGGGACAAATGATTAAACCAATTATGCCCGACACGGCTATGCGTATGGAGATTTTCCTCGGTGCTACTGATGCAGATGACGGCAGTGTTGTGTTCCACGCAAAGGCCCCCTTCGAGCCACTCTTTATGCGTAAAGAGTAGGCGCTTCGCGCACATTTGACAATTGACATATGACAACTGACAAAATGCTCCCACAATACTTCGACATCCATAGTCACGTAAACGATAAGCAGTTTGCAAATGACAGAGACGATGTCTTTGGGCGTATGCGCGAGCATAATGTGTGGGGGATACTCGTTGGCACGGACTATGAGAGCTCGCAAGAAGTAATATCATTGGCCTCAGCGATCTCAAGCGGTGTGTATGCAACAATGGGGATACACCCTACTGATACTTATTGTATTAAGTTTCCCAAAACTATTTTTGACGAGCTTGCAACGAACCCCCGCGTCGTGGCAGTAGGGGAATGCGGTATAGATTATTCGCGACTTGCGGATAAAGAAAATATTGAAAATGAGAAGGAACGACAGCGCGATCTTTTTCGTGACCAAGTCGATTTTGCGATAGAGCACAACCTTCCCTTGATGCTCCACGTGCGTGATTCCAATAAAAGCGACGCGGACGCACATCACGAAGTGCTCGCAATATTAAAAGAAAAGAAAGAGACCGCAGGGGCAGCACTCCGCGGTGATGTGCACTTCTTTGCGCAAACGCTTGATATTGCGCGCGAATATTTTGCGCTTGATTTCACTATTTCGTTCACGGGGGTTATTACATTCTCTCGCGAGTACGACGAGGTGATTCGCGAAGCCCCACTTGAGAGATTGATGTCAGAGACCGACTGCCCGTACGTAGCACCTGCCCCATATCGTGGCAAGCGTAATGAGCCTATTTATGTAGAAGAAGTAGTAAAGAAAATCGCCGAAATTCGCGGAGAGGATTTCGAAACTGTCCGCGCAGCTTTAGTGCAAAACGCCCTGCGAACATTTAATATAGTAGTTTGACAGTCTGTTTCTTTTGGCGTAGTCTTCATTTAGACCAATTTTGGTGTGTTTACAGGAGAGAATTATGAAAAAATTTGAGGTTGGGTCAGTTGTTAAAGCATTATCAGCAAGTGACACCTGGATGCATCAGTTTGATGTTGCGGGAACAATTACTGAAATTTTTCAGAAAGACGGTAAAGACTTTGCGAAGATTTCAGTTCCGAAATGGTACCTCACAAAAAACTTCGGGTCACATGTCATTCGAGAGTGGGTAAGGGAGGGGTGGTCAAAATCCGAAGATGACTTCCTGCTTTTGGACGAAGGTATCGAACTTGCCCATCTGGAGCCAAGTGAGATGCCGGAGTGGCACCTGACCATTGAGAACAGAGTTGATTCCTTGATTAATCAAGCATTTGGTTTTAAAAACAATCGTCTTGGTATAAATGTGATTTATTATCCAGATGACCTCGCTGTGACCCCGGGGATTTGTGTGCATGAAGGTTGCGACCAGCCACGCACACATCTTGCTTGGAACAACAACCACGGGACAGTCGAAGCATTCATGGTTTGTGAGCCACACTATAAGGAGTGCAACGGCAGATGCTCAGATGGTTTCCATTTGAAGGCGGAGCTGTCGCGCAAGGCGGCTTAGATTAGTGCCATTGTAGAGTAATACTAGCTCAGACCCGTTCAAGTTGAAATAGACTTGAACGGGTTTTATTTGTGGACTTTTGGACGATACTTTGGTAGTATACGCAAGTTATCAGGTTAACGGGGGAAACCCCACAGAACCTGGTTTTAAAATAATTGCGTAGCGAGTTTTGCAAAATTCGTAGCGAAAACCGAGAAATGAGAGGAGTTGTGCCGAGGCACAATGACGAGCATTACGAAGGTTTGTAGTAGAATTTTGCCAAACGCAGTAGTAACTATTTTAAAACTAGGTTCGCAATTAAAAATATGGATCATAATGAACACACGGAGCCTCGCGTATATGAGCTAGGCTACCATCTCGTTCCAACGCTTGCTGTGGAGCAAATCCCAGGAGCGTCGGGAGCCGTGCGTGGTATGATTGAGCAGATTTCCAGGGACATCATTGCCGAGGAACTTCCTGTATTCATCGACCTCGCCTACACCATTGTTAAGACTGTCGAGCACAAGAACAAGCGCTTCGACAATGCTTACTTTGGATGGATTAAGTTTGAAGCAAACCCAGAAGGGATTGCAACACTCGAAGAAGCACTCAAGAAGGACGACAACGTTCTTCGCTACCTCGTCGTAAAGACGATTAAGGAGAACACTTTCATTGCAAAGAAGTTTACGGCAGCAAAAGTAAAGGAGGAAGAGGTTGCTGAAATTGTGAATGAAGAAGCCCCAGTTGTAGCACCAACGGAGGAAGTGCTGGACAAGGCTATTGAAGAATTGGTAGCATAGGTAAGAACTTAATTTTGGCGCATTACTTCGTTGCAACCTCCGCTTGTTTCCGCGCGGTACTTCATGTACAGCTTGGTCACAATGCTCGGTTGCGCCTCGTACTGCATCCCAAATATAAGTCCTTACTGGATACAAAATAAAAGATAGAAAATAATTATATTATTATGTACATCAACAAAGCAATGGTTTACGGGAACTTGACGCGCGACCCAGAAATGAAAGCGCTCCCTTCGGGACAGCAAGTTACCAGTTTCAGTCTTGCAACCAACCGCGTCTGGAAAGATAAGATGGGGGCAAAGCAGGAGAGTGTGGATTATCACAATATTGTGATGTTCGCAAAGCTCGCAGAACTCGCAGCTCAGTACTTGAAAAAAGGTTCAGGTGTATACATTGAAGGACGTATGCAGACTCGCAGTTGGGATGATCCAAGCGGTGTCAAGAAATACCGTACAGAAATCATTGCAGACAGTATGCAGTTTGGTCCCCGCGCAGGAGCGCCCACGGCTGGAGGCTATACTCCCGCAGCAGCTGCTCCAGTATCAAAATCAGCAGCAGCTCCCGCTCACGAAGCTCTAGAAACTATTGAGTATCCGGAGGAGGATATCAATCCCGACGACATCCCATTCTAGTTTGAACATACGCAGTTGATGCATTACTTCGTTGCAAACTCCGCTTGTTTCCGCACAGTACTCCATGTACAGCTTGGTCACAATGCTCGGTTGCGCCTCGTACTGCACTCAACTGCCTAAGTTCAAAAAATCAAATTAAAAAACTTTAAACTACCATGAAAAAGAACACACAATGTTATTTTACGACGAACAACGTAAAACTTATCGACTATAAGGATGTTGATATTTTGAAGAAGTTCCTTACACCCCACGCACGTATGATTGCGGGGAAGCGTACAGGAGTTTCAGCAAAGTACCAGCGCCAGCTCGCGTCTGCTATCAAGCGCGCCCGTTTCATGGCGTTCATTCCATTCGTATCAAAGTAAAAAAGGGAACACTTGGGACAGGAAGAACCAGAGAGAACGAGGAAAACATAGACAAAACGCCCGGTCGCGAAGCGACCGGGCGTTTTGTTTCTTTGTGTGCACCTTCGTTCCCTTTGTGCATTTTAGTTCCCCCTGTTCTCCTCTTACTTTTTATCTACGCGTTCCGCATACGTACCCGTCTCTGTATTCACCCTGATGAGGTCGCCTTCGTGGATAAACATTGGCACCTGGATCGTCGCACCTGTTTCGAGAGTCACGGTGTTTGATCCACCTGAAACCGTGTTGCCACGTACTGCTGGCGGAGCTTCTTTTACGAGGAGCTCAACTTTGATAGGGAGCTTCACACCGATAACTTTGTCATCAAAAAGCATTGCGGTTACAATCGTGTTTGCCTTGAGTAGGCCTTCCTTTCCATCGAGAATTTCTGTCTTGAGTGCAAATCTATCAGATGCGTCTTTTACATCACAGAACCACGATTCACCTTTACCCGAGTAGAGGTACTTAAGCTCCTTTGACTCAATATCTGCCTCCACTCCTCGGTCAGACTGCTGGAAGGTTTCTTCCACAACACGACCCGTAACGAGGTGCTTGAGCTTGGTTTGGTTGGTTGGGCGACGCTTTTGCTTCTGAGCTACGTGCGAAGACATAACCAAATAAGGCTCACCTTTTAAAACAATACACTTTCCTGGTTTAATTTCATTGTAATCTATAATTGCCATAATCCTCATATCTTACTCGTTTTTTAACAAAATGCAATCACCTTCAGCCCCCGCTTTTGGCATCAAAAGCGGGGGCTGGTGGGTAATAATACCTATATTAAAAGCTACTCTGTCTCTTTTAGTTGTGCACGGATTTCTTTCAAGAGGGAAGCGCGGATTGCTTTGTTCTCTTTGTCGGCGAGGAAGACGCACGCAGAATCATAGCCACGACCGATTTTAACATCGCCATATGAATACGAAGAGCCCGACTTCTGAAGAATCTCAAACTTTTCTCCGAGCCCGAGGATTTCTCCTTCCTGTGAGATCCCATGTCCGTGCATAAGGTCAAACTCCGCTTGTTTAAATGGTGCAGCCACCTTATTCTTGATGACCTTCACGCGTGTGCGACTGCCCACAACTTCGTCACCTTTTTTAATTTGCGCGATGCGACGAATATCAAGACGCACTGATGTGTAGAACTTAAGCGCCTTACCTCCTGGCGTTGTCTCAGGATTACCAAACATCACACCGATTTGCATACGGATTTGATTGATGAAAATAACGATTGTTTTTGAATTAGCGACGATAGCGGTGAGCTTGCGGAGTGCTTGTGACATGAGGCGTGCCTGCTTGCCGACGTGATGCGCGCCCATATCGCCCTCGATTTCATCCTTTGGTGTCAGTGCTGCCACAGAGTCGATGACGATAACGTCCATTTTGCCCGAGCGCACGAGGCTCTCGACGATTTCGAGCGCTTGCTCACCGTTGTCTGGCTGGGAGATGAGGAGCTCATCAATGTTTACCCCGAGCTTCTTTGCGTATTCAGGGTCCATTGCGTGCTCTGCATCGATGAAACCACAGATGCCACCAAGCTTCTGCGCTTCAGCAACCACGTGGAGGGTGAGTGTAGTTTTTCCGGAAGACTCTGGTCCAAAGATCTCAATGATACGACCGCGGGGGAGGCCGCCAACTCCGAGTGCGTAGTCGAGCCCGATTGAGCCGGTTGAGATAGCGTCCACGCCAACTTTTGGCTTGTCGCCGAGCTTCATAATAGAGCCCTCGCCAAACTTCGCCTGGATAGCTTTGAGTGTGTCCTCGATGTTTCCACCATTTTCCTTTTTCACTTTCACCGCCTTTTTTACAAGAACCATAATTTTAAAATATTAAAATAATTATTAATTTAGAAACTTGATGTAGTCGTCGCACCTGTTGTCGCATCCTCGTCAGTTGTCCGCGAAGCGGTGTCAGTTGTTAGTTGTCCCCCGTAAGCACCGTCTCTATCGTTTTATTCTCAACTCTTCCGTAACTATCTTTCGCGGTAACTTTAATTATATTATAACCAGGAGCGAGTATCAATCGAGTATTGAAGTTTCCTGTGAGGTCGACGGCAGTTTGGTTGTCATTGATGGTGACGTTGTTGGTGTGGACGACGCGGCCAATAATGGAAATCATAGGCGTGGTAGTTGAAAATCCACTGAGAGGGGAGTCGATGATGATTCTCGGGCCACGAACGAAGTCATACAACACAAAGCACGAGTAGCCGATAACCACAGCGACTCCGAGCCCCGCAAGTGTTAATTTTAGTATTTTACGACCTTCCATAATAATTTAGGAAACATTTAACATTTGACAATTGACGGGAGGATTTTCGCGAAGCGAAAATCCTCCCGTGTCACATGTCCGCGGAGGCGGAGTTAATCGTCAATTGTACCCCCGCCAGGCTGTTCAATAACTTGGCGCGGTTTCGCCCCATCGCCCGGACCGATAACACTGCGGTCCTCGAGCATATCCATAAGGCGCGCAGCACGTGCGTAGCCGACCTTGAGGCGTCTCTGGAGGTATGAAGTCGACGCTTTTCCTGCCTCAATCACGATTGCGCGTGCGTCTTCATAGAGTGCGTCGTCATCATCGCCACTCTCGTCCTCATCAAACGATGAACTAAAGATAGAATCCTTCTCATTGCTAATGCTTCCACTTGAGAGATTAATCTCATCATTGTCAGGAATACCGTCAGTAGGGAGGTTTACCAAGTACTTCACGACGGCCTTCACTTCAGCCTCTGACATAAATGCCGACTGAATACGCGTTGGCTTCGACATTTCCCCAGATATATAGAGCATATCGCCCGCACCAAGGAGCTTTTCTGCGCCCGATGCATCAAGGATAGTGCGTGAGTCAATCTGTGAAGACACTTGGAGTGCCACACGCGCAGGCACGTTTGCCTTGATGAGACCCGTAATAACATTCACCGATGGACGCTGTGTCGAGAGGATGAGGTGGATACCGACCGCACGGCTCATCTGTGCGAGACGTACGATGGCGCTTTCGAGCTCACGTGGATATGTCTGCATAATGTCCGCGAGTTCATCGAGGATGATAACAATGTACGGCATACGTTCAGGAAGAGAAGCAGCCTCGACTTCTTTGCCAGCCTTCTTTGCTTTCTCTGCGGCCTTGAGTGCGGGCTCAACAATATTCTTGTGATACGAACCGATGTCGCGCACGGACTCAGCTTCAAGGATGTTGTAGCGACGATCCATTTCCTTCGCTGCCCACTTGAGTGCGAGGATGGCTTTCTTAGCATCAGTGATGACGGGAGTGAGAAGGTGAGGGATCTTGTTGTAGAGGGTGAGCTCGACGCGCTTTGGGTCGATCATAATGAGACGGAGCGCCTCAGGTCCATTCCTATAGAGGAGGGAGTTCAAGACCGCGTGAATGGTCACCGACTTACCTGAGCCAGTTGCACCTGCGATGAGCACGTGAGGCATCTTCGCGAGGTCAGCATAGTAGAGCTTACCCGAAACACCGCGTCCGAGAGCAACGAGAAGTGGCTTTGGAGACTCTTGAAATTCATCTGCAGAAAAAAGTGTTTTGAGACCGACGACAGTCTTTGTCGAGTTGGGGACTTCGATGCCCACAAGTGACTGTCCAGGGATCGGTGCTTCGATACGGATGGGGTGCGCAGCGAGTGCATAAGAGAGCTCACTCTGGAGTCCGACGATGCGTGCGAGCTTCACACCTTCAGCAGGTTTGAGAGCGTATCGTGTGACCGATGGCCCGATGGAAATCTCATCCATCTCCACGGTGATGCCGTACTGTGCGAGGGTATGCTTGATGATGTTTGAGTTTGCTTTTATGTCACCGACTCCAGGCTTGCCACGGTCACCTTCGAGGATAGAAAGTGGGGGAGGAACATATGTGGTGTTCATCACTTGGTTCATTGAGATACCCGACTCATCACCTTTTATTTCTTCCTTTTTCTCTTTAATTTTTGCTACTATTTGTGAGAGCTTCGAAGGTTGTTCCTCCCTTACTTCTTTAATGGGTTCTGCATCTTGTTTCGTTTCCTCTGTTCCCCCTAGTTCCCCCTGTTCTTCTTGTTCCTCCTCATCGTCCGCGTCTGTCCTCGTTCTCCAGAAAAGAAGTGCGCCAAAGTTTGGACGCGTGTTGAACATCATGAGAAGTGAAATTGCGAGGAATGAAAAGAGAAAAAGTGACGCGATATAGACATCAAAAAGTTTGACGAGAGGGAAGGAAATAAGTCTGCCAAAAAGTCCTCCATCAGTGGTGCCTGTTGCATCAAAGATTGGCGCTACAGAAGTAGTGCTTCCTGAAAAAATATTCACGAGTCCGAGCGTAGAAAAAAGAAAAAGAAATGCGCCGATACTCGTGGTCACGGCGATGTTGGGACGTGACTCACGGAAGAAAGAAATGCCAAGCAGAAAGAGGAGAAGAGGGAGTGTGAAATATCCGACGCCGAGGAGGTATTCGAAGCCACCATATACCGACTGTCCGAGCATCCCCGCATATCCCCACGGAGCGACAGAAAAGAAGACACCAAAAACAAAAAAGAGTATCGCGATAACACTGTGACGAATCTCATCAGAGAGCCCACCAAAGAGCGACACTTCACTCCACCACGACGGTCCATCTATCGAAACCTTCTCAACTTTCTTAGTAATCTTCGTTGCTGTATTCTTGCGTCCCTTTATTTCTTTTTTTGCCATAGTAATGTTCGTCTATAATATCAGAAAAACCGTTACGTTGCATCCGTCTTTGCGAGGAACGAAGCAATCCAGCACCCTGTCAGTTGTCAGTGGTCAGATGTCAGTTGTTCCCCCTCCCTTTGACTTTTATCCATTGTCCGATATAGTACATAAATACTTCAGAGTAATTACATAAAGGACACTTAAAGGACATAAATATGGACTACAAAAACAACAACAACCAAGGAAACGTAATGTCTCATAGACAGGCAAACAGTACAGGAGCGTTCAGTATTATGTTGCCGAAGAAATGCGAACGCCTAGCGACAGCTATATATCTCGTTACTAATTTTCTATCGGACACTGAGCCGATGAAGTCCCGACTCCGTGCACTCTCTCTCGACTTTGTCCGAGACGCTTCTGTCCTTAAGAACGGTAGCTATGGAGTTGAAGCCAATGTCCTTGAAGCGCTCCGTTCCAATATTCTCGAGACACTTTCTTTGCTCGAGCTCGCGTTCGTAGCGGGTCTCGTTTCTGAAATGAACTTCACTATTTTGAAGAGGGAATACGCATCACTTCGAGACACGATTGAGATCAAAAAAGCGTCTCGTGAATCACGCACCGATAACGTACTTGGGGATAACTTTTTTGGCTCCGCATTTCATCAAGAAGAAAATATTTCCACCCCCGTATCCCGTCCCGTCATTGCTGATTTAGCAAAATCACGTCGCGCAGTGTCGATTGAAGCGCGACCGAAGCAATCCAGTATGTCAGATATGCAACCCCGAGCACTTTCTAAAGGACATTCTATCGGACACAAAACCACCACCCCCGCACCCATTCCAAATCCCAAATTCAATATTCAAAATTCTGCCCCCGCCCGTGCCCTCACAGATATTCAAAAAGAAGGCAGGCGCGCACGCATTTTAAAACTCGTAAAGGACAATAGAGAGGTAACCATAAAGGACATTGCAAACCACTTCCCAGACCTGTCCGAGAAGACGATTCAGCGTGAACTCGTGACCCTCGTCGAGTCCAATGTCCTTAAGAAATTTGGAGAGCGAAGATGGAGTAAATACACCCTAATGTAACACAACAAAGGACCGCCCTTATGCACCAGCAAAGGGCGGTCCTTTGTTGTATTACGCAATGCTCGTTTCATTGCTTTTCCCCCCATTTTTTGCTATCCTATACCTGTGTGGAATAGCACTGTTTCTAGCTTAATACGCAAGTAAAAGGCTGTTCACAAGTTATCCACACTTTGTATACTTTGCACGTTTAACGAGTACTGTATATAATGAATATAAGTTCAGTGAGTGGAGATTATCCACGCGCTGAATTTAGGTATAGTAGTGGCGCATCTTGTTTAATTTGCATCACTGCAATATCTTCAAAGAGAAATTCCCGGCTTACGATAGATTGCACGCACCGGGGTGAAGTCATTGAAAACTAGATCCGTTGCATTGAGCACTGAAGTGCTGATGCCCCGTCTTTGCGAGGAGTACTCGACGAAGCAATCCAGTATTTATATTTTGATTCTAGATTGCTTCGCTTCGCTCGCAAAGACATACATCTCGATTGATGAGTTTGAGTTCTGTATCCCAGATTCAAAATTCAAAATTCAAAATTCAACATTCGATATTCAATGCTGAATGCAGCGGGTCTTGCATAGAAAACATATCTCACAAATTAGGTATGTTCTCATTGTTTGCTTGCATTTGCATCCCCGTCAGTTGTCAGTTGTATTTGCAAAGCAAATTTCTATGACTTCGACCCGTGCGGGTCGAAGCACTACCGCATGACCGATAAAACGACAGTAACAAAAAGTGCGATGAATAAAATCATCACACCGTGCTATTAGAAACGTATCTGTTTTGACAAGCGACGAGCGAGCGAACTATTAACCCTCGCGACCTCGCACGCAATCAAAACATTGTAATTAATATTTATGAATAAATTCACATCAAAGTCTGCCATTGTTGCAGGTTTGTTTGTGGCCGCATTTGCTATCGCAACGACAGCATCAGCGTACACATTTTCAGCAAACTTGAAGCAGGGTAGCACAGGTGCTGATGTTCAGGCACTTCAGGTTGTCTTGAACTCAGACGCCGCAACTCAGGTTTCAGTTTCAGGTGCAGGTGCTCCTGGATCAGAGACTACTTATTTCGGTGCTGCAACGAAAGCTGCAGTTATCAAGTTCCAGAACAAGTATGCATCAGAGGTTCTTACACCAGCTGGTCTTACTTCAGGAACAGGTTTCGTAGGTGCACTTACACGTGCAAAGTTGAACACCATGGGTGGCACAGTTACGACAACCACATCAACAATCCCAGGTTGTCTTCCTGGTTATGCATTTAGCCCATTGACGGCTCAGGCATGTGGAACAACAACTACAACAACACCAGTGACCACGACTACACAGTCAGGTCCTGTTACCGCTGCTCTCGCTCAGGACAATCCTGCAGCATCAGCTGTTGTAGCTGGTCAGGCAACTGCTGATCTCGCACACTTCACCTTCACAGGTAATGGTACGATTTCTCGCGTTGAGTTCCAGCGTATTGGTATTTCATCAAACACCACACTTTCAAACGTATACCTCTATCAGGGGAATACGCGCGTATCTGATGGCGCTTCGGTGAACACCACAGGTGGAGTCATCTTCAGCGGTCTTAGTCTTGCAGTTTCTGGTTCAGTAACACTTTCAGTGAAAGCTGATATTCTTGCTGATACACAGGGACAGCTCGTTGGTGTACAGCTCACAAGCTTCACAACAACTGGTTCTTCAGCAGCAACAACAGCAAGTATCTCAGGCAACATTATGACCGTTGCTTCAGCTACTTTCGCTGATGTTCTTGTTGGAACACAGACTGTTGCGACTGCAAACGTAGATGCAGGTACACTTGGATACTCATTCTGGTCAGCTCCAGTAACGGTATCAACACGTGCCGTATCACTTAAGGGTGCGAACTTCAAGTACATCGGCTCAGCGCCATCAGATGCACTTGCAAACATCAAGCTCTATGTTAACGGTACAGCAGTAGGTTCAAACGGAGTAGTAAATGCTTCAACGCAGATTATCTCGTTTGACTTTGCTTCATCTCCTGTAACATTGAACACTGGTTCAGCAACCGTAGAAGTACGTGCTGATGTTGTAAAGGGTTCAAACCGTACAGTTCAGCTTTCTCTTCAGAACACAGCTGACCTCATCGTTATGGATTCACAGCTCGGCGTGAATGTTTCAATGAGAACTGGCGGTACACACGCTGCACCGTCATTTTCATCGACTCTTGCAAGCGCTGGAACTATCACTATTAACGTAGGTTCAGTTTCAACAACTGTTGATACTACATTCAACGGTCTTACAACCGTAACGAGTGGATCAACAGGTGCAACGATTGCAAAGTTCTCTGTTAAGGCGTACGGGGAGGATATCAAGGTAAGTACAATTACTATTGAGCCTATCCTTGCAGGACAGTCAGCTGTTGCTGCTACAGGTGTTAACAACGTTGCGCTCTTCTACAATGGAGCACAGGTTGGTTCAAGTGTATCTAACATCCTTTCAGGAGTGGATACTGCATTCAACCTCGGATCATCAATGATCTTGGCGGCTGGACAGACTGCAACTCTTGAAGTACGTGCAGACCTCCAGGGAACTGGTGCTGCAAACTACACTGATGGTACAGTGAGCGCAAACTTGATTATTGGAGCATCTAATGGTCAAGGACAGAATTCATCTTCTATGGTGAACGTTCCTACAGCAGCAGTTACTGGTAATTCTTTGACTATTGCTGCAGGTTCACTTAGTGTTGCTCAGTCAGCTGGGTACTCAGGTGCACAGACTGTTAACCCAAACACATCAAACGTTAAGTTGGGTTCATACATTCTTTCAAACCCAAGCGCGTCAGAAGGCGTTCGTATTACGAACCTCGCAGTTGCTCTTACGACAACTGGCGTTCTTACAAACTTGAGTAACTTGCGTACAACAGAGACTTCAGGATCAGGTGCAACACCTATCAATCCTTCAGCTGCAAACAACTTCTCAGTTAACTTCACTCTTGCTCCAGGGCAGACGAAGACGATTGACATTATGGCTGATCTCGGTGCTGCAACAAGTTCGAGTACATACACATCAACACTTCGCCCTACAGCTGTAGGTGCAAGTTCAAATGCTACATTGACTCCTGCTTCAGCAACTAACGGTCAGACACTTACAGTTTTGACAGGTTCAGTTTCTGCTGCTCCTACCCTCAACCCATCTCCAGCTTCATTGTCTGCGCAGTTCGTTGTTGGAGGATCACAGAATCTTTCAGCCGCTTCATACAACTTTGTTGCTACGAACGGTACAGCAACCATCTCAGAACTTAAGTTCCTCGTTTCTGGTGGTACAATCGCAGCAACATCAACTCCAGTTACACAGGTATGTGTAGGTGGTGTATGTGCTCCAGTAGTGAATAACGTTGCACACCTCACAGGTCTTGCAGTAGTTATTCCTGCAGGTGCTGGTGGTGCGAATGTAGTTGTACAGGCTTCATTGTCAACAGTAGGTACAAACGGTATCTTGTCAAATACGACAGCTATCTTGAACCTTACGTTTATGAAGTACACAATTGGTGGTGTAACAACATCAACTCCAGTTGGTAGTGCTCAGACGTTTGCAACAGATCCTTCTGGTACAACACCAGTAGCTGGTGCTGAGTCTGCGCTTACAATTGTAGCAGGGGCAACTCCAGCAAAGGTTGGAATGGTACTCTCTACTGTTGGAGCGACATCATCACCTGCTACGTTGGTAGGTGGACTCGGTACAATTACCGCAGTTGCAAGTGCAACTTCAGTAACAGTACTTTGGGCAACGACGACAGCAGCGTTCGGCACGGGTAACATTTCGTTCCTCGCTGTTCCTTCTAACACGTTGACTATGGTTGCAACAAAGCCAACCGTAACTATTGCTGACTCATCTGATTCACTTATTAATGGTCTTGTAAAACTTGCTGAGATTACCGTTGCAGCTGATGCAAATGGTGCTTTGAAGCTTGTTGACTTGCCAATTAGTATGACATCAACTGGTGTTACAAGAGTTGCTTCAGGAACAGCAGCATTCACAGTAAAGGGAACCGATGGTACTACAATTACCAGTACAAACGGTAACTTCACTATGTCAGCTGGCGGAACTGCAACAACAACAATCACACTCGGAACTGGCTACACTATTTCTGCAGGAACTTCAAAGACCTTCAGAATCTACGGTACAGCTACCGATGTGTCAGGTGCTGTTAACACAACTTCAGTATCAACCAAACTTGGCGCCGCAAATCTCCTCCTTTGGAACGATGTTGATGGTGGTGTAAGCAACATCACAGGAACACTCATCTACAACTACCCAACAGATACATCAGTTATCACAAATAACTAGTGTTTCTAAAAGGTTTATCGTCTTTGCGAGGAACGAAGCAATCCAGTATTAAATTACAGATTATTTCGTAGCCCTCCAAAGTCAAAAGTAGATAGGGAAACCTAGATAAATACAAAAGCCCCCGCTTCCGCAAGGATCCGGGGGCTTTTGTATTGCCCATAAATAAAGGACGGTCCTTTTTCTGCACTTTTCCCCATTTCGCCCATATTTCTCAACAAAACCCCAAAATAAAGGACCGTCCTTTATTTCAAAATGATGACCAGAAATCAAGAAATTAAGGGATCAAGCTGACAGTAAGCGCGAAACGAGTGCACTCTAAGCCCATAGTCCATGTTCCCTGAGAAGGGGCTCTGCTTCCCCGAATAAAGGACGGTCCTTTATTTCAATATTTCCTAAAAAACACTATATAAATGATGAGTTATCCACAGTTTCTCCAAATAAAGGACCGTCCTTTATTTGAAAAGTTGTATACTATTGGGATGTTACGAAAGTTTAATTTCTCGACAGGGGAGTACTACCATATATATAATAGAGGAACCGACAAGCGCCTCATTTTCCTTGCACAACATGATTACAAACGATTTGAGGCGCTACTATATGCCTGCAATAGCTCAAATCCAGTAAATATTGGTCTACATTTCAAACAAGGACGGTCCTTTATTGAGCTTTTTGAAATAGAGCGTGGTGAAACACTTGTGGATATTGTTGCGTATTGTCTGATGCCAAACCATTTTCATCTTGTTGTCCGCGAGAAATCAGAGGGCGGCGTTGCGAAGTTTGTCTCAAAGCTCCTAACTGGCTACTCAATGTATTTCAACAAGAAGAATAAGCGTACAGGAGCTCTGTTTGAGAGCAGATTCAAAGCAAAACACGCTGATACGGATGAGTATTTGAAATATTTATTTGCATATATTCATTTAAACCCAATTAAACTCATCGAGCCCGAATGGAAAGAAAGCGGTATTCAAGATCGCGTAGCGGCTCAAGAATATTTGAAAAGCTATGAATACTCAAGTTATGTTGATTATCAAGGGTCACCGCGCCTGCAGTCGAAGATTACTAACCGTGAAGCCGGTCCACAATATTTTGACACTACAAAAGATTTTGATGATTTCGTTAACGACTGGCTCTCTTTTGGCGAGGAAGAATAAAAACAAAGGGCGGTCCTTTGTTTAAAAGTTATCCACAGATAAACAATATTCAGGGATATTTTGTGGTGGGATGTGATGTGTGCGTGGTACAATAGAGGGAATTATGAAAAAATTTATGAAGATTTTGAAGTGGACGGCGATCACAATACTTGCCGCCTTTATTTTATTAGTTATTGCGCGTATTCCGTTTTATATGCAAAACAAGAAGACAGAAGCGCAGGTGGCTATAATCCACGCAACAAAGCTCACTATGGATGATGTGATGGGGAAGAACCTACCAGCGGACCCAGGAGTAGAGGCTGATAAGACGGTCGCAGGTATTGATGCGAATAATAATGGTATTCGCGATGATGTGGAACTCGCAATCTTCAAGGAATACCCAAACTCGGCAAAGACACGAGCGGTACTGCTTCAGTATGCGTTGGCGTTGCAGACACAGATGACATTGCCAATTTTGAACAAAGAAACAGCGACCGCGAGTGTTGAGGATAATGAAAGCAAGGCGCTTAAATGCATTTGGAGTATTAGTTCGCGGTCTGATATGGATAAATTTACAAAGGAGACTGATCAAAACGAAAATTTTGTTAAACAGCGACAAATCAATACAGAAGAAAGAAAAAAATATATGCATAATTTTTATGAATATGTTGGAAGTTATTCAGTTTCTGACGATTGGTGTGATGTGGAAGTTGCTCTCTTAAAAAATTAAAATGAAATTCCCCCTCTACTACTTTTTGGTCATCATTTTCATTTTCCCGGCAGTATCTTTTGCAGCAATTGAGACGGGGAAATGTTCTGCAGACGGATACACCATTGCTACTATAAATGGTGTTCTAACTGATAAAGATGGTGCTATAAATAATATGGAGGCGCTCATGAAGAAGGTTGGTTTTGATTGGAATAATCAAAAGATAAAATACGAATACCTCCTCAACCCTTCCCATTTTGGTGGTGTTGCTGACCTTTTTGATTCTATTATTCAAAAAGCATTTGGAAGCGAGGTAGTTGCAGACTATGATCTCATCGAGATGCTGGATGATGCAAGTAAAAAAATCAAAACTCAAAAGCTCCTCCTTGTTGCCCACTCACAGGGAAATTTTTATGCAAATAGTTTTTATGATGTAGTTGCCGATCAGGCTGGTGGCATCCCAAAACAATCTATGGGAGTGTATGGAGTCGCTACTCCCGCTAGTCGAGTTGCTGGGGGTGGAAAATGGCTCACCTCTGATACAGACCATGTTATCTCAGGTCTCGTTGGACACCTTTCGCCACTTCATCCGATTTTGCCAACTAATATACATATAGCAGAAGTTGCCGGAGGCATAAACCCACTTTCAGGACATAGTTTTTCCGATGTATATCTAAAATATAGTGGAAGTAGTAGTGAAATTATTACGAAAGTAGGCGAGGGCCTCAGTAGTCTCTCAAGCAATACAACTCAAGACACAGACGCGCCCTGTATGTCGCCACCCATGTATTCTTTTTCACATAAGTTAAACGGGGCAGTTTTTGCAGTCGCTGATACTGTTATCGGTACCACTGAAGGTGCCTTTGTTGCGAGCTACAACACGTGTTCTGATGTCGCTGTCGGGACTTACTATCTTGCCGTTAATACGGCCGTTTGGGGATACCATGCAAGTACCGCTGTAGGCAATGCCGTAATAAACACAACTGTTGCCGTCGGGAGTGCTATTTCTAACACCGCTGTCGCTGTTGGTTCTGGGATTCGTGATGCCGTCGGGGGACTCCTGTCTGAAAATATTAACCCAGCAAGCAACACCGCATCTGTCATTGGCGCAATCCAAACCCCTCTCACTCCAGCGTTACCACCACCACAAACTGCCCCATCTGCTCTTACTCCTAATATTATCCAAACCCCTCTCACTCCAGCGTTACCACCACCAGTCGTTATTGCGGGACAACGGCCTAATTTACCACAGCTGCCATCAACACCGCAGCAAATAGCAGGAGGAGGCTCGTCAAATCCACAGCCAATGTCTTTTGGGGGTGGGTCGATACAGCAGCCAGCTTCACCAGCGGTAGCAACTTCTACAGAGGACTCAAGTGAGCCACCTGCAACATCAACTGAAGAAATTATTATTCCTGACGGCATCGTCTTTGCAACAACCTCCGCGCAAACATACAGCACAAGTACTGTAATATTTTCTGGCGAATACCACAACAGTACTTCAACTTTTGATACGATTGCAATCGAGCTAAAAAACACATCGCTTGATACCGCAACATCATCAGTAATTATTTCAGCCGAAGCTACTACCACAAGCGCAGTATTATCTTTTCATAAAGAAGTAGAGATCCCAAGTCCTGGTATTTGGCAATATCGCACACGTCTTGAAAGTAGCGTAAGCACTTCAAGTACAAACTGGTCTGCTTTTGGTTATTTTGAGACGAATTTTGCAACCACTACTACCGCAACGAACACACCCGTCCCATCCACAACATTTGCGATGGTATTTGAAACCCCCAACCCCGCAAACATTTTATATTCAGACCTCAACAAAAATGGCATCGCAGATAGTGTAGAGGAAAATGTCACAGCGTCATCGAGCGCATGGTTAGCTGCCGGAGAATATGTATTCAACAATTTAACAATAACCAATAATGCAGTAATTACTGCAGCTGGAAATGAAAATTCAACGAATACTTTTAAGGGAGTAAAAATATTTGCAAAAAATCTCACGGTTGAGAGGGGCTCCTCGGTTTCTGCAAATGGGCAAGGGTACAGAATGGGGCCAGGGAGTCCCCCTCAAGCTGGTACAGGATCAGACCCAGCTGCAAGTTACGGAGGTGGGGGAGGAGGGGTGAATCCACCAATTTATGGATCTGCCACAAGACCTGTTGATTTAGGAAGTGGAATGGGGCCACGAGGTGGAGGAGCAGTACAAATAGTTGTAACAGATTCGTTTGTAAATGACGGAATTATTTCTGCGAATGGCAGTGGTACTCGTGCAAGCGGGGGGAGTATTTACGTGGTCGCAAACAATTTTGCCGGGACAGGCATGTTAAGTGCAAATGGTAGTTATGCAAATTGGCCATACAGATTTGCTGGAGGTGGTGGTAGAATAGCAGTTCACTATGCAAGTTCATCGTTTTCTGGTTCAGCGGTGGGAGCGGGAACTGCAGCATTTTTTGATGATACTCATAAAGATTTGTATATTAAAAACTCGTTCAGGTTTCAAAAAAATGATGAGCCATTAAATTATCACAATATTTATCTTACAAACGGCGCATCAGTCAGTGTAGATAGTGGTGTATCACTTTCCGCAGATAAACTTGTTCTTTCTGGTGGCTCATATCTCTCTTTTTCGAATGGCGATGTATTAAATATCCCCGAGATTATTCTGGATGGGGCCTCAACCTTAGTGCTTTCTGGTGGAGAAAAAATAAATACGAACACGCTGTCTGTGTTAGGAGGATCTGCTATTACTGGTTCGATAGAAAAAACACTCTCACTGGAGGTTGCAAATCTCACAGTCTCTTCTGGCTCCTCAATCTCTGCAAACGGTCAAGGGTACAACATGGGGCCAGGGAGTCCCCCTCAAGCTGGTACAGGATCAGACCCAGCTGCAAGTTACGGAGGTGGGGGAGGAGGGGTGAATCCACCAATTTATGGATCTGCCACAAGACCTGTTGATTTAGGAAGTGGAATGGGGCCACGAGGTGGAGGAGCAGTACAAATAGTTGTAACAGATTCGTTTGTAAATGACGGAATTATTTCTGCGAATGGCAGTGGTACTCGTGCAAGCGGGGGGAGTATTTACGTGGTCGCAAACAATTTTGCCGGGACAGGCATGTTAAGTGCAAATGGTAGTTATGCAAATTGGCCATACAGATTTGCTGGAGGTGGTGGTAGAATAGCAGTTCACTATGCAAGTTCATCGTTTTCTGGTTCAGCGGTGGGAGCGGGAACTGCAGCATTTTTTGATGATACTCATAAAGATTTGTATATTAAAAACTCGTTCAGGTTTCAAAAAAATGATGAGCCATTAAATTATCACAATATTTATCTTACAAACGGAGCTAGTGTTGAAATTGAAAAAAGTGCAACGCTTACAGCCGACACAATTTCTTTGGCTGGTGGTGCGCGATTTACTATGAGTGACAACTCTACGGTCAACGCAAACAATCTATCTGCAACTAGTAGTTCCTTTGTAACTATTGGGTCAGGAGTGACATTAAATGTTCCCACTATGACAATAGGGAAGGGAAGCACTTTGACACTGATGTGTGCAGACCCATTGATTGTTGATTCGCTTATTTTGAAAGATGGCGGTAAATTAGGCGCAGGAGCGGGGCAACAACTTCGTATTGTTGTTAACAATCTTGATATTGGTGTCGGTTCCTCTGTTTCTGCTTGGACCACACCTACGGTGAGTGACCCCGACAATTTCTTTGCTTCCGGAGAAAGGGCTTCTGTGTACATTAAATCCTCCGGTAAATTTATTAATAACGGCGGTGTTTCTGCGAATGGTCCAGCTGGAAAAGTTGGCGGTAGTGTTTATGTTGAAGCTAGTGAATTGGAAGGGGCTGGATCATTCGTATCAGCAGGAGGAAGTATGGTTTGGTGCGGGTGGAACTGTGGGTTTATCATTCCTTCAGGCGGACGTGTCGCTGTGTACTACCAAACTTCGTCGTATACAGGAGTCGCTGTTGCCCCTGGTGCGTGCGGTAGTCTTGATGGATGGTCAAAAACGTGTGCGGGGAATGGGAAAGTGGTGATTGATAATATCAGTAATAAGCCTGCGATAGTCCTTCCTCCACCTCCTGTAATCTTGAGCTCGGAAAAATCAATTACTGCATTTAGTTTGCAGGTTTCTACGTCAACAATCTCAGGAGTTATAGACGAGACTACGCACACTATTAGTCTGACGGTTCCTTTTGGTACTGATGTTCACTCTCTCTCACCAGCTATATCAGTGCCTGCTCTTGCAACTTCAAGCCCAGCTTCGGGGGCTGTGCATGATTTTACGAATCCAGTTACATACACGGTAACTGCAGAAAATGGCATGACACAAGTGTACACTGTTACGGTAATTATTTCTCAAGACACAACTCCACCCGTAGTTCTTAGTACTGAAAAATCAATCACAGCTTTTAGTTTGCAGGTTTCTACATCAACAATTCCTGGAGTCATCGATGAGACTGTACACACTATTAGTCTGACGGTTCCTTTTGGTATTGATGTGCGTACACTTACGCCAGCTATTACTCTGTCACCACTTGCAACGTCGAGCCCATCGTTACTATCTTCTCAAGACTTCACAAATCCTGTTTCGTATACGGTTACTGCAGAAAATGGCTCAACGCAAGTGTACACTGTTACGGTAACTGTCGCGCCAGATACGACCCCACCTCCTGTCGTGCTCGACACCACTCCTCCTTCGATTTTGAGTTATACGTTTAATGGTGTCGCGGGGGATGTTGTTGCAGATTTTGCGACGACGACACCAGCTGATATGGAGCTCGAGCTTACCGCAAGTGAAAGCGTTGATTGGGTTTCCGTTGCGATTCAGGATATATCAGATCCATCAAAAGACAAAATCTTTTATTCGGGGACAGGGTGTGTCGACGGGACAGTCTCATGTTCGAAATCCTGGAACTGGGTTCTTTCTGGGGCAACAACCACTGTCCCCGTAGGAACTTATCGAATAAAAGCCCACATAAAAGATTCTGCAAACAATGAGTTCAACGATTATCTTTCCCCGTACTTCATTACGGTTAGAAAAGAAGTCATCTAGCGGGCAACGTCATAACTCTTGCAAAAAAGCCTTGATTTGCTAGGCTTATAGGAGGTATGGCAAAGTACGACTAGCAGGTTTAGGTAATTAATTTAATAAGAAATTTCGCACAAAAAGTTTAAAAATTATATGGAAAATATTAGTAAACAGAATATAAGAATTGGGGTCGCTGCAATTATTATTGTTGGCGTTGTTGCGGCGTTCTTCTTTGGGAAGCCAGCAGTTGCTCCTGAGAGTGGAATCCCAGCAGGGGAACAGGTATCCACCTCAAGTAGCGCCCTCATCACAACACCAAAAACAACCACCATCAAAAACACGAATACTTCAACAGGAGAGGCTGCTTCGCTAAGCTATGTGCAAGCGCTCGCGCTTTATCCTGAGAAAAATCGCATCCAGTTGACTGGAGGAACGTTTTGCCAGGCGAGCCCAACAATGGCGACCTTTAAGAACGGCACAAGTATTATGATCGACAACCGTTCGTCTGAGGTGCGTACCATTACGCTCGGTACTGCGTACACACTTCCTGGGTATGGTTTTAGAATCATTAAACTCTCAAGCGCTACGCTGCCCGCCTCTCTCCTTATGGATTGTAATAAGCAGTTGAATGTAGCAACGGTTACTATTCAAAAGTAGGGGATTGGAAACCACCAAAAACTAAGGCCTTGCCTTCGCATCTGCGAAGGCAAGGCCTTAGTTTTTGGTAGTTAGACGTTTTTTGCCGAATGTGGTATAGTCAATGTATGAAAGAAATCATCAAATCATTGCTTGGATTTGTAGCGATTTTACTCGTTGGTTTGGCGGGCGTAACAGTCTCAAAGGCAATGAAATTGGGGCAAATGAATGCAACCATCATGACGGTTGACAATATTGTCCACACACGCTAATATAACCCCGAAGCCCGAAGAAGTAGGCGGTCGCAGAGAAAAGCGACATAGGCCCTGCGGAGGTCGACTTATTCCCGTTATGGGATGGCTTTCGGCCAGAACGCTCCGCGTTCTGGCCGCTCAAAATATTAATTATTAGCGACGTAGGACGAGAGAAGTGAGAAAATTATTTCTCACTTCCGAGCCGAGGAGCTAATATTGTATACAGTTATATGGCAATTACAAAACAAAAGAAAGTAGAACTTATTGGCTCGATGTCAGAGCGTCTCGCGACAGCTAAGTCAATCGTTTTCGTAAACTTCAAAGCGCTCTCAGCTGCGGACACAAAAATCCTCCGCCGAAAGCTTTCCGCAGACAATGTTGGATACTTTGTTACGAAGAAGACTTTAGCAAAGCGTGTACTCACTGACCTCAAAGCAAAAGGTGATATGCCTGAGCTCCCTGGAGAACTCGCGATTGCATACGGTGAGGATCTCCTCGCTCCAGCACGTGAGACTTATGGATTTCAGATTATGCCTCGCGACAAGGGTTCAATCTCAATCGTAGGAGGTATCTTCGATGGAGAGTACAAGACAAAGGAAGAAATGATGGCAATTGCAACCATTCCTCCACTTCAGGTTCTCCGTGGTATGTTCGTCAACCTTATCAACTCACCAATCCAGCGTTTCGCTATTGCGATGGGCCAGATTGCCGAGTCTAAGGGTGTGGCACCCGTAGCTAAAGCAGAAGCACCTGTTGCTGAAGTAGTAGCAGAAGTAACTCCTGAGGCTCCAGCAGAGGTGGCGGCAGAAGCTCCCGTAGCTGAGTCAGCAGAAGTAGTAGCATAACCAAATTAGAAATTTAATTATTAAAATTATGACAGAAAACAAAGACGTAGTAGTTCCTGCAAAGTTCAAGGACCTTGTAGAGAAAATCGAGACAATGACTGTTCTTGATCTTCACGAGCTCGTAAAGGTTCTCGAGGAGAAGTTTGGTGTTTCTGCAGTAGCAGCAGCCGCAGCTCCCGCAGCCGCATCAGCAGGCGCAGAAGAGAAGGACTCATTCAACGTAGAGCTCTCAGCAACAGGTGACCAGAAGATTGCGGTTATCAAGGTTGTAAAGGAGGTTCTCGCACTTGGTCTCAAGGAGGCAAAGGATCTCGTAGACGCAGCACCTTCAATGCTCAAGGAGGGTATGAAGAAGGCAGACGCAGAAGCGTTCAAGAAGAAGCTCGAGGAAGCAGGCGCAAAGGTAACTTTGAAGTAATACTATTACACTTCCAAATAAAAAACCCCGAGGAAATTCCTCGGGGTTTTTTATTTGGAAGTGTGATATTCAAAGTTACCTTTGCGTCTGCTTGGGAAAGGGCCGGAAAACGGAAGTTTTCCGTGAAGGAGAGCAGTGAGCTTGTACTCAAGCGAGCGCTGAGGACCGTGGGTCCTTAGGGAGGCGTACCCGCCGACGGCTGGTGCAAAAGTTACCTAATCTTCCCCTTGCAAATTACCCCTCATTTGCTAGTCTTTCAAATAGAAAAGAAGTATTTCGAAATATCAACGCACAAGAGAAGGAGATAGTGATGAACCAACATAAATCGTTATTTGTTAGAATAAAATCAAAAGTTTATGGTTTCCTTCCGAAATTCGGAGCAAGCCCAGTACAGCGCGAAAAGTATCGCTTCGCTGTGGCCGAAATTGCGAACAGCAAGAAGGATCGGCGGTTCCTCAATGGAGAGGAATGGCACGCTGAAATTGTTGCAGGTATGATGGTTAGCCATGCAAAAAACGAAGAGGTTTTGATTTACAGCGACTCACTTGGACCTGAATTCTACGCGAAAATTCTTCTGAATTCATACTGCAGTTTTCGCATTCTCCTTGGCAATGTTGGCAATTCTCGTGCACTGGATGTCATCAGGGCGCTTCCTCAAGAAGCTCAGAGTCGTATTGATTTTCGGGTGTCTAATGCGCCATATGGAAAACATTTTCTTGTGGTAGGGGACTCAATCCGATGTGAGGCTGACGATGATGGCAATGAATTGTTTGTGGTTTGTAATTTCAATGAGCCAGATGCTGCTCAGAGATTGCGGGACCGCTTCGAGTCGATGTGGGAGAAATCGCCTCCGTGGTCGTTTCTTTACTAGTTTCAAGTTTTTAACCAAGCCCCGCGTTACTCCGCGGGGCTTTTTCTTTGTCCTTGCAAATAGTACGCCATTTGATAGGGTTAATAATAGAAGCAGAAGTTTTTTGAAACACTACATTTAGGTTAAAGGAGATTGTCATGAGAATACCCAAAGGGTTTTTCTTGCCCGCGTTGTTTTTCCGGATTGATTTTTTCCCAATAATTACCCATATTTTCCAAGCGCTCTACTGGCCATTCGTGAGAGTTCCTTTGGTGGTGTTTGGTAAATTAGTAATAAAAGGACGGGAGTATATCGCGCAGAATAATAACGGAGTAATTTTCGCGGTTAATCATTTGAGTCAACTGGATCCATTTATTGTCCCTGCGACTCTCAATCCTTTTTCGTCCTTAATGCCAATGCACTATGTCTCACGCGAAAGGAGTTACTATGATGTGCGGGGAATTATTCGGTATGCATACGGTGGTCTTGTCTTCAAAATCTGGGGTGCGTATCCAGCACTTGTAGGAATCAAAGATTATGAAAAAATGCTCCCACATCATATCAGCCTACTGCTTCGTGGGAAAAGTGTTTGCATTTTTCCTGAGGGGAAATTGAACACTGGGTCCCAACTCGCGCAAGGGAAACCAGGAGTTGCGTACTTACTTTGGCGCACAGGGAGACCTGTTGTCCCAGTAGCAATTTCTGGGCATAAACGAATGGGGCCAAGCGATTTTTTCGCCCGGAAGCACAAAATTGTGGTTTCGTACGGGAAGCCAATTTCCCGCGAAGAAATTTTTGGACCAGATTGTGCAGAAAGGCAACCGAGTCATAAAGAGTTGATTGAAGCGACCGCAGTAATAATGTCGCGGATTCAGGAACTGCTTGCCCCTTCGGGGTATGAGGAAGCAGAAGTGAATCAGATTCCCCAAGCAAACGTAGTAGAGTAGTTTCGAAGCCCCGCGGAGTACCGCGGGGCTTTTTCTTTTATTAACGACGTAGGGCGAGCACAATGAGAAAGTAATCTTTCTCATTGTTGAGTCGAGGAGTTAATATAGACCGATACTCCGAGGCATCTGCAGTAGGGTATTGGTCTATATTTTTATAAAGTGGTATAATTCCCCGCATGGATACCCTCGGAAAACTTTTTGGAAGCCAGGCGCGCGTAAAGATTTTGCGCCTCTTTCTTTTGAACCCGCTTGATGCATATGACGTGCCAACCATTGCCGAAAAAAGCAAAGTATCAACGACAGAGACTCGTCGCGAAATTGCACTTCTCAAAAAGGTTGGCTTCCTCTCGGACAAAAGTTATTTCAAAGAAATTCCCCCTAAGCGTGGTTCAAAGAAACCTGCAACAAGGAAGCGAGTGCAGGGAGTGCAGCTCAAGCCAGGATTCTCACTTCTTGTTCCCCTCAAGAATCTCGTCATTTCTGAAACACCACTCAATAGAGATGAGATAAGCCGTCGTTTCAAATCAGTAGGGAAGGTGAAGCTCCTCGTCCTCTCAGGTATTTTTATTGATGAACCTGAGGCACGCGTGGACGTACTCATCGTTGGGGACAATCTCAAAAAGCGCGCCATTGAAACCGTGCTCAAGTCTATTGAGGCAGAAGTAGGGAAGGAGCTTTCGTACGGCGCGCTCGATACAGCTGATTTCCTTTACCGCCTTAGTGTATATGACAAATTTGTCCGCGATATCCTCGATTTCCGTCATGATACGATTCTCGACAAAATAGGGGTTGAGTAAACTTGCGGTTATCCACACCCCATTTGCCCCCGTCCCTCAAAATGGTATAATAAAAAGGTCATCATCCGCGTAAAGGAGTTGATAGAATTTATTAGTTTTAAATAATTAATGTTTACGCGCAGACGAAACTGCGCATAACAAATAAAAATATGCTTATTTCAGATTGGGGAACACAGTTGGGGGGATCATTTCAGGGGATTGGCGGACAGTTGATCGCGTTCCTTCCAAAGCTTCTCGTTGCAATTGTAATTTTCATTGCAGGGTGGGTTGTTGGCTCAGTTCTTGCTGAGGTTATTGCTAAGCTTGTAAAGGCAACAAAGATTGATTCAGTCCTCGAAAGCGCAGGAGCACGCGGTCTTCTTGAGAAAGCAGGTTTCAGACTTAACACTGGCGCATTCCTCGGCGGTTTGGTTAAGTGGTTTATCATTGTAGTATTCCTCGTGACTGCTCTTGATATTCTCAACCTCCAGGCAGTTAATCAGTTCTTGCTCAACGTTGTACTTGGATACATTCCACAGGTTATCGTTGCAACATTGATCTTGGTTACCGCAGCAGTTCTTGCAGACTTCACACAGAAGGTGATGGCCGGTGGCGCTCGCGCTCTTGAGTCAAAGTCAGCAGGATTCGTTGGTGGTATTGCACGTTGGTCTATCTGGATTGTTGCAATTCTTGCAGCAATGAACCAGCTCGGTATCGCTGCGGGTATGATGCAGACACTCTTCACAGGGCTCGTAGCAATGCTTGCTCTCGCAGGAGGTCTCGCATTCGGACTTGGTGGCAAGGAAGCAGCAGCAAACTATATCGAGAAGCTCCGCGAGGACATCTCGAATAAGTAGGCTCGCTAACGCTCAAGTCAAAAAGTCAAAAAGTCAAAAGTCTAAAGTATAAAGACATAGAAAAACCCGCCTAAAGGCGGGTTTTTCTATGGGTTGGTATGCTACACTAGTCAATAATTCGTCCCGCAATCTAACTTTCTACGAAAAGGAAATTTTAACACTACAGCTATGTCCTATATCTCAATTATATTCACCTTCTTCTTCTTTATTCATGCGGTCCTCGCAATCAATATTCTGCATATCTTTCAAGCAAAAGGTAGTAAAGTAAAAGTTGCGGGACTCATTATTGTTTTCGCGACCGTCTTTACTCAAAGTTCAATATTCTGGACAACGGACACCTCATTTGATAGGAATCTAATAAAACCACTTGAGACAGGATGGCCAATCCCTTTTCATTATGAGCCTCATCCAATGCAGGAGGTATGGGAACCATCATCAACAAGTGGTAGTAATTTTACTTACAGTGTTTTGATAAATTCGAGTTTGTGGGCGGCCGTGTTCTTTTTGCTAGCGAACATATTTAGAAAGTATGGCGTTGTCGCAAAACTACTTTCTCTCAGGTTGATACTCCTAGGCTTCATTAGCTTGATTGTCGTAATAATTGGTATGAATATTATTGGTATAAAACTATCTAGATTGAATAATCCTAGGATGAATAACCCCGTCGTCCTACCCCCGTCTTTTACTCGTCCCACACCTTCTCCTTTTCCCGTAAGATAATCATTCAATGATGTTGCATTTTGTAGGATTGATATTTATAGAAAAACCCGCCCAAAGGCGGGTTTTTCTATGCATTTTGGGCCCATATTCCATATTCAAAATTCAATATTCTATATTCTGCCCAAAGTCCTTGACACAGGTTTTTTTTCGTATATAATGGCTGGATTGTTGTATATGAGTATCGGAATGAGAAATACCCCTTGGCTGGGATAATATAGGAACCATTACGGCTTCTATTTTGACCCGCCCATAAAAGCGGTTTTTTTGTTTCCGAAAAGAAATCTCATCGATTGTTGATTGACAATTTCATGCCGTCCCACACACCGTTAAGGAGGTCTTTGAGTGTGTGGAGACGGGCAGGTAAGAACGCACCTCGTCTTTAATTGACTTCTTCGCATTTCGCAAAAAATGTCGGCTACGACTTTGAGAAAAATTTTCTTTGAACCTCGGTTCAATTCAAATTTTTCTCCTCGTCTCGCCAGAAATTTTTAGCGAAATTTACGAAGACTAAATTAAAGACGAGGTGAAGTCTCGCTCTAAGCAAGCGAGGCTACCGAGCACCAGTATTGGTGCTCGGGAAACAAATAATGATTGTGGTTTTTAAATTTCCTAATAAGAAATTTAAGAGCATATGGTGGATGCCTTGGTTCTAAGAGGCGATGAAAGACGTAGCATGGCTGCGATAAGCTTCGGGGAGGTGCCTAGCAACCTTTGATCCGGAGATCTCTGAATGGGGAAACCCCATGACTGTTATAGGTCATGACCAACATTTAAATGTTGGAGTATACCCAGGGAAGTGAAACATCTCAGTACCTGGAGGAAAATAAAAAAAGCCGCCGAATGGCGGAACATTTCCTGAATAGCGGCGAGCGAAACGGAAATAGCCCAAACCTACTATTTATAGTAGGGGTTGTAAGGCAGAGACGTCGTATTTATACGAGAGGAGTTACAAAATGTAATGTTAGTTGAACTTGCTGGAAAGCAAGGCCCTAGACGGTGATAGCCCGGTAAACGAAAACATTACATCTTCTTTGTCTCTGTTCTTGAGTACTTCGAGACACGAATAGCTCGGGGGAATCTACCAGAACTAACTGGTAAGGCTAAATACTCTTAGAAACCGATAGTGAACTAGTACCGTGAGGGAAAGGTGAAAAGAACCCCGGTGAGGGGAGTGAAATAGAACTGAAACCATATGCTTACAAGGAGTAGGAGCTTTAAATTTATTTAGAGTGACTGCGTGCCTATTGAAGAATGAGCCAACGAGTTCATGTATACAGCGCGGCTAAGCCCTTGTCGGGTGGAGCCTTAGGGAAACCGAGTGTGAATAGCGCGTTTGTTGTATGCATGAGACCCGAAGCCAGATGAGCTTACCATGAGCAGGGTGAAGTTTGTAGAAATACAGATGGAGGCCCGAACCGGTTGGCCGTGCGACACCATCGGATGACTTGTGGTAAGGAGTGAAAAGCTAATCGAATCTGGTAATAGCTGGTTCTCTCCGAAATATGTTTTGGCATAGCGTCGAGCGTACCCTCTGGGGGTAGAGCACTGGAAGGGTTAAACAGGGAGCAATCTCGTTAACCCTATCAAACTCCGAATACCAGAGATTAAATACTCGGCAGTAAGACTACGGGGGCGAAGCTCCGTCGGTCAAAAGGGAAACAGCCCTGATCTCAAGTTAAGGTCCCAAAATCTACGCTAAGTGTACTTAAGGAGGTGGAGTTTCTCAGACAGTGAGGATGTTGGCTTAGAAGCAGCCATCATTTAAAGAAAGCGTAACAGCTCACTCACTAAGAGACTCTGCACCGAAGATAATCGGGACTAAGCGTAGTACCGAAACTGAGGGTTCTCTCGTCTTTAGAGATGGGGGAGCGGTAGGAGAGCGTTCGTGTCTGCGCTGAAGGAGAAGTGTGAGCAACTCTGGAGCGGCACGAAGTGAGAATGTTGGCACAAGTAACCACAATGCGGGTGAGATCCCCGCACGCCGTAAGAGCAAGGTTTCCTTTGCGATGTTGATCAGCGAAGGGTTAGTCGGGCCTAAGGTGATAGCGAAAGCTGAAGCCGATGGACATAAGGTTAATATTCCTTAACTTTTTATTTGTGCGATGGAGTGACGAAGGTTAGTATGCCGTGCGCATTATTGGATTTGCGTTTGTGTCATCAGTGCGATTCTTAGGTAAATCCGGGAGTCTGGTTTTAATACCGAGCGCAAGTGAAGCAGAAATGCTCAGGTTCGCCTGAGCAGATACAGCAAAGCAACTTTCCGAGAAAAGCTTCTAAGCATAACAAATAAAAAACCGTACCTAAAACCGACACAGGTGCTCGAGTCGAGTAGACTAAGGCGAACGAGTGATTGCTTCTCAAGGAACTCGGCAAAAAAGCAGCCGTAACTTCGGGATAAGGCTTGCCTCCACCACTTTGCGTTTAAAGCGCATCGATAAAATTACTTCATTTGCATCGTTGAGAAGAATTTTTTCCTCCACGCAATGTACACTTGTACATCTTGGTCGTAAAAAATTCTTCCCGCCTCGCAACTAAAGCAATTTAATCAATGCTTATGCAATAGTGATGGAGTCCGAAGAATTGAGTGTATCGAGACCGTGTTTGATATCAGAGCTGATATCAAACACAAAAAAAGTATTTGAGAAGGTGAGTGATTGTGGGCTTCAGAGAGACAAAGTCTCTAAAGCCTCTGATGGGGTTTGCGGAAAAAGCAACAGGGCCTATGTATGAAAGCCAAAAAAACCGAAATAGGTATCGGTAAGGCCATGCACCTGTTTACTTACCGCACCCCTCAGGGGATCCACTATTTTTAAAGAATAGTGGTCTCTCTGAAGCCTATAATTACAAACTCATCAAATAAAATGTTGACTAATTTTTCTGGCTCTGAAACTACTTTGAAAATAAAGTGGTGGAGGCCGCAGCGAAAGATTCCCTGCCAACTGTTTACCAAAAACACAGCTCCATGCGAACTCGTAAGAGGATGTATATGGGGTGACGCCTGACCAATGCCAGAAGGTTAAATACGGGTGGTGATATGACTTCGGTTGTATTGCTGGCTTGTATAAGCCCTGGTGAATGTCGGCCGTAACTATAACGGTCCTAAGGTAGCGTAATTCCTTGTCTGGTAAGTTCAGACGTGCACGAATGGCGTAATGAGTGGGGAACTGTCTCGAGAAGCAGCTCGGTGAAAATACAATACCGGTGAAGATGCCGGTTACCTGCAGATAGACGAAAAGACCCCGTGAGCTTTACTATAGCTTAATATTGAATATGTTCTGTGTATGCGTAGCATAGGTGGGAGACTTTGAAGGACAGGTTTCGGTTTGTCTGGAGTCAACAGTGAAATACCACCCTTACTTGGGGCATATTCTAATCTGTACGGAAAAAACGCACGGAGACAGTATTTGGCGGGTAGTTTGAGTGGGGCGCTCTCCTCCTAAAAGGTAACGGAGGAGTCTATTAAGGTCCTCTAGGCGCGAATGGAAACCGTGCCGATAGCGTAATGGCAAAAGAGGGCTTAACTGCAAGACGGACATGTCGAGCAGGTGCGAAAGCAGAGCATAGTGAACCGACGACACGCTTTAGATGCGGTCGAAGATTAACGGATAAAAGCTACCACGGGGATAACAGGCTAGTTCTGCCCAAGAGTTCATATCGACGGCAGAGTTCGGCACCTCGATGTCGGCTCATCTTATCCTGGAGGTGGAGAAGCTTCCAAGGGTTTGGCTGTTCGCCAATTAAAAAGATACGTGAGCTGGGTTCAAACCGTAGAGGAGTGAATTACAAAGATAGTGAGATTATTAGCGACGTAGGGCGAGAGAAATAAGAAAGTAATCTTTCATATTTCCGAGCCGAGGAGCTAATATGGTTCCGTATGGACAAGTCCAGTACGGGTTCATATCTTCTTTGTAATTGACTTCTCTTAGTTTGAACCCGAGGCGATGAGACTAAACTCATCAATAATGACATCATAATCACGGCGGCTATGTACAGTGATGTATGTAGACAAGTTGACTAATTTCGGGAAAATCTAAGCGAGTAAAATCGTATGATAATTCCGAGGGAAACAGTAGAGTATACTGTGCCCGTAGAGACTAAACGTCAGCACCCTTGCTAAAAACAAGGCGATGCTATAGTCCGATCCCTCTTGAAAAAGAGGTTCTCGCGGTTTGGAGACCAGAGCGAGATGTAAAACAGTAATGCGTGAGACAGGTTGGTCTCCTATCTTCTGCAGGCGTTGAATTTTGAGGGGATTTGCTCCTAGTACGAGAGGACCGGAGTGAACTGACCTCTGGTGTGGCTGCTGTCCTGCCAAGGGCACCGCAGCGTAGCTATGTCGGGAATGGATAACTTCTGAAAGCATCTAAGAAGGAAGCCAACCCCAAGATCAGAATTCGTTTGAGGCCCGTGAGAGATGATCACGTTGATAGGCTCTATGTGTAAGACGAGTAATCGTTTCAGCAGAGGAGTACTAATACGCCGATTCTTATTGGGAATTTGAAAATCACAATCATTATTTGTTT
>JBAZWZ010000004.1:0-84570 GCA_041660105.1 Minisyncoccota bacterium | reverse complement strand
AGTCAGGGGAGCCGTGAGTACCCGAAATCCCATCTTGTATGGGCTTAAGGTAAGCATGGTGACAAGGACTAAGTCGTAACAAGGCACGGCTAGCGGAAGCTGGTCGTGAATCAATTCAAAATATAAAATATACCATTGGCCTCAGATTTATTTCTGCGGTTGAGCGTATAATGAATTGGTCGGTTTTTTCCGCAAGGAATTAAGATAATAGTTCTCCTATCTCAAAAAGGAACTCCCTTACCAGAAGGGTTACTGGTAACCAAGACCTAACTTAGTCGCCTGTTCTTCGGAACGGACGGTGAAGTTAGGCGAAGAACGGAACAAAAGAAAGAATATTTACCCGCCTAAGTTTTTGCTCCGCAAAAATTTTAGCGGGCGAGCTCACAAAAAAAGATTTGCAATCCAATTAGATTTTACATATTTACCCGATTAAGTTTTCCTCTGGAAAATTTTGGCGGGATGTAGTTGCCATAAGCGCAGAAAAACCCAGGGAGCACCTGGGTTTTTCGCTGTCCTAGAGTACTTGACTTTTTATACTAAATATGCTATTGTATTCTCAGCTAATTCTGAAAGGAAATGTACCATGAAACAACGTACCTACGTTGCACCGTGTATCAACGCTCTCAATCTGCCAGCACAGCTGAATCAACGAAGCTGTGATACATTCCTCGGTGTTCCGTTCAATCGCGAACAGGAGCGGCAAGCGGGAGATATTGGTCCAGCACGCTGGAAGGTGTTGCTGGCGTTGCCTTTCGTTGGGATGTTCATTTGGTGGGTTACCACGTTCGTTTTGAGCGGCGGCGATTACACATGGCTCTTTACGTTCCTCTTCAAGTAAAGAGTACTGATCAAAACGAAAGGTTGTAACAACAAAGGCTTGAGCGCATGCGCTCAAGCCTTTTTTATTAATGCTATTTTTTTCTGCAACCACTGCGACGATTTTGCTTCCTCCGCAACGCTCGTCTGTTGCAACCACGATGGTTGGGGTAGCTCCGATACCACGGACCATTTGTCCTGTGGACGGGGACAAACATAATTGGTGGTGCGCTGGCGAAACAGACTGCAATGAGTCCAAAAAGGGTACGTCTTCTCATATTGCCTCCATTTGAGTTTATGACAGCAATGACAGAAGACAGCTCCGCTTCATTTCTTCGCTTATCTTCGTGTGAAAACGCTTCAGAAAGCTCGAAAGCTTGGTTGATTTACGAAAGAGCCCAGGTTCCCTCAGCTCATTGTCTTTTTGCTTTGTCCCGCGGTTGCCGCGTCGTCCAGAGCGATTTTGCATCTTACCTCCGTGGTTGGTTGGGTTGAATAGAACTCGTTAATGCTTTTGTTACACTACCACGCGATTATCGTTTGTGCAAATAATGTTGCGTAATATGGTGTTTTCTGGTATATTCTCTTAGTTCCCAAATGCGCAGGTGGGGACATTGAAAATTGATTGGCTGGCAAAGTGCGCGTGTAGCTCAGGTGGTTAGAGCGCGTCACTGATAATGACGAGGTCCCAAGTTCGAGTCTTGGCATGCGCACTTTGCTCACCAATCGGTCAATTTTCAATATAAGAATGGTTAGAGCGGAGAAAGCTTGCGAGTCTCGCTTTCTCCTAATAATGACGAGTGTCCCAGTTCCGAATCAGCTGATTCGTGGCTCGGCCATAAACATCAGCAGATTCACGCCTTGGGCGCTAGTCTTGGCATGCGCACCAAATAGCAAAAAACACCCGAAGGGTGTTTTTTTGCTATTATTTTGAGCTTTGGTTATGATGGCACTATATGCAAACCAATTACAAAACATATTTCAAAGGCGACGGGACACCAAAGAGGATTACTATGCTTGGATTAGGGCTATTGGGTCGCGGGGTAAATGTAGCGAAGTTTTTGGCAGAACTCGGAGCAGAGCTCACAATCACCGATTTCAAGTCAGCCGAGCAACTCGCACCCTCAATCAAGAAACTTGCGAAGTTCAAAAACATTCGCTACGTACTCGGCGAGCACAAACTCTCTGATTTTAAAAACTGTGACATGGTCATCAAGGCAGCAGGAGTGCCACTCGACTCACCATACATCGCAGAAGCAAAGAAGAACAAAATCCCTATTGAGATGGATGCTTCACTCTTTGCGAAGTTTACACCAGCGACGATTGTGGGAATAACAGGTACGCGTGGTAAGTCCACCGTCACGCATCTCATCATGCACATACTTGAGCGTGCGTATCCTAGCCATGTTTTTCTCGGGGGGAACGTTCGTGGTATGGCGACACTTCCACTTCTCAAGAAGACTAAGGTTGGAGATATTGTTGTGCTTGAGCTCGACTCGTGGCAGCTTCAGGGTTTTGGTGATGCAAAAGTTTCTCCGCACATAGCTGTGTTCACCAACTTCTTGAGTGACCATATGAATTATTACAAAGGAAGTATGGATAAATATTTTGCAGACAAAGCGAATATTTTTAAGTATCAAAATGAAGGTGAGGTACTCGTGATGGGGGAGCAAGCAGCAAAAGAAATAAAAAATAGGTTTAAAGGGGTAACCGATGCAGATGTGCTCGTTGCTTCAAAGAAGATTGTTCCGGCAACGTGGAAGATCAAGATTCCAGGGGAGCACAACCGCGCAAACATCGCCTGTGCCATCCTTGTGTGCCAGGAGCTTGATGTATCAGAGAAGGCTATTAAAGCAGGCGTAGAGAGCTTTATGGGCGTTCCAGGACGTCTTGAGCTTATTCGCGCACTCGGAGGGGTTAAGTACTACAACGACACGACAGCGACTACTCCAGATGGTAATCGTGTCGCACTTGAGGCGCTTGCTGATAAGAAAAAGAAGAACATCGTACTCATTGCAGGCGGTGCTGATAAGAATCTTGATTACAAAGACATGGCACGTCTTGTGCACAAGACGGTGAAGGGGCTCGTGCTTATTGAAGGTGCCGCCACTGAGAAACTTCTCGCGCTTATCCCAAAGAAAACATCATACCCTGTGTATATTGTCGACAGTATGAAAGATGCAGTTGATACCGCTCGTGAGTTTGCGAAGAAAGGGGACACCGTACTTCTCTCTCCTGGCGCAGCAAGTTTTGGAGTATTCAAAAATGAATTTGACCGCGGCGATCAGTTTGTGAAGTTTGTGAGTAAACTCGGATAGTGTAAGAGTAAATTAGTTGATATTAAATAAATTAATACTTGTCCCGTTAGAGACCCTCATGTCATTTGTGGTAATATAAACATATGTTGAATAAATATTATTGGCAGTTTAATGTAATTAGGCATGGAGATTTTATCTCCTGTCTCTAATGGGATGAAGGCCGTTATTTTTGCCGCAGGGGAGGGGAAGCGCCTACGTCCACTTACCCTTGAGAGACCAAAGCCACTCGTGGAAGTTGCGGGGAAGCCACTCATTCAGCATATTTGGGAAGTTCTTCCTGGTGTTATTGATGAAGTTGTTGTGGTTGTGGGGTACAAGAGTGAGATGCTGCGGGATTTTCTTGGTGACGAATTTCTTGCAAAGAAAGTTACGTACGTGAAGCAAGATAAGCCCCTCGGTACCGCAGATGCGCTCTATCTTTGTAAGTCACATCTCGAGAATGAAGATAAGTTCCTCCTCATGTATGCCGACGATCTTCATGGAAGAGATGGCATTAACCGATGCCTTGAGCACGACATGGCACTCCTTGTTCATTTCGTTGATGACCCTCGAAGCTTTGGTGTTGTGGTTCCAAATCCAGATGGGACAATACGTTGCATTGACGAAAAACCAGAATACCCCAAATCAAATCTCGCAGTTACGGGAGTGTATGTGCTTACTCCCGAAATCTTTAATTATGAGTCGACGCGCGTAAGAAATGGTGAACGCTTTTTGACCGATATGATTGAGGAATATATTCGTCATAATCCAATGCATATTGTTGAAAGTGATTTTTGGGTACCTATTGGATATCCGCATGATATAGAGCACGCAGAAGAAATTCTTCGAGGATTGCCTCGCGCCGAATAGTATGAATCCCGTTAGAGGTCCCATAGTTATGTTGTTGTCTCTCGGGTTTTGTAATATGATGTGTCGAAGTATTTATTAATCACTAACTTGCTACGGAAACTTGTCCCGTTAGAAGCCGCGAGAATTCGCAGCGCTGAGTCGCTTCTAACGGGATCAATTTCCTACCTCTAACGGGATGAACGAAGAATTTCTAAAAAATATTCATAGAGCACATTTTGTCGGAATCGGCGGTATTGGTGTTTCTGCTGTTGCGCGACTGATGCTTTCGCGTGGGGTAATAGTATCGGGGTCAGATCGCGGCAGTTCGATCATTACGGAGAAATTGGAAACCGAAGGCGCAATAATTTTTATAGGACACGAGTCATCTCATATTTCAGAAGGATGTGATCTCGTCGTTTATTCGCCTGCGATTCCAAAAGATAATCCTGAGCTTGTTCGTGCGAAGGAGCTAGGAGTTCAAACACTTTCGTACCCAGAAGCGCTCGGGTTGATTTCGCGCGGGATGCGTACAATAGCAGTGTCGGGGACACACGGAAAGACGACGACGACGGCGATGCTTGCGGAGGTTTTTGTGGGCGCGCACAAGGAGCCGACCGTGATCGTGGGGAGCCTCCTCAAGTCAGGTACAAATTTCATAGCGGGCACAAGTGATATTTTTATTGTGGAGGCGTGTGAGTATCAGCGTTCATTTTTAAATCTTTCGCCCGAAGTTCTGGTGATTACAAACATTGATAACGATCACCTTGATTACTATGGAACGTTTGAGGGGATACAAAAAGCATTTACTGAGATGGTGCAAAAAGTTCCCGCGCACGGAGCCATTGTGTGTGACCCCAATGATCCACGTGTCGCGCCAGTCCTTGTTGGTGCTTCTGCGCGCATTGTTGATTATTCACTTGGAAACGAAACGTCCAAGTTGAAGCTCCAAGTTTCAGGCGAGCACAATATTAAAAATGCAAAAGCGGCACTTGCTGTGGCGAAGCTGTTTGGTATTAAGGAAGACGAAGCAGGGAAGTTGCTGGGGCAGTTTCAGGGCACATGGCGCCGTATGGAGCAGAAGGGGAAGACTGCGTTGGGAGCGCTCGTGTACGACGATTATGCGCATCACCCGACGGAAATACAGGCTACGTTACAAGGATTTCGCGCGAAGTTCCCTGATGCGCGCATCCGCGTTGTTTTTCAGCCGCATCTATACTCACGCACGAAACTTCTTCTTGATGATTTTGCAAAAAGTTTTAGCGATGCCAACGAAGTGATTGTTGCACCTATTTACGCTGCGCGTGAAGAGAATGATCCAACTATATCAGCCGAGATTCTTGCGCAACATATTATTGACGAGCAAAAGGTTCCTGGTCTCCGCGTATGGGCGATGCTTGATTTTGAAACAATAGAAAAATATCTCCGCGAGACTGAAACAATAAATGATGTAGTGGTTACAATGGGCGCAGGAGATATTTTTAAGGTGGGTGAGTCACTCCTGATTTAAAAGTAGCCCGTTCCGTATTGTGTGCTTTGTCACTGACGGTCTTTATGATACTATAGTATCATAAAGACCGTCAGTACCATTTTAACATTTTAACATTATGGAAAAGAAAGTTAGAGAGGAAAGAAAGGAAATGATACTCAATATTCTTTTGGGTGTTGGACTGTTAACAACGGCTGTTGTTGCACCGAATGCAGTACAACTTTTTAAGTACTTCCTTCCCAAAAATAATAGAGAAAGATGGGAGTTAAAGAAATCATTGTCACGCCTTGAAAATAGTGGGCTTATTAAAAGAAAAACGACAGATGGCGAAGAGTATTATTCACTTACTCTTTTGGGGAGCAAACGAGCAAAAAGATACAAGCTTGATTCAATGAAGATTGAACCGCAGAAAAAATGGGATGGTATGTGGCGTTTGGTAATGTTTGATGTTCCAGAGAAAAAAATGATGGCGCGAAGGGGAATCAATCTTATTCTCAAAAAATTAGGTTGTGTACAGTACCAGAAATCGGTTTTCATTACACCTTTCCCGTGCGAAAAGGAGATTGATTTTGTAGGTGAGTGCTTTGAAGCACGGGAGTACCTTCGTGTTATTACGGCTCGCGACGTTGAAGGGGTAGAAGTTATTAAAAAAGTTTACAAACTATAGTAGCATTGCCACCAAGCGAACTATCACCCTATGCTACATTGGCGGTCTCTTGGATACTATAGTACCAAGGAGACCGTCAATGTGGATTTAGAAATGGAGGGAGACGAACTATGTGTAACTGGTGAAGATGACGTTCGTTATGTATATTTTAGCTTGCGTGCTATACTCTGTTTTTAGAAGTCTCTGACGTCCAGACCTTACGAGGAAATGGATGATTTTTTGTACAAATTGAAAGGAGGGAGAAGTGGGAAACTCTCAGGAACGAAATCTTGTTTTAGATTGGGACGAAGCACTTTTTCGCAAGTGTAATTCTGTGGGCACAGAAGTTCATTACGGAGGTGCGATTTATCAAGGAACACTCGCCTCCATTTGTGAGGTTGCTTGCGTGGATAATGCACTTGTTGTAAGACTCGTGTCGGTTACACAAGTTCACAAGTTCCCCGCCGAAGATGAAGCGGTGGATGATTGTGAATTTACGCTGACAGAATGTTATCGTCCTCTCAGAATTAAGGATGCTGAGTATGACTGTCTACATATTAACTGCAAAGAGGGCAGTGTGGATATCTATTTCAGGCGCCCGATGAAAAACAAAAAAAGTGGATAACTTGCCGGGCATACCAAGTGCCCGGTTTTCTTTTTTGCTGTTTCTGTTAGTATGTCGAGATGACGACACTTTACATTATTGGCACTCCAATAGGGAATCTTGAGGATATCACCTTTCGGGCGCTTCGTGTGCTCAAGGAGGTTGATTTGGTTTTGTGTGAGGATACGCGCGTGACGAAGCGCTTGCTCTCGAAGTACGAGATTGGCACGCCCACGATGAGCTACCATGCGCAGTCGAAGCTCTCAAAGGTGGATAAAATAATTGCGCTCCTTGAAGAAGGAAAAAACCTTGCACTTGTATCAGATGCGGGGACCCCGTGCATCTCTGATCCTGGAGTGCTTCTTGTCTCGCAGGTGCGTGAAAAATTTGGTGATGAAGTCGCCATTGTTCCAATTCCTGGACCATCAGCGCTCATCACGGCACTTTCTGCAGCGGGTGTTTCCGTCGCAGAATTTACGTTTCTCGGGTTCCTTCCACACAAGAAGGGGAGAGAGACCTTATTTAAAGAAATTGCAGAATCAACGCGCGTGATGGCTTTTTATGAGTCTACACATCGCATCGAGAAAGCACTTGAGTCACTTGAGAAATTTTGTGGGCCTGATCGTCGTGTTGTTGTCGCGCGTGAACTCACAAAAATTTATGAAGAATTTGCACGGGGAACGGTCGCTGAAGTGCGCGCGCATTATGCACAAAATCAAGATCGTGTTCGGGGGGAATTTGTGGTGATTGTCTCGCCCCGTTAAATGGGTACACCCAATTTTGCCTCAGCAAAATTATTTAACTGGGGTGGAGGGGAAGGTATAAAAATTGGGGTGGATAGTAAATTTGTTTTACTGTATACTGGCTAAATATTAGGGTAGCGTGAGAGTTTTACCCCAGTGAAATCCCGCAAGGCGGGAATTCCGCTACGCGGAATTATTTCACGGGGTGATAAATTCCCGCCTGCCATCGCCCGACTGCCCCATATAGAGCGACAGGGCAGTGGCGGGCAGGTCTAAACTCGCGCTACTCGTTAAGAAAATAATCATGACAAAGCATACCGCAATAATTTTTCTCAGTATTTTAATAATCATCGTAGCTGTCGGGGGATTTCCTTCGTGGTTGCGTATGACGCTTCTCGTTTTGAGTGGGCTCGGGATTGCTATCCTCGCATACCTTTCATCGGTGGTGTATTGCAGTAATTGCAAGAAGCTTATTGAGGATGCAGAACAGGCTCTTCCTGCTACCGAACCTGAAGAAGTAACTCATCGCAAGATACAATAATGCCTAAGAAAAAGCATTTTTATGTAGGAGGCGCTGTGGGGATTGGAGCATTTCTTGTTTTCTATTTTATTATTCCTGCACTGTTTACTGTTGGGTACAACACTGACACTCCTATTGTGGAAGGAGACACAGCGAGTACCACGGCTCAGGGGGTGGTCTCTACATCAACTGAGCCAGTATTTGTAGTAACTCATGTCAAAACTCCCGAAGCAGTGAAGTCTATTTATATGACTGCCTGCGTTGCATCGTTGCAATCGTTTCGCAATAAGCTCGTAAAAATTGCAGACACAACGGAAGTAAACAGTATCATCATCGATGTAAAAGATTTTAGTGGCACGATTGCGTTTAAGGCGACAGACCCACTTTTGAAAGACAACACAGGCACGGGGTGTCGCACGAATGACCTCCGTGAATTTATTGGGGAGCTTCACGAGAAGGGAATTTATGTTATTGCGCGCATCACCGTTTTCCAAGACCCTTACTATACCAAAGCTCACCCAGAGACTGCGGTAAAGCGCGCGTCTGATGGAGGAATGTGGAAGGATCGAAAGGGTTTGAGCTTTGTCGATGTGAGTGCAAAACCATTTTGGGATTACATTGTAGCTATTGGTAAAGAGTCCTATGCGCTTGGTTTTGATGAACTCAACTTTGACTATATGCGTTTCCCTTCGGATGGAGATATGAAAAACATTGAGTACTCATGGGGAAAGGGGATGGCAAAGGCCGAGGCCCTCGAGCATTTCTTTATGTATCTGCACGATTCACTCAAGGGTACGGGAGCAAAACTTTCAGTTGATTTGTTTGGTATGACCGCGACCAACACTGACGACCTCGGCATTGGGCAAGTGCTCGAGCGCGCGCTTCCATATTTCGACTACGTTGCGCCAATGGTATACCCATCGCATTACCCAGCCGGATTTAATGGTTACAAAAATCCTAACTTGCATGCATATGACATCGTGCAGTTCTCAATGGCTCGCGCCGGAGATCGCGCAGAAGCGGCGACGACAACCGTCGAGCACTTTGGTGGTGTACGTGTAGGGACATCAACGCCAGCGGTTTATACAAAAGAAGTTTACAGTCGCAACAAGCTCCGCCCGTGGCTTCAAGATTTTAGTTACGGTGGTACTTATGGACCAGCAGAAGTCCGCGCGCAAATCCAAGCAACCTACGATGCAGATATGAACTCATGGTTCCTATGGGATCCTAAGAACTTGTATACGAAGGAAGCACTGAAGGGGGAGTAGTAGGGAAGTTATTAGTAGTTGGCCAATAGTCAATAGAAAGAACACGGGTGCGATTGGCAAAGCCAATCGCACCCGTGTTCTTTGTGATATACTGTTCCTAATGAAGTCGCAGAAAATAAAAAAAGAAGTCGTTATCTACCAGTCGAAGTCGGGAGCTATTGAGCTTCGGGGGGATTTTGGCAAGGAGACGGTGTGGGCGACACAGGCGCAGATTGCCAGGGCTTTTGATGTTGACGTGCGAACAGTCAATGAGCACATAAAAAATATTTACAAAACAAAGGAATTGTCAGAATCGGCAACTATCCGGAATTTCCGGATAGTTCAAAAAGAAGGAAAGCGTGAAGTTGAACGTGATGTGATGCACTATAATCTCGATATGATTCTATCAACTGGTTATCGTGTGAATAGTAAAAAGGCCACAGCTTTTCGCCAGTGGGCGACCAAAACATTGCGTTCGCATATTGTCGATGGCTACACTATAAACAAGTCACGTATCGCTCAAAATTACAATGGATTCTTGAAAGCCGTTGCGGACGTGAAAGCATTATTGCCAAAAGGTGCCGTAATGGACACCGAAAACATTCTTGAGCTCATCACACTCTTTTCTGACACATGGCTTTCGCTTGATGCATACGATAAGGAGACACTTGTTACAAAAGGTGCGACAAAAAAGTCGGTCAAAATTACTACTGAAATGTTTACAGAGGCTCTCGAGTCGTTAAAGAGCTCTCTTATGGTGAAAGGTGAGGCTACTGACTTTTTTGCAACCGAACGCGTGCAAGGGGGTGTTGCAGGAATTGTTGGAAATGTGATGCAAGGTTTTGGAGGCAAGGACATGTACCCAACCGTCGAAGAAAAAGCGGCGCATCTTTTGTATTTCATTATCAAAAATCATCCGTTCATCGACGGCAATAAGCGCAGTGGTGCTTATGCGTTCATCTGGTTCCTTTCAAGGGCAAACGTACTCGATACTTCGCGTATCACACCGCCAGCGCTCACGGCCATCACACTGCTTGTGGCTGAGAGTGACCCTGCAAACAAGGATAGAATGCTTGGGCTTATTCTCACGATGCTTACCCGCCAAAATTTTTCTTCGAAAAACTTAGGAGGGCGAGCACGGAAATGGAAGTAAAAACGACGATAAAATAAAGGACCGTCCTTAAGAATTCAAAAAGGACGGTCCTTTATTTAGTGGTCCTTTTTATTTTGCTCACGTTTGGTGGTATACTTTAGCATATCTACTATTCGCTAGTGGCTATCAACTACCAACAACTATCCATGTATCTCTACGATAAAAATCGCATCACGTACTTTGCAGAAACAGACCGTCGCAACAAGCGTGTTCCTTTTGGTATCAAGGCAGATGATCGCACGCGCCATATGTACATCATCGGTAAGACGGGTATGGGAAAGTCGACCCTTATCGAAAACATGGTGGTGCAGGATATTCAAAACGGTGAGGGCTTTGCCTTCATCGACCCACACGGCAAGTCTGCGGCGCTTCTTCTTGATTACATTCCAGAAGAACGTTTGAAGGACGTGGTCTACTTCGCGCCATTTGACGTTGAGAACCCTATCTCATTCAACGTGATGGAAGATGTTGGACCTGACAAGAGACACCTCGTTGCCAACGGGCTCATGAGTGCGTTCAAAAAGATTTGGGGACCAGAGACATGGTCTGCTCGTATGGAGTACATCCTTATGAACGCACTCCTCGCCCTCCTCGAGTACCCAGAGTCGACACTTCTCGGTATTAGTCGTATGCTTACCGACAAAGACTATCGCAAGAAGGTTGTGGACAATGTGAAGGACCCATCTGTGAAGGCGTACTGGATTGATGAGTTTGCGAAGTACAGTGAGAACTATGCGAAGGAAGCAGTGCCGGGTATTCAGAACAAGCTCGGACAGTTTACTTCAAACCCTCTCATTCGAAATATCATCGGGCAGCCGAAGTCGTCTTTTGACCTGCGTAAGATGATGGACGAGCGCAAGATCCTCATCGTGAATCTATCGAAGGGGCAACTCGGCGAAGGAAACGCAAACCTCCTTGGAGGTATGATCATCACCAAGATTTATCTCGCAGCGATGTCACGCGCGGACCTCACGGAGAGCGAGCTCAAGAAACTTCCGAATTACTATATGTATGTAGATGAGTTCCAATCTTTTGCAAACGAATCTTTTGCGGACATTCTCTCAGAGGCGCGCAAGTACAAACTTGCGCTCGTGGTAGCACACCAGTACATCAAACAGATGGACGAGAAAGTTGCAGACGCCGTTTTTGGTAACGTGGGTACACAAATAATGTTCCGTGTCGGAGCGCCCGATGCAGAAGTTCTTGAAAAAGAATATGCCCCTGTTTTTCTCGCTGAGGATATGGTGAGTCTTGGTTTTACGCAAATATATTTGAAGCTTATGATTGATGGGGTTGCTTCGCATCCATTTTCTGCAGTTACACTTGGACCGATCGCGCCACCGAAGAAATCACTTCGTGAAGAAGTGCTCCGTTTGTCCCGTGAGCACTACGGACAGCCTCGCGAGGGGGTGGAAAAAAAGATTGCTGAGTGGTATGCAAGCGCAAGCGCGCTCCCACCAAAACCAGCATCGACAATGGGAACAACCCGTGAGGGCTCTATTGCTCCAAAAGCTGAGGAACCTTCTTTTGGTACTCGACCACGCGCCTCAGATGTTCCTGTGCGTGACAATACGGCATCCACTCGCTCTTCTCAGGCAGCGAAGTATCCAAACTCATCAACGGTCGTAAAAAACGACAGCAATGCAATGTTCTCGCGACCAACTCGTTCAACAGTAGAACAGCAGTCAAAACGAGAGGCGCACCGTCCTTCAAGGCTTGAAAAGCCATTTGCAGATGCTTTCAAGGATGTTGTTGTCCCTGGAGGGATAATGAATCTGGGTGCACATATCGAACCCGCACAGAGCGAAGTTTCTCGTCCACGGCCTATTAGTTTGGCGTCAATTCCACCTAAAAAAGACGTCCGAGGCCCAGTACCGCCAGCGAGGTTAAAAGGACCTACTCAAGAGGGTTTAAATGGCCTAAAAGCAGCTTTGGCGGGGGTTTTGGGTACTACCCCGAAGCAAGAGCCACAAAAGCTTTCTGTTCCAACACAGCCCCAAATAACGTCCCAACCCCAAACGCCCCCCGCACAGCCAATTGCTCCGGTGTCGTCATTATCTACTCCAGTCCGCGAGCGTGACATACAGGTACCTCCAAAGACAAAAGAAGTTCCTGAAGATGTGCTTACAGCGATATTGCGAGGTGATGACTAAAATAAATTTTTGCTGGGTTTTCTTAATAGTGTTTTTTGCGCAGACTGCTTCCGCGCAGGTTTTGATTAATGAAGTTCAAATATCACCGATAGGGGAAAGATTTATTGAACTCTATAATTCTGATACAAGTGATGTTGATTTGACAGGATGGTACATTCAGAGAAAAACTTCATCCAGTTTTGGATCTCTCGTTTCGAGCACCAATCTGAAGGATAAGACAATAAAGGCAAACGACTATTTTGTAATTTCTCGTAGTCAGCTTTCAAGTTCAGATGTTGTTGTCGCTGATTTGACGCTCAGTGCTTCTAATGCAATCAGAATAAGAAATTCAAAAGGTGAGGATATTGATCAAGTCGAATGGACGACAATTGATGATGGGAAAAGTTATCAAAGAATGTCTGACAGTAGTTGGATCGTGTCCTCTCCAACTTCAGGAGTAGCAAATACTACCGTCGCAGAATCAGACTCCTCATCAGTGGATACGCAAACCAACTCAACCAACACTACAACCTCAAGTACAAATAATTCTTTGGATTATTTCGATACACCAATGTTTGCGCGTATCAATGTTCAGTCAGGAAGTACTGTTTCTGGCGCGCCCATAATTTTCTCTGGCGATGCTGTCGACGCAAAGAAAAAGCCAATTGATAGCGCATATTATTTGTGGGCATTTGGTGACGGAGAAACGGGCTCAGGAAAAACGGTGTCGCATATTTTTCGTTACCCAGGGAGTTATATGGTAACGCTGGACGTGTCTTCAGGGCAGGGATTGACACCCGCGACGACGCGCTTAAAAGTTGTGGTTTCGTCGGCACTTCTCCGCATGTCCCGTTACGCAGACGACTCTTCAGTGGTCGTTATTTCAAATGATGGGACAAAAGATATTGACTTGTCCTCGTGGGTTATTGACGTTGGCTCACGGCGTTTTACCATTCCTGAACATACGATGATTCTTGCAGGAGGGAACATAACACTCGCACCAGAGACAACGGGTTTTCGCGCCCCACTTTCTTTTGTAAATATATATTATCCAAACGGAAAGCCATATGAGCAGATTAAAAAAGAAGTGATAACTGAAGTCTCTAAGCCTGTGTCTGTACATGTGCCTTCTCGAGTTTCCGTAAAATCCGCTGAAGTTAAATCATTGCCTCTTGTTGCCACCCCTGATGTGGTGCCAGAAGTATCTCAAAATCAAAGTGCGAGTGTGATTGACGCGTTTACCAACACCTCAACAAATTCCCCATCTTCCAAAAATGAAGATGGTCTTTGGCTCTGGTATACAAGCGCCGCGCTCCTCGGGGCCCTCGCCCTTTTTGGCATTCGATATATCAAGAGCAGGGAAGTAAAGACGACTTTTTCTGCAGCTGATTTTGTAATTATCGAAAAAATTGACGATTTCGATGAGGATGAGCCACGCTAGTCCTAAGACAAATTGCGAATAAGCGCGCGGCCGCGCACTTATTCGCAATTTATAATGGGCTAGTATTTTTTCATAAAATGTGGCATAGTGTGCCCAGTTCTTTTTACTAACGAAAGGAGACTGAGATGATTGGAACGAATCAAAATATATTATCAGCAGCAGAAGCCGTGGAGCGGTTCCTTGAACCCCAAGAACATTTTTTTCGGAAAGTCACAACCTGGTTGCAGTTACGCAAGGGAAAACGCATGCTCTTCTCTTTGCTCAACGTTTGCTCGCACTGCGATGACCCGAAAGTATTTCTGAAAACAGGGGAAATTCTACAAAGGGCCAAAGAATTTGAGCACGCGAAATTTTGTTACGGACGCGTCATTGAGCTCCTCGACGATTGTAACAAGCAAGATATGCGCCTCTTGGCACTCACGGGCAAGCTCGAATGCAAAGTTGCTCTCACGTGGGAACTTCTCAATTCCGGCAATGAGGACACCGAAATTTCCAATGGACTCGAAGAGTTACTGAATATTATCTTGACAGACTTACACGCAGCGAGCCCCGAGGTTCAGCAGAATATCAAAACCCGCCTTACGGGCCGCTTCAAGCTCGATTGCGCTGTCCTTACACTAAAAATGAGCGTTAGGACTCAAAAGCAGTTGCTCCAGAAATTCCCAAAGTTTCTCGAGTCCTAATCTACCCCAAGCCGCTGATGAAAATCAGCGGCTTTTGTTTTTGCTAGTATTGTATTACAGTGATAGGCTACTTAAATTATTAAACTTACAGACATTGATAATAACCAGTAGTTTTGGTAGAATTTAGAGAATCAATTTTGCACAGAATTACACAACATGAAAATAAATAATACATTAATATTGGGAGCATCTGGGTTTATTGGAAGAAATCTTGCTACCAGACTGATTAATTCCCCCGAGAATGATAATAGTAAAATTGTTCTTCTTGCCCATCACGAGGATTCTCTAGGGGATTTTAAAAAAGACAATGTAGTTATAATCAAAGGAGATATTTCGGATTACAATAGTTTGTGTAATATCATAACGAAGTACGACATTAATACGATATATCATTTTGCCTCGAACTCCATCGTACGTAAGTGTGCAAACGACCCAATGAGCGCCTACATAACCAATGTTATGGGAACAGTTACCATTTTGGAGGCAGTGCGAAATGTTGGAATGAATACGGTCAAAAAAATAATAATTTCAACTTCTGATAAGGTGTACGGACACGCGCAACATCCGTATAATGAGACAACGCCATTTGAGCCAAGATACACTTATGAATCGACGAAGGCGTGCCAGGATATCGTTGCGCAAAATTATTTCTACAATTATAACCTTCCGATAAATATTATACGTTGTTCAAACGTATATGGACTACAAGACCCAAACACAAGTAGGTTAGTACCTAATGTTATCAAGTCAATTAATAATGGGGAGAATCCAAAAGTTCACTCAGGGGTCGCCGACTTCATAAGGGAATTTGTATATATTGAGGATGTAATTGATGCAATGTTCTTGATACGTGAGAAGGCAGAAAATGGAGAGGTTTACTGCATCGGGGGTACAGAGGAAATATCAATCCTCGATTTAGTTACAAAAATATCGGAGTTCATGGGGCACAAAGGTGGTGTTGATATTATTGAGAAGCCAGCAAATTTCCAGGAAATAAAAGAGCAATCAATTGATAGTTCTAAATTAAGAAAGCTAGGCTGGACCCCAAAGTATTCTCTTGATGAAGGAATAAAAGAGTGCGTATCTTCTGGGTTCTATAGGTAATTTAAAAATTAGTCTATTTAGCGTATTTACTAATGGTCATTCCTGAAGTGCTCTGTCTGCTATTTTTGAGCACAACAGGTAATATATCCCTAGTTTGATTTTCTTCTAAAATACATATATTTTAGTTTCTCAAAAAAAGCAAGCTTTTTAAATGGCTTGTAAAATAAAGCCATTATTTTGTGTAAAATCGCTTTCCCTGTGACGTATTTAGATACGATTGTTTCGTACTTCTGCATCTCAGCAGAACGAACAGGGTTGATAGTACTTCTCCTTGCTAAATGAAGGGGCTGGTCTATGATGTTCTTCAGGAAAAGATCAAACCCGTTTTTTACCTCATCAAAGTTGTATCCCGCGGCAACGATAGGCTCATTCAACATTTTTATATAAAGCTCGTCGTTGTTGTCGAGCTCTTTTACTTTTACTAGCACCTCGTCAAAAGATGCGTAATCATGACAGTTAATGAAACGTTTAGTATTGAACTCATTTCCAATATTGGGATTGCCCCAATAGATGGGAATTGTTTTTGCAACAAGTGAACTAACTATTTTTTCTGTTGTGTATCCAGAACGTGAGGAATTCTCAAATGCAATAGAAAATTTATGCTTCATTTCAAACTCCAATTTATTATTAACACGCCCACCGATATTGTTTAAATAGCCACCGCCTGCGTCAACTTTTTTGTATTCACTCAACTTATCAAAAATGATTTTACGCTGTTCCTCTGCTCGATAGTTTGAATACACAAAACTACAAAAACCTGTCTTGTGGGCAAGTTCATTTTTTGTAAACAGATCACTCTTGTTTAGGTAATCATTTCCAACTAGCTGAATCTCATCTTTGTTGTAAAAAACTTTTATGAGATAGAGGGGGAGGCGATAATGGCGATCTTCGAAAGTGAGATGATCAAAACTAATTGCATAATCGCACAAATTAAAGTTTGGCGAAATGTTTTCACCTGTGTAAAAAATCTTAATACAATCGTATTTCAGATGATCATAAGCTGCCTCGTGATAGAAAAGATAATCTGGATTTTCAGATAGTTCAATCTCGTAGTACTTACTAAGTGCCCCTATGATAAAGTGGTCAGAGGTAACTTTGTTTTTACCATAGTCGCATATTTTAATTCTTATTTTTTGCATATTATTTAATAGATGAATCTATAAGTAATTCAAACTCGTTAATAATATTTGTTGGAGAAAAAATTTTCTCTGCTTTTGTTTTTGCAAATAACCCCACTTCCTTTAACGCACCGTTTTTGTTAATTTCAATATATTCTTCCATAAATTTTGCGTACCCTTCTACGTCGTCAATATCTGCCACGCGTGAAAAAGCGGGTTCAAGATATTCTAGGTGGCCGTTCCACATAAAGGACCTATGTGTGATTATTGGCTTGCCGCACATCATGGCCTCGGCTATGTTCAAACCAAAAGTCTCACCGTCTTTTCGAAAATGAGCATAGACATCATTTGCTTGATGAAATGCCCAAATCTCCTCTTCCGATGCGGTCGGGGGGAGCAGATGAACATTGGGGATTTTTTCCTCCTCAACAATTTTTTCAAGTGCTGGAGGTGGCGAGACAATCAGAAAATGTGCCTCTGGATATTTGGCAACGATTTTTTTAAAAGCATTAATGCCAATCGTGTCAAAAATAGCATCCACGTTGCGTCCAATCCGGCCAAACACGACATCCGTATCCTTTATTCCTAAATTATTTCGCAACGCTTTACCATCCTCAATAGAATTAGGGGTTGGATATTCACAGGGGATATACATCTGACGAATAATTTTCTTGTCAACAACCCTGTTAATTCTATCTGTTAATTCTTGTGTATATCCTACATTGTAGGATATATTTTTTTGTACAGAATATGATCCAAAAACATTTAGTAGAATAATTGGAATGTCACGCACTAAATTGAATGGGAAATAACTTTTACCATCAGTAGTGACAATTAAAATATCAATATTTTTGTTTTTTAAGACATCAAAAAAATTCGGATTCATTCCACTGATTATATAAGGAAATTCTGGATTTACAGATTCATACTGGAAGTCAATTAATTTTACACCATACTCCTCCAATTTTTTCGCCCTCTGGGTGCTGCCATTTGTTGGGAGAGTGCCCTCTACGTTGATTCTGTTTACAGCTTGTTTTGAGGAATACATAAAATAGACATCATATTTACTTTTGTCTAAATATTTTGCCAATATCTGCATTTCTTTCGAAGTGCCACCGTGGCCACCGCCACAAAGATCAAAAAAAAGAACTTTTGGCCTCTTGTTGGTCTGCCTGTTTGATTTAAGGGCAAGTTGAGCTTTTGTTTTTTGAGCTGTTTTGAAGGCAAAATAATTTTCATATGTACGTAGGACAAGTACCCTCAAAGATCTTGGAAGCAAAAAATATATATTCTTTAATTTTGGAGAAATCATTTTTTATTGTGTTGTGCTACTAACAAAATCTTTTAAAATCTCCTCTTTTTTAATACTGTAGTTATCCTCTATGTTTTCTAATGTAATGCCGTGTTCTATTTCGTACAATTTTGTGTATGTTATCAGCCTGTAAGATGCGTAATTAAGTACTATGATTAATCCGAGAATTCCATTTTTATAGCAATATTTACCATATATGAAACAATACCTAATCATCGAGGCAATCATCTTTATTGTACTAAATTTCTCACCTCGTTTGTATTTTTCGATTGCCTCTTGTTCAGCATAACGTAAATGACCAAGTACGAATTTGTGAATGTCGTAGGTACTAAAATGTTTCAACGCGTATTCCTCCTTGTCTGCTAGGTAAATTTTTTGTTTGCTTGTGGCAATGTTGCCAAACCCGTGTATATAATTATTTGTAAAATCAACTGAGTCTTTGTGGAAGAGAAAAGGCCCGTATGATTTAAGCGCATAGTTTTTCGTATTTCCCCAGAGATATGTATACAAGGGTATCATTACAAATCTATAAGTGTCTTGTTTTGACATCTCAACCATTTTTTCTAGCAACGTTTTTGGTGCTATATTATCCACGTAACCCCAGTATATCCAATCAGTTTCTATAACTCCTTTAATGAAATTTAGTTGCTCGCTTGTCTCAACGTTTACTCCACCACTTTCTGGTCTGCGGAAAAAACGTACGCCCGCTTTTTCAGCAATCTGCTGTGTTTTATCAGTACTGCCACCATCCAAGATAATAATATCCCCATGATTTGAAAAATTCCTGATGATATATGGGAGTCTCTTTTCTTCATTGTACGTAAAGAAAACAAAGGTTAGGTTGTTGCCGGGTTTGTTCATTGGATATTAGCTATATTATCTAATCTTACGGTAATAATCAATTAGCGTTCCAAGTCCAAGTTTCGAGAGCATTGACTTTACTAGCTCTTTAAATGCAAACCAATATCCGCGTGAGTAAAAATAAAATTGAAGATTGAAATTTGATATTGGAAGGTGAAATAAATTTTTGACCCACACTGCGAGTCCTACTGTTGAAGTGATTCGCTCGTGCATACTTCCGAGACCCTGAGCTTCATCCCAACGAACGTTTGCTGAACGTGTCTTTATGATAGGTTCAGCCAAGATGGCACACCTGCTATTTTTGAATACACTCAATGAAATATGAAAATAAATGACATTGGTGCCAATGTATTGTTCTTTGTTTTCGAAATTCATCCACTCATCACGATGAAAAATATGAGACAAACCACAAACTGCTCCGAGTAAATCCCCTTTTTTGTTTATCGTTCGGACGTATTCCGTTAAACTTTCATACAGAATATCTTTGTCTGTTTGCATGTTGGGATGTGACAAGATGGGATAAACCAATTCGTGATCATACCCCCAACTATTGATTATATAATAGGGTGCCCCCATTGTTTTTATTTTATTGAGTATGTAAGAAAAGCTGCCTGGGAAGAAGCCATCGTCGTCTCCTATTGTCAAACAATATTCGCCCTCGCTTTTTTCTATTATATTCAATATATTTCTATCAAAACCGAGATTCGTTTCATTTCTGAAGTATTTTATATTTGCAAATTTATTTTGAAATTCTTTTACTATAGCAGTTGTATTGTCCGTACTTGCATTGTCAGAAATAACAACTTCAACTTGATTAAATACCCCATTATCTTTAAATTGTACCACAATGCTCTCAAGACAGTCCTTGAGACAGAGCGCTCTGTTGTATGTAGGGATGCATATGCTTAATAATGGTTTTTTCATAGATAGTTTTCTTCATCGTATCTTACCAGTTGGTGTAAAAAGAAACAAATACGAGTTTACGACTGTTTAAAAAGCTTCGATATTTGTTTTTTTATGATTGTAGACGATAATGAAACTAGGGGTACGAACCCGCGATAGGTAAAAATTATTAAAAATAGTGCATCTAATACCTTACGATAATTTCGAGCTCTGATGTTTGCCTTTATTACCGTAAGGTATGCCTCTGGTGCATCCTTAATACATTTTTTAATAAAAGCATCACGAGATTCCTTTGATGGGTAATTCCCCGCCATCTTTTCTGTTAACAAATCCCAGTCAGCCTTGATCTCCCTTACGTCTCTATTGATAAGTGAGGCAGGGCCAGTTGACGATGCGTTGATACGGTAGATAACGGTTGGCATATTTAAAAAAGCCACGTCGTATTTACTTGAAATACGATGCCACATCTCAACGTCGGAGGATAGTGAGTCAATAAAATACCCGAGCTTATTATACGCTTCCTTTTTGACCATAACCGCCGAGCAAACGCTTCCTCGGCAACCCATTGCTTCTAGTCCTGCGCGATAGAATTCTTTTGGGTCACTCTTGCCTAAACTTTTTGTAGACTCGTCTTCTTCAATTATCGAATATGCGTTTGCGCAAACGAGGTTTGCGGTTGGGTATTTTTGAATTGTTTCTCTGTAGTGAGAAACAACATCTGGGACCATTTCGTCATCAGCGTGAAAAATCATGAGCCAATCAGTTTCACATAGCTCAATGCATTTATTCCAATTGCCCACCATCCCTAAATTTGTATCGTTTTGAATACATTTTATTTCAGGCTCAAAGGTTTTTGCAATCTCAAAAGTCTTATCAGTAGAACAATTGTCCAAGAGAATTATTTTGTCTATATAATGTTTTTCATTCAAGATACTAGATAAACATTTCTTAATGTATTTTTCTTTATTATAAGAGGGGATAGCTATTGTGATTGTTGTTTTCATATTTTGAAAATATTTAATGCTAATTGCCTTGTCTTTTTAAAAAAGAAGACGGAAAGGAAGGGGATGGTGTATGAAATAAGGCTAGCAAACGCCGCCCCCGACATCCCGTATTTTGGTATAAGGATTAAGTTTAAAATGACATTTGTTATCATTCCACAAAAAGTTGTTAGAGATATTATTTTTGTCATATTTTCGGCAACTAAAAAACTTCCTACCAATATACTCATAGCTGCGCCGATGTTACTCCAAACATATATTTGTAAAACTGGGAATGCTCCAATGAAGCCAGCCCCGAATATTATAGTGATTAAATATTTCGATAATAACGCTGTTGGTATCGCCAAAAATATAGAAATACCAACGACCAACACAAACAGTTTTTTTGTTCTCTTGTAGTATAATTCATCAGAAACTTTTTTTGAGTTAATTATAGCGGGGAAGAGGGCGGTAATGATTATGTTGGGAACAAAATATAACAACTCAGAAATTCTTACTGCTGAATCATAAAGACCAACTGATTCAGTATCCATCATATTTTTTATCATAACTTGGTCTATGCGCGCTGACGCTGCAACAAATGCAGAAGCGAAAATAAGAGGGAATGAGTCTTTTAAAATTGAAATAGCGACAAGACCATCAAATTTTAGGTTTTTGAGGCTCCCATACTCTCGCGTTCTTAAATACCAATAACCAAGTGCGTAAAGTATTGGTTCAAGAACAATAAGTCCTGCAAGGTAAATAACACCTTCATCGTTAAAAATTACTAATATCTTTAAAATATTTAAAAATATTATGATTATAGTGGAAAAAATTGAAGGGTACTTTGATTTAGCTTCTGCTTGAAACTCGTAGCCCAGTAATAGGAATGAGCCAAAAACAAAAGTTAAACTCACTAGGAAAATAAGAATAAGGGATACATCCTTTGGTGACCAGATATATGCTGAAGCAGTACAAAGAACTACCGTAATGATACCCGCCGCCAATCTCAAGGCGAGTGCGGTTCCCATATAAACATCTCTTTTTTCTGGATATCTAATGAGATCGCGGTAGAGGATCTGGTCAATGCCGAGAGACGCCAGGAAACCAAAAAGCCCAGTGAAACTAATCGCGTAGCTTAGTTGCCCGTAGTTTGTTGGTCCAAGATGTCGTGCAATATAGGCGGTAGTTATGAAGGCTACAACCAAACTTGCTATCCTTGAAAAAAACATCCAACCCATGTTTCTTGAATGTTTTTGGATGCCAGGATGCGCAAGCTTCCCTCTTGTGTAGTGTATAACTTTCTCGTAAGTATTCATTTTTAATTAGTTTTTAAACTAAAAGTAGTTTGACATTTCTTTATCATTAAGAGCTATGACGGACCACTGGTCTTTTCCAAGAAGGATTTGTCCGACAAGTAAACTTTTCACAAGACGATACAATATGTTTTTACTGGATGTGTCAAATTTTTTAATTAAATCAAGGATGCTGCTATCAGCGATACGACGCTTCCTCATTTTAACAATCTTCCAACCAGATTTCTTGAAAGTATTTTTTATGGATTGTGCTGAAAAATAATGCAAATGTCCAAAAGGTCGCACCATGTGCCACCCACCTTTTTGAATCTGAGCCTTTAATGAATCTTTGTTGGGGAATGTACAATAAATGATACCATCGTTGCCCGCAAACCCTCTCAGTGTGCTAAGCATATTGGTCGGATTGCTGAGATGTTCTAAAACATCAGAGGCTACAATTAAGTCAAATTTAATATCAGTCGGTGTTTCTTTAACGTCTGAGATGATATTCTGATTTTCTGAAAGCACCCATTTTCCAGGCTCCACACCATATGATACGTTTGCTTTTTTTGAAAAAAAGTCAAACATATGACCCGATCCAATTCCTAGTTCTAAATAGTTGAATGATTTTTTGGTGCTAGAGATTTTATTTGAATATGAGGATAGCTGATTAAAAATTTTTTCAAATAATAGATCGTCGATATTCTTTGACGGTTTTGTTACGACTGCTTTTGCATAAGTTGCGGGAACTACATATTCCGATCCAGATTGATATAAGTCATTTAATAGTTTCTGGTTAGGTAATTTATTGTGCCACCAATGTTTACATAATGCACATTCTACGAGATCAATTTTTTTATTTGAAGAAGGGTTGATCGTATTAATGGTGTCGATTACGATGCCATCTCCGCCACAAACAGGGCAAGTATCTTGATCTATTAGATTTTCATCAATTGTTAACAGCATAAATTATTTGATAGTATTTCTAATTGCTTTTTCTAATGATACCCCAGGTTTCCAACCAGGTATTTTAACTCCCTTGCCCCATGGTACCATAACTTCTCTTTGTCGGTATTCTTTTCCTCCCCAGTTGATATTTAATTTCTTATTGCTTACTTTTTCAAAAATCGCTGCTAGTTTTCTAAGTGATACTGGTTTTCCTGAGCTTACGACAAATGATTTACCATTCATACTCCTCTTTGCGTCCTTTGATAGTAAATCAATCATCCGTAAATAGCCATCAATAACACTGTCGATATAGCTTATATCTATAAGTTGATTACCTGGAGACATATCTAGTTTTTCACCCGTCTTGCTTATCTTAAGTAGTAAATTTAGAATTTTTTGCCTTGTATCGAGTGGCCCGAATGTGTCAGATAATTTTATGGTGACAAAATTAATGGAAGATGTTTCAATATAATACTGCGCGATGGATTCGAAAGCTTGTTTTGTTGCTGCATACAAATTGACGGGGGAGTACTTTTTATTCTTGTAATGTTGCCAAAAAGTCCCTGTGTTAATGAACCATGTCACATTGCTTTTGCTTGCTGCTTCAAGCAGAGCTGTGCCCAATAGAACATTAGAATTTATTAATTCAGGAATATCTTCTGTTTTATGTTGTGCCAAAAAGAGGGAAGCGAGATGTATTACTCCATCAAACTGCTCCTTTTTCAAGTAGGAAATCAATTCGTTGACATTATTGTCAAAAACGTAAACCCTAACTTTTTTATTAAGACTATTTTTATCAGTAGAGGGCCTTATAACAACGCAAACATCATCATTTTTTTCTAATAATTTCTCAGTTAAATGTTTTCCAATAAAACCCGTTGATCCACTAATTAGTATTTTCATTTTGTTTTATTAAAAGGTGAAACAAAATCCTTAAATGCCATTAAGCCTTTATCCCTTTTAGAGATGACTGGATTTTTTACCCCCCATTTCATTCCAAATGAGCCTATGTTTACACCAGTGTCGTGCTCTTTTGAATACATACTTGTTTGCAAATAAACAGTGCAAGTACTATCTTCTAAAGAAAGAAAACCATGCGCGCAACCAGTTGGTATATAGATACCTTTGTGATTTTTTTGTGAGAGTTCAACTGATACATAATCACCGTATGTTTTTGAATCCTTCCTAAGATCCAGCACAACATCAAGAATAGCACCGTGTGTTACATATATGAGCTTGGCGTGATCTCTTGGGGGCAAATGAAAATGCATACCTCGTATAACATTTTTGTTTGATATTGAAAAGAAACTTTCCTTAAAATTTCTACTCAGTTTATATTTTTTGAAAATATCAGCATGGAAGGTTTTTGAAAAAGAGCCTCGCTCATCTTCAGAGAAATCAGTTTCAATGACAAAAACTCCTTTTAATTTTGTGGGTGATATTTTCATTTTTTTGAAAACACTTTAAGCACTATTACTTGTATCGCGCCAAAAACTCATCAAATTTATTCCTGAGATAGAGATGATGTATTTCCTCAAGTCCGTGGTGGCATGCTACAACAAAGCCATTTTTCATAACAAGTTCTGTGTTAGGGAAGGCCTCACTCAGTTTTCGATGTTCGATTTTCTTGAAACCAGGCTGCTTCAAGATGTTCCCTGTAAAGATAGGCCTTGTTTGAATATTCTCCTCTTCAAGGAAGGTAACGAGTTCCAAACGAGTAAATGGTGCTCCCGGTTTAATGATGAGAGGGAAGGCGAGCCAAACAGTCTCAGTGTTAGTAGTCTGCTTGGGTAGGATAAAATATTTATCTCTCTTCTCGAAAAAACTTAATAGATCAGCAAAATGCTCCTTTCTTTTTGTAATGAAACCAGGGAGTCTCTTGAGTTGTTCCAGTGCAAAAGCAGCAGAAAGCTCAAGAGGAAGGAAATTGTACCCAATCTGACTAAAGATGAATTTGTTGTCGTAAGGGATGTTTCCTATTTTCCCACTAAAGCGGTTCTTGATAAGCTCAGAGTCTGCATTTTCTCCAAAGAGAGAAGATTCTCTTCCCCAACCACGAAGAACGACAAGCTTGTCGACCCATTTAGGGTCATTGACCATAATCATACCGCCTCCACCCGCGCCGTTAATAATATGAGAGCCATAGAAACTCGTTGTAGTAATGTCTGAATATGTTCCTGTTGGCTTCCCTCCAAACTTACCCCCCAAAGTGTCGCATGAGTCCTCTATGAAAAACAATTTATGCTTCTTTGCAATTTTAGCAAGAGCCACCATGTTGGGAATATTCCCCATAAGAGAAGGTATCATCAATGCTTTTGTTTTTTTGGTGATAGCCTTTTCAACTTGTTCCGGGTTGATAATATATGTGGCAGGATCAACATCAATAAATACAGGAACAAGACCTTTTTGAATCATCGGCGCAACAACGGTAGCAAATGTCAAAATAGGAGTAATCACCTCTGAACCTCTTGGAAGATTAAGTAACTCAAACGCGAGGAGGTTTGCTGAGGATCCAGAGTTGACCATAACTCCGTATTTCTTACCAAACATTTTTGCAATCTTTGCCTCAAATTCTTTGGTTTTATCACCAAGAGCAGTCCCTTTTTTGAGGACAGCAACAACTGCATCAATTTCTGCCTGTCCGTGAACCGAGAAACCATAGGGGACTCTTAATTTTGCTTTACTTGCTTTGGCCATGTTCTTACTGGGTTTTTTATGTTACTATCAATAATAATAGAGAAAGTATAATCCTTTTTTGAAGAATAGGCAATAAATACGTGTCACTCTACCTATTTTTGTTTGGATAATAATATGAACGAATTTTATAAAAACAAAAAAGTTCTCATAACGGGACATACGGGGTTTAAGGGTGCTTGGCTAACTCAAATATTATTGAATTGGGGAGCGGAAGTAGTCGGGATTTCTTTGAAGCCCAACACAACTCCAAGTTTGTTTGAGGTGTTAAATCAAGAAAAGAATATAAAGAATTATTTTGTTGATATTAGAGATATTGATGCTCTTAAAAAATTTTTTAAGGATGAACAGCCTGAGATTGTATTTCACTTAGCAGCTCAAGCGATAGTGAGAACTAGTTACGATGACCCCATAGATACCATATCAACGAATGTTATGGGCACAGCAAATTTTCTTGAAGCAACAAGAGAAACGAAGTCTGTAAAGTCTGCTGTTGTTATTACGACTGATAAGGTTTATGACAATAAGGAATGGCATCATGCTTACCGCGAAAATGATCCCCTCGGTGGCTATGATCCCTACAGCTCCAGTAAGGCAGCCGCAGATATTATTTCAAGTTCATACATTCAGTCTTTTTTTAATCCAAAAGATTTTGGGGGAAAACACGCAACCCTCGTAGCTATAACAAGAGCGGGGAATGTTATTGGAGGTGGGGACTGGGCGGAATACAGACTGATTCCCGATATTATTAGGGCTGTGTACCACGAAGGAAAAGATGTGATAATTAGAAACCCAGAGTCTATCCGACCATGGCAGCACGTTCTCGAGCCTCTTGCGGGATATCTTGAGTTGGGGCAGGGATTGTATGAAGGAAGAACTGACTTGTCAGGTGCTTGGAACTTTGGACCAAACAATGAAAGCTTCCATAATGTAAAAAGCCTCGTAGAAGGAAGTAAAGAAATTCTAGGGAAAGGTGGTTATCAAATTATTCCTGATATATCAAAACATGAAGCCAGTCTTTTAAAGCTTGATATCAATAAAGCGATTGCCCTTCTTGATTGGGCGCCAAAACTCAATTTTCAGGAAACTTTAAACCTCACTTTTGATTGGTATAAAAATTATTATGACAATAAAGAAGATGTGGTAGAATTCACCAATAAGCAGATTAATAATTTTTTTGGAAATATCCGCTAAAGTTTTTACTAACTCATTATGCAATACGTTTACATACTTGAGAGTAAAAAGAATGGTGAATTATACACAGGTTGTACGAAAGATAAAAAGGCTCGGTTGGTATTGCATAATGCAAAAAAAGTTGCCTCAACAAAAAGAAATGCACCGTTTGCAATTATTTACTATGAAGCGTACATTAATAGTAAAGATGCATATAATCGAGAAAAGTATATGAAAACACAATACGGACGAAATCACATCAAAAGGGTCTTAAACAATTTTTTTATTAGTAAAAATTTTCTCGGATAAATAATATGAAAGTCGTAATTTTAGCAGGAGGACTTGGTACTAGATTGAGTGAGGAGACGAGCATAAAGCCAAAACCGATGGTTGAGATAGGTGGCAAGCCTATTTTGTGGCATATAATGAAGTTGTACTCCAACTACGGGTACAACGAGTTTGTTATTTGTCTTGGGTATAAAGGGCACTTAATAAAGGAATGGTTTAATGATCATTATTTGTATAATAGCGATGTAACGTTTGACTTGCAAAATAATAGTATCACCCATCACAATAGTCGAAGCGAAAAATGGAAAGTGACACTGGTTGATACGGGGGCTGAAACAATGACGGGGGGGAGAATAAAGAGAATAAAAGATTATATTGATGCTGAGACATTTATGTTGACATACGGTGACGGTGTTGCTGATGTGGATATTAATAAATTAGTAGAGTTTCATAAAAAAAATAAGGCATTAGCTACGGTTACATCCGTAGTTCCTGAGGGGAGATTTGGCACGCTCGCTTTTGATGAAAATTCAACAGTCACTAATTTTAGTGAAAAAACAGATAATAAAAACAGAGTGAGTGGAGGTTTCTTTGTTTTAGAACCAGAAATATTTGAATATTTAGAAGGGGACGATATGCCTTTTGAAAAAAGACCCCTTGAGAGGCTTGCGAAGGATGGCAAATTAGTTGCCTTTCATCATGATGGTTTTTGGAAGGCAATGGACACACTTCATGATAAAGTTAAGCTTGAGGATATGTGGAATAAAGATAAGGCACCCTGGAGGATCTGGGACTAATATAAAATTCGTGATTTATAATGGTGTAGTGAACTAATACATGTATTTGACTTGACCCATCATTTTTTGTATAGTTGCAACATATAAAAAGTATTTTATGAAAGTTGCAATTCTTTGCGGTGGAAAAGGAATTAGGTTTGATGACTCATTAGATTTTATACCGAAAGGTATGGTAAAGATTGGGCACAGGCCTCTTTTGTGGCACGTAATGAAAATATACTCTGGATATGGATACAACGAATTTGTCCTAGCACTAGGTTCAGGAGGAGAAATTATACGTGATTACTTCTTGCACTACAATGAAAATGTTAATGATTTAACATTGGCACTTGGTCAATCAAAATTAACTTACAATACTCAAAACCAAGAAGAAGATTGGAAAATTACTTTTGTAGAGACTGGAGAAGAAAGTGGCACGGGGGCTCGTTTGTCTAGATGTCAAAAATATTTAGGCGAGGAAGACTTTTTGCTTGCTTATTCTGATTGTTTGGCTGATATAGACATCAAGAAGTTGGTTAGTTTTCATAAAAAGCAGAGTAAGCTTGCAACGGTCAGTGGCATCTTCCCCCCATTTAGATATGGTGAGTTTATTATGAAGGACGGTAACCCAGTCGAGTATAAAAGGATATCTAAATTACAAAGCCAGAATGGATTAGTAAACGGAGGGTTTATGGTTTTAAAAAATAAAATATTTGATTATCTTACTCCGTACAATGAATGTATTTTGGAAAATGAGGTTTTTGAAAAGTTAGTTAACAATAATCAAATTAACATATTTGAGCACCGTGGTTTTTGGCAATGCGTTGACAACGACAGGGAGCGCAAATCACTGAATAAGTCATTTGAGGAAAATTCTGAATCTTGGTTATTTAAAAATAATGATGATTAAAAAAATTTTTCCAAACGAACTAGATCTTTTTAATATGTCTTTGGAACGTACAGTTGTTCCATGTTCAGAAGAAGAGGTAGATTATAAATGTGTGGTGGTGGATAAGCCCTGGGGTTATGAGTATTTAATGTTCGAGAATAAGGACGTTGCTGTCTGGGTGTTGTTTCTGAAGCATAAAGCAAAGACTTCAACCCATTGCCATCCTAAAAAAAAGACGTCCCTCTTGGTTTTGGGTGGAGAAGTTGAAACTTCATCGCTAGACTCACTTTTTATGTTAAAAAGTATGGACGGCATTATTATTGAGCGCGGAGTTTTTCATTCTACAAAATCTGTATCTACTCACGGTTCATTTGTTATGGAAATTGAAACACCAGTAAAAAAGAGCGACCTAGTACGTCTCAAGGATGAATATGGAAGAGAGGCCCTTGGCTATGAGAGCGGTGCGTCTATTTCACGTAATCTTGAAAATTATCATTACTGCGATTTTCATAATGAGGCAGAGGAAACTGAGGAAGTTCAGAAGTTGATAAAAGACAGGGTGATAAGGATTTGTAATTTTACTACGTTGGAACAGCTTCAAGAAAAAATAAGTCAAGAAAAAGGGAAAATATTTTGTCCGTTGAATTATAAATTGACGAATGAAGAAGGGCAAATATTACTAGGTATTGGTGAGATTGCTGAGGCAAAAGATTTACTCAGGTCTTTAAAAACTGACTCTATTCCAAAAGAAGGATTCATTAGTTTAATTGTTGGTTAGATAATAATTTATGAAAATAAAAGTATCAGATTTGATAGTTGACTACATTGCTGCACTCGGTGTTAGGCATATTTTTTTGATGCCAGGAGGTGCTAACATGCACCTTGTTAACTCAATTGCGAATAGTTCAAAGCTGAAATATGTATGTAATCACCACGAGCAGGCCTGTGCAATGGCTGCTGAAAGTTATGGAAGAACAGGTGGCAACATTGGTGTCTGCATCACAACCGTTGGCCCCGCCGCAACAAATACACTCACTGGTATTATGGGTGCTTGGACAGATTCTATCGCCACACTCTATATCTGCGGTCAGGTTAAACGTGACAATATGATAACAGGTACCCATCTGCGCCAACTTGGTGTACAAGAAATTAACATCGCTGATATTGCGCGGCCCATAACCAAGTATTCTGAGGTTGTCCTAAACGTTGCCGATATCAAATACCATCTACAAAAAGCTACTTTTTTGGCAAAAAATGGACGACCGGGCCCAGTTCTCCTTGATATACCATCGGATATCCAGGCTATGGAAGTTGATGAGAGTGATCTTAGGGAATTTAGTGCACAAGAGGAAGGTCTGCTTCTAGTGAATAGAAACAGCTTGTCATCGCAAGTGGAAACTCTTGTAACTTGGATTAAAGAGGCTAAGCGGCCAGTTATCCTCGCTGGGCATGGTATTCGTTTGGCGAAAGCAGAACAAGAATTTTTAGCGCTCGCCGAAAAACTGCAAATACCCGTGCTTACTTCTATGTCAGCACACGATCTAATCCCTTCAGATAGTCCGTTGTTTATAGGACGACCAGGTGTTTTTGGTGATCGCTCTGGAAATTTTACTGTCCAAAACGCAGATTTGTTAATTAGTATAGGGGCCCGTCATCATTTATGGAATATTGGATACACATATACAGCATTCGCGCGAGGTGCTAAGAAAGTTGTTGTAGACATCGACATAGAGGAATTAAAGAAAAAAACAGTTGTTCCTGATTTATCTATTAATGTTGACGCAAAAGCATTTATAAAAGAAATGGATAAACAAATATCTTTGAGTGCGGACACAAAAGAATGGATTGAATGCTGTCAAAAGTGGAAGGGAAAATACCCAGTAGTTCTTCCTGAATATAAAGATGAAAAAGACTATGTTAATTCGTATTATTTCACCAAGGTTCTCTCTGGCACATTGGAGGAAGGAGAGATTATAATGACAGGCGTTGGGACTTCTTTTACGGGGACCCTCCAAGCTTTTAAAATAAAAAAAGGACAGCGATTGCATTCCAGTGTCGGTTGTGCTTCTATGGGCTATGATTTGCCTTCCGCAATTGGAGCTTGGTTTGCAACTGGCAAAAAACGGATTATCCTGATTACTGGGGATGGGAGTATTATGTTAAATCTTCAAGAATTACAAACAATTTCTCATTATAAAATACCAGTTAAAATTTTCTTGCTTAACAATAACGGCTATCTAGCAATTAAAAATACCCAAAATTCCTTTTTTAATGGCAATCTAGCCGCGGTTGACCCAACGTCTGGGGTAAGTTTTCCACCTTTTTCAAAAGTTGCCGAAACATTTGGATTAGGCTATATTAAAATGGAAAATCAAGACGAGGTAGAGGAGAAAATTCTTCAGGCATTGAATTATGACGGCCCAGTAATTTGTGATATTAAAATGGCCCCCACTCAGGCTCTGCTCCCCAAGGTCTTTTCCGAGAAATTGGCAGACGGCACGATGGTTAGTAAACCCCTGGAGGACATGTACCCATTTTTGGACCGTCAAGAATTTTTAGGTAACATGTTTATTAAACCCCTGGAAGAGTAAACGCTAATAGATTCTGATGAATTAACATACAATATAAATATATTAAAATATGAAAAAAAATAAAAGAGTTGTAATTATTACCGCAGAGGCGTTCGAGGACGAAGAAGTTATGTATCCAATTATGCGTTTACATGAGGAAGGTTTTGAAGTGGACATTGCCACAAAAGATGCAAAACTAGTGGTGGGTCGAATGAATTTTCCACTAGAACTTATGGTTAAGTATTATGGTAGGCTAGTGGACGCAAAGAAATTAAGGGCTGAGGACTATGACTTGGTACTATTGCCTGGTGGCTTTGAAGCCCCAGACCGTGTTCGTCAAATAAAAGAGGTTTTAGAATTTGTTCAGGAGATGTACAAGAAAAAGAAAATTGTAGCTGCGTTTTGCCATGGCCCGTGGATTTTAATTTCAGCTGGGCTGCTTAGGGGGAAAAAAGCAACAGGGTATATTGGAATAAAGGATGACATTGTAAATGCAGGAGCAGAATACATAGATCAACCAGTTGTAATTGATGGCAATATGATCACGTCTCGTCATCCACGCGACATAGGCATGTTTATGAAAGCCTTGTTAGCTGAATTCTAGACCTTACCCATGAGCAAAGTAATCATTTTTGATTTTGATGGAGTGTTGGCAGATTCTGTTAACACGGTTTTCAAAATGAACAAGGAAGCTGTCTCGCAAATCAATAAAACATTGACGATGGATGAATATCTGTCTTGTTTTGGTGGACACATTAACCAGCGTCTAGCGATATTACTGAATTTAAATGAAGAAGAAAAACGACGGCTCATTGAAATCAAAGCAGATCTTTTTCCTAGTTATTACCGCACGCAGGAGGTTAAGCTTTTTAGCTTTTCCAAAGAATTAGTAGTAAAAGCAAGAGATCTTGGAGAGTTATGGATTGTCAGTTCCTCCCCAAGAGAATTGATTATAAATATTCTAGAATCTTATGGGTTAGTGGATTATTTTACCAAAATTATCGGACAAAATTCCCAACCCAAAAACCTGTTTTTCCAAAGTACACTTAAGGATAAAAAAGGGGGGGAAGTCTTTTTCATTACTGATACGACGGGTGATATTAAGGAAGCCAGGATGGTAAATTCAAATATACTTACTATTGCTGTAACCTGGGGTTTCCATAGTGAAAAGGTTCTTAAGGTTGAAAATCCTGATTTGCTTGCAAGCGAGTATAATGAAATTTTGGATTTCATAAAAACACATTAATTTTTGCCTGTACTATGAAAAAAATAGCCTTACTTGGAGCGACGGGATATATCGGGAGGTCACTCCTCCGGGAGTTTTTTGATGAAAAGGATAAGTCTCAGTTGTTCTTGTTTTCTCGAACAAAAAGTAAGGTTCACACCATCGTAAAAAAATATCCCAAAGACATAAATTTTCAAATCTGTGAAATCGGGGAATTTAACAAATATAATTACGATGTGATTATAAACTGCACTGGCATAAAAAGTCTCAATAGTTTGAAACAGAACCCATCAGAGGTCTTTAGTGCTACTGAGGAAGTCGACAGTATGGTTATTAGGTATCTTTTGAAAAATCCAAAAGCACTATATATCAATATGAGTAGTGGAGCGGTGTATGGCGATAATTTCCACAAATCAATAAGTAGTAAGACGAAGTCAGTTTTGGATATCAACAACATTGATGTTTCTGAATCGTATGCCATTGCAAAATTGAATTCAGAAGCGAAGCACAGGTCGCTGTCGAATCTAAATATTGTTGACTTGCGAGTATTTGCATTTTTTAGCCGTTTTTATGATGTTAGTCCAAATTTTATGATTTCGGAAATCGTTGATTGTCTGAAAAGCAAAAAAGTTTTCAAAACGGATGACAATAATATTGTTAGAGATTACATCACTCCAAAAGACCTACTTTCTCTAATCAAGAAGGTTATGAAGAAAGGTAAGATAAATGATTTCTTTGATGTGTATAGCAAGGCTCCTATCTCAAAACTCACCCTCCTTTCTTTTTTAGAGAAAAAATACGGACTAAAATATGTTATTAACAAAATACCGAAACCCATTACGGGAGTATCAAAGAATGTGTATTATTCAAAAAACAAAAAAGCTGGAACGATTGGATATGTACCAGAATATTCCTCACTGAAGGGGATAGAGAGCGAGATAAGTAAAATAGACAACATGTCAAAATAGTCGCTTGAAATATTATTACGTACTATGCTATGAGGTTGATTTAGATCCCTGATATTCTAATACTAACACTTTCAAAATTCTCTTCATTAATTGCGACAGGAATAATATATTCTTTATGATAGAGAACCAAATTGGTTGGTAATTTGTCAACAGGGAACCATTTGCCACCACCTGTAGGTTCTTTGTCTAGTTCTACGCTGTATACCAAAGAGATAATATGACCACGAGGTTCTTCTGGAAAGGATACTATTGCAATAAATTTTGATTTAACAATTTTTGCTCCAAATTCTTTATTACCAAGACGAGCAAAGACATGCTCGTCGTCTTCTTTCGGTCTTAAGATTGATCCAGGAACATGCCATTGTCCTGGGAAAGAAGAATCATTTACTCGCATTATTAGGTAGATTTCAGTTTCGCCATTTATAGGGTTTTTACGCAAAGCTACTGCTTCAAAAGCAACAGATATGCTAACTCTTGCAACTGCATTAAACAACGCCGTTCCAAGCGGTTTATGTGGATTGATAAATTTTATGAAAAATGCGAGAATTTCTTTAATCACGATACTTTTGAGGTTGCTATTTTATATCTCAATATTTGTTAGGCCAAAATACTCATTTTCGTCCTCAATCGATCTAATATAGGCATTAAGTTTCTCTGCGTATATATTACCAAGATGCTTTGCTTCTTTATTTCTCAGCTGTGGAATATAATTTATTATGCATAATCGTAGATCATCAATTACACTTTTTGGATCTTCGTAAGTTGATAGGGGGTCTATCGCACCCGAGAGATATTTAAAATCAAAAACTGGTATATCGGGTCTAAATTGCCCAGAACGTATAATTACTGCAGACTGCATATTTGCAAGTCTGTCTGCGTCCATTAATGTAATTTGAGTTTCGCTCTGATCTATCTGGTTTCGTTCGGAATGGCGAAATGCAGCTTCAATTATTTCGTCTATCTCATTTTGACTAAAGAAGTGTTTCAGGTACTCGGCGTGCTTCATCATTGTGTCTTTGATGTCGGATGCTCCCACTACGCGGTCTACAGAGTGAAGCATAGCGGCGCACCAAGCTTTTTGTCCGATACGTTCGTCGTCAGATATTTTTACAGCAATCATTGCTACGGTGATATCATGGTCAATACCGTGACCGCCATGAGACTGTTTTTTTGTATTTTCGTGTCCCGTTTTTACAGAATGATAAAAATCACGAAATTGTGCACGGAATTCGTCAAATGTAGTTAATTTCATAATTGTTTGCGCCAAGGACCCCTAATTTATAATTAGCGATATTTATCAGTATACACCTCAACGTAGTTTACGATAAATTCGCAATATGTTGCATTATATAAATATAAAGAAATATGCTATTATTCTTAAAACTAATATAATAAAAAAATGGACGAAAAACAACGAGCAGATCTAAAAAAAATGGTTCTCAAGAGATATGAGCTCTATAAGCTGCAGCCTCATAGAATGAGGAGGCTTTTGAAAGACCCAATACGAACAATCCCATTTTATATATTGCAAAGCTTTGCGTATCTGCACCCCTTTAAGGTGACCCACAAGACACTCTGGGGAGATACAATGAGGTTTTACTTGCCAGAGGGGAGCGCTATTTATTACTATGGTTTCCTGGAGGCAAACCTTACCAATTTTTTAATTAATTTCCTTAGAAAAGGAGATGTATTTTTTGATGTTGGAGCTCATGTAGGTTATTACTCTATTCTTGCAAGCACTCTTGTTGAATCTAGTGGTCAGGTGCATAGCTTTGAGCCAACACCGCGCACATTTGAGAGTCTAAAGGAAAACGCATCAAAAAAAAGCAATATTACGGTAAATAATAATGCTGTCCTAAACAAGGAGACTGAAATAGAATTCGTGGATTATGGACCAAAGTATAGTGCTTTCAACACATTTAAAGCACGAACAAGTGAAGAGATGAAGTTTTTAGATGATGCTAATCGCATCAAGGTCAAGGCGATTTCGCTCGATACTTATTGTAGAGATAAAGGTGTTTCACCAACCTTTATTAAAATAGACGCAGAGGGGGCCGAACATCTCATATTGCAATCAATGCAGCATATCCTTACAGATATTAAACCTCTGGTTACTTTGGAGATGGGAGGAGATGAAGAGTGGGCAAAAAACTGTACGGAATCGATTGAAATCCTAAAAAAATATGGATATATTGGATATGAAATAGATAATGATGGATATTTGCAAAAGCATGAATATAAGGAAAGCTATCGATATGATAATCTACTTTTTGTCCACCCAGAAAACCAAAAGCAAGCCGAGTTGTTTATTAAAGGACAACCAGCAAAAGAATAAATCGGATAATTATTGTTGATATAATTTGATATGTTTAATTTCTTGCGCGGGGTTAAAAGATTTGTTTTTACAATAAGATCATTCTTGTTCCTTCCTCTCATCATTAGAAGCTTTGTTTCTTTTAAGGCAAAAGATAAGCAAAAAAGGTTTAAAATTTCTATTCTAGACATTTTCCCGTGTCTTTTTGAAAATATACCTTATACAAGATTTGATACTCATTATATTTATCACACTGCATGGGCTGCGCGAAAAGTTAAAGAGATAGACGCAAAGGAGCATGTGGATATTTCTTCTAGTTTGTATTTTTCTGGTATTGTATCAGCATTTAAAACAGTTCGTTTTTATGATTTTCGACCAGCTAAATTAAATTTATCGAATTTGATATCGAAACCTGCGAATCTATTAAGTTTGCCTTTTGAGAATGATTCAATAACTTCTCTTTCTTGTATGCATACCGTTGAGCATGTGGGACTTGGTCGCTATGGTGACGAAATAGACCCAGAAGGGGATTTGGTTGCAGCTAAAGAACTTTCTCGCGTTATTGCAAAGAGTGGTAATCTCCTTTTTGTTGTGCCTGTGGGTGTTCCAAGAATTCAATTTAATGCACATCGTGTATACTCGTATGAGATGGTTATTGGAATGTTTCCAGAGCTCATTCTTAAAGAGTTTTCGCTTATTCCAGATAATGCCTTAGAAACTGGTATGATATATGACGCGACAAAAGAAATTGCAGATAAACAGATTTACGGCTGCGGCTGTTTCTGGTTTGTTAAAAAGTAATTTCATATGATAATAATTAAATTACAAGGAGGCCTTGGAAACCAACTTTTTCAGTATGCAATTGGAAGGACTATTGAAAAAGAATATAACAAGGAGGTCAAATATGATATTTCCTCATTTGATAACCAGCAAAATGTTACTCCAAGAACTCTTCTCTTGAAGAAATTTAAGATTGATGTAAATATCGCGGATAATAATGAGATAGCGAAAACCAAGGGTACTTTTACTTACTTAATTAAAAAAGCCCTCAATAAGTTTGTTTTTAAAAAGTATCACATTTCCTACGAGTCGGATTTTCTTGCTTCAATGGAGGATGTAGATTCGGCATACCTAGAGGGATATTGGCAGAGCTTTCATTATGTAGAGCCTTGCATAGAGGATTTAAGGAAAGAAGTCACTTTACAGGATGACACATCTTCCGTGTTTAATAACGCAGTAAAAGAGCTCTCAAATATTGAGTCAGTTGCATTGCATATACGAAGAGGCGATTATGTAAATGCAGGCCCTGATCTAAGCGTGCTCGACATTTCTTATTACGAAAGAGCGAATGACATAGTTTTAAAGAAACTTAAGAATGTGAAATATTTTGTCTTCACCGATGATGTTTCATGGGCAAAACAAAATCTTGGTTTTCTTGGTGGTAGGGTTGTGTATGTCTCAGATCTCGGGTTGAAGGATTACGAGGAGCTTGTTTTGATGGCACAGTGCAAAAATGCGATTATAGCAAACTCATCTTTTTCTTGGTGGGCGGCGATGCTTAATCAGCACAAAGAAGCAATTATTATATGTCCAAATGATTGGAGAAACTCTTTTTTGAAAAATGATGATGATTTGTGCCCAAATAGTTGGATTAGGGCTTAAAACTTAAACTTTTGACGCCAATGCGAACAAATCTCAGAGATAGATAAATAAGGAACGTGGGACGCCAGATTAAATTATGGCGAAATCCTTCAAGTTTGATCGCAAAGAGAGTTTTGAGCTGCTCAGGTGCTGTGCGTTTGCGGAAATTGAGGCCCGAGGATTCGTTGTAGCCATCGGTCAGTGTGCTGTTGTGGTTGTGGTAAAACATTTGTTCACGTAAACCGATTTGATAGAAAAACAGCCATTCCTCCGCTTGTTTAATATGTTTTGAAAAACGAATGTTTTTTATGAGTGAAGTAGAGATACAGTGTGTTGCGTCACCTTTACATTTTTTGGTAATGAGGTAATCCCATGCATAAGGATAGGATGTGTCGGAAGCGGGGAAGTGGGTCAGCGACGAGCCATTAGACTGAGCGCGGTTGGTAACAAACCACTTATTGTTGAGGTGATTTTGTATGAGGTCGTGGAGCGTGGTAAGTGCGTCGGTGGCAAAATAATCATCATCGTCGAGAAAGATTACCCAATCAGAATCTTTTGAGATATTATCAAGAGCACGATTGCGAGAATAGTTTACCCCTGAATTTTGTTCGTTGTTTAAATAAATAATACGTGGATCGGAAATAGAATTTTCAAATGATGAATAGCTGACATCATCAGGAGAATCATTCACAATAATCATTTCCCAGTTTGTGTAAGTTTGATTAAGAACCGACTCAACAGCTCGAGTAAGTTTGTCTGCGCGTTTATATGTTGGTGTAATAATACTAAATTTCATATTAAGCGGGTTAAATAAAACCAAATATTTTTTTAAGAAACTTCTTGATACCGAGAACTTCAACTACTTTTTTCCCAACACGATAAACACCAAGCTTTTTAAAAAACTTATTGAGTGGATGTCCCCACGAGTAATGCCAGAGGTGGACACCAGTTACTTCGCGCCCAAGGTCTTGTCCATGATAATCGGATATATGTTCGCTGTCGAATGGGTAGAAAGTTTTTGGTGGATAAACGACAATATTTGATTTGTCGGAGTAAGTTTCGAAGACTTGAGAAAGAACACGAGGGATAGTTGCGATCTCTCCGGTGCCTTCGTCATAGTATTTCTTGCATTGCTCAATAAACGGGTGATGCGCTGTGGCTCCAATCATCCCAGCACTTATTACACCAACGGATTCTTCACCAAGAACGCACGCGTGGTGTGTGAGAGGCTCTAGAGACTGGAGTAAGAGCATGTCAGTATCGAGGTAGAAACCACCTTCTTCAAAAAGAATATGAAGACGTGCATAATCAGCTACAAACGCCCATTTTTTTTCATCATACATTCGCTTAGTAAAAGGGAAGTCCTGGATATTGAAATTGGACTCGTTCCATTCTTTAATCTCAAAAACTGGACAGGTTTTCTTCCAGCTTTCAATACAATCAAGAATCTCGGGGGATTTTGGACTCTTGCCAAACCAACAGTAATGGATGATTTTTGGAATCATGTGGTTATTTATAATTCTCCTTGAACCACGCGTATGTTGACGAGATGCCTTCATTGAGGGGGATTGTGTGTTTCCAACCTGTAGCGTGAAGTTTTGTTACGTCGAGGAGCTTGCGGGGCGTGCCGTCGGGTTTTGTGCTGTCCCAAACAATCTCACCTTCATATCCGACAATTTCCTTAATTTTTTCCGCGAGCTCTTTGATCGTTACATCTTCACCAGTTCCTACGTTGACAATAGAAGAGTCGTCGTAGTTATTCATCAAAAATATGCTTGCATTGGCGAGGTCATCAACATGGAGAAACTCGCGCATTGCAACACCGGTACCCCACATACTAATTTGCGGCGCGTTGGAAATTTTTGCCTCGTGAAATTTACGGATCATCGCAGGCATTACGTGAGAATTATCAAGATCAAAGTTGTCGTGCGGTCCGTAGAGGTTAGTAGGCATTAAGGAAATGAAGTTTGTTCCATGCTGTTCGTTATACGACTGGCACATTATAATACCAGCGATTTTGGCAAGCGCATACGCTTTATTGGTTGGTTCGAGCTCGCTCGTAAGAAGATATTCTTCTTTGATTGGTTGCTGACACATTCTGGGGTAGATGCACGAGCTCCCGAGGAAAAGTAACTTCTTTACTTTGTTTACATATGCATTATGAATAACATTTGTCTCAATGGTGAGATTGTTGTAGATGAAGTCAGCGGGATAGTTCTTGTTTGCCATAATGCCACCTACTTTTGCTGCTGCAAGAAATACATACTCAGGCTTTTCTTGCGCAAAGAAATCAGCAACTGCCTGCTGGTTGGTTAGGTCGAGCTCCGCGTGAGTCTTAAGGACGAGATTAGAAAATCCCTCATTTTGAAGAGCGCTTACAATAGCAGCTCCCACGAGTCCGCGATGTCCTGCGATAAAAATTTTAGAGTTCTTTTCCATAATATTGCAAATTAATCAACTTTGGTAAAACCTGCTAACCCAAGGAACTTTTTCACGTAGGGATGCCACGAGTCATCAATGTGAGTATACCACTGATACTCATTGTTTTGAGTATCAAGAATAATTTCACCGAGGTTTCTGGGAGTCACTAGAAATACAACATTTACTGAGTGGATGGAGTCCCCGTAGGGGCCATCAGGAAACATTGTTTCGCCCACTCCGAGAGTTTTTTCAATTTTGCCCGTGAGCCCCGTTTCCTGTTTGAGTTTACGGTGTACAGCGTCCTCGAGTTTTTCGTTTTTCAAAACTCTTCCGCCAGGGAAGAACCATTGTCCTTGTGCGGGTTTGTTCGTTCGTTTGGCGAGAAGAAATGAATCTCCTTTTTTAATCACCATATCAACACAAACAAAAGGCATAACGTTGAGTATTTCTTTGTAGAGTTCATCCGGGATATATTCCATAGTGGTGTCGTAAATCCCCTAATTACTCATAGTGCTTTTCAATAACAAAGCCACTCTTATTAAGAAGTACATCCTTTTGCGCATCTTTTAGATCGGTTGCAACCATTTCCTTTACGAGTTCATCGAAGGTTACCCCTGCTTTCCAGCCGAGTTTTTCTTGCGCCTTTGTTGGGTCACCCTGAAGTGATTCAACCTCAGTAGGGCGGAAATAGCGAGGGTCGATTTCAATAATTACTTTGCCAGTTTTTTTGTCGACACCCTTTTCATCTAGCCCCACACCTTGCCAAACGATTTCAACGCCGAGTTCTTTGAAGACTGCTTCACAAAAGATGCGCACAGAGTACTGTTCACCTGTTGCAATAACAAAGTCCTCAGGTGTTTCTGCTTGAAGCATAAGATACATTGCGTTCACATAATCTTTTGCGTGCCCCCAGTCTCGCTTTGCATTGAGGTTACCAAGAAATAATTTCTCTTGGAGACCAACTGAGATTCTTGTTGCTGCGCGGGTAATTTTCTTGGTAACAAAGGTTTCGCCTCGACGAGGGGACTCGTGATTAAAAAGAATTCCAGAAACCGCAAACATTCCGTACGCCTCGCGATAATTTTTTGTTATCCAGTATGCATAAACTTTTGCAGCACCATAAGGACTGCGAGGATAGAATGGTGTCTCCTCACTTTGGGGAGGTGGAGTAGCACCAAACATTTCTGAGGTAGATGCTTGATAAAACTTTGTTATCTTTTCGAGTCCAAGGAGGCGAATTGCCTCAAGGATGCGGAGCGTCCCAAGTGCGTCAGAATTGCCGGTGTACTCAGGAACTTCAAAAGATACCTTCACGTGGCTTTGTGCTGCGAGATTATAGATTTCGTCTGGTCGAACTTCTTTAATAATTCTTATGAGGTTTGTCGAGTCGGTGAGGTCTCCATAATGAAGGAAAAGGCGCTTTCCTGACTCATGTGGGTCCTGATAAATATGATCGATTCTTCCGGTATTAAAACTGCTTGCGCGACGGATAATACCGTGAACCTCATACCCTTTTTCAAGGAGAAGTTCTGCGAGGTATGAACCATCTTGTCCTGTAATTCCCGTGATAAGTGCTTTTTTCATATAAAAGAATATTACACTATTCTTGCTTGATTTGGTAGCGTTTTGTGCCTAAACTGTGGTACGATGAAAACAACAAAGTTAGAAATAGTATGAAGGAGCAATCAAATAATCATCATTACGCTGTAATTCTCGCAGGTGGATCAGGTACACGACTCTGGCCTATTAGTCGTGAGCTGTACCCGAAGCAACTTCTCGCACTCACAGGGGATAAGACTCTTATTCAAGCTACTTTTTTGCGCATAGAGAATATAGTCCCCAAAGAAAATATTTACATTGTCACGAACAAGCAATTTTCAACTGACATCTTGCTACAACTCAAGGATTACGGTTTTACTCGTGAACAGCTCATTATTGAGCCTGCACAAAAGAATACTGCCCCAGCACTCGCGCTCGCCGCAGATGTTATTGAGAGGAAGGACAAGGATGCTTTGATGCTCGTTTCCCCCGCGGATCATTTGATCACAGATGACAGTGCTTTTAAGAAAAGCGTGATTGATGCATTTACGCGCGCAAAAGAAGGAAAGCTTATTACGCTTGGTATCACGCCAGATAGTCCTAGCACTGAGTATGGCTACATCAAGCCAGTGGGAGAAATGATTGATAACGTCCCCACACCAGTCGAATGTTTCGTTGAGAAGCCACCACGTGACATTGCTGAAAAGTATATCAAAGAGGGGTATCTTTGGAACGCGGGAATTTTTGTGTGGAGTGCGAAAACGTTTAATGAAGAAATTCAAAAATATTTACCCGAAGTTGCTCACGCGGTGTCTCTCAGAGATGCAGATGCTGAAAAGTTTATCGAACATTTCTCGGTGTTGTCTCCTGTGTCTATCGATGTCGGTCTCCTTGAGAGAAGTAGGGAAGTGGAAGTTATTAAAGTTGATTTTGGATGGAAGGATATCGGTTCGTGGAAGTCACTCTATGAGCTCCTCGAAAAAGATGAGTGTGGCAATGTTCTCAATGAACACGCACTCACGATTGATTGTGAAAATTCTCTCGTATATGGCAATTCAAAACGAGCAACAGTCGCTATTGGCATAACAGGAATCGTTGTGGTGGATACAGAAGACGCAGTCCTCGTGGTTCACAAGGATGAGACGCACAAAATTAAAAATGCGTACGCAGAGCTCAAGGAGCGCAACAAGATGCAATACAAGGAACACAAGACGGTGATTCGTCCCTGGGGCTCATATACGGTACTTGAAGAAGGCCTTGGGTATAAGGTGAAAAAGATTATGGTGAGCCCGCACGAGCAGCTGAGCCTCCAGCTCCACCACAAACGTTCTGAGCACTGGGTCGTGATACAAGGTACCGCAAAGGCGACCGTCGGCGAAAACACACTTCTTTATAGTGCTCATCAAACGGTAGATATCCCTGTTGAAACCGTGCACCGTCTTGAAAATCCAACGAATGAAATTCTCGAGATTATTGAAGTACAGAGCGGTATGTATCTCGGAGAGGATGACATCGTGCGTTACGAAGATAAACATGGAAGAAACTAAAACAATGAATCCCGTTAGAGGTCATACAGTTATATTCTGGACTTGCGGGTATTATAAAGTGATGTGTCGAAGTCTTACTAATTATTAACTAATTACGGAAACGCGCAGCGTTTCCTACCTCTAACGGGATGAAAAAACATTTCTTTTTTGATATGGATGGGACACTTACTCGCTCGCGTAGTGAAATAAGTGATTCGATGGTTGCATGTTTGCTGGGTCTCAAAGAAAATGGTGGTGATGTGGTCGTTGTGTCTGGTGCCACAAAAGATCAAATAATAAAACAGATTGGGGAAATTGCAAAAGAAGTTGTGATAATGGCGCAAAACGGAAATCATGCAGAAGCGCAATCAGGTGAAATCATTTGGCGTAATGAGCTAACGGAAATTCAGAAAAATGAGATTTTTAGGCTTGTTGATAAAATGATTGATCACGCTGGTCTCGAAATTAGTAATCTAAAAGACTTGGTTGAAGACAGAAAGTGTCAGATATCGTATTCATTGATTGGGCACAACGCACCACTTGAAGAAAAAGAGAAAGCAGATCAAGATAGGGGGATTCGGAAGGGTCTTCTCTGTCGTTTTGAACCAGAAATTTCTCAGTTGAAGAATCTCGGCGTGCAGGCACGTATTGGTGGCACCACGTGTGTTGATTTCACTGCGCGCAATAAAGGCGACAATGTGAAATATTTTATAGATCAGATGGGGTGGCGAAGTGATGAATGTGTTTATGTCGGCGATGCGCTGTTTGAGGGAGGGAATGATCATAGTGTGGTAGGTGTAATCCCTACATATTCTATAGACACTCCCAAAGAGTGTGAGGATGCAGTCTGTTTGTTCATTGGTGAGCTAAGTTCTTAACATTGAGCTTAAGTATGATATACCCCTGCACCTACTTTTGTATTATTTAGATTGGGCTCGGGGTCTAGTGCTCAGTGTTGCGCTTTATAAAGATTGCGTAAAACACTAGGAAAAAAGTAGATGTGGGGGTATACTTTTAGACATTATGAATCCCGTTCGAGGTCCCAAAGTTTTGACTTGAGACAAATGGAAAATATCGGTATAGTATAGAAATTATTAATAATCATTAACTAACTACGGAAATGTTCGCATTTCCTACTTCTAACGGGATGAATTTACATAAATTTTTTGCCAATGCGGTTGTTTTTGCGGGGTTCGTGGCGGTGCCATTTATTCCGTTTATTGTTCTTGGACAGAGTACGTTTTTCCCATTTATTACAGGTAAGAATTTTGCGTTTCGCGCTCTTGTCGAAATAATGTTTTCAGCATGGATTGTCCTTGCGGTAATTGATCCTGCATATCGTCCAAAGAAAAGTTATCTTCTTTACGCTTTTGCAGCATTTGTTGGTATCATCACCCTTGCATCTATTTTTGGAGCAGATCCCGCAAAAAGTTTCTGGTCCAACTACGAGCGTATGGAAGGAGTGGTCACCTACTTTCATCTATTCGCTTATTTTGTGGTGGCATCAACAGTGCTCACCGTGCGCGGATTTTGGCGACCTTATTTGAATTTCAATCTTTTTGCGGGAGTCATTATGGCAATCATCGGAGTGATGCAATGGGCTGGCCACGTCAAAATTTCCCAAGGAGGCATTCGTATTGATGGTACACTTGGTAACACTGAGTATCTTGGTACCTACGCGCTCTTTAATATTTTTATTGCTTTGTTTCTTTTAGTGCGTGAAAAGCTAGACACTACGGGTGGGAATATACGTATGGTAATCTATGGTTTAATAATTATCCTTCAGACGTTTGCGCTATATCACTCAGGTACGCGTGGAGCGATCCTTGGGCTCATTGCTGGGCTTGGTCTCGCTACACTTCTTGTCGCCATTTTTGAGAAAAATAATAAGTTGATTAGAAAAAGTGCAATCGGTATTGTGATTGCGATAATTCTTTTTGTCGGTGGATTTATCGCTATTCGCGATGCATCGTTCATACAGCAAAGCCCCGTGCTTTCACGCCTCGCTGCTATCTCTCCAACAGAAGGCACAGGTCACGCACGCCTCATGGTGTGGGGTATGGCGTATGAAGGGTTCAAGGAAAAACCTATTCTTGGGTGGGGAATGGATAACTTTATGTATGTTTTCAGTAAGTACTATGATCCAAATATGTACGCGCAGGAGCAATGGTTTGACCGCGCGCACAACGTAGTCTTTGATTGGCTTGTTGCGGGAGGTGCGCTCGGGCTGCTCGGATATTTATCGCTCTTTGGATTGTCTCTTTATTACATTTGGAGACCTGCCCCGTTAGAGACCGCGAGTGGTCGCAGCGTGGCTCCGTCTCTAACGGGGCGCACGGATGAGCTGAGTGTCTTAGAAAAAAGCGTACTTACTGGGCTTCTGGGCGGCTACTTTTTCCAGAATCTTTTTGTGTTTGACAACATCACGAGTCTTATTTACTTCGGAATGATACTTGCGTATGTTGAGGGAATGAACAGGGGACAACTGACAACTGACACTGCTTCGCAGACAACTGACAGAAACGCAGAGAATAAATCAAAAAATATTAAAAAGGATGCAGCAGAAAAAGAAGACCTTACGTTTATGGTTTCTGGTGGAGCTTTCATTTTTGCAATCGTTCTTCTCTATAACGTGAACTACAGTCCGTTTATGCAGAACATTACATTTATAAAAGGTTTGACCGATCGTACGGATCCATCACTTGCCCGTAACCTCGCCTTCTTCAAAGATGCGCTTGCCTACGACTCGATGGGGGAGACCGAGATTCGTGAGCAGCTTACTCCTTTCTCAACTACTGCGTTTGATTCATCAAAAGGAATATCAGACATCCAGCAACAGTTCCTCCTCCTTACAAAAAGTGAACTTGAAAAACAAGCGGCTGAGCACCCCTCTGATGCACGTGCACAGCTTTTCGCCGGCTCGTTCCTTTCAAAAGTAGGAAAGTATGATGAGTCGCTCGTTTACTTGAATAAAGCAGCGGAACTTTCACCTACGAAGCAATCAATTCTTTTTGAGCTTGGAAATGCTCATTATGGTAATAAGAATACCGCAAAAGCAGAAGAGATATTCAAGCGTGCATTTGAATTGGCCCCAGAGTATCCTGAAGCAAAGAAATTCTACTTGCAGGTATTGGAGTTAAATGGGAAGCATGCAGAAACGGTAAAAATTTTGAAGGAATACCCAGCTCCTAAGGTGTAAAATTAAAAAGCTGAAAAGAACTAATTTTGCTTGACTTTTCCATTAATATCTGCTAGGATCCCCTTATGTGAGTGCGCTGGAGGCAACTCTATGTGCGATTCATCCAACGAAAGTCTACAAAAACCCCCGCGAAAGCGGGGCTTTTTGTTTCTCTGGCGTGCTTACTAAAAATTTACTATACTATAGAAGTTCGTGTGTTCCTTTGGCTAGCGGCTGCACTCACATATTAGACATTTGTTGGAGCTCGCACCCGCTGGCCAAAAGAGTACAGGAGGGTTAGTCTGAAAGCTAAAAGTCAAAAGCAGAATGCAGAAATGAAAGAGCGAGATTACCTACGGCAATCTCGCTCTTTCATTTTGTTTCTGATAATGGGATAATGTCGTAAGTTTACATTATTCACTGTTCCTCATTATTCACCATCGTTATTAATATGAAAAAAGTTATTTTGCTCCTCGGGTTACTACTAGTATTTCCGCAGGTTTCATTTGCGCAGGTTATTATGCCGGAAACGGCAACATCAAGTGCTCCTATTGACGCTACCTCAACAATGCAGTTTGTTGAGACCTCCTCAACTTCTCCTTCTGACTCTCCGACTACTGTTCAGTCAGCAGTCACCTCATTTTTTGCCCCACTAATGCGACTTTCGTCGCTTTCTTTGAATTCAACTTCTCTTTCTGTAGATACAATTTTCTCAGATGATTTTGATGACAATACTATTGATCCAACCAAATGGACAACAAGCGGTTACGGAGTCGTAGAACAAAATGGAGAAATGAATGTAAGTACAGACGTCACGGACAACGGAGGTATCCTCGCTTCGCGCTGGATACCAGTAAATGGTACGCATCCAATCACTGTCAGTCGTCGTACAATGCAGCACGCTGGAAACCAATTTTATAATGGCTTCCTCAGGCTCTTTTTTGACACCAATGGTGACGGAGTTCCTGATAAACATTTTGGTGTTGATTATGCCAACAACTCCTACAGCGGATACAACGGAACATACTGCTCTCGTTATGGCTTTTTTCTTGATGATGGATTAAATTGGCAAAATGGTATTTATTGCGGAGTACATATTAGTAATATTATTCCCGCAATATGGAACACTTGGTTTGATGAATCCCTCACCTATGACCCAGCAACAGGATTGTTGACATATTTAATAAACGATACGCAGCAAGCAGAATTAAACGTCGGCGCCCTTCCTGTGTCAGACAATTACCAAATGCAAGTATATGACCGTCCGTGGGGTTGGGGGACGGGACACTTTGATTACTTTGATGATTTGGTGGTTACGCAGGGTGGTGCTACTCCAGATCATTTTTGGGCAGAAATCTCAAATGAATCGGGAGCTATGAAGATGTATGAGTTGCCAAACACGACCTCGACAGAATTAAAGCAGCTTCCTAGTGGATGGGCGGTTGAGGTTAAGAGCACAAAGAAAGATGGAAGTAATGCTGAAACTATAGAGGGCGGAATCGCATATCGATGGTATCAAGTTCGAGATGCGACCGATGGCACAACAGGCTGGATGAAGGCTGGGGTTATTGATAATGCAACAGGAAACTTTATCGATGGGCAGGAGTATTTGAAGTATGAGGCAAGTATGCAGACGGAATTAGAGAATACAGCATCACAAATTTATGGGACAAAGGAAGATCGAGCAAACCTTATTTCTGATGCCGTTAACCATTATTATATAAACGCAAGCGCAACCCCTTCTCTTAGTAGCAGTGATAATCTCGGGAAAGAGGGGGCAAACAATATTTCTCTTTTGCGGTTGGCTGATTTCCCAAAACAGCTCATTTTAGCAATTTTTGCTAATGAGTCTGATATTGTTGACTTTGATAACGAAAATGTAGCGAGGGATTTCGGTCATGGTATTAGTCAAGTTACCACTACTCATTACCCCGCACAACCAGAGAATGACTATGATAAGCGAGGAGTGGCTAGCGGTATTGATGTGCCTGCATGTTCTCTAGATAATTTAAATTATCTAGACTGTTATACTGATTCAGATAAGAATATTCCTCACTCCTACAAAACTGCTTCTGATGGATATTTGTATAAGTTTTACACAAATACAAAACAGTCTATATTTTCTAACGTAAAAGATGGTATGAAGGTTTTGAGAGACAAATTTAATATTTATTATAATAATCCTTACGTTGCACAAAATGAAACTTGGACTGGCAAATTGGATGAAAACAACATAACTTATAAGATTACAAAACCGGAAATGGAGCAAATCTTAGGGGTTAGAGGATACAATGGGTTCGGGCCTGATCCGTATTATGATGAAAATGGCAACAAGGTTTGTCGCAGATTAAATAATCAATCTCAGCCTTATTATCTCGCTCAGGTTGCAAATAAACTAGAAACAATAAAGACGATTTTCCCTAATTCTGATACTTATAGTAATCCTGATAATTTTATAGAAAAATTAAAACTAGCATCACAGGAAAAAGAAACAATTTCTATTTGTAGTCCAGGTACCCTTGAAATAGTTGATTCAGAGGGGAGGTCTTCTGGACTAAACACTACAGGAGTAAAAAACGATGTACCGAATGTATACTACGACCAGAAGAGTGGAAAACAAGCAGAAGTTTACTTCCCGAATGGAACTGAGTCTTATAAGGTATCAGGAACTGAGGAAGGGCTGTATTCGTTTTATGTTGACGGAGCAGTATCAAATATTTTTTCAGCAATAAATATCCCACTTAAATTGGGAGAAATCTATACTTACAAGGTTGACTCTGATGCGCTCTCAAGGGGAGAGCGTGGAGTAACCGTGTTAGTTGATGAAAATGGAGATGGCACACCTGAACAAACTATTCAGGTTGGTAATAATTTCTCTGATACAGTTGCACCAATGACCACCTCAGTTATTTCGGGTTCATTAGGTGTGGATTATTGGTACACAAGTCCAACATCAGTAGCTCTTACCGCTGTAGATAATATTGACGGCGTAGGTGTAGAAAAAACAATGTACTCTCTTGATAACGGAGTTACATGGAACACCTACAGCACTTCAACCCCGCTCGTCATTGCAACCGAAGGTACTAGTACCCTCAAGTATTACTCAGTCGACTACTTTGGGAACACAGAAGCAACAAGTACACTTGATTTCAAAATCGATACTACCGCTCCAACTATCTTTGCGTCTGATACCTCTGTTGAGCAACTTACTTCGAGTGGTACACTTCTAACTATTCCCGTAACTGTTAATGATAGTATTGATCCTAATTCTACATTCACTACAGACAAACCACTAACACAAACATTTGCCCCAGGGGTTACAAACATATTGATAACTGCGCATGATATGGCTGGTAACATCGCAACCTCAAGTATTGCGGTAACTGTCTACTCGAGTCCCACGGCAGATCCCGACGGAGACGGTGTCCCAAATCAAGATGATGTGAAGCCATTTGATACCACTGTCTTCGCAAATCTCACTATTCCTGACGAGTATTCACTCTGGGAAAAGGATTCATTTAATCTGCCATTCTCAGTTGCTGGAAGAGGAAATGTTTCCTTAAATCTTTCCAACACTTACTATCGCGTAGGAAATTCTCCAGTAAAAGATAGTAATGAGGCTACTGTCCCAGCAACGGTTGCTACCACAAACGGTGTGATTACTATCTCCTTCCCACAAAGCACAAAAGAACTTAAGACATATACTCTTACCCTTACTACTACAAAAGGTAACACTAAGGAAAGAGAATCAATTAAACACAAAAGAGACCACGAGTCAGACAACGAGAGAAGAAACGAACTTGAAAAAGAACTCAAGTTTGCAAACGCCGAAATCACGCTTAGTATCACTAATACTGTTGCCAATAAAACAACGTCTCAAACGAGTACGGTTAATATCTACGACAAGCAACAAACTGCCCAACTCCAGTACAAGTATAAAGATACCGCTCACAGTACTACACTCCTCCTTAAGTCAGATGATGTCTTGAAACTCAAGAAAGGACAACCACTAGAACTTACGGTAAAAGTCACAGGAATCAAGAAGGATGTACCGTTTACCACCAATATCTCTGGAAACTTCACCATGCTCAATGTGGTTCAGGAGGAAGAGCATAGTGATGGTGACGACCGCAAGCAGACGAAGTTCTCGTTGTTCTTCCCACAAGGCACTACAGCAGCTCAAGAAAATATCATTATTACCACGACAGTGAATGGTATAACTCAGACGGATGTGGTAGAGGTGAGGTTTGGAGAATAAAGTTTGTTGATTAAATTAAAAAATTATGAAATATAAATACATAGTGATAATTGTTTCAGTGTTTGCAGTAATAGGAATTGCCGTTGTTGTTTGTACTAGTAAATCATTCTTACTCAAAAAACAAATAGAAAACATCAACATAACCTCAATAACAAAAGAGGAATTGATCAATCAAAATTGGCCCTTCACTTATGGTGAATATAATGGTTATTGGGTGGGCCCAATTGGTCAATATATAACCATTAAAAAAATGTCGAATACTGGCGATCGTTCTGGAGCAGTTGTATACAAAATTGAAACAAACAAATATGGGAACAATGCATTTGTTGTAGATGCAGCGTTTAATAGTCAAACAAATAAATTGTACGTTTTAGTTGATCACTCGGTTTCTACAGACCCACAGTCTGGAAAATGGTTTATTTATGAAACAGATATTATAAATAATATTTCAAAGGAAATATTTTCTGGAAATAGTATAGTTACTAAAACATTTAGATTTGCTTCAGATAATTTAAGTTTGAGCCTTATGAGCTATGACGTTAATCCTAATATCTACAAGAAATCTAAGACTTACTTTAGTATCATCGATTTAGTCGATCCCAAAAGATCAGTTACTTTTGAGAGGCCTGGTAATGTGGAACAATATATGTCAGATCATCAAAGTGCAACAACATGGCATGATAAGGGGTTAGTAGACAATATTATTGGAGCATACCGTTTTGTTGGTAATACAATTGAGCTTACATCATATTATGCTGAGGGAACTGAGGTTCATGACTACACTCAAATTTCCGACAAAGAACTTTGGAGTTACGACAGAGCAACAGGCAAATTGACACTTCTCGAAACAATACCATTCAAAAAATAGAAAATAATGATTAAGCCACCACTTTACTTTAAGCGTTGGTTATCATACTTAATATGGCTCTAAATATATTAGAACAAGTACCACTGGCGCCACTTACTACGATGCGCGTGGGTGGGAATGCGCGGTTTTTTGTGCGCGTGACGAACGTTGAGGAACTCTCGGAAGCGGTGTTGTGGGCGCGGGAAAAAAAGTTGCCAATCTGCATCCTTGGGGGTGGTGCAAATACGCTCGTTTCGCAAGAGGGTTTTGATGGGCTGGTTATCAAGATAGAAATAAAAGGAATCTCATACGAAGGCACTCGTGTGACTGTGCAAGCAGGTGAGTGGTGGGATGATGTGGTGCGCGATGTGGTTGCACACAACTTGTGGGGAGTAGAAAATTTATCACTCATCCCGGGAACAGTTGGTGGGGCAGCTGTGCAAAATATCGGAGCATACGGAGTGGAAGCACGAGAGACTATTTTCTCAGTGGAAGCTCTCGATATAGAAAAAATGCAAATAAAAACTTTTTTGCAAGCAAATTGCGAATTTGGTTACCGAGAAAGTATTTTTAAGAAAAACAAAAATTTGATTGTGCTCCGCGTAATATTTGAGCTCAAGCGCGATGGTGAGCCAAATATTAATTACGAAGACGTTAAGAAATATTTTGCTGATAGAAAAATTGGTGAGCCAGCGCTTCTAGAAATTCACGAGGCAATCGTGTCGATACGCACGGCAAAGATGCCAGCATTACCACTTGGCTCCGCGGGGTCGTTCTTCAAAAATCCTGTAGTGGATACGGCAACCTATGAAGGGCTTAAAAAGCAATATCCTGAAATGAAGGCGTATATACAAGGGGGTAATAGCGTTAAGCTTTCTGCGGCGTGGCTCATCGACCACGTGGGCGGGTGGCGCGGATATAGAAAGGGCGACGCAGGAGTACACGAAAAGCAAGCACTCATCCTTGTGAACTATGGTAATGCGACCGCAGAAGAAATGATTTCGCTTGCGCAAGAAATTAAAAAAGATATCAAAGAAAAAACAAATGTGATGCTTGAAGAAGAGGTGGTGGTATTAAGTTAGTAAAGTTATCAAGTTTGTAAAGTTAAAAGTGAATACAAATAATTTTTACAAAATATTTTTGAGAAAAAAGTTATCCACAGTTTAATTTCAAAAAGCATTGTGTTTGATTTTTGTATGCGAGATAATAATAGTAGATCTAGTACAGAGTGATAAAGAAATTTATTACGAAGATGATCCAATAATTGTACGTGATGCACCATTAAATAATTTAGTGCACCAGGTCGAACATTGTTGTAGATATTAATTTTTGCATATATGTTTTGAGAAGCAGTTTGTTTCTTAAAACAGCACATAAATAAAATGGCAGCAAAGAAAAAGGCTAAGAAAGTAGCAAAGAAGAAGGTAGCAAAGAAGGCAGCAAAGAAGAAGACTGCAAAGCGTGCATAGTACGCTTTTACGAAAATCCCACTCCTGCAAAGGAGTGGGATTTTCGTATTCGTTCTTTCACATAGGTCCGACCTATGTACTAAAGGGCCCGCTTTGGGGCCTCAAAGCGGGCCCTTTAGTCGGGGCACTTTTTATGCTAAAGTATCTAAATGTCATTTCTAGAAAATATATTCAAGGGTAGTGGGGTTGCGGGTAAATACGCGCCCATTGTGAAGAAAATCAATAGTTTTGAGTCTGCGCTCCAGGCTCTTTCGGATGAGGAACTCAAGGCGAAAACGGATGAGTTCCGCTCACGCCTCACCGCAGGCGAAACTTTGGATGATATTCTCCCAGAGGCCTTTGCTTGTGTGCGCGAAGCTTCGCACCGCACCCTCGGGCAGCGCCATTATGATGTGCAGCTTTTGGGAGGTATAGCACTTCATCAGGGCAAGATTGCCGAGATGATGACGGGAGAAGGGAAGACCCTTGTCGCAACCCTGCCAGCGTATTTGAATGCCCTTACCTCAAAGGGTGTTCATGTCGTGACCGTGAACGACTATTTGTCACGTCGTGACGCAACGTGGATGGGTCAGATTTATTATGCACTCGGACTTTCTACGGGCGTGCTCAATCATATGTCCTCGTTTCTTTATGACCCTAACCATCAAGAGCTCGATGCAGAGCGTGATGAGCTTGGTTCGTTTAAGGTGATCAGTGAGTTTATGCGTCCTTGTTCAAAACAAGAGGCGTATCGTGCTGACATCACGTATGGTACGAATAATGAATTTGGTTTTGATTATCTTCGTGACAATGTGGCGTACAGCCCGCTTGATCTCTGTCAGCGTGAATACAACTACGCTATTGTAGACGAAATCGACTCTATCTTAATCGACGAAGCTCGTACCCCACTTATTATTTCTGCACCTTTTGGTGACGCAGAGAATTTATACACTGTTTTTGCAGGCATTGCTGCAAAGCTCAAAGTAGAGGAACACTATACCGTCGACGAAAAGCTCAAGGCTATTCAGCTTACCGAAGAGGGTATCAACCGTGCGGAGGAGCTTCTTGGTGTTGATAATATTTATACCGAGCGTGGGGTGAAATACGTGCATCACTTGGAGACCGCAGTGCGTGCACAGGCGCTCTTTATTCGTGACAAAGAATACGTGATTCAAAACGGCGAGGCCATTATTGTAGATGAGTTTACCGGGCGCCTCCAGCCGGGACGTCGTTGGTCAGAGGGGCTTCATCAGGCAGTCGAAGCAAAAGAGGGTGTGAAGATTCAGCAAGAGTCTCGCACTTTTGCGTCTATTACATTTCAGAACTATTTCCGTCTCTACGGCAAGCTTGCGGGCATGACGGGAACCGCAGAAACTTCTAGTGAAGAATTTTATAAAGTATATGGACTCGAAGTAACTCCTGTTCCAACCAATCGCCCGGTGGCACGTATTGACCAGACTGATCTCATCTATCAGACAGAGAACGGCAAGTTTAAAGCGATCGCACGTAAGGTAATGGAGCTTAATGCAAAGGGTCAGCCAGTACTCATCGGTACGGTTTCTATCGAGAAGAACGAGCTTCTTTCTGAGTACCTCAAAAAAGAAAATGTTCCTCACGAAGTTTTGAACGCAAAGAATCACGAGCGTGAAAGTGAGATCGTAGCGCAGGCGGGTCGCAAGGGAAGCGTGGTCATCGCAACCAACATGGCAGGTCGTGGTGTAGACATCAAGCTCGGCGGAAACCCATCTACCCCAGAGTCAATGGAGGAGATAAAGGCACTTGGAGGACTCTTCGTTCTCGGTACTGAGCGTCATGAAGCGCGTCGTATAGATAACCAGCTCCGTGGCCGTGCGGGACGCCAGGGTGACCCAGGAGAGACGCAATTCTTTGTATCTATGGAAGACAGCCTTATGCGTGTTTTTGCATCAGATGTGGTGAAAAACATGATGGGGAAGCTTGGGCTCCCCGAAGATGAGGCTATTCAGGTTAAAATGATTTCTCGTTCCCTTGAGACAGCACAGCAGAAAATAGAAGGGTTTCATTTCGACTCACGCAAGCACGTGCTCTCGTATGACGATGTGATGACCAAGCAGCGTGAATATGTGTATGGGATGCGCCGCGAGATTCTCATGGGAGATATCGAAGCTGCAAAAAATTATCTCACCAGTATCGTGGCAGAGAACCCTGAGCTTACTAAGCAAGTCGATGATAAGGTTGTCGCACTTGGTGAGGTTGAATTCTACAGCGCTATAAAACGTCTCATTTTGCAGGTGGTTGATATGATGTGGATGGAACACTTGGATGCAATGCAGTACTTGCAGTCGTCAGTAAATCTCCGTGCATATGGCCAGCGTGACCCACTTGTCGAGTACAAAAAAGAAGGTATGCGCCTCTTCCGTGAGATGAAAGAGTCGGTGCAAAACGAAATCCTTCGTCTCGTGCCCGCTATTGGCGCTGGAGCTTTTATAAAGGAAGAAGAAAAAGCAAAAGAGATAGTAAAAAAGGCTATAGAAATCGGTGGTGGGGAAGACGAGGCATCAACGGCTTCACCGCTCAAGTCCGACAAAACAGGTCGCAACGAACTTTGTTCATGTGGCTCCGGCAAGAAGTACAAGAAATGCTGTGGAAAATAAATTTGAACAACCCGCGATTACTGAAAATATACTTTCTGTTTTAGAAACGGATGAAGTAAAAAAGTTCGTAGTTTCAAGGAGTATCAATTCAGAAGACTTCAACCTTATTGAGGAACTCGCTACTTTCCCAAAAGATATGCGCATTGTTGGTTTGCATAATTTATTCAACATGAGCAAAGAAAATAGTGGGGTAGACCTTGAGAATTCAATACGGAATGCTTCTGATGATAAGAATAAAGAGATGTATTCTATTGCGCTGGAATTCTTTAATAAGTATGGCTGGATGACAAGCTTGAATCTTGTGAGAATTTTGGAAAAGATTTAGAAAAATATGGAGTATCTAAAAGACAAAGAAGAAGAGGCGGTGACGTGGATGATGGAAGCAGCGCGTGTGGCACGAGGGGCGCTCTGTCTTGCAACAAAGTGTGGCACCGTCATCGTGAAAGACGGCTCAATAATAGGCGAGGGATACAATGGACCACCCCTTGATAAAACCGAAAGAAGAATTTGCGGTAAGGAAGTTGGTCCAAGTAATTGCGTGCACTCAGAGTGGCGCGCGATTTTTGATGCACTCCGAAATAATCCAGAAAAGATAAAAGGATCAAAATTGTATTTTGTGAGAGTTGATGAAGAAGGAAACACAAAGAGATCTGGTAATCCGACCTGCACGGTTTGTAGTCGCATGGCGCTCGATGTGGGTATTGATAAATTTCTTCTTTGGCACAAGGAGGGAATAGGAGAGTATGGGACGGAGGAATATAACCGCTTGTCGTACGAAAATACTTCAGAGAAGTAGCGGGAGTTGTTATAATAGAATTATATGTCTCCTGATCACATTCAAGCGCTTATTCTTGATTATCGATATTGGATACTCATTCCGCTGACGTTTATTGAGGGTCCCATCATTGGGTTCATCACAGGGGCGCTTTCGAGTATGGGGTATTTTAATCCCTACTTTGCATTTTCAATATTTATCTTTCGCGACATCATTATGGATGCGCTGTATTATTTCCTCGGAAAGCATTTTGAGGGGACAAAGTTTTCAAACAAGATGCTCGCATTACTCAAGGTAACACCCGATCATCTGGGCGCAGTGCGAAAGCTCTGGGACACGCGAGGGCTCCGCACGATGTTTATCGGCAAGCTTTCCTACGGTGTCGCGCATGCGTTTCTCTTTGTTGCAGGTATGGTGAAGATGCCGTTTGCACGATTTTTCAGACTTGCGCTCATCGTTGCGCTCGTAAATTATGGCGGACTCTTTATCTTTGGGTATTTTCTCGGGGGTGCATTTGATTCTGCAACGAGTTTTATTTCAAACGCATTGATGGGGGTCGGTATTCTTACGATCGCTATTTCTGGATATTATATCTTTGCATTTTATATGCGAAGGAGGCTCGTTGAAGAAGAAAGAAATGTTGGGGCCATCGATCCAAATGCGTAGGATCCTGCACGTCGACTATTGGGGTAGTTGTGGTAAAATTGGTTAATAAGAACGACTATATATGGATACCAATAACCCCAACAGATTTTTATCTACAAATTGTGGTAGAAAAATGTAACTTCTGATAATTTATAAAAACGATTATGGATACTGAACAGGAAAAATCTAACGGGGCAAGAAAACTTCGCATTGCAATGGTGTGCGACCCACTCGGTGACTACAAAGCGGGCGTAATCGTCTCTACAACGCGTTTTGCGCGACTCTTGCAAAGTCGAGGGCACCACGTAATCTTTATAGGAGCGAAGTCAAAAGAAAACAGAGAACACGATGAGCATCATGGGATGAAGGCGTATCGCTTTCGTAGTGTCCCTATCCCAAAATCTGGTGGTTGGTACGCTGCTTTTCCTACTGTTAACGAAGTAAAAAAAGTTTTACAGGATGAGCAGATTGATGTGGTGCACATCATCCTTCCAATGTCAGCCGCTATCATCACCGTGAAGGCTGCTCGCGCGCTGGGGATAAAAATTGTTGCGCATTCTCATTCTCAGCCAGAAAATTTATTCATGGATATGCCTGCACCCGTGCGTCCGCTTCTGTATCGTGCGTGGAATCAATATCTCGCGTGGCTTTACAGTAAGGCGGAAACAATTATTTATCCGTCTGAAATGGCGTACAATCTCCTCGACCATCTCACCGATGAAGGGAAGCCTTCGATGGTGATTAGTAATGGTATTAATGTTTGTGAGTTTAGTCCTAGGGAAGTCGGTGACTTTTACAAGCGCTATGGTCTCCCAGAAGACACGGTCAACCTTGTTTTTGTAGGCAGGCTTTTCCCTGAGAAATCTGTCGACACACTTATTCTGGCGATGCCACATATCCTCAAGAAACATCCAAAAACTCACGCGATGATTGTTGGCGGTGGGCATCTGCGCCCCAAGCTTGAAGCACTCGTCGACGACCTTGGACTACGTAAGCATGTTACGTTCCTAGGTCTTGTGACCGATGAGGATAAAATCCTCGCATATAATGCAGGGGATATTTTCGTACTTCCTTCATTTGCGGAGCTCGAAGGCATGGTCGTCCTCGAAGCGATGGCGTGTGGTAAGCCAATACTCATTTCTGATTCGGAAATGAGTGCTTCACGATATTTTGTGGACGGGAACGGATTTCTTTTTGAGACAGCAAACCCAGAGCATCTTGGTGAACAGGCGCTCCGCCTTATCACAGATGTAGGGCTTCGCGAAAAAATGGGACAAGTAAGTCTCGAAAATAGTAAGCAGTTTGATATTAATAGAAGCGTGGAGAAACTCGAAGAGGTGTACTATCACGCAATACGGAAATGAAAGAACATATTTTTGAACCAAAAGGTATATATTACCGAACAAATGAGTTTAGGGATGGCCGTCCAACGATTGTTTTCATGCACGGGCTTTCGGGGCACTCGGGAGCGTGGTTACCTTATGAGGAATTTCTAGGAAATAATTATAATATTCTCACGTTTGATCTTCGGGGGCATGGGTTGTCTCAGAAATTTGCAACATATCATGCATATAAAATTGCATCTTTTGCAGACGATCTTTTTGAGCTCGTTCAACTCCTTAACATAGGGAAATTTACCCTTATCACACATTCATTTGGGTGTCTTATTGCGCTTGAGTTTGCAAAACATCATCAAGTGATGCTGGGGAAACTTGTCCTCATGAGCCCAAGTTTCTCTGTCGATCGACCTATTGCAAGATTGGTGAAACCACTTCTGACGATGTCGCGGGTCCTCGAGCTTCTGCCATTTAGAGCATCATTGGGTAGTCATTTTGATTATTTGCCTCATCAGGGGGCACGAGATTGGAACATTCCGATGACACTAAGTGATGTGCGAAATACAGGTTTACGTGCATATCTTTTTGCTTCGCGTCAGGCATTTGAGGCCAACTATGAGGATATTTTGGGAAACATAGAAATCCCCGTTCTACTTATCCACGGAAGGAAGGATTCAATTTTTCCCATACAAAATTCATTTACTATGGAAAAAATTATGCCTCAGGCTCGCATGGTCATTCTCGAGGACGGTGATCATATTATCATTGTGAACACGAGCTACTTCCAGCGTATCAAGGATGCAATTGTAGATTTTGTGATATAATATTTCTCATAATGCTTAAAACATTTAAAGAAAGGTATTCGATATTTACTGCTGACCCTATTTTTCGATACTCAAGCATCGTCGCCATCTTTGCTCTTTTTGTGAGCCTGATTGTGAATTATTATGCGGGTACCTATGCGACAGAGCAAGCTAGTAACGCTGTTACGGATATCATCCTAAGTAATATCCCTGTTTTTAATGTGGATACTGTCTTTGTGTATGGACCTTTCTTTCTCATTATTGTTGTTACATCACTCCTTGTTGTTCAGCCGAAGTATATTCCATTTACGCTTCATAGTTTGACGCTTTTCATTCTCACACGTGCGCTCTTTATTTCCCTTACGCATATTGGGCCGTTCCCGTCTCAAACTATCCTCGACCTCGGAACATTCTCGAGTAAATTTATTTTTGGTGGAGATCTTTTTTTCTCGGGGCACACAGGGATCCCGTTTTTGATGGCGCTCGTCTTTTGGAAGGAGAAGTGGTTGCGCCTTCTTTTTGTCTTGTGGTCAATTGTTTTTGGTGTGACCTCACTTCTTGGACACTTGCACTACACGATTGATGTTCTTTCGGCATTCTTCATTACGTATACTATTTTCCATATTGCAGAAGTGGTATTTAAAAAAGAGCGCGAACTCTTTCATGAGGGGTGGGGGTTAACAAAATAAATTATGATTTGGCAAGATTGGGTATTTGGAATAGGGACAATAATTTTTGCGATAGCGCTCCTTCCTTCTGTATTAGGAAAAGATAAACCCGCTGTCTCCACAAGTGTTACCACGGGAGCTATCCTTATACTCTATTCTTTTACGCAAGCATCGCTTAGTCTCTGGTTTGCTTCAATTGCAAGCGTTGTGGCAGGTGCCCTTTGGTTTATCCTCGCAGTGCAAAAGTATAGAATAAAATAATTATGCAAAACATGATTCAGCTTGGCGTATACGAACATTATAAAGGTAACCAATATCGTGTGGTAGGTGTTGCTCGACATAGTGAGACTATGGAGGACATGGTTGTCTATGAGGCACTATATGGTGACCACGGGCTCTTTGTTCGCCCACTCGGAATGTTTTTGGAAAATGTAGTAGTTGAAGGTGTGACGAAGCCAAGGTTTAAATTTGTTGAATAATATGTCAAAAAAAGTATTAACATTGTGTTTGCTTCATAACGAGAATCAGGTCCTTTTGGGGATGAAGAAGCGAGGCTTTGGAGCTGGGCGCTGGAATGGCTTCGGCGGGAAGGTTGAGGCGGGGGAGACCATTGAAGAGGGAGCTAGAAGGGAATTTCGGGAGGAGGCAGGGATAGAAGTACCAATCATTGAAAAAGCAGGCTTAATGGAGTTTGAGTTTCAAGGAAACCCAGAAATCCTCGAAGTGCACATTTTTCGAGCCCGAGATCACCAAGGTGAGCCGATGGAGAGTGAAGAGATGATCCCAAAGTGGTTTTTCCTCGACGAGATACCATTTTCTGAGATGTGGCCTGACGATCCGCACTGGATGCCCCTCTTCTTCGCGGGTAAAAAGTTCCAAGGAAAGATACTTTTTGGGGCGGAAGACCGCATTTTGGAGATGGACATTCAGGAAGTTTCTGAGCGTGCCGAGGGCTAGAGTGGAGGAGTGGATTTTCTCAAAAGTCGTGATTTTGACTACGAAATACCAAATGGAACTTGTAAAGCCCTGTCTAAATTTACCATTATATTATATGGCCAAATTGACAATATTTACAGAAATAGGTGTCTGAAACCTCAAAAAATCATTGACTTTTTGGCTCGATTGTGATAGTATTGACACATCTTCAGTAAGTTTAATTGCGCCTTTGTAAGGTGCTTTTTTATTATCTGAGACCGACACAGAGTTCGGTGGAGCACACACCACCATCCTTATATTCAAGCGAGCGAGAGAAGTAAAACTACCAAGTTTAACTTCCGAGCGAGCGAAGAATATATGGTAATCCATATGAAAAACAAAACAATACAGTTCGCGCACGGCTTGATCCTTCTCCCGTTTCTGACTATTGGATCGCCTCTCGCGATGTTTAATACTAACTTTGCCTTGAAAGCATCTGTCCAGGAATCTATGATTTCTGAGATTGACCTTCAGGCCGAGCATGCACAAAAGATTGATGCATACTTTGCAAAGCGCGCTATGCCCCTCGAGGGCTACGGTGCGAAGCTTGCCCAAGTAGCCCTAGATAATGATATTGACTGGCGTCTTTTGCCCGCTATCGCTATCAAGGAGTCTACGGGCGGTAAGTTTGCTTGTCATAACAACCCATTTGGTTGGGGGTCATGTAAAATAAAGTTCAAGTCTTTTGACGAAGCAATCGATACCGTAGCAAAGAATCTTGGGGGAAATAATCCTAAGACTGCGCGTTATTACGATGACGCAACAATCGAAGAGATTCTCCACCACTACAATGGTTCTGTGATTCCAGCATATCCAGGTGAGGTTATGAAGTTTATGGAACTTATCGAGGCGGGGAAGTAATTGGGTGGAATTTGGGATATGGAATTTAGGATTTAGAAAAAAGGGTGATGCTATGCATCACCCTTTTTTCGTATTTATTCTATATTCCAAATCCCGTATTCCATATTCCACCCTACGCTCGCGGGGCTTGTGTTTTGCGTGACTTGGGAGTAGTATCGAAATTGGAAATTTTGAAAGTTCACACAAGGAGAAGATGATGGGAAGCAACAATGTTTTTTTGAAAGAAGCAGAAAAGCGTACCATGGAAAAGATTTTGAGCCTCGCATCTCAAATGACGCAAACAGAGGAACTTCTTAGTGATTGCCAAAAGACGTATACGAGTCTCAGGTCAAGTGACGAACTCCTTCGGGAGTATTTGGAGCTAAAGGCTAATTATGCTCGCCTGACGCGCGAAATCGACGAAGCTATCCAGGACCACGAAATCAAGTGTCGTGATTGTGGAGAAAAACACACTCTTGGCACTGTTGCGCTCATGAAGACTGTCCCTATGGTTGTGCTCCGTTGCCCACAGCCTACTTCTATAGAACAGCATCCGCTTAATACAGCCGAAATGAGAAGCCTTGATCGAATCCTGCGGTTTGTGCAGGGTGAGGCAAAAAATATCTTTGGCACATAACTTCCGTAAGTTGTATCGACAAATATAAAATCCGCTCATTGGGCGGATTTTTTTTGTTTTATTCCAACTTCCACATTCAATATTCTATATTCTACCTTTTGGTACTCGTTGCGGCTTTTGTGGCTGCTGCTTTCTCCTGTGCTGCGCGAAGCTTTTTAAGTTGAGGGATTATCTTCTCAATATCTTCAGCAGTCTTGAATCCATAGTATGGCTCGTCCCAAATGATGAGTGCGGGAAGTTTATTCTTCACACCTTGGATTGACTTCATCGTCTTTACCGCTGAAAGGTCGAGGTTGTAGTCAAAAGAGTAAATACGGAGCTCGGGGAAATCTTCGCGGAGCTTGGTGAGGACGTAGCCTTCCCTGACACAATCTACACATTCTCCGTCCTTGTTGGAGTAGAAATAGATAATAGTGATAGGCTTGGTGCCACACTTTTGCTCTACCTGAGCAGTGAGAAGATAGTCCTTGATTTGCAAAAGCGAGTAATATTTTTTGAGACTTATCACGTCAGCATCCTCGTCGCCGAGATTGTTTTCCATATATGAAAGTTTTGCAGAAAGAGAACTAAGCTCTTCTGAAAAAGTCGTTGAGTGGTCGATGGCCTTGCAAGATGATTCTTTAAGAAGCGCAAACTGAGTTTCAGAGGAGAGAATGTCGAGAGAAATCTTGTCCTCTACGTTTTTTATCTCCGCGATTCGTTTTTCCGAGAAACTATTGCTAATGAGAAGGGCCCCAAAGAAAACCATCACCGTAACAATGAAGGCAAATACATATTTTTTTGTATCTATTTTTGCGCGAATGGATTTCATGATGGTTTAACGCCAACTTGTAGTGCGGGAAAATACTATGTTGAGTACTGCGCGGATAAGCCAGATTGGTGCAACAATACCATAAAGGAAAATGAAATAAAAGACACCCGGAGTTAGACGAAAACGGCCCTCGGCGAGTTTTACCCCATTCCAAACAATAACAAGTGACATCCCGATAAAAACGTAGGAAAGAATAGTCATAAGGTCAGTATTGAAAAAGAATGAGTCAGCGTGTGGGAGCGCGTTCACAAAACCAACAGTACTGATTTGTATTGCTTTATCAATAACTACATTCAGTATATGGAACGTAAGAAATCCGAAATTGTAAAGGAAGATAAAAACACCAAAAAAGGAAAGTGGAAGTGTGATCATCCCCAAGATGCCGTATTCACGCCGAAACATCATGAAACGATAGTCGAGTGTGTTCTTCATAATCCCATACGCCCAGCGGAGTCTCTGGCGGTAGAGCTTGTAGAGCGTGTCAGGAGTCTTTGTGTGTACTTGTGCAGTGTGGACGTTGCGAATGCGCATATGATTGACCTGCATACGAAGCGCAAACTCCATATCTTCTGTGTTGTGTGCTTTCTTGTAAAGACCTATTTTTTCAAACACTTCACGTCGAAAGATCGAAAACGGTCCGGGGGTCACATTGATGGCGTCAAGAGGCGAGAGCATTCGTTTCAAAAATGCGCCAGCGTGATACTCTGTCTTCTGCATTTTCTGGAGAACTGTTTTCGGCTCGTGTACGACGAGCATCGGAGTCGCCGCCATCATTTTTGGATCTTCATTGAAAGCCGCAGCTATCTCGTGAAGTGCATCCTTGTCTACAAATGAGTCAGCATCGAGACAGCCGATCAGCTCTGCGTGCGAATTCTCGATGCCGTAGTTGACTGCCGTGTGCTTACCCCCGTTTTCTTTATGGAATAGTTTTACTTGGGGATGAGTTTTGAATTTCTGGACAACATTCCAAGTGTTATCAGTTGAGCCATCATCAATGACAGAAATCTCAAGTTTGTCCTTTGGGTAGTTGAGACCAAGCAGAGACTCAACCGTTTTGATGACCGTTGTTTCTTCGTTCCAACAAGGGACAATGATGGTCACTGTGGGGTAGTGTGAAAGTTTCTCCTTGAGCTTTTTAATGCCTAGCTTTTGACGTTCTTCAAAAAAAGTGATGAGAAAAAACACCTCGAGATAAAGGGTGAAAAATAGAAATACATAGAGGATACTATTGAAAAATATTTCGACCATAATTGAAAAGGCTCGCGGACGACGAGTGGTTGATATTTGCACCATAACAGATTTTTGCTACTTCAGCAATAGTATTGTGCACTGCATCTACGTGGTACAATAATGAGTATATGACACAAAAAATATTCATAACGAGACGTATTCCGTCGCGAGCTGAGGAAATGCTTCGCGAGGCTGGGTATGAAGTGACCGTGAGTGAGAAGGTCGGAGTGCTCACCCGCGATGAGCTCAAGGCTGCGCTCATCGCGGGGCAGTATGATGCTGTCGTGTCGCTCCTTACGGATGTCATGGATGCGGAAATGATTGCCGTAATGCCCGCATCAGTGAAAATAATTGCAAACTATGCGGTGGGGTATAACAATATTGATGTCACGGCTGCGCACGCACGAGGAATCGTAGTGACGAACACCCCCGAGGTGCTCACTTCGACGGTCGCTGAGCATACGGTGGCGCTCATCCTTGCGCTTTCTTCGCGCATTGCCGAAGGGGATCGATATATTCGTGAAGGGAAATTTGTTGCGTGGGAGCCAATGCTCCTTCTCGGTACTGATATAAAAGGGAAGACACTCGGACTTATTGGTGCAGGACGTATTGGGTCTGAGGTCGCGGGGATTTTGCAAAAAGGTTTTGGAATGAAAGTTGTTTATACAGATTTAAAACCAAGCGAAGCGTTTAATTGCGCTTGTACTGCTACTTTTTATCAGACACCCGAAGAAGTTCTTGCGCAAGCAGATGTCGTAAGTATCCATGTGCCACTTCTCCCGACAACGCGCCACCTCATAAATGCAGAGCGTCTCGCATTGATGAAAAAGAGCGCTGTGCTTATTAATACATCACGTGGACCAATCGTCGACGAGCTTGCTCTTGTAGAGGCACTGAAAGCGGGGACAATTCGTGGTGCAGCGCTCGATGTGTTTGAGTTTGAGCCAAAGGTCACCCCCGAGCTCCTCACTCTTCCTAATGTGGTGGTGACCCCACACATTGCATCTGCAACCGAGGAGACACGCGCAAAGATGGCGGAGCTGGTCGCGACAAATATTATCGAGGTGCTGAGTGGTCGCACGGCGCCGAATGCGGTTGCTTAAATTACTAATTTAAAATAAACTTCAAACAACATGAAACTTATTGCAAAATTAATTGTGGTTGCGCTCACTATACTTGCGCTCCCGTCGTTTATTCCAGGGATTTCGATAGCGTCTTCTGCTTTTGGAGTCGCACTTTTGGTTGCGGTGCTCTTTGGTGTTTTGAATGCTGTTGTTCGTCCGATTATCTTACTTGTTGCGTTTCCTATTACGCTTATCACCTTTGGCCTCTTTTCATTTGTGGTTAATGCAGCACTTTTCTGGAGCGTTGGCTCGTTTATAAAAGGTTTTTATGTTGCAGGATTTATGCCTGCACTCTATGGGTCTCTGATTGTATCCGTCGTTAGTTACATAATGAATACGATATTCTCTGACAATTAATCATGAGCGAGCAGTCAATAGATGTTTTTATTCAGCTTGTGCAGGATCACCGTGCGTGGGGTTATGTGGTCTTGTTCTTTGCGATGGTCATAGAAGGGGAGATAATCCTCATCGTGGCTGGAATGCTCGCACGTCTCAAGGCGCTCGACCTCGGTGATGTTCTCTGGGTTTCTTTTGCGGGGGTGATGATAGGAGATGCTCTGTGGTATGGACTCGGTATGATTACTCTGCGCTCAAAAAGGTTTGCGAAACTTGCCACGTATGCTGAAAAAAGCGTACATACTTTTTTGCCACATTTTCGTACGAAACCACTGCAGTCAATAATGCTTTCAAAGTTTATTTACGGAGCAAATCATGCGACGCTCATTGTGTCGGGGATTATGCGGGTTAGGTTTGCAACATTTATCAAGGCCGAGGCACTCGCTTCGTTTGTTTGGATCGCCGTATACTCAGTCGCAGGCTTTATGTTTGGTCACGCAGCACTCGCAGTAACTCACAAGGCTCTGCGTTTTGCTTTGATAGCATTCATTTTTGTGGTAGGGTTTATTTTGATTCAACGATGGGCAACAAAAGTTTATGAACAACGAGAACTCGAAGAAGATAAAAATAATAACGCATAGCGGTAATTTTCATACTGATGAAGTTTTTGCGTGCGCAGTCCTCTCACTTGCGCATAATGGCAACGTAGAAGTAGTACGTAGCCGCAACCCAGAAGTGTGGGCGACGGGGGACTTCGTCGTGGATGTGGGAGGTGAGTACGATGTATCTCGTGGGCGCTTTGATCATCATCAGATGGGAGGAGCGGGAGGGCGCAACAATGGTATCCCGTATTCTTCTATAGGCATAGTGTGGAAGGAATTTGGCGAGACTCTGTGTGGGGATGCTCAGTCCGCACGGCGCATCGATGAGAAGCTCGTACAGCCAGTAGATATGGCGGATAATGGCGTGGATTCTTTTAATCTCACCGAGCAGAAAGTTTTTCCATATCTCTTGCATCACGTTGTGACCGCATTTCGTCCTACATGGAAAGAAGAAGAAAATGGGACACTCTCGTTTGATGAGGGGTTTGCTCGTGCGGTGGAAATTGCAAAACAAGTTATCTTGCGCGAGATTACACTTGCGAAGGATCAGCGCGAAGGGGAAAGAATCGTCGCAGGCCTTTATGAAAGATCAGAAGACAAGCGCATCATAGTGATTGAAGGCCAGTACCCCTGGGAGTGGATACTCACGCAGTTTCCTGAGCCTCTTTATATCGTAAAGCCTGATCATGAAAACGGTGGCAAGTGGAAAGTAAAAACAGTGCGCAATAGCGTCGACTCTTTTGAATCACGCAAACTTTTGCCTGAGACATGGGCGGGGAAGCGCGATCAAGAATTTGTAGAAATTACGGGTGTTGTCGATGCATTTTTCTGTCACAATAAGCGCTTTATCGCAGGAGCTGGGTCAAAAGAGGGAGCGATCGCGCTCGCAAAGTTCGCGCTCGAGGCTTAAATCTCACGGGATAGACTTTTTATAATTTTTGTGATATAGTCACTATACATATAGAGAGCGAGCTAATATATTGAATTACTTACCCCAGTTAAATCCTGCAAAGCAGGGACTTTTTTAAAAAAGTCATTTAACGGGGTGATTGTTTTCTAAATTCGCAAACTCATTAAGAAAAACAATCATGGCTTTTATCGATGAAATGACAATGCATATGAAGGCGGGCAACGGCGGCAACGGCGTTATGCGTCTCAAACACGAGAAAGGCAAAGAATTTGCTGGTCCTTCTGGTGGTGATGGAGGAAAGGGTGGGGATGTATACATCCACGCTGTTCGTGACGTGCACATACTCATAAAGTATCGTCATCAAAAAGATTTTGCCGCTGAGCGCGCAGGCGATGGTGGTAATGACAGTCTCCATGGAAGAAATGGTGACGACTTCGCTTTGGATTTGCCTATTGGCTCTATTGTTACCAACCTCGATACAGGCGCAGTGTATGAGCTTCTCCACGAAGATCAGAAAATTCTTGTGCTTAAGGGTGGACGTGGAGGTTTTGGTAATGAGCATTTCAAGACATCTACTAATCGCACACCGAAGGAGCACGTGCCAGGAATGCACGGGCAAGAAGGTGACTTCAAAGTTGAGCTTCAGATTGTTGCGGACCTCGGACTCGTTGGTTTGCCAAATGCTGGTAAATCATCACTTCTCAATACTCTCACACGTGCAGGAGCAAAGACCGCTGACTATGCTTTTACAACTCTTGAGCCAAATCTTGGTGACTGTTTTGGTTACATCATTGCGGACATCCCTGGTCTCATTGAAGGAGCAAGTGAAGGGAAGGGTCTCGGACACAAGTTCCTCCGTCATGTGAAGCGCACGCATATGCTTGCGCACTTGGTGTCACTTGAAAATGAGAATCCGCTTGAGGTGTACAAGACCGTGCGTAAGGAGCTCGAGGCTTTTGACAAAGAACTCGCCGCAAAGCATGAGATCATTGTGCTCACCAAGACAGACATGGTTACTCCTGAGCGTGTGAAGGAAGTGGAAAAGGAAATGAAGAAGGCTTGCCCTGATTCAGAGATATTCACCATCACTATCCTCGATGACGAAGGAATGAAAAAGTTCCAGGATGACCTTTTGAAGCTCTTGAAGGAAGCGGACAAATAACATGAACAACAAAGGGCCGCAAACGCTTGGCGTTTGCGGCTCTTTTGCGGCCCTTTGTGTTAGTTATAGCCACTATCTACCTATTTTATACTATAGTATAAAATAGGTAGATAGTGGCTATTCTTTGAGGATATTTATGCTACAATCTCATTTATGAGTTACAAACTTACGGTAGGGCTCGAGGTTCACGCTGAGCTCAAGACAAAAACAAAGATGTTCTGCAATTCGGCGAACGACCCGTTCAATTCTGAGCCGAATGTGAATATTTGCCCTGTCTGCATGGCGCACCCGGGGACTTTGCCGGTGATCAACAAGCAGGCGGTGCATCACGTACTCCGTGTGGGGACAGCGCTCGGCTCGGACCTCGCAGACTTCACGGAGTTTGACCGTAAGAACTATTTCTATCCTGATATTCCGAAGGGCTATCAAATCAGTCAGTACAAATATCCGCTTGTATCAAACGGACAGCTCCACGGCGTCGCTATTGAGCGTGTGCATCTCGAGGAAGATACTGCGAGCTCATCACACGAAGGAGGAAGCGCAAGTCTCGTTGACTACAACCGCGCGGGCGTGCCTCTCATGGAGCTCGTGACTAAGCCCGTGATTCACACTGCAGAGGAGGCGGGCGCATTTGCTCGTGAGCTCCAGCTCCTCCTCCGCACACTCGGTGTGTCAGATGCAAACATGGAGAAAGGAGAGATGCGTGTGGAGGCAAATATTTCAATATCAAAGACAGATAAACTCGGTACGAAAGTGGAAGTGAAAAACTTGAACTCGTTCCGTTCAGTGGAGCGTGCTATTGCGTACGAGGTTGCACGCATGACAGCGATCCTCGACGGTGGCCCTGGTGAGATAGTGCAAGAGACGCGTGGATGGGATGAAGGTAAGCAAGCGACATATTCACAGCGCAAGAAGGAGTCAGCACACGACTACCGCTATTTCCCTGATCCAGATTTACCAAAGCTCAAGATTTCAGAAATTCCTGAATTTTCAAATGAGGCACTCAAGGCGACAATGCCCGAACTCCCTTGGGAGAAGCGTGAGCGTCTCCTATCTTTTAGAATTGCCCCAGAACAAGTGGGGATACTGGTCGCCGACAAGCGATACGGTGAACTTTTTGATAAAACTATCAAACTGGATGAATTTGAGGTTACACATAGTAAAGACGGAGAAGCAGTTCGACTTTTGGCAAACTATATTTGTTCCGACATTGCTGGTCTAGTTGCAAAATATGGCCTCGATGGATTTAATAATATTACCCCTGAGGGAATGATGGCGCTAGTAACTAGAATAATGGCTAGCGAACTCTCGTCTCGTGGAGCAAAGGATTCTTTGTGTGAGATTTTTACACAAGGAGGTGATTTAGTAGAGGTGGCAAAAAAATATATCCAAAATAATGATAACGGAGCACTTGAGAAAATAGTCGCAGAAATTCTCTCTGCAAATCCAAATGTCGTTAAGGATTATAAAGCAGGCAAAGTCGCCCTCATTCAGTTCTTCGTAGGGCAAGGAATGAAAGCCAGCAAGGGTTCTGCAAACCCTGAAGCACTCAAAGCGCTTTTTGGAGAAGCGCTGAAGTAAGCGTATAATTAAAAACATATGAAAACAATTATGGCATCTATAGAGAGATATAAGATAATAATACTTATTGTAGTTTTTCTTACACTAACCACTTTGATTTTTATTGAAAAGTTTAGATTCCCAGTGAAATATATAATATGTGACTCAGCTTATTCTGGCTGCTTTGTTTCAGCTAAATTTCAGAATATGCGAATCTGTCAAAATGAAGTTGAAAGAGGGAACTGGCTTTGTGATGAGAGTAACCCACAAAATATTCAGTGTCATGTATCACTAGGCTCAACAGTGGTATCGTATTGCAAGGACTAATTTTTGATTGACAGTAATAATGACAAAGTATATACTTTGTCATATATATGAAAACAGCAGTACTAAACATCAAAATAGATCCAAAGGTTAAGAATGAGGCGCAGAAGGTAGCTGACGAGCTTGGGTTTACATTGTCGGCTATTATAAATGCGCTACTTAAAGATTTAGTGAGAAATAAATCTATCTCATTTTCGACGATAGCCCCGACACCGTTTTTGAAACGAGCGGTTCATTCTGTGAGCGTTAGTCAAATAAAAAAGAAGGCAAAATAGCATACAAAACTGTGTACTATTTTTATAGATGACTAAAAACAACGCAATGTATTGTCATTGCGAGCGAAGCGCGGCAATCCAGGATTTTCTGCGGTGAGCTCTGGATTGCTTCGAGTACTCGCAAAGACGGAAAAGTGGGTTTCGCAACTCAAACTGCATATGTTAAAATAATGAGATAGTTTTAATAAAATAACGAGCGTAGCGAAGTTTGGTTGTCTACCCCAGTTAAATCCTGCAAAGCAGGGATTTCTTTCAGAAATCATTTAACGGGGTGTTGATTTTCTAAATTTCGCGGTAGCTCGATAAGTAAATCAACAAAATCAACCATGAGAAAAGTACGAGTAGCTATTAACGGGTTTGGGCGCATTGGACGCGCATTTTATAAGTTGGCACGCACACGTCCTGAGTTTGAGATTGTGGCAGTGAATGACCTCGGTGACCCTGAGAACATGGCATATCTCCTCAAATACGACACTGCGTACGGCAAGGCTGATTTCGAAGTGACCGTAGTTCCTCCTGCAGAAAGTGAGGAGCCTGGATTTATTGTTGGTGGACATAAAGTTCTCCTTATTCAAGAAAAAGATGCAACCAAGCTCCCTTGGGCAAAGTACAATATTGATATCGTGGTGGAGTCGACCGGTTTCTTTACGAGCTATGAGAAATCAAAAGTTCATCTCGATGCAGGGGCAAAGCGTGTAGTCATCACCGCTCCGGTGAAGGGCGAAGCAGTTGTGCCAGGTATCACTGGTGTGACCGTGCTTATGGGTATCAACGAAGAGAAGCTCGCAACATGTGACATTTCGTCAAATGCTTCGTGTACAACCAACGCTGCATCACCACTCATCCATATCCTCCACGAGGCTATTGGTATTGAGAAGGCACTCCTCAACACCACGCACGCATACACAGGAACGCAGAAGATTGTTGATGGTCCTGGGGGAAAGGACCTGCGTGGTGGACGAGCTGCTGCGCAGAATATGATTCCTGGTTCAACGGGGGCAGCTATTGCGGTGACTGAGGCGGTGCCAGATCTCATTGGGAAGTTTGATGGTATTGCTATTCGTGTGCCGGTTATCGCAGGCTCAATCGCAGACATTACATTTATCGCAAGTCGTAACACTTCAGCGGAAGAAGTGAATCAGATACTTCGCGACGCTGCAAAGGATCCACGTTGGGAAGGAGTCTTCACAGTGAGTGAGGAGCCTATTGTGTCTTCGGATATTGTGGGCGAGCTCTATGGTGCTATCGCTGACCTTGAAATGACCCGTGTTGCAGATGGTAATCTCGTGAAGGTGCTCTCGTGGTACGACAATGAAATGGGATACACCAACACACTCGTAAAGCACGTAGCGAAAGTTGCGAGCCACTTGGAGTAATTAAAAAAATGAAAATATTTATTGGAACGGATCACGCAGGATTTGAGCTCAAGGAAGTCCTTGTGACTTTTTTGCGCGAGCTCGGGCACGACGTTGAGGATATGGGAGCGCATACATTTGAGGTACTCGATGATTATCCTGACTTCATTCGTCCTGTCGCAGAAGCGGTCGCGAAGGACTCAGAGTCGCGTGGAGTTATTCTTGGTGGTTCTGGGCAAGGCGAGGCGATGTGTGCGAACCGTGTGAATGGTGTGCGCGCTGCGGTCTACTATGGTGGGCCTGTAGATATTGCTGTCCTTTCTCGAGAGCACAATAACGCGAATATTATTTCCTTTGGTGCGCGCTTTGTGGAAGCTGATGAGGCGAAGGAAGTAGTGCGTGTGTGGCTCGAAACTCCTTTCTCAAACGAAGAAAAACATGCGCGAAGGATTAAAAAATTAGACATTTGACAATTGATACCGCTTCGCGGACAATTGACGGATACAAATTACGAATGAGTTAAATGTCACATGCGAATCAGCTGATTCGTGTCTGGGGCATAAATATTGTTAAATGTTTGCGAAGCAAAATAATATGATTGAAATTATTCCCGCAATAATGCCACGTGACTATGACCACCTCGATGAGATGATGAGCCTTTTTGTGAATGTTGTACCACTCGTTCAGCTCGATATTATGGATGGCAAATTTGTGCCAGCGCGCACATGGCCATATCCGCGGGACCCACATTTTGATGCGATGATGACCGAAGAAGAGGGGATGCCATCGTGGGAGAGTATTAATTTTGAAGCAGACCTTATGATAGAAAATCCTGAGCTCTGGGTCTCAAAATGGGTGACTGCAGGGGCGAGCCGTATTATCGTGCACGTGGAGTCCATGAAGGGCTTTGAGGCTATTCGCGCCGGGGTGCCCGAGGGCTTGATTGAGCTTGGACTTGCTATCAATACCGCTACACCACTTTCTGCTATTGAGCCATATCTCGACCGTATCGACTTCGTGCAGTGTATGGGTATTGCGCGTATTGGTTTCCAAGGGGAGCCTTTTGATGAACGTGTACTTGAGAATGTGCGCGCTATCCGCGCGCTGAAGCCCGAGATGCCTATTAGTATCGATGGCTCGGTAAACTTCGACACTGCGCGCGCCCTCGTAGATGCGGGGGCAACGCGTCTTGTGTCTGGCTCTGCTATTCTTGAAGCAGATGACTTCGTCGGCGCTATTACTCGCTTTGAGAATCTGGTACAATAATCCTATGAACTGCCAACACGACGATAAAACAAAGTTTCTTGAAGAAAAAGCACTTGAGATTCGCAAGTCGATTATTGAGATGCTCGTTGAAGCGAAGTCGGGGCACACTGCGGGGCCTCTCGGTATGACGGATATTTTTACGGCATTCTATTTTCATATTTTAAAACAGGATCCAAAGAACCCCACATGGGAAGAGCGCGACCGTGTAGTGCTCTCAAATGGTCACATCTGCCCCGTACTCTACGCGACGATGGCGCATGCAGGATATTTCCCCATTGAAGAACTCAAAACACTTCGTAAGTTTGGTTCACGTCTCCAAGGACATCCACACCGTGAGTTTCTCCCTATGCTCGAGACGAGCTCTGGACCTCTTGGTTCAGGACTTTCGCAGGCAGTGGGAATGGCACTTGTGGACCGCCTTGATCGTGGACAAAACACCAACAGAACTGTCTATTGTTTTGTGGGAGATGGTGAACTCAATGAGGGGCAAAACTGGGAAGCGATCATGCTCGCAGGGAAGGAGAAGCTCCACAACCTTGTCGCTATCGTTGACCGCAATAATATTCAAATCGATGGCTACACCGAAAACGTGATGCCACTTGAGCCTATCGCAATGAAGTGGGCTTCGTTTGGTTGGCATGTGCTTGAGATCAATGGGCACAATATGTCTGAGATTATCAACGCTGTAGATACAGCTCGTGCCGTGTTTGAAAAGCCATCGGTAATCATTGCACATACTATTCCTGGTAAAGGTGTAGATATGTTTCAGAATGATCCCAAGTGGCACGGCAATCCACCCAATAAGGAACAAGGAGCGAATGCTCTCGCAGAACTTCGTACACTCGGGGGACAGATAGAAAGTGAACATCAATAAAATCATGACCATTCCACTTAATTCAAAACTTTTTGATACCGATGTAGAGCAGGCGCCTATTCGCGCGGGCTTTGGCGAAGGGCTCGTGCTTGCGGGGCGCGCAGATGAGCGCGTGGTGGCTATGTGTTGCGACCTCACGGAGTCGACCAAAATGGATGCATTTGCAAAAGAATTCCCAAAGCGATTTTTTGAAATGGGGATTATGGAACAGTCATCAGTATCTGTCGCGTCAGGTATGGCGGCGATGGGGAAGATTCCATTTGTTTCCTCGTATGCAATGTTTTCTCCTGGAAGAAGCTGGGAGCAGATTCGAACTACGATTTGTTATAACGATCGCCCTGTGAAGCTTGTGGGCTCACATGCAGGTATCTCTGTGGGTCCTGACGGTGGTACTCATCAAGCAGTCGAAGATATGGCTATCACACGTGTGCTTCCCAATATGGTAGTGCTCTGTCCTTGTGATAGTATCGAGGCACGCAAGGCAACACTTGCAATGGCGAAGACAACAAAGCCAACATATATCCGTCTCGCTCGCGAGAAGACACCTATTGTTACGAATGAGGACACTCCATTTGAGATAGGGAAGGCGCAGGAATATTTCCGTACTGAGAGTCCCAAAGTTGGTATCATCGCATGTGGGGGGCTTGTTTACAATGCGCTCATGGCCGCGAAACAGCTCCAAGAAGAAGGAATTAATACTGTGGTGCTCAACATGGCAACCATCAAGCCACTTGACCGTGATGCAGTGATTGCGCTCGCAAAAGAATGTGGAGCGATTGTTTCCGTAGAGGAACATCAAGTCGCAGGAGGCCTCGGCTCGGCTATCGCAGAGGTGCTCGCCGTAGAACATCCAACCAAGATGGCGTTCATCGGTGTGCATGATAAGTTTGGTCAGTCAGGAACACCAACTGAACTCATCGAACACTACGGTATGGGGATTAGTCATATTAAAGAAGCGATTAAGAAGCTAATATAAACATGGAACCAAACCCACAAGAAGATAAAATATTATTACAGCTCGTATCTTTGAACGAAAAGATTGCGAAGCAGATTAGTTTCAAACACATTTTTTATACGGGGATTATTTATGGTTTAGGAGTAGTTATTGGTTCTGCAATCTTGGCAACCATTGCTCTTGGAATTTTGTGGCCCTACATATCCCAGATAGCCTGGGTTGGAGATAGCTATCAAGCGGGAACAACTATATTACACCCTGTGCTGATGAAGTAATATAGTGAATTACAAAAGAAATATTGTTCAAGAAGTTTCGCTTCTCAGTGGAGTACTTATTACGGCAATTAGTTTTTTCTATGCAGTAAATAAAGCAGGATATTTTGGTATAGCAGTTGAAGGAGATCTTCTTTGTAGAGGATTTCCATTTAGCTACTACTTGTTTTGGGGAGGAGGAGAATACAACTATTTTCTATTGGTAACTTTCGTAATCAATATATTCTTTTGGAGTTTTGTTAGTCGTATGGTTATTAAATTAATTTCTGTTTCGAAAAGAAGAATATAGATAATAGTTATTGTTTTTACAGGTATCTACTTATACAGTACTATAGTACTGTATAAGTAGATAGTAGGGGAATTTGACACAAGGATGAATTTCGTGGTAGTTTATTTTTAGAAGTCGAATACTAATTAGTATTTACTGCACAGCGTACAACTTTCAAACAAGGAGTAATAATGAACGCAACTACGATTGTTGATGAAAATGAAACTATTCGTTTTGATTTCCGTATTCTTCTTGAACAGATGTCTAGTGAGGGAATGACTGCGGGGAAGTTTCGTACCTTACTTGGGGAGTTTGAACAAAAACATGCCCCAGAAGTTCATGCGAAAAAAATGCGCTTGAACAAACTGGAGTCGGAAGTACACAACCTTTTTCTTCGGGCAATCACACCAGTAAAAAATTTGAAAAAACTAAAGGAACTTCTGTCCTTGTTGAAAGAGGCCAAGAATTAGCTACGAGTCTCTGGGGTTCGCAAGATGAAGTTTCAAAACATTATGAGTTTCTTTGTGCGTTTCTTGAAAAAGAAATTCAACCTTAATAAAAACCCGCAGCCATTATTGGTGCGGGTTTTCTTGTCTCTACTTTTGACTTTTCGACTTGAGACTTCGAATCAGCTGATTCGTGTCTTGGACATAAACACTAGTCTAGCTTCACTGCCTTGTAGTCAGCGGGTGCTTCTGCAAGATATTTCTCGAGCTGTTCGCGGGTGAGGAGGCCTGCTTGTGCGCCTACTTGCTGTACAACGGACATTGAGTTGATGGGTGCCCAGGCTATCGCCTCCGACGGAGTCTTGCCGAGAGCGAGGGCTGAGACGAATGCTGATGCAAATGAGTCGCCTGCGCCCGTGCGCTCGTATGGTGGCTTTGGATCTGGGTAGATAGGCATAAACCAAGAGTCTACACCATCAAACACGTATGCACCCTTTGGTCCATCGGTGATGACGACAATCTTTGGACCAAGACCTGCAACTTTCTTTGCAAGGTCTTTTGGCTCTGACTCTTTGTCTTCGAGAATCTGACGCGCCTCTTCTACGTTACAGAAAAATACTTCGGTGTGTGCGTAGAGATCCTTGAGAGCTTCGACGCCGAGCTTTATCTGAAAACCGCCTGGCTGAAACGAGAGTTTGGTCTCTGGGTGTGCTGCAAGGTAGCGAGAAATCTCGTGATGGAACTCGAGTGACTTTTCGTTGAGCGACGAGAGGTAGAGCCACTTTGGACCAACATCGCCGAGGGGAAGTGTGTAGGGGAAGTCTTCGTGCTTGATGAGGATGGTACGCTCACTGTCGTACCAGAGTACATAGTGATAGTTTGTTTTGATACCGTCGTATTCTTTGATGTACTGCGTGCTGACGCCATCTTTTGTAAGGGAAGTAAGACACTTCTTGCCATCGTCGTCATTCCCCAAGTTGGAAATGAGCGCGCTCTTGAGTCCAAGGCGTGATGCAGAAACGCAAGCGTTGGCGCTGTTGCCAACTGCGTAGCATACCGTCACAAAATCAAAAGGAACTTTTGCACCAAATGGCATACAGAGTTCACATGCATTTGTGTCAACGCGACAGGTGGTATGTGCGTGATCTTCTTTGAGGCGAATAAATGCATCGACGACGGTGTCGCCAATGCCAACGAAATCTAATTGGGTATCCATATGGTTCCTATTTAATTATTAATGAGTATATTCTATCATACTGACTGGTGTTTATGGTAGAATATATCCATTAATAACAAGAAATTAAGCATTTATGACATCAATTCCAACATTACGTGAGACGATTGCACAAGCGGAAGCAAAGGGGGTTGCAGTGGGACATTTTAATATTTCAGATATGGAGGGGTTCTGGGGTGTGCTTAAGGGCGCAAAGGCTGCGGGTGTGCCTGTCATCATCGGTGTGTCAGAAGGTGAGCGTGACTTCATTGGTATCAAGCAAGTTGTTGCGATTGTGAAAAGTGTTCGTGATGAAGGATATCCTATATATCTCAATGCGGACCACTCGTATTCATTTGAGCGCGTGAAGGAGGCTATTGATGCGGGATTTGATGCGGTGATTTATGATGGAGCGAAACTCTCGTTTGAAGAAAATGCACGTATTACAAAGCAGTGTGTTGATTATGCACGAAGTGTGAATCCAGAAATTATTGTTGAGGCTGAGCTCGGCTACATTGGTTCGGGGTCAAAGGTACTTGATGAAGTGCCAGAAGGTGTGTCGCTTGAGAATCTCACTACAGGCGAGGAGTCAGCGCGATTTGTGAAAGAGACAGGGATTGATCTCTTTGCGCCGTCAGTGGGGAACATCCACGGGATGCTTCGTAACGCTCCTGAGCCACGTCTCAATATTGAGCGCATTAGAGAAATTCGCCAAGCTGCGGGCGTACCACTCGTACTTCATGGAGGATCAGGGACAAGTGATGAAGATTTCCAGAACGCTATCAAAGCGGGGATTGGTATCATTCACATCAATACTGAAATCCGTGTAGCATATCACGATGCGGTAAAGGCGTATTTGGCAGAGCACCCAGATGAGACTGCGCCGTACAAATTTATGAAGCCGGCGGTTGATGCAGTTGCGGCTGTGGTGGAGAAGAGAATGAGGTTGTTTAATATGGAATAAGACGCGGAAGAGATGCGGACTAGACGCGGACTTACGCAGAAGAGGGTCGTTGCGCTTCGCGCAACGACCCTCTTGTAATTTTCTCAAAAAAGCGTAGAACTAAATTACCTATCCGAATGCGAGGTAGGGATGAAAGGGGCTGTGCCCCAGAAGGGTTTGAAAATGCCATTAAAATTGACAATTAACCAGGGACCATTTTCTGGTGATTCAAACATGGGTTTTATGATTTCAGTTGACCACTGCCAAGAAATAAGCAATTATTTGTTCAAGTGGTACAAAACGATTCCTGAGGCAGTAACAAATCATATTGAAGTAATTGTTGTTTCTCCTCACCGAGCTCCCACTGGAGAGTTTGTGAGCATAAGAATAATTTGTTCATGTGGTGGGAAAATGCAATGGAAAAAACAAGCGGATTTACTTCTTTTCCATTTTTCCACGAGAGAAAATCTCCTTGTTGATCATCCGAAACTTGATTTGCAACTGAACTGGCAACTTGATAAAGCGTTGAGAGATGAGAAAGAATCTCGAGAGTTCAGTGTGTCATATTTGAATGGCCTGCTGGGCTCGATGGATAAAATGAAGAAATCAATGTTGTAGTCAACCCCGCCGTTTATTCGGCGGGTTTTGTTTTTGGTCTATATTCTATTGCTTTGCTTGCCTTTTTCATCTTATTTATGTATACTAGCCCCACTATGACTATCACATTAAAAGGAGAAATTCGTGACCCAAAGAAGAAGCTTTCGGCTATTCGCGCAGAGGGTTTTATTCCCGCTGTGTTTTACGGACACAATCAGGAGGCAACACCATGCGTATTTGCATTGAATGAATTTATTAAGGTTTGGAAGGCTGCAGGTGAGTCATCTGTTGTTGTTGTTGAGATGCCAAAGGGTAAGGTAAACGCACTCATCACTGAAGTGCAGGTTGATCCTGTGAAGGGATTTCCTATTCACGTTGACTTCTACACTGTTGAGAAAGGTCAGACTGTTTCTGTTCACGTACCTCTCGAGTTTACGGGAGTATCAGGTGCAGTAAAGGATCTTGGTGGCTCACTTGTAAAGGTGCTTCACGAAATCGAAGTTAAGGCAGAGCCTGCAAATATTCCTCATAGTTTTATTATTGATATCGCCTCACTCACAGCTCTTGATAGTCAGATTCTTGCAGAGAGTATTGTACTTCCAAAGGGTGTTACCCTCGTAACTCACGGTTCTGATGTTGTCGCTGCTATCGCAGTTGCGAAGGAAGAAGTGGAAGAGGCCCCAGTGATGGATCTCTCATCAATAGAAGTAGAGAAGAAGGGTAAGAAGGAAGAGGAAGAGATTCCAGCCAAGGAATAATTCAAAAGTATTGAGCAATAAAAAAAAGAGCCGAGGGCTACGCCCTCGGCTCTTTTTTTGATATACTTTATTTACTTATGCCCAAAAGTATCTTAGGGAAAATCCTCACTGTCATAATTCTTTTAGCCTTTGCTTTAAAGATTTTTTCTTTTGCCAGCGCCCAGACCGTATCATCCTGCATCCCCGGAGACAATGTTTGTCAGGCAGCGCTTGAGGCGGATCTGGCTTCGGTGGAGAATGAGATTAAACTTCAAACCACTTTGCTTGAGAGCAAACAAAAAGAAGGGGTTTCTCTCGAACGTGATATGGCGATACTTACCGCACAAATTCAAAAAGCGAAACTTCAAATCAAAGCGCAGCAAATTTCCATTGCAAAGCTCACTGAGGATATTGGTTCAAAAAATAAAACCATTGTTAAATATTCCGCAAAAATAGATTCGGAACACGAGTCTCTGGCGGGGCTCCTTCGTCGTACCAATGAAATCGATTCATCCTCTCTCATTGAGGTGGCACTTTCTGATAAAAATATTTCTGATTTTTTTAGTGACCTTGATAATTTTGAATATATTGAAGACGCGATAGGGGACTCGCTTGATATTGTGAGCGCAGCAAAGAAGACGACCGAGGAGGCGAAAGCAACCCTCGAAGAAAAAAAGAATAAAGAAATGGACTTGAAGCACGCGCAGGAAGTGGAACAAGCGTCCTTGACTTCAAAGGAGAAAGAAAAGGCGCGTTTGTTGAAAGTGACAAAGGGGCAAGAGGCACTTTATCAAAAAGTTTTGAAAGAAAAGAAGGCAAAGGCCTCACAGATTCGTGCTGCACTCTTCGCTCTCCGCGACACGGGCGAGATCCAGTTTGGTCAGGCGTATGACTATGCGAAGACAGTTTCCCTGAAGACAGGCGTGCGCCCTGCGTTCCTCCTCGCTATATTTATGCAGGAGTCAGGCTTTGGCAAGAATCAAGGATCGTGTTATCTCAAGGACCCTCTGACGGGCGCTGGTGTGGGTAAGAACACGGGTAAAGTATTTGCAAAAGTGATGGCAGTAATGCGCAAGAATAATCCAAACCTTGGAGATGTGAAGCCGTTTTTGGATATCACTGAGAGACTTGGACTTGATCCATTTATGACTCAAGTTTCGTGTCCGCAAAGCTCTGGGTATGGCGGGGCGATGGGGCCGGCGCAGTTCATCCCTTCGACTTGGGTACTATATGAGAATCGTATAACGAAGGCACTTGGTATTTCTACAGCAAACCCTTGGCTTGCACGTGATGCATTTATGGCAGCGGGCTTTCTCTTGAAGGATAACGGCGCTGTGGCAACATCTTATAGCGCAGAAAGAAATGCCGCCTGCAAGTATTTCTCCGGCTCTTCTTGTGCAAATTCCTCATGGGCTTCCACGTATGGAACTCAGGTTATGCAGAAAGCTGACACTATCCAGACGACGATGATTGACCCAATTGAGAACTTGTAAAGTTGACATAATTGATTTTAATAGGTAGTGTATATTTCGGATTGAGTGTTTCTTCAATCGGGGGGTATTTTGTATTTCAACGCTTCATTTCAAGAGGAGTACGTAATGAAAAAGCTCATTGTTTTGGTCTTTCTTTTGCTGGTCTCTTTCATCAATCCCGTGATTGCGCAAACGGCCAGTGACGGCATATCTGCTCAAGATCGTGATGCAAAGGCGAGTCTGTATATCGGCTCGATTCGCAGAACAGTCAACATCGATATCAAAGAAACGAACAAAATCGGTGTGGGCCTCGCGGCGGAACAGGAGCATCAGCTCGCTACGGCGGAGCTCATTATGGCTGGCTTTGCAACGTGGGAGACCGAACGAGACAAGCATCAGGAAAATGTCGCCTTGCAGAACGAAGATGCGATCAAGCAAAGGCAGTTCGCTGATGAAGTCAATGTGCAGGTGGATGCATATAACGCATCCTGCCACGGAACAGTTGTTTACCCATTGCTTGACTGGTGTCTCCGGGAAAGAGATCGGCTACAGCCATTAATAGATCGAGTAATCGCTTGGGGGGAAGCTGTAAATGCCTGGTCGGATGAAGTTAATAAAAACAGAGAGCGTTTGCTCAAGAACCTCGACACGCTTAATGCCGCATCAGACCAACTCGACAAAGACGGCAACGATATCCATCAGCGCGGGCTCAAATATTTTGGAAGGTACAACAGGCTCGTGCAGCAAGTGAAGGATTTCGGCGTCAGGTTGGAAGGATTGCAGGCTGGCTTTGATGTCTGCAAGAATGCCCAGGGCACACTGGAAAAGGTGCATGAAATTTGCGGGACGATGTTTGACGGCAATGTTGTTCAGGAAACTGAAACGAACTATCCCGTCCCTGATCCGACGTTCAAGTTTTATGATGGGGCTACGCGTTGTACTCCACAAAAAACATTTTGTTTGGAAGCGATCAAATAGGGGAAGCAAACTCAAACAAGGGTTGCCACACACGGCAACCCTTTTCTTTTGCGCATTTTTTGACTAATTCAAGAAGATTTGTTATACTCCTCGAGTAATTCTGCTGGGTTCCAGCGGATTTTCTTATCATTTAGACCAAATCAATCACATGGAAATCAGAAATATCGCAATTATCGCTCACGTGGACCACGGCAAGACTACCTTGACCGACGCCTTGATGCGCCAGACAGGGATGACAAAGGAGGGAGTAACTATGGACTCTAATGCTCTCGAGCTTGAGCGCGGTATTACTATTTATGCAAAGAACACCTCTGTGTTCTACAAGGGCACCAAGATTAACATTGTGGACACACCAGGTCACGCCGACTTCGGTTCTGAGGTTGAGCGCGTGCTTCGTTCTATCGATACCGTGCTTCTCCTTGTGGACGCACAAGAGGGCCCAATGCCACAGACACGTTTTGTGCTCAAGAAGTCACTTGAGCTTGGACTCAAGCCTATTGTTGTTTTGAATAAAATAGACAAGCCAGCAGCACGTCCTCAGGAAGTGCACGACGAAGTGTTTGAGCTTTTCTTTGAGCTCGGCGCAACAGATGAACAGCTCGACTTCACGACTGTGTATGCAATCGGCCGTCAGGGTATCGCAAAGCGCAACCTCGAAGATGAGTCAACCAATCTCGATCCACTTCTCGATATCATTTTGGAAAAGGTTCCCGCTGTAAAAGCAGACATTCACGCGCCAGTACTTATGCAGCCTTTCAACTTGGGGTATGACAACTTCCTCGGACGTCTCGCTATTGGACGTATCTATCAGGGAACACTCCACGCAGGAGAAAGTATTTTAATCAAAAATGTTAACGGCACAACACGCAATGGGAAGATTACCAAGCTTTGTACATTTGAAGGTACTGAGCGAAAGGAAGTAGAAGAGGCGGTAGCGGGGGATATCGTGATGGTCGCTGGACTTGCTGACGTGTACATCGGAGAGACACTTTGCGCAAACGCAGACCAAGAGCCACTTCCTGCTATCAAGGTGGATGAGCCAACTATCTCTCTCAACTTCTTTGTAAACGACTCACCATTTGCAGGACGCGAAGGTAAGTTTGTTACTATTCGTCAGATTCGTGATCGTCTTGAGCGCGAGCTTGAGGTTAATGTGGGACTCCGTGTGGACTTCTCTGCGAACGACTCATTCAAAGTGTACGGACGTGGCGAAATGCACATCTCTATTCTTCTCGAACAAATGCGTCGTGAAGGTTTTGAGCTTCAGGTATCACAGCCTCAGGTTATTATTAAAGAAGAGAACGGCAAGAAGCTCGAGCCATATGAGGAACTCATTATTGATGTTCCCGCAGCACTTTCTGGTGGTGTTATCGAGAAGCTCAACAAGCGCAAGGCAATGATGACCAACATGAAGGAGGAGAATGGTATCACACGTCTTACGTTTGATATTCCTACACGTGGACTTCTCGGTTATCGCGGACAGTTCGTGGTGGACACCAAGGGTGACGGAATCCTCTCAAGTCGTTTCGTAGAGTTCCGTGAGCACGCTGGTGAGATTGTGAAGCGCGCTGCAGGCTCGATGACCTCGATGGCGTCAGGTAAGGCACTCGGCTTTTCTCTCTACAACCTTCAGGATCGTGGAACGCTCTACATCGGGCCCGCTGTTGAAGTATATGAAGGTCAGGTTATTGGTAACACTGCAAAGGGCGACGAGATGACCGTGAACCCAACAAAGGGCAAGCAGCTTTCAAATATGCGTTCATCTGGGACTGATGAAGCTATCGTCCTCACACCACCGTTTGACCTCTCTATTGAGCGTGGTCTTGAGACAATGACCGAAGAAGAATATTTGGAAATCACCCCAAAGTCAGTGCGCCTCCGCAAGCAGTTTTTGACTGATGCGGATAGAGTGAAGTCATTCCGCAAAAACTAGTCAGAAAGTCAAAAGTCCCAAAGTCTTAAAGTCAATCACAACACGGGTGCCATCTTCGGATGGCACCCGTGTTGTTGCTGTTGACGAACACTCACATTCCTGATAGTGTCATTTCAGGTCACTGTTACTTTAACTATTTGGGGAGAAGAAAATGAAAGAAATTTTGATGTGCTTCGTATTCGGCGCCCTCTGTTTTTTTGGCGCCGGGGATACAGCAAGTCAGTCTGTTGGACTGTGTCCAGCTTCGCAAATACTACAACCTCTAGCCGTTGTCGCTTTCTTCGTTTTTGGAACACTTTCCTTTGCGGGAGCATTCGATCGATTGGTGGAATGGCAGGAAGCAAGAGGATTTTCGTATCCAGCCTCATCTTCGGCTACTGAGGGGTGGGAAGCATCTTTGATTATTGTTATTGTCCTTGTTCCTGGTGCCCTATTTACTTGGGCGGGAGCAATAGACAAGGGGAGGGAAGTCGCATTATTTTGGAGTTGCGTGACGCTCCTCATCTCTTTCTATTTGTTTCTTCGTAGGTTCAAATCATCCCCCGCTTAAATTTTTGCATCAATAACGCCCACCCGTTGGGCGTTTTTTCTGTTGCGTATTCCAACCAATAGCTTGGAAACACTTTAGTTAATTAATTCTCTTGGCGTTTGGCACGAAATCCCCAAATGAAGGCGTTCGTTGTTGTAGTATGTCATATATTTTTTGAGTGCGCCATTAAAC
>JBAZWZ010000003.1:0-103242 GCA_041660105.1 Minisyncoccota bacterium | reverse complement strand
TTGATCACTTCCGTCTAGAAGCATGGTAACTCTGCCGTGTCCACCAGTTGGACCGTGCGCAAAAATGCTTCCTCCAGCAACTTCTAGTTTATTTGATGGTGCTGTCGTCCCAATGCCGACGTTGCCAGCCGTATCAATACGAACTTTTTCAGTTGCATTGGTCCACAAGGTCATTGCGCCACCTGCGCCTGCGTAAATATTAAGTGAGTTTGCCCCGCCGTACAGAGTTGAGTTTTGATTCATTGTCCATATCCAACTAGTTGCCGAGCCTGCCCTTATTCCGATTTGGGAATACGCATTTGCTGTTGAGGTGGCGTTTTCGAAAATACCCAGATTCCCAACTCCACCAACTCCACTGCTGACAACGTGAAATTTCGTGGTAGGCGTGGTCGTCCCGATGCCGATGTTGCCAGCATTTGTAATTTGCATTGCATTAGTAAGCGTCGCGGCAGTACTTGTTGCGCCTGATGGCGCGGTATAGAATGAAAGGGCTCCATTCGCCATACCAAAAAGGGTTCCTGTATTTGTTCCATTATACTTCCACCCTCCACTGTAATACAGGTTGGAGGAAACACTAGCACCATTATCTGTCAGAAACAAGTCGTTAAGGCCATTATAACCGAGACGTAATCCTGTTCGTATAGTTCCTGCGGGATTATTAATGTCCAACTTGAACGCTGGTGTGGTCGTCCCAATACCCACATTCGTTCCGTTGTTGAAGATGCCAGAGTTCGCAATCCAGTCAGTGCCATTGTGACGAAGCGTCTGCCCATCTGTGCCTGCGGGGAGACTGCCCCCTGTTGCTGCTTCCCAGCTTGCGTTACCGATTGCATCTGAGGTGAGGACATATCCTGCAGTTGTTGTTGTCGCAAGCCTAAAGTAGGGAGCAATGAAACTCCATGCAGTGATGTTTCCACCTGAGGTAATACCTCCTAATTTGCTCTGGTCAGTTGTCCCTGTATTGATAGGCGTATCAATGTTCCCAGCGGGCGGGTTCTGGGTTGGTGCCGTCCAGGCGTATGCGGAGACTGCACTAAGGGAAAGCAGGCTGACGAGGGTAACTGCTTTTATGAATGATGTGTGTTTTGTCATAATGATGTTGATCTAAAATTATTGAACTTGGACCTCACTTGCGGGGAACGACTTCGAAAACGCAACATTGTCTACCGTAGAGACGGTGACCGTGTCGTCAACCTTGATATCAGAAAGTGCGATGGTGGTGGTGACTGGCTCGGGAGGGGTCGGCGGGGTGCCTGCGCTTTTTGCGCCTGATTGCATCTTCTTCATAAAATCGTCCATCGCAGTGCGGTATGCATCGATATCTCCCATTGATCTTTTGGTGATCTTGGTATCTGTGGCGATGACGATAGTGCGCGAAGCGATGGCAGGATCCTCAAATGGACTGTTCTGGCGCGTCTTGATGACGATACTGTCTGCATTTACCGCAGTCACAACTCCCGAAAGCATACGGACGTCATCGGGAATCTTGAACATTAAGCCCATCTGACTATCAGTGACGAGCTTATATGCTGATGCAAAGCCTTTGTGATACCCGTATGCGGATAGGGCACATCCCCCGATGAGGGCGCCGAGGATGAATGCGATAACGTAGTGCGTCTGGTGAGACGGGCAAACAAGAGGCTGTGATGATTGTTGGTCCATAATTTTATTATTAATATTAATTTGCTTACTTAATAGTATACTCCACTGTCATATCATAACCAAGGGGGTCTGGGGATAACTCTCTGGCACGTAACTGTGTCTATAGATACGGTTAGGTGCCAGAAAGTGTTCAGGTGATGTGGGTATTATTGGGTCAGTATGCACGAGAAAGCCCCGCGTAACCGCGGGGCTTTCTCGTGCTATCGCCACATCACGCCTGAAGCGTAGGAGAGTCGTCAGTTAGTAGACTGGGTAGCAGGTGTTCTGCACACTTGTATAACAACCGCAGCCGGTACACCATTGAGAACCGTTTGCCATACTTGAGTAACATTGATTCACTGCTGATTTACCACCATTAAATCCACTACATGGGTATGTTTGAGCGCAAGAGCTTCCCAGCGTCGGACACTGATAGTATTGTGGAATTGACCCTGCAGGGATAGGGAATGAGGTGCGACACTCTGTCCCGATACAAATCTGGCTTGCGGTTACAATCCCAGAGGCAGTGACATTACCTGTTACGTTTGCGTTACCCGTTACACCGAGCCCGTGCGAGTTGATTGCTCCTGATGTACTTAGACTACTAGCAGAAACAGTTGTTGCGGAGATTGCATTTGTAGTAACCGAGTTCGCAGAAACAGCTCCTGTAGTAGTTAGTCCAGTCGCAGAAATACCTGCGGTAGAAGTTATTGCGCCTGAATGAATAGTCCCCGCAGAAACATCTCCCGATACAATGGCGCCACCTACTACATTGAGTTTTGCAGCGGGTACGGTGGTCCCGATGCCGACGTTGCCATTGTTTAATATTGATAATTTGTAACCTGCATTCCCACCACCGCCACCATTAACACCTCTGTCATAAAGATGTAACCCAGTAGCCTGCGGATACCATTCAAATTGATCACTTCCGTCCAAAAGCATGGTGACTCTGCCGTGTCCACCAAGAGGGCCGCGCGCGCTAATACTTCCTTCGGTAACTCCCAGGCTCCCCACAACGGCGAGCTTTGTAGCGGGCGCCGTCGTCCCGATGCCGACGTTGCCTGCATTTGTAATTTGCATTGCATTAGTGAGCGTCGCGGCAGTACCCGCTGTGCCTGATGGCGCGGTATAGAATGAAAGGGATCCATTCGCCATACCAAAAATGGCTCCCGCATTTGTTGCATTATACTTCCACCCTCCACTGTGATACAGGTTGGAGGAAACACTAGCACCATTGTCTGTCAGAAACAAGTCGTTTAGGCCATTGTAACCGAGATGTAATCCTGTTCGTGAAGTTCCTGATGGATTATTGATGTCCAATTTGAACGCTGGCGCTGTCATCCCGATACCGACGTTGGTGCCGTCGTTGAAGATGAGGGAGCTCACTGTCCAGTCTGTGCCATCGTGACGAAGTGTTTGCCCCGATGTCCCCACGGGGAGTGTTTGCGCGAGCGCAAGTGATGGCCCTGATGAAATAATGAGAGCAATAACCGCTACTTTAATAATTGACACGGTTTGTTTAATCATAAAATAACTATTAACTATTAATGCGGTGGGTTAGTGTACAGTATACCATTCGCTTTTTTTGCAACAAGAAAAAATGTGGATAACTATCTGACTGACAACTGAAGTCCGTCTGTTTTGAAGATGATGGTCCCGTGGTCGATAGTGCTTACAGAGGGAATATTGAGTAGCGTGAGTAAATCAACTACTTCCTTGCTTGGATGACCGTATCTGTTGGCTTTTCCTGCTGAAATAACCGCATATTCAGGGTTCACTGCAGAAAGAAATACTTTTGAGCTTGAGGTTTTTGAGCCGTGGTGCCCAAGCTTGAGGACATTTGAGTGGAGACTGCCTCCATCTTTCTTAATGAGATACTCCTCAATAGACTGCGGTGAGTCGCCCGTCAGCAGAAACGACTCATTGCTGTACGAAAGTCGCGCAACTATTGAGGAGGTGTTGGTCTCCCATCCTGTTGTGTTTGTCTCGGGAAATAATATCTCAAAAACAACTCCGTCGTCGAGAATAATGCGCTCACTGGTGCGCGCGATGATATGCTGTGCGCCTTTTTCATTTATCGCTTTCTCAAACGAAGAGTAGGCGCCGGTATTTGTAGTGTTCTCCGTTGTTACAACGTTTTGAACATTCATACTTTGAATAACCGATGGCAACCCACCGACATGGTCTTGATCGGGGTGCGTCGCGAGGACGACATCGATGGACCTGTCCCAGTACGGCATCATCTGTCCGAGCGCACGCAGGAGTGACCCGCTCGATGGCCCACCATCTATGAGCATTTGGTTGCCATTGGGTGCTTCGATATATATTGCATCACCTTGCCCCACATCAAGGAACGCTACGGTGAGTAATCCCCGGTGATCAGCACGTGCAACCGCAGACCAAATGAAAATATTTACGATTACAAAAATCGCAAGCAAAGCGTACTGTAAGTTGCGTTTTGAGAAACTCTTTGACATATAAATAATATAGTACCACGCACGACCTCATCCTGCCGACTGTCACACAACTGAAGTTATAACTTCAGTTGTGTGACAGTCGGCAGGATGAGGTGATAGAAAAATATTGATGTGCTACTATACAAACATGGACAACATTACTATTGAGACACTTGTGCAGGGAGGTAGCTATGTCGCTATTTTCTTTCTAATGATTGCAAACGGTGCTGTATCTTTTCCCTCAAGTCAGGTGCTCTACATCATCGCAGGATATTTCGTTGCGCAGGGCAACCTCACCCTCGGACTCGTGGCGCTCACGGGGGCCCTCGGCAACACTATCGGCAACGTCATCCTCTACGAGCTCGCGCGCAAGCACGGACGCACATTCATCGAGCGTATGAAAATATTTCCCACACGCGAACTCGCGAAGGTTGAAAAAGCTTTTCACAAAAAAGGTGCGTGGTTTATTTTCGTCGGAAAGCTTCTTCCTGCAATAAAAGTTTTTGTTCCTATCCCTGCTGGCCTCGGGAAGATGTCACGACCGCTTTTTGCATCACTTATGTTTGTCGCGTCATTCATCTGGTCACTCGTATTTATTTCTATAGGAATTGTTTTTGGGAAGTCATCTCATTTTTTTGGTAGCTATGCGGTCATCCTCGCCATCGTCGCTGCGGTCGTCATTCTCCTTTTTTATCGCTACATCAACAGCGATGAGATTGTTAGAGAAGTGGAAAACTAGTTCGAAAACTCCCCACACCACTCTCTTCTTCTTCCTTCTTCGCCCCTATTCACATTCTTCCTTGTTCATCTTTTCTTTCTTCTTCAAATTCACCCCTTTGGTACTATATCCAAGTGAGTGAGAGAAATACAAACACGGAGTTTGTATTTCCGAGTGAACGCAGGATATATTGTACCCAGTTATATATCCAAGTGAGTGAGAGAAATACAAACACGGAGTTTGTATTTCCGAGCGAACGCAGGATATATTGTACCCAGTTATATATCCAAGTGAGGGAGAGAAATACAAACACGGAGTTTGTATTTCCGAGCGAACGCAGGCGAATTAGTAAGTTCGCGTCTTGGACGATTGTACCCAGTTATATAGGGCACGGTTGGTGATTATGAGAAAATCTAAACACAAATGAAGTTTCAAACTTCGCGCCTAGATTTTGAAATGTTTTTTGATACTACCTACGCCCTCGACATCTTTTGCAGTGATGATGCGAATGTGCTTTCTTACGTCAAAACATTCTCCAGCAAAATCAATCACGTCAGCGCAAGGGAAGGGCGTTATAAATACCGACTTCTGATACTGAACACAGCCAAGCTTTTGGATAGAATGTCCGAGAGCTCGCCGTGCAAACTTCTTGTCTTCAGGAATATCAAACATAACAATTCTCCACAAACCATCCCACTTTTTTTGTCGCATGATTGTCATCGACTTGAGTTTGTAACGCATTGCGCGCTCTTTGCCTGCGGCAGTTAAGACATAATACTCAACACCCTGCATTTTTCTTTTACCTATGTAACCGCTCTTCTCAAGGCGGGAGACCGACCTACGAATTCCCCATTGCTCCTTCGAATTTTTTGGTCCGAAATATTTGAAGAGCTGTACTGCATTAGGCATAGTGACGGCAACCGCCAGAACTCCGACAACCAAAAGCGTGGAAAGTATTATTTCAACAACTTCATCTTTTGTTGTATCTTTTAGTGCCATTAGTTTTGTGTAATTAAATTTATGTTAAATCCCGATTCCTCTCAGCTCTGTCTGGACTGAGGGCGTTATTGATTATAGTAAACATAATACCACATTCACCACCAATGTACTATAGTACCTTGGTGGTGAATGTGGTACATCAAAGCATTGGTTGATTGAGGTTTTGTATTGATGGAGGTTTTGTGAGGGGGCACTGAAGTACCACTTTGAAACTATTTGAGACTCTTTCTAGAAATCGTCCACCTTTTGCTTGAGAACTTTCTTTGGAAAGTTCTCAACGATGTAATATCCGAGTATCACATACGCAAGTGCGAGCGTCCAAAGTGGAAATGATATTCCTTGGAGTGATGCGAACGGAATGCTTGCAAAAAAGTTGACTCCTAGGAAGATGTACGCAAGCACTTTGTATGCGACAAATGATGTGACACCACTGATGAGCGGTACCCATCCAAACATCGCCACGAGTGCGACTACGAGCATCGCAAACGGCACGAGCGGTAAGATAAAAATATTTGAGACAAGTCCAATGAGCGACACGCTTCCCATATGGAAGAGGATGAGTGGCGCGACAAAAATTTGTGTTGCTATAGTCGTCACGACAATCTCGCGAAGCACAAGGTATTTAATAAATGCAAAATATTTTTCAATCACAGGGACCAGCGTCACGATGGCGATAGTCGCTGAGAAGGAAAGTTGGAACGAAACGTCATTGAGAAGAATCATCGGGTTTACAAAAACCATCAGACCTCCCGCAAGTACGAGCGCGCGCAGTGCATCACCCTCGCGACCGAGCACTCGCGCAAGGATGATGATGAGCGCCATCACCGTCGCACGTATCACCGTCGCCCCACCGCCGACCATCACTGCAAAGAGTACGATACCTATCGCGCTCATCACGAGGCGGATGGTGAATGGCATAAATACCACGAGCCGTGAAATGATCCCTGCGACGACTGCGATATTGTATCCCGAGAGCACCACGATATGCGCGACGCCTGTTTCACGAAACTTCTGTAACCATTCATCACCGAGAGACTGCTTCGTACCCAATGTTATTCCTCCTGCGAGAGAGGACTCTGGCTCTGGAATATTTTTTGAAATATTTCCCATTAACCATGCCTTAAATGTAAATAATTTCTCTATAATGATGTTTCCTTTATTGTGTGAAACCACGGCGACCTTCGGAAAATACATTTGATAGTAGATGCCATCCTTCGCAAGATATGTCCGATAGTCAAATGCTTTCGCACCGTCTTGTGGCGCGAAGTTTTCTGGGATGGTTACCTTGCCCGTCACGGTTACTTCGTCTCCGTATTTTAGTTCTGGATAGACTGGCACGCGCGCGAGTATCTTTGCTTCATCTTGAAGGGTTACTTTTTTATCGCCATCAATGACATTCTCCGCATAAATAGAAATGTTGGTATACGTCTCTCGGACATCTGGTTCGTCGAGAATAATCCCCGACACAGAAACTGTTTTCTCAGTGAGCCCGTCGAGTAGGTGGGGTGAAATATTTGTATGAGTTACATCAACACGAAGGATTCCTGCTGCGCATCCGAGTAAAACAAGTGAAACGAGAAAAACATTTTTTGAAGGAGGGACTGTTGCACTTGAGAGAAATAATATTAAAGAAAGAAACGCACATAAAAGTGCGAATGCGTATCCAAAATTAAAAATGTTTTCGAGAGCAACGCCGACGATGAAACTAATTATGAAGCCAAAAAAATATTCAGAGCGCATACAAAACTAGTCTAAAGTGTTTATGTCCAAGATTGCGTCCAAGACGTGAATCTGGTGATTCAGAATCAGCTGATTCGAAGTCTTAAAGTCAAAAGCGGGGATGAATGCGTACATTATATTTATGAAATTTACATTGAGACTTTCTGACCTTTGACTTTGCGACTTACTTTCCCCATGACTTTATTATTGCCTTCTCGTCCGATGCGCTTACTGACTTCTTGAACTTCGTTCCTTTTACTCCCTTCACGCGCTTCTCACATTCTGCCCACGTGCTGTGCTTCTCAAGTTTTCCATTTACAAGACTCAGATATGAATATGCTTTCACGCCGCTGTTTGACTTTGATTTTGTTTTTTTCTGAGCTAAAAGTTTGGGGTCGCCAGAGTGTGGGGTGAGGTCAACTTTGTAAACAACACGAAGTCCATTAAAAAGTTCCGGCTCTTCGCCGTCGGCAAACATTGTCGCGATGACATCTACACGGTCGTTCCCTTCTACTCCCGCGTGACCCGGGACGTAGTTCCAATTTATTTTGCATCCACTCATTTGCAAATCCGCAACTGCCTGCGCAAGTGGCTCCCACAAATCACGGTTGAGCACTTCTTCTTTCTTGCTACTGACCCATCCATTTCTCTCCCATCCTGCGACCCACTTGGTGATACCGTTGATCACATACTGAGAGTCAACATTCATATCTATGGTGTACGCGTTGCCAAGGTCACGCACATAATCAAGTGCCGCGATTGCGGCGGAGAGCTCCATCTTGTTGTTGGTTGTGTGTGCGTCTCCCGCACCAAGCTCAATGACACGATCGTGCGTCGCGACGATGACACCCCAGCCCCCAGGACCAGGATTGCCTCTTGATGAGCCGTCGGTATAAATAATTATTTCGGGGAGTTTTGACATTTGTTTAGTTTACACTTTCTTGGTGATGTCGACAATTCTCAAACGAAGTTCTTTGTTCCCACGGAACGTATTGAGGTCAATCGTCGCAACCAGATCAATGACGTCGCCTTTTACAAGTGATTTGTATATATCACTCTCAGCGAAAAACATCATTGCCTTCACTGATGAATTTTCAAAGGTGAGCTCGAGGTGCGTTTTTTCTTTGCCGAAAAATCGTGGCTCCCGCAAAATAACTTTTTCAAAAAGGAAAACAGGTTTCGGATTTGCCATACCAAACGGTGCAAACATTTCTATCTGCTTCCAGTTGGTCCACGTGACTTCAGAGAGCGTGAGCGTTGTGTCGACTGCAAGTTCAGCTTCTTCTTTTTCTTTTCTTACTGACTGATACACTTTCACCAGCTCATCTTCGAGGGTGTGAATGAAATCACTTGATGCAGAAAATCCTCCCGCCTCTTCGTGTCCACCCACTCCCTCAAACACTCCTTCGGGCACTGCAGTCATCAGCTCGACTACGCTCACACTTCCGTCCGAGCGACACGAGCCCTTGATCACACCATCGGGAGTACGACCCCACACAAATGTCGTGCGCGAATATGTCTCCACAATATTTGATGCAACAAGTCCGACGAGTCCTGGCTTCCAAAGTGGATTACCGATGACTATCACATCACGGAGAAGCCCATCAATATTTCGCGCTTCAATATGTTTCTTCGCCTCCTTGACCATACTTGCGACGAGACCTTTGCGCGCGTCATTGAGGTGCATAAGTTTCTCTGCGTATTCATCGGCCTCTTCGCGCGTCTCTGCTGCGAGCAAATGAAACGCTGACATCCCCTCTCCCATACGGCTCGCAGCGTTGATACGTGGGCCAATCATAAATCCAATATCGTCTTCAACAATGTTCGCTTGATTCATATCCATCTTTGCGAGGAGCGCACGGAGACCGGGACGTGGGGATTTGCGAAGCACTTGGAGTCCGTACTGTGCGAGTGCACGGTTTTCATTTTGAAGAGGGACCATATCCGCAATTGTCGAAATGCCTGCCATATCGAGAAGCCACTTCTCCCAGCCGAGTGGCACGTTCCACTTCTCACGTCCTTGCGAGAGAAGTGCACACACGAGCTTCCATGCGACTGCTGCTCCGCAAAGCATGTTGTCGTGATAGGTGTCACCTGCTTGCTTCGAGTCGAGGATCGCTACAGCATGAGGCAAGACATCGCCGGGCAAATGGTGGTCGGTGATAATGAGATCAACACCGAGAGACTTGAGGTGCGCCGCTTCCTCGACATCGACAATTCCACAGTCGACCGTGATGAAAAGTGTCGCACCACGTTCTGCAAGGAGGTCGAGTGCCTTAATGTTCAAACCATACCCCTCAATGTTGCGCTCAGGGATGTATACTTCGAAGTTATTGTGTTTAATCCTCCTGAAAAAATCATTGAGAATAGTCGCACCAGGAATACCATCGCAATCATAGTCAGCGTAAATAGCAATGCGCTCGCCAGCGTCGATAGCCTGCAAAATACGCTCGACTGCCTTGTCCATATTGAGAATACCAAGTGGGTCTTGCACGTCACGCGTGTAATCTGGATGGAGAAAATGTTCAGCCTCTGCCTCAGTGATAATCCCACGCTTTTTGAGGAGTGTTTGGGTGAGATCGGGGTATTTTGAGAGGTTGTTTTTGGAGGTCATTTGGCAAGTATAACACAGCTGAAAAACAAAGGACCGCCCTTTCTTTGGGCTCAACAAAGGGCGGTCCTTTGTTTTTCCGAACCTTCACCTTATGCTACAATATTCATATGGAAAGTTGCCTATTTTGCAAAATCGTCGCGGGCGAAATCCCCTCAACCAAAGTCTACGAGGACGAGACTGTTTTCGCGTTTCTCGATATTCATCCTGTAAATATCGGGCACACACTCATTGTCCCCAAAGTTCATAGTGTAAACCTCTACGAAACGCCCGATGAAACTGTTGCTCAGATGATGGTTGTGGCAAAAAAACTTTCAATCGCAATCAAAAACGCGCTCAACGCCGACGGTATCAACATTGAAATGAATAACGAGCCTGATGCAGGGCAAGTCATCCTGCACAGCCATCTTCATGTCATTCCTCGTTTCCAAAGTGACGGTTTCACCTACTGGCACGGCGCCCGCGGATACAACGAAGGAGAAGCGGATGAGGTCGCTCAAAAAATTCAAACTAGTATTTAAATTCAAAAATGCACCCATTGGGTACATTTTTGAATTTGACTATTTTGGCAGATAACATATTCAATTATTCCCTATAGTTCGATAAAATATCAAAATTTTCATAACTATCAAGAATTATCTTTTCTTTTTCGAGTGGTGTTCCGTCAACCAAACTATTATTGTTTATTGTCAAAACTACCCCTTGGCCCGGGATGAATTCGAGCCCATCGTAAAAACCAACCTTTGTATCCCATGCACGCGCCATAGCACTAACTTCATCTTTCTCAAATGAATCCTCTTGTGATCTTAATTGCACCATAATCTCATCTCCAACCTTAATCCCACCCTGTTCTATGTCAGCCATGGCACTTTTCAAAATTTCTTGTGACTTTTCGAGCTTTTGATCTGGTTGTTCAAATTTGGATTCCATATTTCGTTAATTAATGACTAATACTCAAAGCATACACCTTGGACGATAAATATCAAATACTTTCCTTTTTTGCAAACAACACGGTATAATAAAACAGTACCTATGGACGCTTTTGTAAAAATGGATATTTTCTTTATCGTGACCACGGTCGCAGTTACTATACTTGCGATTTTTGTGGCTGTACTTCTTTTTTATATTCTTCGTACCGCGAAGGATGTGAGTGAGGTGGTACATATGGGACGAAAGGAAGTTGAACGTTTTGTGGAAGGCGCTTCTGCGGCGCGAAGCCGAATGAGGGAAAAACGTGGGAGTGTGTTGCAAAATCTACTTGCATTCGTGCAAGCGTTTGCGCCCACAAAGAAACGAGGAAAGAAAGATGCTGAGTAATTTTATTAATAATAAAAAAGAGCAAGCGGTTAACCCCAGTTAAATCCTGCTTTGCAGGGATTTCTTTCAGAAATCATTTAACGGGGTGATGATTTTAATAATCGCATTGCTCATTTAAAATCAATCATGGCAAAGAAAGTAACAACGGGAGAAAAGGTAGCAATGGGCGCTGCGGGAGTCGCAGCACTCGCAGGACTTGCAGCAGCTGGATACTTCCTCTATGGAAAGGATGGCGCAAAGAACCGCAAGAAGGTAAAGGGCTGGATGCTCAAGGCAAAAGGTGAAGTGCTCGAGGGAGTAGAAAAGATGAAGGATGTGAGTGAGGCAGAGTACGCAGCAATCCTCGAGAAGGTGGGCGCAAAGTACAAGGCAGTGAAGAACATTGACCCCAAGGAAGTAGAGGCAATGGTAAAGGAACTTCGTGGACACTGGAAGAGTATCAAGAAGTCAGTTACTCCAGCTCCAAAAAAGAAGAAGGTAGCAAAGAAGAAGACGAAGTAATATTATTGAAGAGTAGCGAAAAGTCGCCCAGCCTATCTAGATAGGCTGGGCGACTTTTCTTTTGTGGTAGGTCCTTGTGTAAGCCTAAATTTGGGATGCAGTACGAGGCACTCACGAAATTTGTGACAAAATGTATGAAAATACTTTGCGGAAACAAATTTTGTGAGTAACGAAGTAATGCGCCCAAATTTGGCTTAAACTATGTCGTGAGTGACGTGCGTATATATGTATGCCGCAAAAGCAACACTCGTTGCTCCCACAAAGAGCGTTGCTGTAGGTGTTGCAATAGTTGCAATCACGCCTCCCACAAGGGGTGGGTATGCTTGAGCGAGTGCGTTGATACTACTGTTGATTCCCATCACTTCTCCCTGTATCCCCTCGCCTGCTCGACGACTTACCGCAGCGGTGAGGTTGGCCATTGAGAGTCCTGTTGCCACCGCAAAAAATGGTGCGATGAAATACAGAGCCGTCACCGTCGGTGCAAGTGCGATAGCGACGATAGAGAGGGCAACCGCTGGAAGTGACAACTGAAGAATTTGTTTTTCTGAAAAACGCGCGGTGATGGGACGTGTGATGAGTGCCTGAGTGACGACAATAAATATCCCGACATAACTAAAGTATGTTCCGATATTTACTTCGCTCATCACGAAGCGGTACACGAGGAGCACACCAAGAAACGATGTATAGAATGAAAAGCCTGATTGAAAAAAAAAGTTCACCCCAAAGAGAGCGCGGAGCTTTGACGGGCGAAGAGCGTTTGTAATATTGAGAAACGACCGCACAAAAGAAAAATCCTTTGTACTCTTTTTCATATTTACGTTTGTCTCAGGAAGAACATAGATTACCCAAAGAGTATTGATAGTCGCAAGAAATGCGGAGAAGAAAAATGGTGTCGCCGCACCAAAGACACCGAGCCCCGTAGGGTCCGATAGCACGCCCCCAACAGCAGGACCAAGTATAAAACCAATACCAAACGCCGCGCCAATGAGCCCGAAGCGTACAGCGCGTTTCGCAGGTGGTGTGATATCTGCAATAACCGCTTGCGCAATGCCAATGTTGCCCGCCGAGAGGCCGCCAGTGATGCGTGCAAAAAGCATCAGCGGAATATTTTGTGTTGCAACAGCAATGGCAAAAAGTAAGTAGGAAAAAGCCCCACCCGCAAGCGCGTACGAAAGCATTTTTTTGCGACCGTACTCGTCAGAGAGTTCACCAAAGAGTGGGGCTGCAAGGAACATCCCGATGGAATAGAGAGCGAGTAAAAGTCCCACAAGGAAATACCCGCCCCCATAGTTCACACTGCTTGTGATGAAGTGTGGTGATAATGGATTAGTAAAAAGCTGCGGGATGATTGGTATCAAAATACCAATCCCGAGCATATCCACAAGGACGGTGACAAAAACAAGGGGGATTATTCTTTGTGAAGAGTCTTTTTCAGGGGTCATAACTTGGCTATTGTACCACAGACGACAGGGGCGGGAAGTGAAGCTTCCCACCCTTGTAGTCGGTGGTACTTTTTTCTTACATATTCTTACTATCTACTTATACGATACTATAGTATCGTATAAGTAGATAGTAAGAATTACAATATTATTTTCTCAACTTATTCTTCATCACCGCCTCAATCCCTGGGAGTGTACCACTAGAGAGGAAGTCAAGAGTTGCACCACCACCCGTCGAAACAAACGAGAGCTCTTTGCCGAGATTGAGCTTCTCCACCACCACCGCCGTATCTCCTCCGCCAATAATTGACGTTGCATTACTTTCTGCTATAGCTTTGAGAAGTGCGGCTGTCCCCTTGTCGTATCCATCATCATATTTGCCGAGAGGTCCGTTCCATACCACGAGCTTCATCTTTCTAAGTAGTGGCTTCAAATTTTTAATCGTCTCAGGTCCAACATCAACAATATTGTCCGTTGGCATGACTTCATTAAATTTTCTTGTACCCGCTCTCTTACCGTCTTCTCCTGCAACCACTACATCGCTTGGTAAAATTATTTTCCCTTTTTTCAAAAGTGGCGTGAGCTTGAAATCGTACTTGTCGACAAATGACTTCCCAACTTCGAGTCCCATATCTTTGAAGAAATCATTGGCAAGGATACCACCCACAAACACGTGGTCCGCAATCTTCATAAACTTTTTCATAAGTGGCATCTTGGTATCAAACTTCGCTCCGCCGAGCACAAAGAGAAACGGATGCTTTGGGTTGAGCGCAAGTGACAAATTCTTTACCTCATCGGAAATCAAGAACCCAAGATAGCTCGGAAGATATTTTGTAATACCCACAACTGACGCGTGCGCACGATGTGACACCGCAAACGCATCATTCACGTAGACGTCGCCAAAGGAAGCGAGGAGTTTCGCAAGTTCAGGACTGTTCTCCTCTTCACGCTCATCGATGCGGAGATTTTCAAAAAGGACAATTCCGCCCTCAGGCAAGCCACTCACCACCGCGTGCGCAGCTTCACTTCGGAAGTCGGGAACAAATCCAACTTTCATCGTCTTGCCCAAATACTGAACAACAGGCTTGAGCGTCGAGGTTGCATCCTTGCCAATGTGCGAGAGGATAATAATCCGCGCCCTTTTTTTCTGCAAATATAGAATTGTCGGCATCGCGCGGTCGATACGCATTGTCTCCACAATCTTGCCGTTCTTGATCGGCACATTGAAGTCGAGTCGAAGCACCACGCGCTTCCCTTTTAAATTTTTAATATCTCTTACGGTTGGGATTTTTGTCATAGTGGAATTACTTTATCTGATCCGCGGCTTTCAAAATTTCTGCAAATACTTTGGGGTCGAGGCTGGCGCGGCCGACGAGGAGACCGTCGACTTGGGACTTGAGGAGAAACTCCCAAGCATTTTTTGCATCTACGGAGCCACCATAGAGAATAGGGATGCAACCACCATCCTTGCCACACATATCGGCAAATGTTTTCTTGATAAGGATAGACACTTCGAGTGCATCGTCGGTCGACGCAGCACGTAATGCGTGTTTACCTATTGCCCAAATCGGCTCGTAGGCAATCACAAGTTTATTAAAATCCTTTTTCTGAACTCCCTGAAGTGCTGACTTAAGCTGAGCAGAAATGAATTTCATATAGTCACCATCTTGATCACGCTCACGCTCGCCGACACAAAGGACGACATTGAGACCCGCTTTGATAGCTGCGAGAACTTTCTTGTTGACCATCTCATCGGTCTCGCCACAGCCATTAACAACAGCTCTGCGCTCTGAGTGCCCGACGATAACATACTGTGCACCAATAGACGAGAGCATCGCAGGTGAAACCTCCCCGGTGAATGCTCCTTCATTTTCATACCAAGAGTTTTGCGCGCCGACGACACATCGATGCCCCGAGACGAGCCTCTTCAAATCACTGATGTACACCGAGGGAGGGCAAATGACAGTCTGCACATTACGGAGGGTGCTTGCGACTTTTTTAATTGCGACAAATTTTGCCTTCGCATCCTTTGCGCTTGCAGGGTACATCTTCCAGTTTCCAATGATAAGTTTTTTGGTTTTCATACGTTTATTATATCACAGGAATAAGGGTGCGAAAATACGGGCGGAACCGAAGGTTCCGCCCGTATTTTCTCCCGCGTCAGTTGTCAGTTGTCAGATGTCAGTTGTTCTTACTGTCCCAACCTCCAATCCATTGTATTCCACGAGCCAGCGGGTCCAGAATAAAAGAGTGCACTCTGCATGCCCATCGAATAATTTACAACTCCGTCAGCGAGGATTGATATCCAGTACGCGGTGATACTAGCTACTGAAGCATCGAAAAGTTGGACTTGCCCTTTTAGTGCCATAAGGATCACATCTCCACTTGTGTTCCCTTGGGCATCGATTGCTATGACCGCGCCACTGTTATAAGCACTATCATTTTGAGAAAGTAGCATAACCCACGAATTCTCTCCTGCTCCATCAAAAACTCTTGAATTGGAATTGCCTTCCAATATTATCCTGCTACTATTGGTATGATCAGACTCCTTGTCCGCTATCATCACCATACTCTGCCCTGTGCGCGCTGGATCAACTTTAATAATAAGGCTTCTCCTTATGGTTATATTTCCCTTTACCCAAACAGGTCCCTTGAGAGTAACAGTGTCCGTGCCACTGCTTCCGTCAATAACCAGATTGCAAGGAATTACTCTGGGGCCCAAATCCGTTGCGTCTTCAGCTATTGTATAGGCAGCCCCGTCGCACTCTTCATTCCCCCCAGCAATTGCTGCGTTTTTCCATGCAGTGATATCGGCATCTGAAATTGGCGCGTCTGCTTGTGGCTGAGCAACAAGCGTCTCGCACCCAGGCGGACTTGAATTATAATTTGTAGTGCAATATGGACTTCCCATAATAAACGCGTTTGTAATATTCCCCGCATGCATTGAAGCTCCTTCTATTGTGTTTATAATTCTATTTATAGTTCCATTGAGGCCTGTTGTCCCACGAGAAACCACCGTGCCTGTTATCGTACTCTGCTCAGTTATTCCGTTTGAATCTGCTGTGTCACAATAAGTATTTCCAATACCTGCCCCGCAAACATGCCCGTCTGAAAATACGTTGCCATTGATAACTGAACTTGTTGCCATATTTATCCCGCCCCCTCCAGCTTGGAGTGCGTAAAAGAATTCATTTCCTACTCCTGTCGAAAGTGTCACGCCAATCTTGCGGATGTTGGTCTTCACATCCCCCACTGATGAAACTGTCACTTCGCTCGAACTCACTGTTGTCGCCGTCGTCGTAGCAATATTGCCCCCAAGCGTGAGGATGACAGGGGAAGTTATCCCTATTGCTTTCATTGTTCGATACATAACATCCTCGAGTCCGGCCTCGCTCAGATAGTACGCACTCTTTGAATTACCGAGATCGCGCGCAGTTTTATATTCGCTTACAACTGGAGACGATACCCCAAGTAAAACGGTTGTGGCAATAATTACAAAGAACAAAACTACCGTTATGACCGCTGCGCCACGTTTGTATGAGACAGTGTATTGATTATTCTTGGGCATAAATATAATAAATTAGTGGATCGAACCCCTCAATACTATTGTATCATAATACTTTGCTGTTTTTGTAGCATCCTGGCGCGAATCTTGCGCAGTCATTTCTATTTTTACCGCCTTAGAATTTGGCGTAGTGATTGGCAGGAAAATAAGATTGGTCAATATGGATGTCTTCACAAGAAGCGGTCCCTGATCTACCCCGCCTACCCTCATATTTAGTTGATTTGCAATAACATAAAACTCAACGGTAGTGCTATTCCCGTTAGCGTCTTCTGTGAGCAACGTAAGTCTGCCTGGGCTTGTCCCGAGGGTGCTGTTTGTGCTGTCAATATTGTATGCATTACGAATCTCATACGCCATACGGTCCATTGCGACCGTCGCAGACTGATTTATATTTTGAGAAAGACGAATATTATAAAATGACTTCATCGACACGATGACTCCATTGACCGCAACGATGGAGATGAATGAAAAAATAGCTGCGTAGATGATCATCTCAACGAGGGTGAAGGCGCGGGTACGCGCACAACTGACAACTGACGACTGACGACTGACAGCGGATTTTCGCGTAGCGAAAATCCGCTGGGCCCATGTCGATTGTTTTTTGTCAGTTGTCAGTTGTTTCATGTCAATTGTTTTTTCATATTAATTAGTAAAAATATTCGTTATATAGGTCTGTATGGTCTTAACAGTCAACCCAGGGTCACGACTATACATTGAAATCAGGGCGCTCGACCTATTTATCACATACACTGAATGGCCATCAGGAGTATTTGCTATTGTGTTTGGGATGGAGTCTGTCGCAATAGTAGCAGTACTTAGTGGAGTAAGAACCCCCGTAGTAACATTACGGCTGAACTGTGAAATCGTGTTACTGCCAGCGTTTACCACATACGCAGAGAAATTATCGGGAGAGATGGCAATCCCCAGAGGCTGATCACCTGTGGCTACAGTAGCAGGACTGAGAAGCGTGAGAGCCCCCGTGCTCGTGGCGCGGCTATACATTGAAACACTGTCGTTTGCGTTGTTTGTTGCATACACAAAAGAAGCGTCAGGAGAAACAGCGACGCCAAAATATGGAGCCGTGCTAGTAGCCAGCGATACGGCGACTTTGCTCGAGAGGGCACCCGTGCTCGTGCTACGTGTAAATTGAGAAAATACATCAGTCCCCGCAGAAGCAACTGAGTATACGGAGTTGCCATCGGGAGAAATAGCGAACCCACACGGACACGTGATCGTAACCGTAATTGCTGCACCACCCGAGCTTAGTCCGCCAGAACTCGTGCGCGTGTATTTGTAAATATTATTTGCGGTATCGTCCAATGTATACACCGACAACCCGTCTGGTGAAATGATAATTGAAGTTGGCCCCGACGATGAGCCCGTGGAAGAAGTCCCGAGAGATGACAGCTCCCCCGTACTTACATTGCGACTATATCGAGTAATATTGTTGGAGCCGAAGTTGGCAACATACACATTCTTTCCGTCAGGTGATACGATCAATGATTTTGGTGTTGTTCCCGTGGCAACCGTGGGAGTCCCGAGCGCAATCAAAGCTCCTGTGGTTGTACTGACACTATACATATATACCAGGTTAGCATTGCTTCTTAGTGCGTATGCGTATTTGCCATCTGGAGAAACAACTATCCCTGATTCAGTAGTGTTACTACTTCCTGACCCTATCGCAATAGTTCCCAATGAAGAAAGGAGCCCTGCGGTTGTTGTCCCTGACAGCCATGACAACGATACTGTCGCGAGGCGCACATTGGGATCGTAAGTGGTCCCTGATGTCGATGTGGAAATATCGTGCGTTGTGTTGTCGCGCAATACATCCTCATAGGTGACTTTGCGTTCATATTTGCCATCAATAAGAGCGTTCACGGTCGAGGTAGCCCAGGTAGAACCTGTGCTGTTCCAAACAAAATAGCTCGGGGAAGACGTCGCTATCTTGAGAATGTTATTAGCATAACTCATATCACGAAAAATCTTAACAGCCTCAACCCCTTCCTCGAGAAGGTAGTTCGATTGGTTTTGCGTTTCGATGGTTCTACTCATCTTGAGCGTCGACTGGAAAAAAGTGGAGATGGCGAGCATCGAGACTGAAAGGATAGATGCGGCGACAATTATTTCTACGAGGCCAAAGCCGCGCGTAGCGCGAGCACAACTGACAACTGACATTTGACCACTGACGGCGGATTTTCGCGTAGCGAAAATCCGCTGCTTGTGTGTAATTTGTTCTTTGTCAGTTGTCAGTTGTTTTTGTTGCATTTTGTTTTGTGTCAGTTGTCAGTTGTCAGTTGTTCTTATTATATTCTACTCCTTATTTAATAGTAGCGATACCCGTTGGGTATATTAATATTGTTGTGCTTGAGGTCGTGCCGAGGAGGGTTGTGGTTGCTGCCGTGCTTGCAACGCCGGTAACCTTTGCAAATACAATTTCCGAAGCAGTCCCTGACATAGTTATCCCACTGCTCAATGTATATGTTTCTCTTGTTGATGTTGCGGAACTTGCAAAGGTTGAACTCGCAAACAAAATCGATGAAGTAGAGGATAGATAAATGCCGTATTGTTTATCTCCTTTGTCAGACACTGAGAGAAGTCGTGCTCTGTTGATAAGCGTTATGACATTCATTGTGTCGGCGTTCAAAGCGCTGTTTTGTCGAAACTCCGAAAAGGAAGGGATAGTTATTGCCATTATGAGGCCGAGGATGGCGATGACAACGAGAAGCTCAAGGAGGGTGTACCCCCGACGCAGAGAACAACTGACAACTGACAACTGACAACTGACGGCAGATTTTCGCGTAGCGAAAATCTGTTGGTTAATTGTCAGTTGTTCTTTGTTAATTGTCAGTTGTGTATTTTGCATTCTTGTCAGTTGTCCGCGCAGCGGTGTTAGTGGTCAGTTGTCGCCGCGCTTCGCGCGGCTACACATTGCTCATCACCGAGTACATTGGGGAAATCATTGAAATAGCAAAGAACCCAACCGACGCTCCAATGAACACCATAAGAAGCGGCTCAATAATCGTCGATAGGTTCTTCGTCGCCTCGTTCACTTCGTTTTCGTAAAAGAGCGCGAGGTTGAGAAGCATCTCAGAAAGTTTTCCCGTCTCCTCACCCACCTCGATCATATCGCCCACGAGGATTGGGTACACGTCGCCTTCTTTAAAGACAGACGAGAGTGGAATACCTTTCTGTACACGCTCAGCAGCAAGGGCAAGCGTTTCTTTGAAAAAAGAATTTTGTACAACATCCTTGGTAATATTGATAGCCTCAAGCATATCGACACCTGATGAGAGGAGCGACGAGAGTGTGCGCGATACGAGAGCGGCGTTTGACTGACGGACCATATCTCCAATGAGAGGCAAACGAAGCGATACAAACTCAAACGCTCGATGTCCAGGCTTCGTACGGAGAGCAACAATAAACGAAACGACAACAACAGCGACCGCAAGAACAAACAACATAAGATGATTTGCGAGCGTGTCAGAAATCCAGATAATCACTTTTGTACTCGTTGGCAGTGCCGTATTGAGATCTTTGAACGTTGCGGTAAGTGTCGGCACCACAAAGATAAACATCAGCACTGCGATGATGAGGAGCACCGAGATAACAACAGATGGGTATATCATCGCGCCTTTGATTTTCTTTTTCAAAAGATAGCTTTTCTCAAGCTGGTCCCCCACTACGAGAAGGGTGTCGGAGAGTTGCCCCGACTCCTCTCCCGCGCGCACCATCGCGATGAATATCGGCGAAAAAACTTTTGGAAATTTCGCCATTCCTACCGAGAGGGTTGCACCCTTACTCACTTCATCAATCAGCGACTTCAATGTTTTCTTGAGTGCAAAATTTTTGGTTTGTCGTTCTTGAATAGAAAGCCCGCGCGAAAGAGCGAGTCCTGCTTTCATCATTGAGGAGAGGTTGTGCGCAAACACAATGAGCTCTTGGATCTTCACCTTTGAAAGAAACGCATTGATGGTTTCCATATCAATAACGATTCCCCCTGACACCTCCTCGACAGAGACAACGGACTTTCCTGACTTCCTCAAGTCAGAAGCCACAGCAAAACGATTGACAGCCTCCATCTCGCCATCGGTAATCTTCCCTGAAAGTTCCCGTACTTTGTATTTAAATTTAGGCATAATATGCTTCTTCTATTATCGCGCAAAAAATAGCGAAGTGCAATGACTCAACGGCTCATTTCCGCCCAAATGAGCCGTTGACATACAGACTACAAACACAGAAAGAGCGGGATTGCCGTAGGCAATCCCTCCCTTTCCTTTAATATGTACTCAATCTAGGCCTTTCAATATTGAGACGAGTGCAAGGCGTGAAAGGACAATCGACGGAAACGTACATGACGTACGGTGACGGAGATTGTACGCATCACAACGACGCAATCGCTCAATATTGGAAGGCCTATTCGGAGACTACGCGCAAGACTTCTTCTATGGTCGTAATCCCCTGCGACGCCTTAATAATCCCGTCCTCAATCATCGTCGTCATTCCTTCTTTCTTTGCCTGCTCTTCCACTTCCGATGCTGTCGCGCCCTTGAGCACGAGTGTGCGGATCGCTGCGGACATTTTCATAACTTCGTGGATACCCACGCGGCCTTTGTAACCGTCCTCTGATTCCGTTGACTTTTTTGGATGATAAAAAGGTACATCCTTCCACTCGGCAGTCGGAGCCAAGAGCTTTTCATCTTTCATCACTTGCATAATGCGGTCGAGGTTCACTGATTTCCCGAGGATAGCAAGCTCGTCAGCATTCAAGAAATATTTGTCTCTTGTCGCAGTCAGCCTGCGCACGAGACGCTGTCCGATGATAACATTCACGGTCGAAACAATTAAGAACGGCTCGATTTCCATATCGATGAGACGTGGCATCGATGCTGCAGCTGAGTTGGTGTGGAGTGTCGAGAGCACGAGGTGACCGGTGAGAGCCGCGTTGACCGCGAGCGATGCCGTCTCGGTGTCGCGGATTTCCCCCACCATAATGATGTCTGGGTCTTGACGCATTAGAGTACGAAGTCCATTTGCAAACGTGAGGCCGATTTCTGATTTCACTTGCGTTTGATTCACGCGCTTCATTTGATATTCGATAGGATCTTCAATAGTAGAAATGTTCACCTCGGGCTCATTCACAAGGTCGAGAATAGTATAAAGTGTTGTCGACTTACCAGACCCCGTAGGTCCTGTAGCGAGGATCATCCCGACGCGTTGCTTCGTCGCCTCGTGAATACGCTCGAGGCCCTTCCCATGGAAGCCAAGCCCTTCGAGCGAAAATCCCTCCGACGTCTCACGAAGAAGACGCATAACGGTCTTCTCTCCATAGTACACAGGGAGCGTCGACACACGGAACGCAACCTTCTCACCACCTGAGTCTATCTTGAAACGTCCGTCTTGAGGCAAACGCTTTTCGTCGAGCTTTAAGTTTGAGAGAACCTTCACACGCGCGACAATACCCGACGCCGCACTCTTTGGGAGTGTCATTGCATCATGGAGAATACCGTCGATGCGATAACGAATCACCACTTCTGTATCAAGAGGCTCGATGTGAATATCTGATGCTCCTTGGATGATGGCGTGATTGAGGAGCGTATCAACAATTTTTACCACCGGCAAATCTTGCGCGAGCTTTTTCAAATCCTCCTCGCTTTGATCTTCTTCTCCTTCTTTGAGCCCGCTCGCCTCTTTCTCAATAATATCTCCAAATTCCTCCTTGAGACTTTTTTGATATTGGAGGAGTACGCCCGTGATGGACTCCTTGTCAGTGAGTCGCGGGAGGATCTTCAATCCAACTTTCTTTTTTATAAATTCTATTGCGGCGAGGTCATCCGTATCGAGCATCGCGACCTCGAGAGATGTTTCTGTTTTTTTGAAAGCGACGATGTTGTGCTTGCGCGCGATAGGCTCAGGGATGAGCGACAAAACTTCAAAATCAATTTTTTGTGATTTGAGATTTACGAAAGGAATGCCGAGGATGTACGCCTCAGTGCGACGCAAGTCATCTTCAGAAATTTTCCCCTCAGATACGAGCACGTTCCCAAGATAAACTTTTGTCTCTGCTGCACGCTTATCTATCTCCTCGAGCTCCGTGCGGGGCACGAGACCAGAGTCTTCGATAAATTCTTTAAGTTGTTTGTTGTTGACGGCCATGGGGGGTGGGACAATTGACGATTGACAATTAACATTTGACGGAAACTTTTCGCGACGCAAAAAGTTTCCAAGTCACTTGTCCGCGAAAGCGGTGTCATTGGTCACCTGTTCATTGTTAGTATAACAAAATATTTCTATATAGAGAATGCTTTAGGTCTATACAAAATAAAAAGCGGCTTCTCGCGAAGCCGCTTTGCACTGTGGGAGAATTTCACCAATCCCCACACCACTTTTTGTTCCAAGACCTTATCGTAAGGGAGACGAGCAGTGCGACGAGATATATTTTCCAATAAACCGCCCACAGAGCACATATGCTCATAGTGTCAGGTAAGATGGAAGGTACCCACAGATATTCCGAAGATATATGTAAGAACAGGAACCCCCACGCCACCAAGACGAACGAGCAACAAAGCCTGTTTACAAAGTACCATTCGTGTCTTTCGCCCCGTACACGTTTGAACCCCTCCACAAAAGAATAGACAGCAACAGCGAGAGCACAGACGAGTGCTACGAGTGCCACCAGAGTAAGCGCAATCGCAATGATTCGCCCGATTACACACCAACAAAACCCAATCGCGCCAGTGAACCCGAAATTGTAAAACCCCACCGCAAACAACACTGCGAAACTCGTAAGAGCAGTGCCCCACAAAGGAACTTCTGTTTTCATTTCGTTTCTCCTTTCAGTTTTTGGTCAATGGGACATCTTCAATGCGCGTTACCGTGCTTGAGAAAATATCTCCAACGAGGTGCATTCGCTTTCCTTTTTCAAGGGCAAGCTTTGTTATTTCGCATTTCCAACCAACGGGGAGCGCTGATTGCTTTCCATTAGAAAGGTCCGCGGTTTTCCGACAAATGCACTTGAGTTTCCCCTCAACTCTGACAAGAGTAAGGAGGTATTCAGAATGTGCAGTCTGAACACGCTTACACCCAATTACTTCAACCATCTGAATTCTCCTGTCAAATAACTAGAAACTAATGAGTTCGTAACGATGAATGAGAGGAATGAGCCCCTTCGCCACAGCTTCAGCGTGTCGTGCCGACAATACTGCTTCGATTTCAAGCATCATTGCTGAAGTGGCGCCGAGCGTAACTTCAAACCTGTTTTCACTTTCGCCGCCAATCATCTTTGCATCTGGCCCCGTACCAAGCTGGTATGCGGCAAAAACTCTAACCTTTTTCACTTCGCCTGCATTTTCCATGGCCAGCTCCTTAGTTGATATCTAATCCTCAGACTGCCATTGTTTGAGCCAAAAGTCAAATTTAACCCCGTTAGAGGCCGCGAAGGCAGTGCAGCGAGGTCCACCCCTGACGGGGTTGACATCCTTCCTTATTTTGATACTATATATAGGTTAATGTCCGTCTCGAAAACGGGCAATTTTTATTAGAAAAATACGAGCAAAGCGACATATTTTACTTATACCCCGTTAAATGATTTCAAATTAGCACTGTATTTTACCAAGTCGATGTTTCTGGGTTTGGTAAAGTATATTGCTATGTAAATTTTGAAGAAAATTTGAAATCACGGTTTGAGGACCCCCTCAAACCGTATTTAACGGGGTGATGATTTTTATAGTCGCTGCGCTCCTTAAAAATCATCATGTTAGACTTAAAACAATTGGGTTCAGCGCTTGAGCAGCTCGAGCAGGAGCGCGGTATCCCCCGCGAGAAAATCATTGAGGCTATTGAGCAAGCGCTCGCAGCCGCATACAAAAAAGATTTCGGCAAGAAAGGACAAATCGTCCGCGCTGTTTTCGATATAAGCTCTGGTAAAACTGAATTCATTCAGGTGAAGATTGTTGTTGATGGCAATACCATCCGTATGCCCGAGGACACCGATGAGCAAGCCGAGGCAAAAGAAAAAGGGCTCAATGATGGCGTAGCCGAAGGTGAAGAGATTTCCCTCCGCCGTTTTAGTCCTGAACACGATATTCTTCTTGAAGATGCACGTCGCATTAAGCGTGATGCAGTAGCGGGAGACGAAGTTATCTTCCCTCTCGAGGCACATAGCGACTATGGTCGCATCGCAGCACAGACTGCAAAGCAGGTTATCATCCAGCGTATTCGCGAGGCTGAAAAAGTTTCTATCGTTGGTGAATATGGTGGCAAAATCGGTGACATCGTTCAAGGTACCGTACAGCGTATGGAGCGTGGCAATATTTTCGTTGACCTCGGCAAGACGACTGGTCTCCTCGCATACGAGGATCAGATTCCGAGCGAGCGTTACAAGCAGGGCGAGCGCATCAGCGCATACCTTTATAAGGTTGAAGAAACTCCACGTGGTATCGATGTGCGTCTCTCACGTTCACATCCAAAGATGATTGAAAAACTTTTTGCACAAGAAGCTCCTGAGGTTGCAGCAGGTACCGTAGAAATCAAAGCAGTTGCGCGCGAGGCAGGTTCACGTGCCAAGGTTGCCGTATTCTCAAGCGATGATCACATTGATCCTATCGGCTCTTGTGTTGGTCAGCGCGGCGTACGTGTATCAACCGTTATGAGCGAGCTTGGCGGAGAAAAGATTGACCTCATTGTTTGGTCAGATGATGCAAAGAAATTTATCGAGGATGCACTTTCTCCAGCACAAGTTGTGTCAGTTAGTATTGATGAGGAGAAACACCAAGCAACCGTCACCGTATCAGCAGATCAACAATCACTCGCTATTGGTCGCGGAGGCCAGAACGTTCGTCTCGCAGCAAAGCTCACGGGATGGAAGCTCGACATTGTCGGCGTACCAGGTGAAGTCATCGCAGAGGCGACAACTGAGGGCAAAGTTATGATCAAGGAAGTAACAACTGAGTCATCAGCAGAAATTCTCGAAGAGACACCCGCTGTAGTAGCAGAAACCCCAGCATCAACGGAATAATTATTAGCAAGAACCTAACACCTAAAAGCTAACAGCTAAAACCTTTCTTATTATGTCAATGAATCTCTATCACGATGTATCACGCGGTGAAAACATCCCGAACGAAATCAACGTCATCGTTGAAATCCCCAAGCACTCAAAAAACAAGTACGAGATCGACAAGACGACTGGTCTCATTGCGCTCGACCGCACGCTCCACACGGCGCAGGATTATCCATTTGACTATGGCTTCGTACCACAGACACTTTGGGATGATGGCGATGCACTTGATGTGGTGCTCCTCACGACATACCCACTCTTCCCTGGTGTCCTCGTAGCTGCTCGTCCTATTGCAATAATGCACATGATTGACGGAGGCGAAGGTGATGACAAAGTTATCGCAGTTCCTATTGGCGACCCACGTTGGGGCGAGGTGCACGACCTGTCTGATATCAACAAGCACACCATCAAGGAGATGGAACATTTCTTTGTAACCTACAAGCAGATTCAAAAAAAGAAGGTAGAAGTAACTGGATTTGAAGGAAAGGAGGTTGCAGAAGCCTCAGTGTTCAAGAGTATTGATTTGTATAATCAGAAGTACGGGAAGTAATTTACCTAGTTTTGCCAAATATACAGAAATGCGCGGTTTGCCTTCGGCAAACCGCGCATTTTCGTTGTATTCGTCAGTTGTCAGTTGTCAGTGGTTAGTTGTATACTATTAGAGTACAGGTTCTGGATTAGGAATTAATAGTTAATAATTTTAATAACGTATATGAAGAAAAATATTAAATTCGCCCTTGTTGCAACCATTGCACTTTTTGCAATGTCAGCAAGTGCACAAACAACAGGAGTGTCTACTGATGCTTCCGTCACTACATCAAACATAGTGCCACCAACTACAGGGGTTAAGCCAAAACCAACATTGGTTCCAGGGATGAAACCGATGCCACCAGTTCGTGCTGAACTCAAGGACGTTCGCGCAGGTATCGCAGATGAACGAAAAGAATTTCGTGATGCTACCACAGCAGAACAAAGAGAGCTTCGTGGTGAGGTAAAAGAAAATCGCGTAGAAACACGTGCCAACCTTGGTGCCGTACGTGCGTCTACAACGGTAATGATAAAAGATATGCGTGTCGAAATGAAGAAGGCATTTGCATCAACCACTCCAGTGGAGAGGAGAGATATGCGTGATCAATTTGAAGAACAAGCAAAGGCTCTTCGTGCATCATCCACCGCAAAGCGCGCAGAGATCAAAGACGAGGCAATGAAGAAGCGTCTTGAGATTGCTCACAAGCAGACTGACCTCATAAACTCGCGTCTTAATGCTGCCATCGAGCGCGTTCAGACTCTTTCAAATCGTCTGAGCACCGCTCTCACCAATCTCGCAGCTAAAGGAGTAAACGTTGACGCATCTCGCGCGAAGCTCGCAGAAGCGACGGTAAAGCTCGACTCGGCTCGCACTCAAGTAGCCGCAATCAAGCTCGCTATCGAAACAGCATTTGCAAGCGCCACACCAAAAGTTGAGCTCGACAAAGTACAGCCACTTATTAAGGAAGCCACAGCGACTATCCAAGCAGCACACAAGCTCATTGCAGAAGCCATCTCCTTGGTAAAGCCAGGCGTCAACAAGCCACGCCCCGCAACTTCATCAGCGACAACTACTCAATAATCAATTTTTAACTCTCTTAAACTATGGACCAAGACACAAACAACGGCACACCGATGCCAGAAGAAAAATCATCAATGACTTCAATTGCAAGCATTGTTCTTATTGTTATCGTTCTCGCAGCTGGAGCATTCTACTTCTTCAAGCAAGTTCCTGCACCAGCAGAACAGAGCGCTCTCCCAACGACAGAAACTCAAGCTGACGCATCAGTAACCTCCCTCACAACTCAGGGCACTTCAACAGACCTCGCAGACATTGAAGCAGACCTGGGCGCAACTGACCTTTCTGGGGTTGATGCAGGATTGAGTGACATTCAGATATAAAGGTAACTCTCTGCAAGATAATACAAAGGGGGGCTTGACGCAGAGCGTCAAGCCCCCCTTTGTATTATCTTGCAAAACCACCCTCAAAAGGATATATTACCCCAATGACAGATATCAAAACAGCACTTAAAACAACATTAAAAGAATTACCAGAAAGCCGTATTGAAATTACGTGCGAGATTCCTGCAGACGTATTCGAAAAGGAGCGCCCCATCGCAATGAAGAAGATTGGCGAGGAAGTTTCGATGCCAGGATTCCGCAAAGGTCACGTACCTGACTCGATGATTGCGCAGAAGTTTGGTGATGCACTCATCCTCGAAGAGATGGCAAACCTCGCTATGGACCGTGCATACTCTGAAGTACTCTCACGTCACCAGATACACGCTATCGCAATGCCCGACGTACAGGTCACCAAGATTGCAGCGGGCAATCCATTTGAGTTCACGCTCACCTTCCAAGTGATGCCTGAGATCAAGCTCCCCGACTACAAGAAGATTGCAAAGGAAGTGATGGCGACAGAGGAAGTGACTGAGGCGACAGATGACGAAGTTTCAAAAGCAGAAGCAGAGCTCATAAAGCAGTTTGCAACGAAGGATGCTGAGGGGAAAGAGATTCTTCCTGAAGTCACCGATGAGTTTGTAACAAAATTCGGACCATTTGAAAACGTTGCAGCATTCCGCACAAAGATCAAGGAATCAATCACCCACGAAAAGACCACGCGCGCTCGCGAGAAGAAGCGAATGATGACGATGGAAAAGATTGCCGATGGTATCACTGCGAAGCTTCCTCAAGTTTTGATTGATGGCGAACTCCAGCGTATGCTCGGACAGTTCCGTCATGACGTAGAGCAAATGGGGATGAAGTTTGAAGATTACCTCACCACAACAAAGAAGAGTGAGGAGGAAATGAAGAAGGAGTGGGCACCCGACGCAGAAAAGCGAGCAAAGGTTCAAATCGCACTGAACGAAATTTCACTTCTCGAAAAGATTGAGGTTCTCAAAGAAGACCTCGACCGCGAAGTAAAATTCTTCACCGACCAATACAAGGAAGTCGACGAAGCCCGCGCCCGCATGCACCTCGACCTCATGCTCACCAACGAAAAAGTATTCCAGTTCCTCGAAGCTCAGAAATAATCTCAACAAAAAAACCGACAGTGTTGTCGGTTTTTTTGTATATAAACGAAAACACCCCGCAGGATGTTTTCATAGAGCTTTTGGCACGATGTACTTACAGTACATTTACTTGCAATAAGCGTAACCAAAAGACTTACCTGCTTACAATGTACCACATAGCATACAGATTGCAAGCAATTTACTTTTTACCAAAGTGCCCCTTCGGGAAAAGTACTTTCTGCAAAACCTTATGTGAAATATATGAGTAAAAATGTTCTTTCCCAAAATTATACCTTGCATAGAGTGCGTTTGAAAACAAATCGACAGCTTGGAGGTGAAAATAGTTTTTGGAGTCGCCATACTGCACAAAAACGTTTTTATGATATATCCCCTGTTGCGCCAATTGGGTATTTAGATATTCCTCTAGTGATTTTTCTGATGTAACTTTTACACTTCTTGTGTCAATAGTTATATGGATGTCCTTAAGGTGTGTTTTCTCTAAAACGTCTTTAATCGCAAGATAAACAAAATAGTTAAAACATACATTCTTTTTCTTAAAAAGATTCTCATGAATGCTTTCTTTATGCGCAACAAGATAACACAAGGAAAAACCCTTCTCCTGGAAACGATTGTGCGCAAACTGCTTTTCGCTAAATGACATCTCACTCGCGTGTAGTTCATCGAGGTTCCCCTTTTCAGAAAGTTTCCTTAGGATTCTTTTTACCGCATTTTTAATTGGGCGTTTTTCTGCCTCAGACAAAACCAGCGCGCAAACGATAAAGTATGGCTCATTTTGCTTTATACCAAGAGTGCTTGATTCATCAATATAAATATGCAGTTTTTCCTGTTCTGGGTTCATATTTTAATGTTTCGTTGGGTCCACTAATCTATAAGAGGAGCCTGACTTTTGTGTTGGCGGTAACGTTTTTCCCTTCACCCCCGTAACCTCCGTTCCTGTTTCTCCTCCTCTTGGCCCTATTACTTCATACTGTCCTGATCGTGGCACAGTTTGCCCTGGTTTTAATGTATTATTCATATTATTATTTATCTTCATTAAGTTTTTCGAGTAACTCCGTAACATCAATCAACTTTCGTTTTACATCTGAAGTAAGGGGCTTACCTGTTTTAATTGTTAGAACCCAACCATTTCCAGAGTCGTTGTGTATATGAGTTTGGGAATTAACATCTTTTTTTGTGGAAAAACCAAAATCTGAGAATTCAAAAACATTATTTTTATGTTCTTTTTGACCAACTTCATCTCCCTTAATAACCTTAATTTTCCCATCTGCTGATTCTTCCATTAGCCCAGCATATTTAACTGATGAAATAAAGTTTTGCGCGAAAAGATCCTTCTTGGTAACAGAAATACGAAAATCATGGATTCCCAGGTTTGCAATTGTCTGAAACGAGGACTCCCCTGTACTATCTTTAATTATTTCATAAAGAAGCTTAAACGCGTCTGATTTTAGGAAAGATTCTTTTAATCTATTCTGAATTTCTACGTGATCTTCAGTCTTTGGAGCAACGATTTCCTTTGCTAATTGTGTATATTCAACCTTCCCTCCTCGTTCAATCAAGCCAAAATCCCTAAGTGCCGCAAGTTTAACTAGAAATGCCCCACTGTTCGCAGTGCTGCCACCAATGGCCTTTGCAAAGGTATCCTTACTCATAACCCAGCCTGCACTGGCCCCTTTCTTCATTAATTCGATTGACTCCTCCAGGCTAAGAGTAGGGAAACTTCCAGATCTACTCCTTTCTGACTTAATTATTTCTTTATTATTATTCTTCATATGAAAATGATGCGTTATTTCTATTAATAGTGTCCTGTACTGATAGTAAGTCTACAGTTTACTACAGATAAAGCAAACTGTTTCAAACATAACAAAACGAGGAATTGCACGTGTAAAGTGCAGCCTTAAATACCTTATACATAATAAGGGTATTTTTGCTTATATTTTTAGAAACAAATTAATTAGATAAAAATGTGCAGTTTCAAATTATAGTTATTTACTTGAAAATCCTTTCCTCTATTTCAAGCTGATATTTTTTGTTCCATTAATTTTTAATTCACCAGCCCCAGTGTCAGCGCCACCACCGCTGCAGTCTCCGCACGGAGGATTTGCGAGCCAGTTGAAACGATGGGCATATTACGTGCGTGAAACGACGCGAGCTCATCATCTGTGAAACCACCTTCGGGTCCGATGCACACGGCGACTGGAGTGTTGGTATGCGTATTAAAATATTCACGCGCAGATATTTCTCCTCGTGGCTCGAATACGACCACTCCATCAGGAATTTTATTCACGTCAATGATCTCTCCAAGCGTCGGCACAGTAGCACGACCTGACTGCTCAGCAGCTTCACGCACAATCTTTTGCGCGCGTTCGTAGTTCACGCCTTTCTTCTCACTGCGATCCATCTGCACGGGAATAATTTTTGTAACACCGATCTCAGTCGCTTTCTCAAGTACCAATTCGAAATTATCTTTCTTGATGAGCGCCATGTAGAGCGTCACCTCCCGCTCTGGCACGAGACCTTTTTTTGTTTCGATAACTCTGAGTAACGCATTCTTCTTTGTTAGAGAAACAAATACACACAGCGACTCACTCCCGCTCCCATCAAAGAGAATAGCTTGGTCACCATCAGTCATACGCAAAACATTGCGCCACTGATTGAGCAATGTTTCATTCGTAACAGAAAACTCCTGCACTTGTGCACCCGAGCGAGAATCGCTATAGGGCGGAATCATTTCTTCAACAAAAAATCTGTGTAGTCTCATGGTTATAATTATTCAAACAAATTTGCATGCGTTCCAATATCAACCAAGAGCAAGACGAGCACATCCTTTTCCTTGCGATACAAGAGCAATATATCGTTTTGGATATGACATTCACGAGTGCCCACGTGCTCACCCTTTAACTCATGGTCTTTGTATTGAGGAGCAAGTTTTTCATTATTTTTAAGCAACAAAACAATTTCATCTAACTTCTCAGTATGAAAAGCCTTATGTTGGCAAACACGCTTAAGCGATTTTTTATATTGATTCGAAGGAAAGACGTGGTACATATTTATTTCCCAAGGATCTCACGGTGCATTGCCTTAACATCATCATACAGTTTAGCTTTACCGCTCCTAACCACTTTAAGCGCTTCATTTGTATCACGTAAAAGCTGTTTCTTTTTTTCTTCAGGCCAAAAATCCGCACTCATCACGGGGAATGGTATCGTTTTTGTGTTCATTACTTGCGCGAGAAATAGCTTCACACCCGTAGACATATCCAAGCCCATAGACTTAAATATCTTGCTAGTTTCGCTTTTCATTTTCTGATCCACACGAATTTGTAGTGTTGTATTCATCTTTCAATCATACACCCTTAAAATTTGTTGTCAATACATTGTCACTACGGACGTACTTTATACTATCGTATAAAGTACGTCCTAGGTGATTGAAGAGATTATCTAGCAGGTCGACACAAAAAATGAAAACCCCCGATTCGCCGTGAAGCAAACCGAGGGTTGAGGACCTGAGGTCCGATAAATTACTGAGTCAAAATCTTATTGTAAAAGATGTGGTTTCCTGCGCTCCATTTACCATTCCCGCCGAGGCAATTCCATGCATTTACAAACCACGCATCCCCATTCCATGACACATTAACATGAAGGAGAAACCCCTCAACCAGCACATAAAAAATGTTTGTGCGGTTTTCGCGGTTCACAAGATCGCCATCTTCACCATCTGGTTGGAGGTCAATCATTGTCGCAATCTGGTCAAGAGTAAAAGCATATTTGCGCACTTTTCCTTCCCCACCAAGAAGCGTCTCAATAATCTGTTGATCTGTCATATCACGTGGAAGTTTTTGACATGCCACCCCCATGAGGCCCCGATTGGGCATCACTGCGGGCAGATTCACAAGAATGTGATTAGTGAATGAATCTGAGCCCCACAGACCTTTACGTGTCTTGAAATAGTCCCAGGAGTTAAACACCTTGGAACGGTTAATGATACCCTGGACCGCCTGAGCAACTTCGACAGGGTTAAGCGAGCCTTTAAGCACACGCTCCATCCAATCATGTTGCTGACGAGCAAACTTAGCTACTACATTGTCGGGGACACGTTGTGTCATGACAATCTCCTTTAAAGATTTTGCTATTCAACGAACAACCAATCGGTTGATAGTCATAGCCAGGAAACGCCGACAGGTCAGCATCTTTTGGCTATGACTACATCCGCAAGTAACTACCAAAGAACTCAAAATAGTATACACTGAATTGCCATTTTGTCAATAGTTGCGTGGTCTACACTATATGATATATTCAACCCATGTCATATTTAATTCCAACCGTTATTGAAAAGTCGCCTCAGGGCGAGCGTGCGTACGATATTTATTCACGCCTTCTGAAGGAACGTATCATTTTCCTCACGGGCGAGGTAAACGACGATAGCGCAAACATCGCGATTGCTCAGCTCCTCTTCCTCGAGTCCGAGGATCCCAAGAAAGATATTTATTTGTATATCAACTCCCCTGGCGGATCCGTCACGGCAGGGATGGCTCTCTACGACACCATGCAACACGTGAAGCCAGATGTTGCGACTATCTGTGTAGGGATGGCTGCATCAATGGGCGCAGTACTTCTCTCTGCGGGCGCAAAGGGAAAGCGCTTTATCCTCCCCAACGCAGAAGTGATGATCCATCAGCCACTTGGAGGTACTGAGGGTCAAGCATCGGACATTGCTATCAGCGCAAAGCATATCTTGAAGACAAAAGAGAATTTGAACAAAATCCTTGCGAAGAACACCGGCAAGCCCCTCGCACAAATAGAGACCGACACTGACCGTAACTTCTTTATGTCGGCCGACGAGGCAAAGAAGTACGGACTTGTGGACGAAATCTATAAACCAAAGAATCCACGAGGGTAATACTCTCGAGGGAATAATAAAAGGCGGGCGTTTTTGCAAAAACGCCCGCCTTTTATTATTCCCTCGACATTCTATGAAATCCGATGTATTATGAAATTGTTCTTACTTTAAATTTTAAATTGACACGTTTCTGAATTTTATGAGCATTTAACCACCTTCCGCACCAGAGAAATTACTGAGGACGCTGATATTTCAAGGTTTTGAGGGATTAACATATGGACATTAATATTGCACTCACGCTTGGTGGCGTGATGGCAATTCTGGTCGGAGCAGCACTCGGTTACCTTTTGCGTTGGTTCATTTCAGTGAGCAAGCGCGACTCAATCGAGATCGAAGTAAAGCAAGTTCTCCTTTCTGCAAAGGAAGAGGCACAGAAAATTATTGAGGAAGCCGACCGAAGGGCCGAAGTGTACGGCCGCGAGCTTCACGAAGAAGACCGCGAACAAACCGAACGCTTCAAGAAGATAGAGGAGCGACTTATAAAAAAGGAAGAGTTTCTCGACAAGAGACAGACAGATATCGACAGCGAGGGAGTACTCCTCAAGGAGAAGTCGAACGAATTAGAAACTCTCCGCGAGAAAACGAGGAAGGAAAACGAAGTAGCTCGTCGCGAGCTTGAGCGTGTTGCTCGTTTGAATGAGCCCCAAGCAAAAGAAGAACTTCTAAAACGCGCTGAGAAAACATACGAAGATGACCTTCTTGTGCGCATCAAGAAACTTGAGCAAGGCGGCGAAGAGCGTCTCGCAGGAGTGGCGCGCGATATTCTCGCGACATCTATCCAGCGTCTCGCCACATCGACCGCAGCAGAAATGATGGCAACATCAGTGCCTATCGCATCAGATGAGATAAAAGGAAAGATTATTGGAAAAGAAGGCCGCAACATTCGCGCCTTCGAGCGTATGGCGGGAGTGGAGGTTATTGTTGACGATACGCCAGGCTCCATCCTCATTTCATCTTTTGACCCTATTCGTCGTCAGATTGCACGTGTTGCGCTCGAGGCACTCATTGAAGACGGGCGTATTCAGCCAGCAAAGATTGAAGAAGCGGTAGAGAAAGCACGTGAGGATGTTGCAAAAATGACAAAAGAAAAAGGCGAGCAAGCTGCATACGAATGCGGTGTGTTCAATCTCGACCCGCGTGTCATCGCCATCCTTGGTCGTCTGCATTTCCGCACGAGTTATGGCCAAAATGTTCTTCAGCACTCGATAGAAATGTCCCACATCGCAGGGATGATTGCAGAGGAGCTCGGCGCAAATGTCGCAATAGCCAAGGCAGGAGCACTTCTTCATGACCTCGGGAAGGCTGTTGACCACGAGGTTCAAGGCACGCACGTGGAAATAGGTCGCAAGATCCTCCAAAAGTTCAACACGGATCCCCGTATCGTCCAAGCAATGCAGTCCCATCACGAGGAATATCCTTATGAGACCGTGGAGTCCGTCATTGTGCAGACCGCGGACGCTATTTCAGGTGGTCGCCCCGGCGCGCGCCGTGACTCAGCCGAGAATTACATTAAGCGTCTTGAGGACCTCGAGGCAATAGCAAAATCCTTCCCCGTTGTCGAAAAGACCTATGCAATACAAGCCGGCAGGGAGCTTCGCGTGTTCGTAAAGCCAGAGGAAATCACTGATATTGAGGCCAAGACCCTCGCTCGCGACATCGCACTTCGTGTCGAAAAGGAGCTGAAATACCCAGGAGAAATCAAAGTGGCAGTCATCCGCGAATCAAGAGCGATCGAGTACGCGAGATAAGCATAAACCCACAACAAAAGTTCGAGCACAAGGGGTTTCGGTGGGGTTCCACCGAAACCCCTTGTGGCTATTGCATAATAAAACCATGGGGGGTATACTTATTCGCAAGGGGGCTCGGGTGAGTCGCTCTCACCGCGGAACTCGCGTTTTAGTATTAAAAGTAATAGTTAACGTTAACAAAAAAAATAATTATGAACAAAGCAGCTATCGCAGAAATTATCCACGAGAAAATGGGTGGAACAAAGGTATCAGCAGAGCAGACAGTTGAGGCTATCCTCGAAGCAATGGTATCAACATTGAAGAAAGGAGAAGAGGTTTCAATCGCAGGTCTCGGTATCTTCTCAGTAAAGCCACGCGCAGCACGTACCGCTCGCAATCCTAAGACTGGTGAAGCTATTCAGGTAAAGGCAACGAAGGTTCCAAAGTTCCGCGCAGCAAAGGCTCTCAAGGACGCTGTAGCAAAATAAGTTTTTCGGTTAAGTAGGCCATACAAAAAGCGCTCAGCAATGAGCGCTTTTTGTTATGCACATATGTTAAAATACAAATATGATTACTTACACAACTGACGCAGTAAATATTTCTGATGATCAACTACAAGGGTTCTTTGTTGGGTGGGGCAATCCCCCATCATCTCAAACTATGCTCAAGCTACTCACACAAAGTGACTACATTGTTCTTGCGTTAGATTCAGAAACAAATCATGTTGTCGGTTTTATTTCTGCAGTGAGTGACCACACTCTCTCCGCATATATTCCATTTCTTGAAGTGCTGCCAGCCTATCAGAACAATAATATTGGAACTGAGTTAACAAAACAGATGTTAAACCTTCTCAAGGATTATTATATGGTGGATCTTCTCTGTGATGCTGATGTTCAATCATTTTATGAAAAAGTTGGAATGAAGAAGGCAAACGGAATGATGTTGAGGAATTACGATAAGCAATCTGGAAAATAAATGCGGGTGCAGCTCTCGGTCACGAGTTACTAAGCGACTTCGCCGAGTACGTCTCATTCGCTAAGTACTCTCGACCCCGGCTCGGCTCCTCGCTACGCTCGGTATGCCTGCGCCCTTCGATTCTCCACGCAAGACGTGCAGACGTCTTGCTGCACCCGCACCAAAGGAAAAAGCACCTTTCGGTGCTTTTTCCTTTGGTGCGGGTGCGGAGAATCGAACTCCGACCAAGAGTTTGGAAAACTCCTATTCTACCATTAAACTACACCCGCATTTTTATCAAACGACACGGTTATATCCCCGCTCGTCCCGACACAATAGCAGAAAACTCTAAATTTCGCAATAAATCCTATGTAGCACGATTCTACCCAATAATTGAGTGCACCTTCGCCACAATTTCATCGAGCGTAAAATTTGCTTTAATCATATAATCCGTCGCACCGAGTGCTATCCCTTTATCAAGGTCTTCTTGCTGTCCGAGGTTGCTCAAAATAACTACGGGAACATCTTTCGTTAAGGGATCATTTTTTATGTGCTCTAAAATTCCAAAGCCATCAACCCCTGGCAAAATAAGGTCGGTCAAAACGATATCGGGCTTGCGGTCTTCTATTGCACGAAATGCAGATTCTGCGTCAACTGCATTTTGCACATCAAATCCCTCCTTTGAAATTTTTTTTACAAGAAGCTCTTTCAAAAACTTATCGTCCTCAATTACCAAGACAAACTTCTTTTCTCCAGCTTCAGACGCAGGAGTTGCGATGAGTGACGCAATTGACCCAGGAGTAATGGGTTTCTCAAGAGGTGTAACAGTTTCATCCATTATTGCAATTGTAATACAAAACGCCTATATTCGCTAGACGTTTTTATCGTCCTTTATACTAAAACTGATTCGTCTTTTGGCAAAAGTTCATCCAAAACAGGGATCTTAATAGTGATGGTCGTCCCCTTCCCCTCTTCAGACTCAACCCAGATTTGTCCCCCATGTCGCAAAATAATACTTTTAACAATAAAGAGTCCGAGGCCCGAACCTTCTGTTTGGAGATGAATTACATTTGCCGCACGGAAAAACTTCGAAAAAAGTTTTGGTATTTCATCTTTTGGAATTCCAACGCCCGTGTCCGAAACTTTTACTTCCACATAGTCCCCATTTTTATCAATGGTAATAGTAACACTCCCCCCAGGAAGCGTGTATTTCATCGCATTGTCGACAACATTTTGAATCGCCGTAAGAAGTTTTTCTGCATCAAATGAAAAATCTGCGATTGTTCCAACGTGATTTTCAAGAATTACTTTTACGTTACGCTCTTTCGATTGCAACACGGTATTCTCCATAAGCGTATCAAGGAGTTTCATAAAATCATTCTTCTCAAGCTTGTAACCAAACTTCCCGTTTTCTATGCGAGAAACATTGAGCAGTTCATCAACAAGCTGTGACATTCTGTCGCTGTTTTCATATCCGCGCTCTACCATCCCCTTCTGTTCCTCGCTGATTGATCCAAGGTCTCCATCAAGAAGCAGCTTGAGGACCCACCTGACTCCGGCAAGTGGCGTGCGAAGCTGATGTGCAGCAACAGAAATAAAATCCGACTTCATTTTATCGAGCTCGTGCAGGTTTGCAACCATAGTGTTGAAGACGGCTCCAAATTCTCCAATCTCATCGTTCGAACTATGCTCCACTCGTTGATCCAGATCCCCAGAAGAAATTTTCCGCGCAACTACAGAATATCGACGAAGCGGTCCCACAACATTCCTCTCGAGAATAATAGCGAGTACGACAACGAGAAGTGCAGTGAATACAATACCGACTGCGAGCATACGTAACTTGAGCGCGTTAATCAGTGTTCCGTACGATGATTGTGGAATATGCACTTCAATCAGTCCAATATTTTTTGCGGTGCCGGTTTTTTCATCACGCAAAGTTACTGGGACAACACGCATAATTATTGGGACACCATCATACACGCGTTCTGCATCACCAACAGGCTTTTTGCCTGCGAGAACATCTTCTCGTAGTTGTTTATATTCAGGTGTATCATTGGTAAACTCATCTTTCTTTCCTCCTGTATCTGCAATAATCTCAAGTTGGCTATTAAAAATATCAAGATGGTTAATAAGGTTTGAATCACTGATACTGTCAGCAATTTTCTGAAGGACTATTATATCATCCGTAGTTATCGCCGCAGAGACGAGGGAGCCGTCCTGCGTAGTGGTTTGATTGAACATGCGCTCGATATCAATACGTAATACGTTCGTCAACGTTGTCGCATCATTCACCGTCTGCTGTTTCAAATTTGCACCTTCGATAGAAATGATAACCCAAAACGCCCCCGTCAGAGCAACGGCAACCACAGCAACCAACACAAGATTAATTTTTGTCCCGAGCTTCATTTCAATTATTATACACCAATTTACACAGAAGCGCTTAGTTATGTTGAGTTACTGTGCGTTACATGTGAAACACAATCGAAGGACGCCTGCTGTCCCTGAATTAGCAAATCCCGAACCAGCAGGTTCTGAATTACCAAATTCACGTCTTGGGCGCAGACTCTTGGGCGCAGTGAAACTAATTAATCTCAATATCTATATGGCGAACGGCTGGAATCTCCTTTTTAATACGTTCCTCGAGCTCGTCTATGCGGGTTCCGATCACACGTGGCACGCGGTCGGTGTATTCAACACAGAAACGAACAAACTCCTGATAGTCCTCTTTTACTGTCTCATAATCTTCTTTGAGCATTACGCCATTTGAAACTTCCTTAAAGAGTGCGGTCCCATTGACCTCCACCTCGCACTTTGCCCTATATTTCCCAAGCTCAACAGTCGATGACTTGAAGTCAAACACACGCTCAATCATAGGATCAGCCACCAGAATTTCAATTATTCTTTCCTTAATTTCCTCAGGAATCGACTTTTCAACCAAATATCGCTTGTTTTTCAATATCAAAACAACCGCCACCCAAGCGAGCAGAATACCAATAAAAATAGAACCAATTGAGTCCCAAATAGGATTGCCCGTGATATAGGTCAGACCGACTGATACTGCTGCGAGAAATACGCCAAATACCGCCACCCCGTCCTCATAAACAACCGCAAGAACCGTCGGGTCCCCTTCTGTAAAAATATCCATAATCTTGACTCCTTCCCCTTGCTCCCTCCACAACTCTCGAAATGCAACGATAAATGTCCCTGATTCGACAATAAACGACACTGCGAGGATCAAAAAGATAATCGGGGCAAACTCTAGGTGGTTTGGATGCAATAGAGTGTCGACACCGTGATAAATCGTCACTCCCGCACCAACAAAGAATACTCCGCAGGCAGAAATGAGGGCCCAAAAGAAGCGTTCTAGTCCGTATCCGTACGAAGATTCCTCATCGGGCGCCCGACGACTTTTTACGATACCCACAAGGAGAAGCGATTGATTGGCAGTATCCGCAAGGCTGTGCACTGCTTCAGAAAAGAGGGCGCTTGACCCAGAAACCATAAAACCAAAGGCTTTTAGGAGGGTTATAATAAAATTCCCCGTAAGTGCTGCGATAACCGAAACAAAGCCAGGCTCGCGCTTGCGAATCAGCTGATTCGTGGCTCGGCCATAAACTAATTGTTCACTAGGTTTTTCTATATTACTCATGTAACGCCCATACGGGCAGTGGGTCAAAATCCTTGTCGGGGTGCCGAGAATCGAACTCGGCCTATCTGCTCCCAAAGCAGACGTACTACCGATATACTACACCCCGACAAGAATTTCGACTGCGAAACTTAAAAGAATGATAGCACATCTATCTAATTTTGCGAAGAGACTTTGAAGCTAAATGATAATATTCTCCAGAAATTCCACCCTAGCCTGCTTAGTTATTACATCCATTTTCACCGTAATCACGTCAAACTGCCATTCTGGCACACCTTTTGCGTGTTTTTCGTATAAATACAGCTGTATCGTGCGTGCCAGCCTCTTTAGTTTAGTCGGGTGAATATTGTCCTCAGGCCTGTATTTGTCTGTTACACTGCGCCCAAGACGTGGCTCTGCTGACCCAGCAACACTACATAGGTTTAACCTATGGGAATCAAAGGTATTCTGCTTAAATTCCTTGGGCGTTTCTGAATTAGCAAATTCACATCCTGGATGCAGTGAGACACTTTTTACCTCAATAAAATGGGTAATTTCCCGCTTTTTGGCAATAATATCGATTTCCCCGCACTTTTTACGATAATTTAGGCAAATTATCGTAAAACCCTTATTTTCTAAGTGTTTTATAGCAATATCCTCCCCCAAACGCCCCACATTTTGCTTTATCGTTGGTTTCGCCATTTCACCTTTAGTATACATAATTGTTTCATGAATAACCAAAATTTCTTCCAGAAAGGTTTCACGTGAAAGGATTTAATGAATTTTCGGCTATTTTAGGCCTATTTTCTCTACTTTTTCAAAATATCTATATTTATCAAGGATTTTGCAGAATCTCCCAATTTGTCCTTGATAAATCTGTGTCGATTAACACTTGTTTATATGTCCTTTATCAACACTATCCACACAGTTATCCACAGTTTTTTGGAATTATCCCCATATTTTTCCGATTTCAGCCGTTGACACAGTGTGTCAAAACAGTGCTCTCTGAGGGATAATGTCCTTTACAAGTAAAATGAGTGTCCGATAGAAAATATGGTAATGAAAAAGCCGAGTATTTCTCGGCTATTTGTGCGGAATCAGTTTAATTCAAGTAACCGAAATACCTTTTTTAGTTTCTCGTCTCCGAACTGTTCCCAGACTGTGTTAAATATTTCTTCTCTTTTTATCTCGGGATGTCCAAGTAATCGAGAAAGTTGTTTTTGTTGTCTGTGACTAAAGATAGTATTTCTTGCATTACAAAGTGGGCAAACGATCTGGCAATTCAAATCTGGATATTGTTTGTACGTGTACACAACTACACTTGGTAGTGGTCTCCAATATTTCTGAATGAAATCCCATTTGCCTAATCGACTTCCTTTTTCACAATATGAACATTTGATGACAGCTTTCCTGATTAGCAAAACTTTTTCATTATGAATTTCCGCACACTCTGCATTGTAATCACTGATTGCCGCAGCGAGCCTGAGGTCTAACTCTTTAATTTTGCTCATTCTCTCCTCCTTTAGCTAGTTTTCAGATCTAATTAAACTGTACACTTACAAATAGTAAAAGTAAGGGTGCGCTCATCTTGAGAGAAATACAGTATTAAATTTCGATTGAGTATAATAATTTGTTCGATGTGCGGGTACGGCTCTCGGTCACGAGGAAGATATAGGTCGAGCGCTATGCGCGCAAAGTTTGCCTGTCCACAAATCACTAAGTCTCTTCTGATGAATACATCATCATAGACGTAAGTGTTTGCCGGCCCCACCTCGTGGTTTTGCGTGCTCGCAAAACATCACTGCGGTTCACAAAACTGAAAAACAGCGCGCAGGCACTGTTTTTCTTTACGTTTTGTGCGGGTACGGAGAATCGAACTCCGATCTCTACCTTGGCAAGGTAATATTCTACCATTAAACCATACCCGCATTTGTATATTTTGTCTGCCTTTCGGCAAGTAATATAACAATTCCTAGTATACAGATTTTTTAACTTTTTGGAAGAGGGGAGGGTGTTACACGGGAAACACTCTTTGTTATACGGTCATTTTTGCAATAGTTTAAATTTTATTCCAAGAACCCCATACTTCGCTTCGTCTTCTTTTGAATAGTATTTGTAAATAGTCATTAGGTCATCTAAAGAAGTGCCACCAAAAAGATTAAGGTCATTATCGGTAAACAAATCTTCAAATCTCTTATACTTCAGGAGGTCAGTAACTATTACGTTGATCTTCTCATTGTTGCACCAAAAGGTAATAGCGTCCCCAATATTTATTGATTTCCTTTTTTCATCATAAAGCCTCGTCTCGATTGCCTTTACCCTATTCACAACCTGCTCAAAGGCAATGAGGTTTAAATTCATTATATGAACCTTCATTTTGTGCGCTCGGAGGGAATCGAACCCCCAACCCCTTGGTTCGAAGCCAAGTGCTCTATCCATTGAGCCACGAGCGCAGGATATCTATGAGCATACCGCGAATTGGTAAAAATACCAAAAATGCACTAAACTATTTATAAATGATTCTATCTTCTAAAAAAGCGAGTTTTTCTTTCGAAATCCCTCCCGAGGTTTCACATGTAACAAAAACGTTACGTGCTACCGGCCACGAGGCGTATCTCGTTGGTGGCTGCGTACGTGACATCCTGCAGGGGAGTAAGCCTAAAGACTGGGATATCACAACCAATGCAAAGCCGGAAGAGATTCAGGCGCTTTTTGAAGATTCCTTTTATGAGAACGATTATGGCACTGTTGGTATCGTGAATGAAACAGACGATGAAACATTGAAGGTTGTTGAGGTTACGCCATATCGCACAGAGGGAATATATACCGATAAACGCCGCCCCGACAGTGTTTCGTTTCACGCAACACTCGAGGAAGACTTGAAGCGCCGTGACTTCACCATCAATGCTATTGCGTATGATGAATCTAAAGGACATCTAACGGACATTTTTGACGGCATAAAGGACATTAAGGACAAAGTCTTAAGGACAGTAGGTCATCCACAGGACCGTTTCAATGAAGATGCTCTCCGTATCCTCCGCGCGGTGCGCCTCGCTACTGACCTTGGTTTCACGATAGAAGTCGAAACAATGAACGCAATCATTGAAAAAGCGGACGACTTGAAGCATATATCAAAGGAGCGCATCCGTGACGAATTTACCAAAATGGTGATGACCAAGAATCCTATGGTTGGCGTCGTTATGTGCCAGAAGTTTGGACTCCTCAAATATATTGCTCCAGATCTCGAGAGGGGAATAGGTGTGGAACAAAATGGTGACCATATTTATACCGTCTGGGAACACAACCTTCGCGCACTCCAACACTCTGCTGATCGTGAGTGGCCACTCCCTGTGCGCCTCGGTGCTTTGTTTCACGATGTTTCAAAACCAGAAACACGTCGTTGGTCTGACGAAAAGAATAACTGGACGTTCTATGGGCACGATGTTGTCGGCGGTCGTGTGACAAAGAAAGCTCTTGAGAACCTCAAGTATCCAAAGAAAGTTGTCGATGTTGCATCAGCGCTTGTGCGTTATCATTTGTTCTTCTCTGACATTGAAAAGATTACACTCTCCGCAGTGCGTCGTATTGTAAAAAATGTTGGCCCCGAGAATGTGTGGGACCTTATGAAAGTGCGTGCATGTGATCGTATCGGTATGGGTCGTCCCAAGGAAGCGCCGTATCGTCTCCGCAAATATGAGTCAATGATTGAAGAAGCAATGCGCGCACCGGTGTCAGTCGCGATGCTCAAGATTGATGGACAAAAGATTATGGAGGTTACTCGTGAAACGCCGGGACCAAAACTTGGATTCATTCTTCATGCACTCCTCGAAGAAGTACTCGATGATCCCGAGCGCAACACCGAAGAGTTTCTCGTGAAACGCACACTCGAGCTCGCGAAGCTTCCAATTGAAGAATTAAAAAAACTCGGGGAAGAAGGGAAGGAGAAAAAAGAAGAGGAGGAAGAAAAGGAATTAGAAGTAATCCGAAAGCGACACGGGGTCAAATAATTATGATTGAAATTAAATTTGTTGAAAATAGCTTAATTGACTTACCTATTATAATTAGCATTCTATCTCCGCTAGCTGTTGGATTGCTGACTTTTTTGCTCGCGAAGCGAAGATATACTTACGAAAAGTTGTTAGATAAAAAACTCGTAGTGCTTACAGAAATATACCGCATGGTAATACCACTAGAAGTAGAGTTAAATAAATACATATTAGTGAAGGGGCATGGACTACCAGAGAGCAAGAGAGAGGAGATTAAAAATGCATATGATAGATTTTTTGAATTACAAAACTATTTTTGGGAGAATGAAATCATCCTAGACGAAGATTCTGCTCAAGAAATTCAGTCCATTATTAACCTCTCTAATGAGATATTGGCTAACTTGAATTCATCTATTGTTTCCCAAGAGGTAGGGGCAAACAAGGATTCTTATGAGCAATGGAACAAAAGTTATTTACTCTGGAAAGACAAATTACCTGAAGCAAAAAGACATTTGCGAATTGATTTTAAGGAAACAATTGAAAAATAAAAAATGCCTCGGGGTGAACCGAGGCATTTGTGTTTTAGCCGAAGCTAGTTTACGAGGAAATTTCAAAAGCAACCATACCTACAAAAACAAATCGTAAATTTTATGGTCGCCGACGGCCAAGAGGGCTACTTCATTATCTGACATGTACTCATAAATAATACGGTTTTGATAATCAACCGAGAAACCGTAGAACTTCTTTAGTCTTCCTTTTAGCTTATGCACTTCTAGCCGCTGATGATTGCGTATATCTTTAAATTGCTCAATTTTTTCAATGACTTCATCTTGTAACCCAGCGGGTAACTTTTTATACAACCTTAGAAATCTAGGAGTGTAGGCGACTTTCATATCTATATTTTTTTCGCAAGCTCGCGCAGGTCTCCACGCAGAACCTTGCCGTCTTTTACTTCTTGAGACGCCTCGAGCACATCACGCACCGCCTCATCTTCTGCGAAACGAACGAGCGCACGACGAACTACGTCAGCTTTGTTTGCTGCGTTGCCACTTTTTATCTGGTTATTTATGAACTTCTCGAGTTCAGGTGGAAGGGGGACTGATATTGTGGACATATATTTAAATTATTATTTGTATGATATTATCATACTAAATTATCATACAAAGTCAATCACTTTAATTCTAATAGAATAGGACAGTGATCGGAACCATAAAAATCCGACGCAATCGTGGCTTGTTTCACACGAGGGAGCAGGTCTGGAGTGATGAAGAAATAATCAATACGCCAGCCGACATTGCGGTCACGCGCAGCAGACTTCATATCCCAATAGGTGTAAGCTCCGGCTTTTGTCGGATGAAGCTCGCGGAAGATATCTAGGTAGCCGTGATTGATAAGCTCATCGAGCCACGCGCGTTCTTCAGGGAGGAAACCGGTGTTGCTCTCATTTTCTTTTGGGCGCGCGAGGTCTATCTCCTCGTGAGCAGTGTTCACGTCACCACAGATGATGACCTTGTGGCCTTTGTTTCGTAGCTTCTCAGTGAAACTTAGAAATGCGTCGTAATAATCAAGCTTAAACTTGAGACGCGCTGGACCACCACCTCCGTTTGGGAAGTAGCAATTCAAAAGGACAAAGTCCTTGAAGTAAAGGACAAGAAGTCGACCCTCTTGATCCATGTCCTTTAGACCGAGACCTTCTTCTACTTTCTCTGGCTTTTCCTTTGTATACACAGCTACACCACTATATCCTTTGCGCAATTTCGAGTGAGAAAAATATGCATGATAACCTTTTGGCGCGCGCACTTCCTCAGGAAGCTGCTCTGCTTCTACTTTTGTTTCCTGCAGACAGAGAATATCCGCATCCTTCTTCAGGATGTCAGTAAAGTTGCCTTTCTTATGAATAGCGCGGAGTCCGTTTACGTTCCAGGAGATAATTCTCATATACATATAGTATACCCCCACACCTACTTTTACTAAAGTCATTATGATACACAAATCAAGATAACTAATAGTGCATTCAATGTTTCACAAAATTGTTTGCGTTAAAAGTAGGTGTGGGGGTATACAGAAGTTTGCAAAAATGAGGAAAAAGAGTAGGGTGAAGAAAGAAACACTGTTGTGTTAATTATTCAATCCCACAAAAAGGAGCTATAATGAGTAACACTCAAGAAGTAGATTCACTCCAAGCTACTCGTGAAGCTATCGTGCAGGAAGAGCTTTGGATCGTTTCGTTTGAAGCACAGAAGAGGGTGATCAATACGGAAATCGAGCACTTCAACAAAGATCTCATTGTACTTGATGACAAAATTCAAAAGAAGCGAGTGCTTGTCGCGGAGATGTCCGAGAAGCTAAGAACTCAGACCGAAGGAGGTTCAAATGAAACCCGTTAGCATCTACGATCTTTCACGACGTCAGGAGGTTGAAGCTGTTGCGACGAAGCAAAAGTCTCAACAACTTCCTCTGCATCTTCAAAGCGGAAGCGTGTACGACTTGAATCACACCAAAGCGGTCACTGAGCATTTCCAAACACACCGCCAAGCACCACAACAAGAAGTTGCGAGCATCTACAATTGCTCGATCAAACACTAAAGCAAAGCGACACCGTAAGGTGTCGCTTTTTTCTTTATTCCTCTCTGCTCTTCCCGTGAAACTTTTTGTGTACGTTTCTCAGTTCACTATCCGTCACGTGCGTATATATCTGTGTTGTGGAAATATTTGAATGACCGAGCATTATTTGCACCGAGCGAATATCGGCGCCGTTATAAAGAAGGTCGGTTGCAAACGAGTGGCGCAAGATGTGGGGCGTTACTTTGTCCATGATTCCCGCCTTTGCGGCATAGTGTTTCACCATACGCTCTATTGAGCGGGGAGTGAGACGAAGCGAGCCATCTGCGCGGGCCTTATCACTTGCAAAGAGCGCATCGTCCATATCTTTTCTCTTTTTCAAATAGGCAGCAATGGCAGTCTTTGCTTCATCCGAGAGAAACACCACACGGACCTTTTCACCTTTACCACGCACGGATATTTCATCGCGGGTAAGATCAATATCACGCTGGAGTGCACAGAGCTCAGAAAGACGAAGCCCTGTCGAGAAAAAGAGTTCGAGGATTGCCTTATCACGGAACTCTTTCACGGAGTCGCCACTTGGTGCTGCGAGGAGGCGATGGAGGTCTTGAACACTCAGCAGGTCGATAGTGCGCTCGGCAACTTTCGCAAGCTCAATCTTCTCAGGCGAATACGACTCAACACCACGCTTGCGCAAATATTTGAGAAAACTGCGAATAGCAATCAAGTAATAGTTTTGAGTTTTCTTTTTGAGTGTTTCATGGCGGCCCTCACGTACTCCTGACTCTTGTCTGTTGAGCCAGAGACGGAAAGTACGAATGAGATCATCAGTAACATCGCTTGGCTCCTTCGCCCCACTCGCAGTGAGGAAGCGCGTGAGGTAGCGCTCATAGTTCTCGATAGTCTTCAGGCTTCGCCCGCGCTCAATCTCCAAGTATTCGAGATACTGTCGTGCGTAATTGCCGAGGGAGGTTTGAGGAATATTGTGCGACATGATTATAGTATAGCGCGCGCAGGGCTCGATGCGAAGCATCGAGCCCTGCGCGCGCTATACTATAATCTTATGGACATTCGAAATATTTTACGTTAAAATTCCTATTATGAATTTATCTGATGAAGCAAACGGTATTATTGTCACCGCATCACGCAACTCTGACAACGAAACCCCTCACTCTTACGCCAAAACACATGAGGGGGAGGAACCTTCTCTCCACGCATTCGAGGGTCAAGGTGTTTCAATTATCAAAAAGAAGGATCTTCCACCTTGTTTAGAGACTGACGATCAAGCATCTCGAGAGGTTTTGGCAAAAAGCGGAGTTGAAATCGTTACGTGCTATCTCGAGGACCTGGAATAGGGGACAATATTACCACCCACAATTAATCTTCTCTGATTTATCCTTAAAATACCCATTTTCTGGAACTTATTCCGCTGACTTGCAATATTTGACAAGATATGCTAAAGTGCTTGCAATGATTACGACAAAGACAAAGCAGGCAATTATCAAGAAAGCGCAGATTCACGCGACTGACACTGGTTCTCCAGAGGCTCAGGTTGCTATTCTTTCCAAGACTATTGACGCGCTCGCTATCCACTTGAAGAAAAACCACAAGGATAACCACTCCCGCCGTGGTTTGCTCCAGATGGTTGCAGATCGTCGCACACACTTGAACTACTTGAAGAGAAAGAGTAAAGACAGATACGAATCTATTATAAAAAAGGTTGGTTTGAAATAAAAATGAAAAAAGTCCCAAATCATCTGATTCGGGACTTTTTGTTTATTTCAATCCGTGCGATACTAAACAGGGAGTAATCATTTTTAATACATTAGTTTTTAGGCGCATTAGCGCAAATATTTTACAATATGGCAATTATCAAACAGAAGGAGCAGCGCGTAGCGATGTTCATCGACGCGCAGAACCTTTATCACAGTGCTCGCAATCTCTATGGAGCAAAAGTAAATTTTGGAGCAGTTCTCAAAGAAGCAGTAGCAGGAAGACATCTCGTACGCGCAATCGCGTATGTGATCACCACAGAAGGCGAAGAAGAAAAGAGTTTCTTCGAAGCGCTCAACAGCCTCGGCATCGAAACAAAGACAAAAGACCTCCAAATCTTTTTTGGTGGCGCAAAAAAGGCAGACTGGGACGTAGGTCTCGCAGTTGACGCAATCCGTGTCGGCTCAAAGGTAGACGCAGTCGTGCTCGCATCAGGTGACGGCGACTTCGTACCGCTCGTAGAGTACTTGAAGTTTATGGGCACACAGGTTGAAGTTATTACCTTTGGCCGCTCTGCTTCAGGCAAACTCCGTGAAGCATGCGATGACTTCATCGATATGTGTGACGATCAGCACAAATATCTCCTCGGCTCCCGTGGTCACGGCGGAGCAGGTGGTGCTCGCCGCCCTGCACGCAAACAAGCACCGCGTCGCAAGGCTCCGCCAGCAAAAAGCGAGTAGCACAGTGACGTGCAAAATAAAAGGCAATCACTTTCGTGATTGCCTTTTATTTTGCACGTCACCGCTTGTATAGTCGTCACAATACACGTTATAATATACGCAATGGAACCTATCGTACCTAAACAAAAACTAGAGCCAGGTGTTTACCAGGGAACACCCGAATCTCCGAGTACAGAGCCTAAGATTATTCCGCGTGTTATTCGCACGATGAAACTTGATGCATCGGAAGCAATCCGCAACAACGAAGAGACAACGGTTTCAATCGCAATCGCTGAACAAAAGAAGAACGCACGTTTGCAAGCCGAGGCTGAAGCTGAAAGACAGGCGCACTCTGAGTCTGTCCCAGCAGCACCGAAACCAATTGGTCGCATAGTTGTAGTCATTATTATTCTTCTGGTAATTGGTCTTCTTGGAGGAGCAGCCGTTTTTGTATTACCGAAACTTGGTGCAATCAAATTGCCAAGTATTTCTATGCCTTCTTTTGGAAAAACCTCAAACACGGGAATTGCCTCGTCAACAATTCCATCAACTCCCGCACTCGCAAGCGCAATCCTCACCGTTGATTCAGAAAATAGATTTAATGTCACCAACGAAACACGCGCTCAGATTTTTTCTTCGATTTCATCCGAAAAACAGCAGACTCTCGCAATAGGTTTCATTAAAAATATGTATTTTGAGGAAACAAGCGCTAGCACTACTGCTGCAATCTCTGCAAATCGCTTTTTAATGCTTACCAGCATCGCCGCTCCAGAAATCCTCACACGCTCACTCGAAAGGCCATTTATGGTTGGTTTCGTCGGCGATGCAAGTAACACTGCTTCTCCTTTTATAATATTAAAAGTCTCGGGAAGTGATACAGGTCTCGCTGGGATGCTCGGATGGGAGGCAACACTGCCAGTATTTTTTGACACAGTTTTTGGGACGAGTTTCGACGAGGGAATCTTCTCTTCGGCAAAATTCAAGGACGTGGTTATTCTCAACAAGGATGTTCGTATGATTACGTCAGCGACAGGAGATAGTATTGTATACTCATTTGCAAATCCTACCACCATCGTAATAACAGGAAGCAAGTCAGCGCTCGAAACCCTTCTCCCCATTGCGGCTTCAAAATAAACAATATAAACTACTATCATGACAACAAATATTTCAGAATTAAAAGGTATGCTTCTTGGAGAGAAGGCAAAGCTTGAGGGTGAACTCTCTGGTGTAGGACACAAGAATCCTGACATCGCTGGCGACTGGGAGCCATCTGCGCCAGATCTAAACGATATCAACGCTGACGAAAATGATGTTGCGACAGAGATCGAAGCTTTTGAAGGAAGTGCGGCAATCGAGGTGGAACTTGAGGCACGACTTCTCGAAGTTGACTCAGCACTTGCACGACTCGAAGCAGGCACCTACGGCATCTGTCGTGTGTGCGGAGCTGCTATCGAAGACGCACGCCTCCATGCAAACCCTGCAGCCCCAACTTGTATCGCGCACCGAGAAGGTTAGTCGCGAAGCGTTCTGTTCTTCCTGTGCACCCCAGTGAATTTTTGTTCCCCCTGTTCCCCCTTATGCAATTTTCAAAACTTTATTCTGCTCAAATAGTTGGCCTCGTCGCTCACATCATTGATGTTGAGGTTGATCTCTCGAAAGGTCTCAACGCATTTGCCGTCGTTGGCCTTCCAAGCACATCAGTCGACGAGTCGCGCGACCGTGTCAGTGCAGCGGTGAAGAATTCTGGCTTTGAATCCCCAAAACAGAAAAATCAAAAAGTGGTAATCTCACTCGCCCCCGCTGAGCTCAAGAAGGAAGGTGCGCACTACGACCTCTCCATCGCCCTCGCATACTTGATGGCATCTGGCGAAACTGAGTTTGACCCAACAGGAAAACTTTTCCTCGGAGAACTTTCTCTCGATGGCATCCTTCGTCCTATTCACGGCGCGCTTCTTATAGCCAACGCCGCAAAGAAATCTGGCTTCACTGAAATATATTTACCACTCGCAAACGCAGATGAGGCAGCCCTTGTCGATGGCATCACGGTATACGGCGTGCGCAATCTCAGCGAGGTACTTCAACATCTTGATGCAAACAATAAATTTTTTCTTAAAAAAAGTGAGCGTGATGAAAATCTTTCTGAAAATGAACAAGTAGACTCAAAATTAAAAGTTGATTTGTCTCACATCAAAGGTCAAGAGTTTGCAAAGCGCGCACTCGAGATAGCCGCAGCCGGCAATCACAACCTCGCAATGTGGGGACCGCCAGGCACCGGCAAGACGATGCTCGCACAGGCATTCTCACATCTTCTTCCTGATTTAAATAACGAACACGCACTCGAAGTGACAGGGATTCACTCCGTCGCAGGCACGCTTCGTGAAAATATTATGACGCGACCACCGCTCCGCGCACCTCACCACACAGCTTCGTATCCTGCCGTCATCGGAGGAGGCTCCACACCAAAGCCAGGAGAGATTACTCTTGCTCATCGTGGTGTACTTTTTCTTGACGAATTTCCTGAGTTTGACAGACGTGTCATCGAGTCACTTCGTGAGCCACTCGAAGAGGGACATATCCGCATCACACGTTCAAAAGGTCACGACTCATTTCCTGCACGATTTATCTTGCTCGCTGCGATGAACCCTTGTCCTTGTGGTAAATACGGAAGTGAGGAGCGTTGCACGTGTATGCCCGGTACGCTCGCATCATACACACGCAAACTCTCAGGTCCCATCGTTGACCGCATCGAGCTCTGGGTAAAAGTTTCTCATATGAGTCACGACAAACTCTCCGCAGCAGCGACAGGAGAGTCGACAGAGACCGTGCGTGAGCGTATCGCAAACGCGCGCGCCGTTCAAGAGGCTCGCTTTATCAATCACCCACGCAACATCACCACCAACAGCGAGATGCGCGCCGATGATATCGAATCATTTATCGAGCTCACGCCAGCCCTCCGCTCACTCTTCAATGCCGCCGCCGAGCGCCTCAAACTTTCTCCCCGCGCGCATCACAAGACCATCAAAGTCGCCCGCACCATCGCCGACCTCGACAACTCCTCAAGTATCGAAGAAAAACATTTGCTTGAAGCACTTGCATATCGACCGACGGAACTTAAATAGAATCTAGAATATGGGATTTGGGATTTAGAAGAAACGCATGAGGCCTTTGGCCCCATGCGTTTCTCTTCCATATTCTATATTCCAAATCCCATATTCCGCCCCTCCCTACTTACCCCACCCTTGATTAAAACCATTGCCATACTGTCCGGGATTGCTTGCTCCGCGAACTTCGAAGTGAAGGTGTGAGCCCGTTGACCTGCCAGTGTTTCCCATTTCACCAATCTGCTGTCCTTTAATAACACTTACACCTTTTTTGAAATAAACTGCACTCAAATGTGCATAAACCGTGATGGAGCCATCTAGGTGCTTAATCCAAACATTGTTTCCATAATCGCCGAAACAACCGCGTCCGCAATACGATGACGTAAACTGGCTCTGGATTACCACACCTTCTGCTGCTGCATATACGGGTGTTCCTATTGGTCCACTAAAATCAACACCTTTGTGAACACGGCCGTGGAGATTTTGCGATCTTCGTGTTGCGGCGGGAGCTGGATGCGTGTAATACCCAGCAACTGAAGGTTTCGAAAGAATTGCAATGTTTTCGGACACAGGCGCTGATGCTGATACTTTTTTACCATTTGGAATAATGATAATTTCACCAACAGAGAGCTTCTGCCCCACCTCAATATCGTTGAACTCCATTACTTCGTCGAGTTTGCCCTTGTACTGCTTGGTAATTCCCTGAATGGTATCTCCTTTTTTAACCACATATTGCACGCCATCTACTGGCAATATATCGAGCAATTGTCCTTCATAGAGACTTGTTCCACTTGTAAGATTGTTTGCCCAAAGGATAGTTTCCACGGTTACCTCAAACATTTTGGCAACCTGCGCAAGCGTATCTCCTTTGTGAACAACATAAAGACTAATTTTCCCTTGGTGGTCATTCGCTTCCACGTCTGCGATGGTCCCCGAAGGGCCAGTTTCTGAAGAAAAAGCCTTATCATCCATAGAAAAGCCAGCATTTGTCTGGGCTGGATTTGGATTTCCTTTACTATCGAGGAAATTGTCGTCAATTCTTGAAACTTGAGGCGCAAGTACTTCCTCTGAGGCCGATGCGGGTGTTGAGAAAAACCAGCTAATGAGGTCAGAAGGACCAAATGCGCTGGCTTTTGAAACAGGGAAAAACAAAAAAACGCCAACTAAAAGCAAAAGAAGCCCGTTGCTAGCAAGCCCGACGAAAGTCGCTCGCCACGACTTTTTTCGGGCAAGCTTTATAAAATATGGGTATTTCGCCCAGCCAGTCTTCTCCTCGCGGCTAGGGTCCTGTAGTTTTGTAGAAATGTTACTGTGAGATAGGTATCGGGCGGTCGGGCGGTCGTGACGGGAAAATATCTTCTTTTCGGCAAACCTGGGGCCAATCCCCGTGGTTATATAAATGGTAGCACAAAGCGGGTCATTTTTGGAGGGAATTGGGGATATGCTGTGGAAAATTCACCCGCCAAAAGTTTCTGCTCAAAAGGGTGTTCGTCGTCTGCCAAAAGAGTCTTGGTAAATATACACTAAATACCTCTTACAAACAGTAAACTTAGGCGGGCGGCAACCATTGACTTTTGTACGCAATTTTGGTCTAATATTATCAACGAGTTGGCAAAATATTTGTGCGTTTCTGCATTAGTGTGCGATAATTGAACAATCAATGAACAATCTTGAAAAACAACTCATCGGGGCAGCGAGAAACGCGGATGCTCAGGGGGAAAGTAGCATAGGGGCGCAACTTATGTCCAAGTTATCAAAGGGGCAGGGAGATTCGCAACTTAGAACAGAAGGGATAAAACAGGAGTTGGGGCTCTCTTCACCTGCCCCAGTAGCAACTGAGGAAATTACGGAAAAAATCATTAAGAAGGCGACTTTGCCCAACAAAAATGGTCGCAACCACAGGGGGAACGGTGCAAAAGCCAATCCCCTTGTTCTCGCCGAGGCGATCAAAAGTGCAGATGCTACAAATGAAGCAGGGGACCGCGCAAAGATTGTTTCTGTATTCAATAAAGAAAAGCTTGCCATCGAAAAGGAGGTGGCAGAAACTAGTGCCCGTATACAGGAGGCGCAGAAAGCAGGGCAAACAGACGTAGCGAAAAACTGGGCAATTCGTCACAAGAAGGCCGCCGATATTTTAGAGATGTTCGCCAGCGTCGCTGATGTCATTGATTCTGAGTCAGGGAAAACTGTTTGGGGGAATTTGCAAAGATATTCCAAAGCACGCCATGAACAAGCGCAGAGTGATCTGAAGGAGCGGGGATTAGAAAAAATGGAAGAAGATTTTAATCTTGATTTCACCACTCAAACACCAGGCGAAGGAGTTGCGCTGCTTGATAGAACAATCCCAACACTTACCGATGTGGTTGAGAGTGAGGTTTCTGCGGACATTAAACAGGAGAGCCCCGCCGAGTCTGTTGACGCCATTGAGCCACTCGAGGAAGCGGCGACAGTTGAAAATATTTCGTCGGTTGAAAAAGAAACTCCTGAAGAAAAAAAGGAGCGAATGCTCAAGGCAATTTATAATCCAGAAAAGCAGTCTGCTATCGAAGCGCGCGCAGAGAAAGCGGCGGTTCCAAAAGAATTGCTTCGTGGGATAGGGGAGCGATGGAACAAAGTTCCTCTTGGCTACAAATTTGCAATTTCTGGTGCTCTGATTTTGACAGGCGCCGGACTTGGTGCATCTGCTGCTATTCCAGTCGCGACTGTTGGAGGGATTATGCGTGCGCTTGGTATGGCTGGTCTCTATACCGCAACAGACGAGAAGCTTAGGACTGCTGTTGAGAATAAAACTGGGGACCCCCGCACAACAGCAGAGAAATCAAGACATCAAAAACTTGCAATTAGTCTCGCAGTGGTTGTTGGTTTGTGTCTGCCAAGAGTTCTCCACGACAGCGTTCTCAATCCTCTTGTTGATTTTGCTCACAGCCCGCACGACTCTATTAGTAGTGGTTCCTCTCTTCCCCCCCTTGAGACCCCTGCACACACTACAGCGCCAATTACAGAAAACCTTGTCTCAGCTGGTTCATTTATTGAAATAGCGAAGCCAGGAGATTCCATTTGGAAGATGGCAGAGGCTCAACTGAGCGCTCACGGAAGCCTCGCGGGACTTTCTCCTGAACAACAAACATACCTTATCGATAGTGTGAAGGATCAAATCACTGAGCACCCTGATCAGTTTGGCATAACAGATATAAATACTATTCAAGTAGGGCAAGGGGTTGATTTTGAAATAATTTTGAACGACAAAGAGTTTATGGATAATGCGATAGCCTCTGCAAAGGGGTTAGCTCCCGAGGAGGTAGCAAGTATCGCAAATTATGAGAACGCACCAGTTTACGAAACCGAAGGATATATTGAGAACGGACAGGCGGAACCCCTCACTACGCCAGAAAGTAATATTCTCGAAAACAACACGATAAAAGTTGACGGGACAACAGGAACATTTATCAAGGCGGCCGATGGTACCATCACAGGCTTTGTCACAAATGGAGAACTTGTTTACCCACAAACAATTGAGGCACAAAAAATATTAAATGACGGATGGAGGGGGGTGGTATTGAGTAACGCAACAGGTGAATCATCGCTCAACACAAGCGTTGTGGAAAACAGAGCGTTTGCTATTTATCAACACGAACAAATTCTTCACGCTCTTGATCAACACGGTGGGCAGTTTAGTAAAGAGGCTGATTTTATTAGAGACCAGATATCAAGCATGGTTGCTGACACCGAAAATACGTTCGGGGATGTGTTCAAAGACCCAACTGAAGTGTATCCTTCTGGTTTAGTCGAGACAACCGAAGCTACTCCCGCAACAAATACCGCGCCTCAAGAAGTCTCCTCGACGGACCCTGAGATCATCAAAGTTGCCGATCAACAGTTTCATACTCGCGTAACCGATGTTCTTGGATCAAAAGGTTTACTCGGATTTGGCGCAGTAGATGGCACGACAACTTCTGATTGGAAAAATCCAGAGTTTGGATTTGCAAACAAAACTGTGGAGGAAATAATGAATGCAAAACCAATAGTTCTCCCTGGGGATGCCCCAACTATTGGTATCAACAACCCATCCAAGCTTCATGAGATGCAGGATTACTTTAGAAAAGTGTTTATCGAGACGGGCACGAACTTAGACAAGGGCGACACCGCAGAAACATATCTCAAACGTGCATCAATGTTGAGTGCTCTGCATAAATAGTTAATAATATCATTATGGAAAATCAAGAACTTCGCGAAGTATTAATAAAGGAGCTCGGACTCGAGGGTTTGCCTCCCGAGGCGCAGGATGAAATCGTCGGCAAGCTCGGCGAGATTATTTTGAAATCAACGACGATTGCGATTTATGAAAAACTTTCTCCTGGAGAGCGCGCGGAGTTTGATCGCATCACTGCCGAGAACGAACCAGAGCTCATAGGACGTTTCCTTGAAGAGCACGTGCCCGATATGCAGAGCCTTATGGAAACGGAAGTAAAGAGGACACTTCAGGATTTCAATATTAAGGAGTAGGCACAAAATACAAGAGGCGCCGAGCACCAGTACTGGTGCTCGGCGCCTCTTGTATTTTGTGCTAAAGTGTCTCGATGACACACCTCGATCACCTCGACCACTTAAATTCAAAACAAAAAGAAGCGGCAATTCACAAAGATGGTCCCATTCTCATTATCGCAGGAGCAGGCACGGGCAAGACGAGCACTCTCACACATCGTATTCTCAACCTTGTAAAAGAAGGTGTACCACCAAGTGAAATCCTCGCCATTACCTTTACCAACAAGGCAGCAAAAGAAATGCAAGAACGCGTAAATCATCTTCTCGAGAAACATGGTTTCGATGCGGGGATGCGCTACGGTGATGCGCGCCCATTCGTGGGGACTTTTCACTCACTCGGCGTGTACATCCTCCGTGCACACGCACAAGCATTTGGTCTCAACAAACATTTCACGATTGTCGACAAAAACAGTGCGAGCTCATTAATAAAAGAAGCGGTAAAGGAACAGGGGATTGATTCAAAACAATTTTCTCCAGACCGTATCGCAGGCGTCATCTCGAGAAACAAAGGTGCACTCATTACCCTTGCGCAGTACAAAGCAGATGTTGGCAACGCATACTTCCCGATGATTGTTGCAGCAGTGTGGGAGCGTTACGAGCGACTCCTTGCACGCGAAAGCGCACTCGACTTTGATGATCTCATTTTGAAGACGGTGATTCTTCTGCGTGACCACCCTGAGATCAGGCGCGAATATCAAAACAGATGGAAATACATTCACATCGACGAATACCAAGACACCAACGCCGTGCAGTACGAGATGGCGCGCTTGCTTGCGGGTGAGTCGATGAACATTTGTGCTGTGGGTGATGGCGACCAAAACATTTACAGCTGGCGTGGCGCAAACTTGCAAAACATTTTGAATTTTGAAAATGATTACAAAGGTGCGCAAACAATTTTGCTTGAAGAAAATTATCGCTCGACACAAATCATTCTCGCCGCAGCAAACAGTGTCATCAAGAAAAATAAAGTTCGCAAAGAGAAAAATCTTTTCACAAGAAATATCGAGGGTGACAAAATTTCTCTCATTGAGAGTTACGACGAGGGGGCAGAAGCGCGCACCATCGGAGAAAAAATAAAGTCTCTTATCGACAGTGGCACTGACCCCGAGGATATCGCGGTTCTTTATCGTGCGAACTTCCAATCACGCGCACTCGAAGAAGCATTTCTCACGATGGAAATCCCCTATCAAGTACTCGGCGTGCGTTTCTTCGAGCGCAAAGAAGTAAAGGACATTTTGTCCTATATCCGCGCGGCGCTCAACCCCGAAAGTCTATCGGACATTAAGCGTATCATCGACGCGCCACCACGTGGTATCGGCAAGGCAACACTTATGAAAATGTTTGCGAAGGACGAAGCGAGCTTGCCACCAGGTGGCCAAAAGCGTGTTGCTGATTTCTGGGCACTCCTCGAGTCAATCCGTGAATACGCACTCATTGAAAAAACTTCAAACCTCATCAAATTTGTTTCTGAGAAGTCAGGCATTGAGGGCTCACTGAGAGCCGGCAACAAAGACGATGACAATGAGCGCCTCGAGAACATCCACGAGCTCGTAACTCTCGCGACAAAGTATGACATCCTCCCCCCAGAGGAAGCGGTTGAAAAGCTCCTCGGCGACGCTGCACTTGCGAGCGATCAAGACTCAATGATGAAGAGCTCAAAGGCAGTAAAGATGATGACCGTGCACGCCGCAAAAGGTCTCGAGTTCCCGTATGTATTTGTCACCGGACTTGAACAAGACCTCTTCCCTCACAAGAGAATGGGCCAAGGCCCTCAGTCAAAAGAAGACAGTGAGGAGGAGCGTCGCCTTTTCTACGTGGCCATCACGCGCGCAAAAAAGAAACTATATCTGTCCTACGCATCCGTGCGCACTATCTTTGGCCAGCGCCAAGTAAACCTCCCCTCAGAATTCCTCGGTGACATCGATGACTCACTCACCGAGTGCGAAGAGGGTGACACCGACCACGAGCCCGTCATCCGCTTAGACTGGTAATTAGTTCAGCGGGCAGACCCTCCTTGATTCTGCTATACCCCCACACCTACTTTTTGCATAGTAAGTTATACACAGAAATGTATTTTAAGAACAACCGTCCTAAATACATAGTGTGGTGGCGACGTAAAAGTAGGTGTGGGGGTGTACGCCCTGCCCAGTTCTCTTGCCTACTTTTTGCATAGGCAATCATTAGATGAACGGGTTTAATATGTTTCTACTAAATTTTGTAGATAATTATTATACAAAAAGTAAGTGTGGGGGTATACTGTCACTATGTTAAAGAAACTAGTGAAAAAAATTATTGACGGAGATTTCCCAAGCCCAAGTATCCCCCAGTGGATCGCGGGATTTACCGCTGTTGTGGTTATTCGTTCTTTTATCGAGATTTTTTCTAATACTCCATACTCAGGCATTGTCGTCAGCAACCTTCGTCGCGTTCATTATTTTATATGTTTTGTTGTAGTCGCACTCATTCTTTCTCTTGTAGTATCTATTTTTACAAAACAGAGAGGAAATAGGGTCATCAACTTGGCCCTCTACGGCCTTCCTATTATCTTTCTAGCGCCGATTATTGATCTTATCCTTACAAAAGGAGGTGTGGCACACATGTCATACATAGCTGACACTGGGCCTAAACTTTTTGCGGACTATCTTACATTTGGCGGAGTAGGAAATGGGGCAACTCCTGGCATGCAGATTGAAGTATTTCTCATTTTGTGTGCTATCGGTTGGTATGTTCAGACGAAAAGTAAAAAAATTATTTCTACGGTTGTTGCTGTTCTTGTTTCCTATACATTGATGTTTATCATTGGTGCCCTCCCTGGAATTCTTTATACAGTCTCACACATACCATTAAACGGAGCAGACACCTCAGCTGTTACTAGTTTCATGCAACGGTCTGTGGCGGGTTCAAACATTCCTACAAACATCCTTCATGGGGAACTTCTATACAGCACTCCCTCGGTTCTCTCTATGAATGGTCGAAATACTTTACTATCCCAGGTGCTCTACCTCCTGTTTTTTATTTTTGGGTTAGCATGGTTTTGGTACGCACACAAAAAAACAGCTCTTGCAGTTTTGGGCAACATCCGTACAACACGAATCTTTCTATGTTTAAGTTTGCTCGGAATGGGGTCTCTGAGCGCATACTCGAGATTCCCCATCATGTTTACTTGGGTAGATTGGCTCAGCTTCACGGTTCTTTCTCTCTCGTGGTTTAGCGCCTGCATGTTTGCAACACACGTAAATGACCTCGCTGATATTGAGATCGATAAAATATCAAACCCTGATAGACCCTTACCAAGAGGGGCTGTCACCGTCCGAGAAATGCACGAGATTAGTTATGTATGGCTTCTCTTGTCACTTATCGGGGCATATATTGTTGGTTATTTTGCTTTTTTCATGAGCGCGATATTCATCAGTGCATACTACCTTTACTCAGCGCCTCCATTCCGCCTCAAGCAAGTCCCTCTCTTTTCTTCATTCCTAATTTCAATTGCTGTCCTTGCGACGGTATTTGCTGGTTTCTTTTTTGTCTCATCAGGCAAAATAATCACTGAATTTCCTGTGTCTTACGCAATCGGTATTCTTATTATTTTCACGCTAGGAGTTAATATCCGTGATATCAAAGATGTAGAGGGGGACCGTAAGGCGGGAATAAAGACCCTCCCTGTCATCTTTGGAAAATATGGAAATGAAGTTGTGGGGTTCCTTCTTGCGTTAAGCTTTATATTGGCGCCATTTTTCCTTCCGTTCTTTACGACCTACAGTATTGCCCTCCCGACTGCAATCATTGGATACTGGCTTTGCGTAAGAAAGCCATACAAGGAGCGCTATATATTCTTCCTGTTTTTTGTGTTCTGTCTTGTTTCAATCTTCTTTCACTAATCTTTTATGATTCACGCCAAGAAATCACTCGGGCAGAATTTTCTCAACTCTAAAACAGTGGCGAGAGATATTGTGCGTGCTGCGAGTCTCACTACTGGAGAAACTGTGCTTGAGATAGGCCCCGGGAAAGGATTTCTCACTTCTGAGCTTCTTGCTTCTGGCGCTCTCGTCATCGCTGTAGAAAAAGATGACCGTATGATTCCATTACTCACTGAAAAGTTTGCCGAGCAAATCAAAATTAAACAATTTACCCTCATTCATGGCGATATTGTAGAACTCACCACCCACCAAACTTTTTTTTCAAAAAACTTAGGCGGGCAAGACTACAAGCTTGTCGCCAATATACCTTACTATCTCACGGGCCAAATCATTCGCATGTTTCTTGAAGCAAAAAACAAACCAACAAAAATGGTTCTTATGGTACAGAAAGAAGTAGCAACACGCATCGTTGCGCGCGATAAAAAAGAAAGTATTCTATCCATTGCGGTAAAAGTGTACGGCACACCGAAGTTTATAAAAAAAGTTCCCGCGCGATACTTCAGCCCAACTCCAAAAGTTGACTCAGCAGTTCTCTCTATTGAAAACATTTCAAACAAAAATTTTAAAAATAAAAAAGAGGAAGAAAAGTTTTTCAAAATCGTCCGCGCAGGCTTCGCTCACAAAAGAAAAGTTCTTGCAGGAAACCTGAAAGAACTTTTTGGCGACAAAACTATTGAGATTTTTGTGGCGGCAAACATCAAAGACAAGGCCCGCGCAGAAAACCTCACCCTTAAGGATTGGCTGAACCTTCTCCAAATTAAATTCCAGTAACTGACCCAAGGGAAGTACCGTATGGTCGAATCGTTCCCAGTGCAGGAGCATAAGGATAACAAGGCTCTCCCACCATCATACATCCCACACCAACTCCTGGAGTGTACGCCCCAAGGACCCAGGGACCAGCGGGTTCCATAATAAAGGTGTCAGTCCCCACAAAAGTCCAATTTGTTCCAAAAATATCCCAGTTGGCATAAGGTTCACTTACTCCCTCCATAAGAAGGAAGCTCCCACCAAGCGGTGGTCCAATGGTTACATAATAGGTCGGGACTGCAGAACACGTACAAATAACCACCGAGGTCACGTACCCCCCAAAACCAAAATAACCTAGTGCTTCGCTTTTTTTAATTTTATACACAAGAGCACCAGAAATAAGCACTGTACAAAAAATAATTGAGAGGGACAATTTATATCTTTTTATAATATTAAATACTTTCATTTTTTAATTATTTCACACAACAACCGTATTAACAACCTCAAAGCCCCATCTTACAAGCTAAGTGTGAGTTTCCCTAAATTACTTACACCATTTTCATTGAGCACGCGCACAGAGGAGGAGAAGGTAGGGTTTGCTATGGTAGGGGAATATTTTACAGGGAAAGCATCCTTTGGGATAACGAGCGAGATTGATGCCCCGTCCACAGATGGAACATTTTTAAATAACCCTATACCGCTTACAATAATTGCGTTTTTGTCCTTAGAAAATCCAGCTCCCTTAATTACTACGGTGCTGCCACGAGAAACAATGCCTGGTTCAAACTTTTCTATTTTTGGTTCAGGGGATACGCCGTCAGTTACGATAAACCACTGATCCTTATTACTTTCCCCGCGAGCGTTTACCACATAGAGAGAGGAGTAGATACCTTTTGGAATTGCAGGAACCTTAAACGTGACTGATTGTCCATTGAATGACGTTACCCCCGCAAGAGCGTGATTGGTCCCAAAATATACTGTGTTATCAGTAGAAGTAAATCCCGCACCAGAAAGAGTGATTGTGGTTCCTGGCTTTCCTGAGTATCGTGAAGGCATCATAACGATTACTGTTCCTTTTTCAACAGGGAGTTTTACCTCGCTCTTCGTTGAGGTGGTTGCTGTTACGAGGGTCACGGGGGTCTCAACAATAGGAGAAGTGAATAGTCCAATAGTACTATTTATTAAGGTCGTAAGGTTTGCAGTGAGAGAATTTGCCTTTTCTCTTGTTCTCGCTCCAAAATATCCATTCCCTGTGCTCATCCCAAGAGGAAAAAGGATTTCTGACGCGTATTTATTCTGAAATTTTATAAGCGCGCGCTTGGTTGCAGGTCCAAAATAGTCTGTTTCGTTACCAAGTGAGCCGGCTCCTGTGTCTGCAACAAGTGTGTCTTTATCAAGATTAAGAAGTTTTTGTAGCGCGCGCACATCTTCTCCTTTCGTCCCCAAAGAGAGGTTGGTACCAAACGCTCCTGCCTGAGCCGAAGAAAAGGCAGGGGCAAGACAGAGGCACAATACAATTAATACCTTGCTCTTTATGTTCATATTGAGATTTTACCACACGCAACTATGCTTAACTAGTATGCAGTGTTATACCCCCCACACCTACTTTTACGTCGCCACCACACTATGTATTTAGGACGGTTGTTCTCTAAATACATTTCTGTGTATAACTTACTATGCAAAAAGTAGGCAAGAGAACTGGGCAGGGGGTACACCCCCACACCTACTTTTACGTCGCCACCACACTATGTATTTAGGACGGTTGTTCTCTAAATACATTTCTGTGTATAACTTACTATGCAAAAAGTAGGTGTGGGGGTATACTTAAATCAATTATAATAAAAATATGGACATAAATAATATTATGCAGGACGAGAAGAAAAAAAAGTTTCTTATTATTGGTCTTATCGTGCTTGTTGTTATTATTGCGATTGTGTTTATTTACACAAGAGGGGCGGTTGCGCCTCAAAACGAAGGTCAAACTGGGCAAGTTAAAGATACTTACTCATTTCCGACTCCTACAGAAGGTGTGTCGACGAGTTCCCAAAACCTTGTTGTTCCACTTGTTACCGTGTCCGCAGATGTACCTGTCGTTTCTCCTGGGCAATCAGCTATTATTTCCTGGAACTCAACAAATGCAACGAGCTGTGCAGACAGTAACGGTAACGCCCTTCGCCTGAATGGCAGTCTCTCCATAACTCCAAGGGAAGACTACACAATGGATATTGTATGCACAAATCCAAAAGGTACAACTATTCAATCAATCAAGGTTGCTGTTACGACATATCCAATCATAAACATCACTGCTTTTCCTATTGAGGTCAAGGCAAATTCTCAGTCAATAATTTCTTGGACGACACTCAATACAACAAGATGTGTTGATGGGGCAGGCAACACACTGCGACTAACAGGGACCAAAACTGTTTCGCCTCAAACACCTTATACTTTCGATATTAGCTGTACGGGAGCAAACGGCACTGCAAAAAAATCAGTTACTATCGGTATCGTGAAGCCAACAACCACAGGAAGCTCTGACAAATATGTATACATTTTTAAAGGGAAAGCTGACGCAGGACCAAATACTCCTTTTCAAACTTCAACATTCCTCTCCAGCAGTGACTGTCAGACTGCTCAAAAAAGCTCAACATTGTTTGAAAAATCGGCTTGTATTCGAGTTGCCGTAGGAGCAAGCACAGATGCAGGTAGCGGTACAAATACAGGTAGTGGGAGTGGCACAAACACAGGAAGTGGGACGAACACCGGAAGTGGTAGTGGTACGAATACAGGCAGTGGGACAAACACAGGGAGTGGAACAAATACAACCAATTCAACAAGCTATACAGCAACAAGCACAAACCCTGTTGGTCCACAAATCAGTCTTACTATGAGCCCCGATACGATCGGTTTTGGCGAAACCTCGACGGTGTCTTGGAAAGTAACAGAGGCAACCTCTTGCACCATACAAAATATGAGGCAGATAACCGTTGTCCTCGCAGACGGAAAAACAAACACTTATGGGTCAACATACTCAGGATTTACGCAGGCGCTTCCATCAATGTCGGGGTCCTGGAAGGTAAAGATAAGCGGGAATGACAACAATGTTGAGTTTATTATTAAGTGCTCAGGGGGCGGAACTACGAACAGCGCCTCACATTTTCTCAACTGGAACTCATCATCAGTTGAACCAATAACCGTAGGAACAGGAACTCCGGGACCAAAGATAACCGTAGGAACAACACCAAATGATGGAGTTATCGCACGAAATGAAATTGGTACGATTTGGTGGAAAATCAAAGATGCAGATAGTTGTGTTATCAAGGTTCTCGATGGGAAGGCTTTGGCGGTCCAAGGAAGTAGTGAAACCCCTTTTGAAAAAAATGACTCGTTTCCAATTTCGAGCACATCACGTGTATTGTTTGATGATTCTGTAACTTTGAAATTTGTTAGTGGTGTTTCAACAAAAGTTAATTTGGAGTTTAAGTGCGTTGGTGCTGGATACACAGTGACAAACTGGGGAGATCTTCGACTTGACACATCAGGGGGTCTCTATAACGCCCCTCCAGAAATTGAGGAATTCAAAGCAGACCCAGATGCTATTGCCGAAGCAAAGGTTGGTGATTGGTCGGAAATTCGCTGGGCTGCTTCAAATGCTTCCAGTTGTAAGATTGGAGCAGATGCATATCTTGAAATATTTGATGAGAGAGAAACCGCAACCACAACATGGAGTTCCGTAAGAGGGCTTCTTGGTAGTGTCACGGCTCAAGGAAAAGCGCGTGTAAAGCCTGGCTATGTAGGCTCTCAGGTACCAAAACACAGTGAACAAAGAACGGTGACCAACCCAGGATTCGGAGATTCAGGGGGCACTACATCAACAATTACTGTCGAAGCTGGTGATGGGACCCGAATGGAGGGGACCAACACAGGATTTGTCACAACCCCCTCAAATCCTCCAGCCGTTGTTACCCTTGTTTGTTATGGTCCAATTGCAAAACCAGGACTAACACCCCCTGGGAAAGTAGAGCAGTCAATAACAGTAAAAATTACTCCAACACCTTCGTCTGGTGGTGGCAGTGACTGGTAAAATTAGTTCTCCAAAGCCCCGCTTGGTATACACCAAGCGGGGCTTTGGTTTTAAGATAACGACGATATGTTAAACTACAACAATATGAAAAAGAATAAACCACTCTTGGGCACACTGATTTTTGTTTTACTTTTTAGTCTATTGAGTGTAGTCATTTTAGGAAACCAGAAGCAACAACTAAAGAGCGTCGTTGCAAAAGGGGTGATATACATTTACAAAAACCAGCTACCGACGGGGGAAATACAATCTTCTTTTTGTATAAATACAAAAATATTAAAAAGTTGTCTTCCAGATGAATCCTTTTTTATGACAGCATCGTCTCTTTACTCTCTTGATAAGATTTCTGAGAGATATACAAATGATTATCTTGATTTAGTAAGAGAAAAAAGCATCGATTTTTTTATAAAAAATAGACCAACAAATAATATTTGGAGGTTTTTCCCCAAAGATTCTGTCACTCCAGACATAGACGACACAGCCCTAATCTCTTACCTGCTAGAAAAGCATGGGTATGGAATCAGCGATAATCACAAAATTATAAATAAAAATGTAAACGATAGCGGAATCTACTACACATGGTTTAAGGAAAACGGGGCAAGGAATGACACGGATTCGGTTGTAAACGTAAATGTTGCCCTGTATTTAAATAACAACATTACGAGCTCAAAAATTTGCGATTACACATCTCGCCTAATCAAAGAAGGGCAAGAATCTAACTCTCATTACTGGTATATTGATGATTATGATTTGTATTACGCAATGGCTCGAGCATACAACGAGGGGGTCGATTGTTTTGGGAACGAAAAAGAGCTTATTATTCAAAAAATTGTAGGCTCACAAAAGAAAACAGGGATTATTGGAGATAATGAATTTACTACAGCTCTTGCTTTAAATGCTTTGATTGATTTTGGATACCAAAATAAAGATTTTTATAATAAATCTTTTGATTACCTGTTCAGAACTCAACAAAATGATGGAGGCTGGAGCCTTGGAGACTTCTACAAAGGGGATACGCTGAAAGGGGGTAGTCGCTCCTATACAACCGCGGTTGCCCTTGAAGCAATCACAAGTTACTATTATAAGTAGTTAAGCTGTGCACAAAATAGCAATATTCCCTATATTTTATAAAACTTCTCTGGTACAATATGTATAAGGACTGCATATTATGATATTGCAATACAAAAAAACACTCTCTATTTTATTTGCAGTTCTTGTTGGGATAGGCATTGTGTTCTTTGCGTGGAAAAGTACGTCTGTAACATACGTTGACAAGCTTGGGACGGCAGCCGATAGGGGATGGAAGGACTCCCTCAGTGTTGTTCCTCAAACATCATCGTCGACCACGTTTGGTTCTTCTAAAAAAAGTAACGACCCAGCCTCAGCCGAGGCTACTTCCACAACGGCCTTGATGGCTCAAAAACTTCTCAGTAGCTACGCTGCCTTTCAAACAGGGATGTCGACGACGACGATGAGCGACGAAGATGTATCGCTTCTTGCTCAAAATCTTCTTGATACTACCCCAGCGGCAATCACAACAAAAGTATATTCTGAAAAGGACTTGGTGGTTATAGAAACAAGCACTTCTGCAGTCACTCAGTATAAAAAATCTATGCTTGAAGCCATCAACACACTTTTTAGTGAGGATATATTTGAGGAGCTTACCGTTGTAAATAAAGCAATCAGCGCGGGGGATGCAACACTACTTAATCCTCTCTCAAAATCTATATCAGTTTATCAAAAGTTTATCAACACACTTCTTTCTATAAAAGTTCCTCGTTCTGAGATTAGTCTTCATCTGTATATGATTGAGAGTTATGCCACCATTCTCTCTGGGGTTATTGATCTGAAAAGTATTATCAATGATCCCGTCGTGGGGATGCGAGGTATTGCAAAATACAACAGTGGACTCTCGATGGTTTCTCAAACAGGATCACTGTTCAGTCAAAAGAAATAAATTATCTATATGAACACTCAAAAAAAATATAAACTTCTCCCCATTCTCTGTATTTCTCTGCTTTTGAGTGTTTCCTTTTTTATGCCTCGGGCCACCTATGCTGCAGCGGAGTCAGTGACTGTTGACTGTGCGGGGGTAGCTGCCGCTAATCTATCCCTAATGGAGGGAGCAAAAGCGGGTTATCTTGCGATTTTTGGGGGAGTAACTACAGTAAACGAGGCTATAGCTGTTCCATCCTCAGACGCGAGCGTCGCAGCAACAACAGCGAGCGGAGCAGCAGACGCTGAGGCCTCAAATTTTTGGTCTGCGCACGGGAAACCATTGGCTGACTGTATTGCCTATAAGGCAGGACAGTTAATGCTCGACAACTTTACCGAAGAGACTATCAGCTGGATCAAGGGCGGTATGCACGGCTCCCCAAACTACGCTATAGACCCAAAACAAATGGAGAAGGAACTCCTTGATTCTGTCGCAGGAAACCTTATGCGCACGATTGACGGGCTTGAAATGTGTGACTTTGATGCGCTCTTCAAAAATGACCTAAAACAATGGGTTGTCTTGGGGCAAGCTGATCCTGCCCCCGTATATAGAGCAGCTGTTGCGTGCCCCTTTCCCTCAGTAAATGCTTCTGATTTTTATAGAGGAAAGATTGCCTTCACGTGGCAGTATTTTGAAAAAGCGCTCAATGATAACGGCAATCCATTTGGTGTTTCTGTTATCACAAGTAGTGAGCTCACCAAGCAACAATCTGGTCTTCTGGAAGAGTCGAGACGACAGCTGAGTTTGAATGGTGGCTTCTTGAGCGTGGTTGACGACTCAGACCCAGAAAAGTGTAACTGGCCCGATGAGGCAACCAAAGACGCTTTTACCTCGACTACAGCGACGATAGTTACGGGACCAGATGGAAACCCTCAATTTATAGCCCCTGCTAGTGATGCAGACAAGGCTGCTATGGCGAGAATCTGGTGCCCTAAAGTAACGCCGGGTAAATTGATTTCTGATCAGCTTTCCAAGGCAACAGGAGCATCCTTCGATCGTCTTGGACTTGCAGACAACCTAAGTAAAATTATTGACGCAATCGTTACTAAAGCATCCAACGATGCCATCAAGGGTATCTTCAAAAAATAAATTAACTAAATGAGAAAACTCTTCCCAAAAATTACAGCGTTTCTCTTCGGAATCGTTTTCTTGCTGGGCGGAGCGACGACTGTTTTTGGTGCTGATAGTTATTTCTTTTGGTATAACGCAAAGGTAGGCGTGGGGGGGAACCCAGGCACCATACAAGTCTCTGGACCATACGCAGACAGCGCCTCGTGTAGCGCAGCGCAGTCCACGAGAGCAGGCAACAGCAGTTTTGTCATTGCTTCAAACTGCCACGTTGGAGTTTCTGTGATGGCCGAACAACAAGGTGCCGCAATCCAAACAAACGCAAACAACGCAAATGCAAATGCTGCACAGGCTGCTGCTAATGCAGAGACAGACCCTATTTTATTGCAGTTGAAGTGTAACCCCCTCAACGGCTTTATGGGGACATCAGGCACTCTAGCTGAGTGTATTCCTATTGTTATCTATTATGGTGTATATAAGCCCGCCTCGTGGCTCCTCGCAGGTTCTGGATTCATATTTGACGCAATGCTCACGCTCAGTATTGATAGTAATTTCATTAAACAAGACTTCGTAAACAGCACGTGGGGAGTAGTGCGAGACTTCTCAAATATGCTCTTTATCTTCATCCTCATTTATACGGGTGTGCAGACGATTTTGGGGGCAAAGGACTGGAGAGGGACCGTGCTCAAGGTTATTGTGATGGCACTTCTTATCAATTTTAGTCTCTTTTTCTCTCAAATAATTATTGACGCGGGGAACGTTTTGGCTGTGGGGATTTACAGCAGTATGGGAACTGAGCTCCCCCCTGATAAACAAAGCTTTGCGGTTGTTGGTGTCCCCGAACGTGATATTTCAGCGAGTTTGGCAGGGGCCTTCCAGCCTCAGAACTTTCTTTTGGTATCGGGAAAAGTCCACGCAATGGATGCGATCATTGTTTTTATTGTTGCGACAATCGTTAGTGGTTTCGCTGCGTATATCTTTTTAAAAGCCGCTCTTCTTTTTGTTAGACGCCTTGTTGTATTTTGGTCTCTAATGATACTTTCTCCTTTTGCTTTCATTTCTATCGCACTTCCTGGGAAGGCAAATAAATTTAATGAGTGGCTTCATGAGCTCATTAGTCAAGCTTTCGTCGTCCCTGTATTTCTCTTTTTTGTTTATATCATTATGAAAGCAATAAGTGCGGGAGATGGCATTTTGGGTGGTGTCTTAAAAGATCCTCCAGCTGGTGGTTCTTTCGACTTTATGTATATTCTTACTCCCGTAATGATTGCGGCTCTTCTTATCAAGGCACTGCAGGAGGCGCTCAAGTTTGCAGAGGGAATGGCTGGTTCAACGGGTGAGGGAGTGTCAAATCTCGTGAGCGGTGCGATGGGCCTTGCTACGGGCGGGGCTTCACTTGTTGCGCAAAAGACTGTTGGTCGCGCAGCGCGCAACCTCACCGAGCGGGAAGGCTTCAAGGCTTGGGCAGCTGAATCATCGGTTGGACGTCTTGCCTACGATCTTACTGATAAGGGGGCAAATGCAACATTTGACGTTCGTAATGCTCCATTTGGAGCGGGGGCTGCTCTTGGTATAGGAAAGGGTGGGGCAGGAAACTTCCAGAAGACTGTTTCCGAAGCAAAGGCAACTGATATTGCATTTGGAAAGAAGATTACAACAGGAGCGGGGGGCAAAGCTGTCAAAGCGATGGTTGATGAATACAAAAAGAACGAAAAGGGAGAGATGGTTAAAACAGGCAAAAAGATTGAGGGAACCGCTGCCACCGCTTACGCACAGCAGCTTAGGTCTGGTGGCATAGCAGGGTCTATCGCAGGGGGAGTAGCTGGTGCAATAGCTGGCGGTATACCAGGCGCTGCGGCAGGAATGGCAGCTGCCAACTTTAGAGCCTTTACAGGAGCAAATATTGGGAGAGGTCAAGCCGCAGACGAGATTGACAAGAACGAAAAGAAACGAATCTCCCTTGATGAAAAAGAGAAAGCAATAACAGATAGTTTTAAAACAACTCTTAAGATTCCTCACGATATGGAGCTTGATAGCCCCGAAGCAAAAAAAGCAAAGGAGGTGGCCCTTAAAGAGCTTGAGGACAAATTGGCAAAAGCAGAAGCTCAACTTGAATATGTAAAAACTAAACACCCCGATGATACCGATATGCACGCTATGGCAATTGTCGAAAAAAGGAGAGCAGAAAAGGCGCTCAAGAAGTTCGAGTCAGCAGAAGCAGATATAGAAAAGATCCAGGAAAAAAAGAAGCAATTAGGAGAGGACAAGGGTGGCAAAAAGGACAAAGACTCAGCTCCAAAGGATGCATCAGCTGCAAAACACTAAACTATGAACTATACCGACGAACAAATCGAAAATAACTTCAACCTTCTTCCTGATGAAGTACAGGATAATGTTTTTACGCCTGAGCTTGAGAGAAAAATTCAGACAGCAAGTCAGGCATTTGGTCTTCTCCCTGATCAGGTGAAAAAATTAAACGCAATGGTTAATTTTGTTATCCTTGGCCTTCTCTCTGAAGATGACTTCACTGCTAAATGCCAAGAAACTCTCGGTCTTACTGCGGAAGATACGGCGGAGCTTGGTCAGATTATTTCTCGTGAAATATTTATTCCTATGGAGGAGATCCGTGTCGCTTCCATTGAAAAACAAAAGAGGGAAGAAGAGGAAGACCGTGAGCTTTTTGGTGAAGTACCTGATACTATCTTTGAAAAAAGAGTTCCTTCCCTTGATGAAATGGAGTCTGCTCAAGAAGAATCTCTTCTCCCTGAAGCGCCTATGGAGGGAGAGACTTTTGTTCTTCCCGCCGAAGTCCCTGCCCCAGGAATGATATATCCAGACGCTACGTCGACAAAAATATGGGAAAGATCTCCTGAAGTAGTCCCTCAAAATCTTCCCACCGAAGAAACGACTGAGTCCTTTTTACCAAACCTTACTCCAAAAACAACAGAGCCAGAACCAACCCTAGTGGCATCTCCAGAAGTTCATCCTTTTGAGGAAAAAATGCAGAAAGTTTTCACTGCTGGTCAACAATCAATGGGGGACCTTACTATTACGCAAGCTGTCGCCCAAGCCCCTCGCCCCGCGTCTCTGGGGGACCCCTATCGCGAACCGATTGAGTAGTGTTTTAATTTTTTGTTAGTTGTTAGTTGTTGGTGGTTAGTTGTATAATAGACCTATGCAATTCCATATTCCTCAATACATCGACATCGAGGACAAGCTCTTTGGCCCGCTTACTTTGAAGCAAGCGATTTATGTGGCTGGCGGAGGAGGTGGTATTTATCTTATTTGGCGTATCATTCCTTACGCGGCAATAAAATTCCCAATAATTTTTGGTATTGCCTTGCTCACGTGGGCACTCGCGTTCTATCCAAAAGAAAAACTTGGCAAGCCGTTTATTGAAATCCTTGAGGCTGCCTTCAATTATCTGATCCACGACAAACTTTACACGTGGAAAAAGACCACTGCGGAGCCGAAGGCTGGAAAAGAGGAAGACTTCCTCCCCTCACAACCAGTCTCGACACCTTCCGTTTCGATGGGGAAATTATCAAGTGCATCTTTCAACCTTGATGTACGTGGAGCCCAAAAATCAGAAGAAAAAAGTAAAACAGGAAAGGATAAGGATGATGATATTCTAAAATAATAATATGGCAGTCAAATCAAAAGCAGCACAAGATTTTGTTCCCGTAAAAGAGATCCGCGACGGTGTCGTGATTTTGAAAGATGGCACTATTCGTATGCTTCTTATGGCGTCTTCGGTGAACCTCGCCCTCAAGTCAGGCGACGAGCAACAAGCAGTCTTGATGCAGTTTCAAAGTTTTCTCAACTCTCTCGAGTTCTCCACACAGATTTTTATTCAATCGCGTCGTCTTGATATTCGCCCTTACCTTATCCTCCTTGAAGGTCGCCTCAAGGAAGAGGTTAATGAATTATTAAAGATTCAGATTCGCGAATATATGGGGTTCGTAAAAACGATTGCTCAGTCGACAAATATTATGAGTAAGCTTTTTGTTATTGTTGTTCCCTATGCACCTCCAAAGTCGGTCACCAACGCTCCTGCTTCAAGTGGCGGTCTTTCTGGTCTTTTTGGGAAAAAGAAGGAGGCAAGTGGTGTTCCTTCTCAAAGCGCGGCTGAAGCATTTGAAGAGGCACGCACACAACTTGAACAACGAGCGGGGATTATCAGTCAGGGACTTTCTCGCACCGGTGTGCGCGTGGTTCCTCTTGGGACAGAGGAGCTCACCGAGCTTTATTACCGCCTATTCAACCCTGGGGAAGCAGAGAAGAAGGTCGACGTACGATAATATCAACAACAACTATTATGATTAATTTTTTTGGAAACACACAGAGGACGGATGCGGGCGGAGATAAAAACTCTATGCCTATTCTTGCGCAAGATCTTTATGTTGATACAGGGCTCAACCTTGCTGATGTTATCGCTCCATCTGCGGTAAAAGTTGAATCAAAGGAGCTTATTTTGGGGGAAAAATATGTTCGCTCTTTCTTTATTACTTCATACCCAAGTGTTGTTTCCGACAACTGGCTTTCTCCGCTCATCAACCTTGATAAGGTATTTGATATTGCTATTTACATTCACCCTGTCGACACTGCGGGGATTATGAAGAAGTTTGAAAAGAAAGTTGCTGAGGTTCAAAGCCAAATAAATGTGCGTGAGAGCAAAGGTTTTGTGCGTGACCCAATGCTCGAGTCGGCATATCGCGACCTCGAAGAACTTCGTGACCGCCTCCAGCAAGCTCAAGAAAAAATGTTTGATGTTGGTCTTTATTTGTCTCTCTATGCTGACACAGAAGAGGAGCTCGGGCACGTTGAGGCAGAGATCAAATCAATGCTTGAGTCACGACTTATTTATGTTCGTCCTGCGCTCTTCCAACAAGAGGAGGCTTTTCAAAGTATCATTCCTGTAAACGACGACAAGATTGTCGTTACAAAAAAAATCAACTCCCAACCTCTTTCAAGTTTCTTCCCGTTTGTTTCCTTCGACCTCACTTCTGACAAGGGGATTCTCTATGGCATAAACAGACACAACGCTTCTCTCGTCCTCTTCGATCGCTTTTCTCTCGAGAACTACAACTCGGTAACATTTGCGAAGTCTGGTTCCGGAAAATCCTTTGCAACCAAGCTCGAGATTTTGCGTAGCTTGATGTTCGACATCGATGTCATCGTCATCGACCCCGAGCGTGAGTATGAGTCTATGGCCGAAGCAGTGGGGGGGCGCTATTTTAATATTTCTCTCAACTCAGAGCACCATATCAATCCATTTGATCTTCCTGTTCCTCGAGAAGACGAGTCGCCCGCCGACGTGCTCCGTGCAAACATCATTTCCCTCGTCGGTCTCTTTCGTATTATGCTTTCTGGCCTCAGCCCAGAAGAAGACGCTATCGTCGACCGTGCAATCTCCGAAACCTACGCGCTCAAAGACATTACACCAGACTCTGACTTCTCCGCTATCGAGCCTCCACTTCTTTCTGATTTTGAAATGGTGCTTTCGGGGATGGAGGGCGCGGAGGGGATTCTCACGAAGCTCACCAAATACACACGTGGATCATGGGCAGGTTTCATCAATAATCCTTCAAATGTCGACATCAACCGCAAATTCATCGTCTTCTCGGTGCGCGATATGGAGGACGACTTGAAGCCTGTGGCAATGTATCTCGTGACGCACTTTATCTGGAACGCAGTACGTCGCACTCTGAGGAAGCGTCTCCTTGTGGTGGACGAAGCATGGTGGATGATGAAGTCCGAAGACACTGCAGCGTTTCTTTATGCGCTCGCAAAACGCGGTCGAAAGTACTACCTCGGCATCGCCACCATCACCCAAGACGTAAACGATTTCTTGAAGTCACCATACGGCTTGCCAATTATGACCAACTCTTCTATCCAAATCCTACTCAAGCAGTCGCCAACTTCGATTGACGCAGTGCAAAAGGCATTTAACCTCACTGACGAAGAGAAATTCCTCCTTTTGGAATCAGGAGTGGGGGAGGGTATCTTTTTTGCGGGGATGAAGCACGTAGCTATCCGCTCGATTGCTTCTTATACGGAAGAGCAGATCATCACCTCAGACCCTGGACAAATCCTGGCAATTAAGAAGGCAAAACGAGAGCTTGCAGACGCAGAAGCGCAGGGGGTTGTATAAAATACCCCACAATGATAGCGCGCTGTGAACTTTCGCGGTATAATATACGCATATGTATCAAAAGCACAAACTGCTCGTTAGTACTCTTGTAGCGAGTTTTTTGTGTGGGCCACTCTTTGTATTTGCACAAACATCTACCACTACTTCGGAGCAAACAATAGATAATCTCATGCAAAGCGAACTTGCTAAGGAGCTCGCTTTGCCCGGTAAAATTCTTGAGGACTCAATGTATCAATACTTGCAAATTACAACAACACCAAAAAACCCTGGCCCAAACACTTCGGTGAATATCACTGTTGAAAGTTATCTCACGGATTTAGACAAGGCTTATATTAACTGGTCTCTAAATAACAAGGTTGTCTTGAAAGGTTTAGGAGAAAGGCATTTTGGTTTTCAAAACGGCTCATCAGGGGAGACGACCAACCTTACTATTACCATTGCCACGAATGGTGGGCAAATCTTAACAAGAGACTTGTCATGGACTCCTGTAGGGATCACGCTGTTTTGGCAAGCAGACACCTATACCCCGCCTTTTTATAAAGGAAAACCATTACTTTCCCCCGAAGCAGCGGTAACAGTTATTGCAACTCCTGACAATACCGACCCTAAAAATGCTCTAGGGGCGGGGGATCTCGTGTATACATGGCAGAAAGAAGGAACGGTGCAGACAAAGTTTTCTGGATATGGGAAAAATTCCTTTTCTTTTACAGGACCAATTCCTTTAAGCCACTCTTCTGTTAGTGTCAAAGTTTCATCCATAGACGACACCATCAATTCTGAGGCAACTGCTTCTTTTCCTCTTTCTAATCCTTTTGTTCTCTTTTATGAAAACCACCCTCTTTTGGGAGTGCAATACAACCAATCGTTTAGCGCTGAAACATACCTCTCAAACAGAGAGCTTTCATTAAGCGCAGAGCCATTTTTTTTCTCAAATAATTCACTCGGTATGCAAACGCTTCGATATAATTGGTCTGTAAATGGAAACAAAACCCAAAACAACAATAGGGACATTACTCTTCGAAATGACACCGGAGCAAAAGGAAGCACCGATATTTCTCTTACGGTAACAAGTCTACCTCATATCTTCCAGGCGGCAAGCCGCGAGCTTCGCATTAATTTCGCCGCAAGCGACGCCACAAGTAAACCAATATTTTAAAACATTATGAAACACTTCGCATACATTTTTTCACTCGTTATTGTATCCCTTGGTGGAGGGATACTTGTTGCAAATGCTCAAGGTTATGTACCTCTTCAGAGCCTTCCCGGTATTATAAACCCGAGCACAGGCACCACTGACCTCCCTACTTATCTTGCAGGAATGATCAAGCTTCTTATCGCGCTTGGAGCAGGGCTTGCCGTACTTTATGGGGTTATTGGGGGGACGCAATATGTTGCTGCGGGGATTTCTCCTGATGCAAAAAGTGGCGCAAAGGAGCGTATCGTCAATGCCCTCATTGGTCTCACTATCATTCTTTCTTCATACCTTGTTTTAAACTCTATCAATCCTGATCTTGTAAATTTTAAGCTTACGCTCGACTCTGTTACGGTTCGCAATATGGCTCCTACTCTTACCCCTGGGGTTGGAGGAAATGGGACAGGAGTAATAGCACCTGGGTCGGATTGTTCGGTTCCTACTCCTGATATGTCTCTTCTTGATGACCCTGCCGCGTCTGCAATGGAAGGCGGAAACAATGTTATTTGGAGTTCAAACGACCCCACAGTCCAGTCAAATCTTACAGCACTAAACAAAGAGGTTGTTAAACTGCAGTATGCCCTGCCTGAGCTCAACTCAGGCTATACGGTTAACGTTACTTCTGCTTATCGCCCCTACAACTACCAAAAACACCTTTTTCAAGTGTTCACTGCATACAATACTTTTAAAGACAACAACGACCCTTTGTGTGTAGACGAAAAAGCTGCTGTCGGTAGTGAGTATAGCTCCCACGGGCTTGGAAGCCTCGTTTCTAATCCTGACTCCCAAAACTCTCCACATATGTACGGCACAGGCGTTGACCTCTCTCCTGTAGGTGTTAATTTCAGTAATTTCTCTCAATTTGGGTATACTGATATAAATGCGTTTATGGTACACGAGGGGATTATGCTTAGTTGGCAAAACATACAAGGTGATCAGTGGCACTTCAACCTTAGATAATACATTATGAATAAAAGAATATTAATAATTTTTATTATCATCATCCTCGCCCTTTTTGGCGGTGGAGCATATTGGTATTTCACGCAAAGGACAACATCGAAAACACCCGTGACTTCTTTCCCAAGCGGAAGCACCTCGACTCCAAGCACGGGCACACAAGGGACAGCTGTTCAAGAGGAGCCCTCATCTTTTACCCCCACAGAAGGAAAAGCTCTTCCTCGCCTTTACCAACTCCACACTGCTCCCGTTGCAGGCGTCGGTTTTGCAGAGACAAAGGATAAAAAAGGAAATATTACAAACATCACTGCTCGATATATTGAGCGTGGGTTGGGGAATATTTTTGAAACGCAGCTTTCAAATTACTCGGAAACTCGTCTCGTCAATGAGACCCGCCCACACCTCTCTGAGGCTCTTTGGGGGAACAACGGAAATAGTGTTGTAGTGCGTTTCGTTGATGATGTTGCAAACGGTATAATCAAATCGCGCATCGTAAACATCCTTCCTTCTGCTTCTTCTTCTGTACAAAACATTTCTGGCGGTTTTTTAAAAACTGAAGAAGTTTATCTTCCTGACTCCCTTCCTTTTATTGCCCTCGCTGAGGACCATACTGATAATCTCTTTTATCTAGAAGGAGAGGATGGTCTCGCTACGAACTTTAAAAATTTGGGTGTTTCAAATATTTTTAGTTCAGTATTTACTGAATGGCTTCCTCAGTTTCCAAACCAAACACTTATTACTCTTACTTCGCGTCCGTCCGCAAATATTCCAGGTCACCTGTTCTTCCTCAATCCAAAAACAAAAGCGGTAACAAAAATTCTTGGAAGCATCAAGGGTCTCACAACGCTTACGAGTCATGATGGGAAATTTGTTCTCTTTTCAGAAACAAAGGATAGCGCGCCTCAACTTTCCGTGTATGATGTAGCAAAGAAAATTTCCTTTTCTCTTTATGTGCGCACTCTTCCTGAAAAGTGTGTGTGGAAGATCAAAGATCCGACCATGGCATACTGCGCAGTGCCAAAAACAATCCAGAAGGCTCTCTATCCTGACCAGTGGTATCAAGGACTCATATCTTTTTCGGATGAAATATGGGAGATAAACACAAGCACCTTCAGTGCACATAAGATTTTGTCTCCAAGCAGTCTTGGGGCCCCATCACTTGATATGACGAACCTTAGCATTTCTTCAGATGACTCATATTTGCTATTCACAAGCAAGCTTACGGGGGCCCCTTGGTTGTATAGTCTCATTGAAAGATCTCCTTTCCAACAAACAGTTGTTGCTACTACCCCGACTTCAACAACATCCACATCCACAAAGACTGTTCCCCCCTCAGTAATTTCTCCTGATATGCAGAAATTGAAGTAACACAAACAAAAATGACGCCGAGCACCAGTATACTGGTGCTCGGCGTCATTTTTGTTTGCACTACTTCTTAAGCTCTTCTGCCTTCCTCTTTACATAGAGTTCGTGTCCGACCGAGAAGAGGTTACTCGTCGTCCAGTAGAGCGCGATAGCCGCTGAGAACGAATACGAAATACCAAACACAATCACCGGCAACATATATCTCATCTGGACGTTCATACTTCTTGCAAAATCATCTTTGAATGATGGCTTGGCATCCTTCTCAGCAGGCGCCATCGCGGGGATAGAAAGTTTGAGCTGATAGTATTGAGCCACCGCCGCCATAAGTGCGAGTATCACGCTCTTTGAAGAAAGCGTGATACCAAAAAATACCATCCCTACCGTCGCGGGGAGATTTACAAACGAATATAGGTGATCGGCGTTGAGGTTGGGAAGCCCTTTGAAAAATACGAAATAAAGTGCGAAGAGGATAGGAAGCTGGATTATCACAAGGAGACAACCCGAGAGGGGGTTGATGCCGTGCTCTTTATAGAGCGCCATTGTTTTTACTGCTTGCTCTTGCTTGTTGTCTTTGTGCTTTTCCTTGAGCTTTTCGATATGTGGCGCAAGCTCGCGCATCTTGGCCTGAGACGTCACCTGCTTGTGGGAGAGGGGGAGGAGGGCGCTGCGCACAAGGATCGTAAGCAAAATAATAGCAACACCGACATTCGCTCCAGGGGTTATTGAAAGGAGGAGAACGAGAGCGTTATAAAGAGGCTGGTACAAGACGGTTGTGAAAATTCCTGGTTGCATTGGGTTATATTACCGCGAATGACGTGTTTTTGCTAGTAAGAGTTAGGGGAGGGGATCGAGGTGCTTCTTTTGCCAAGGATGGCAGCGGAGGATTCTGCGCATTCCGAGAAATATCCCTTTTATAACTCCATATTTCATAATCGCCTCTTTCATATATTCAGAACAGGTGGGGTAAAACACGCACGTTGTTCCTTTTTTGAGGGAAAAGACCCCCGTATCAAAAGAAAGATACTTTTGGTAAAAATTTATGAGAGAAACAAAAAAATTACGAATAAACACGTGTTTTACTTAATTAATTTCGCAGTTTTAAAAGCCTTTTTCATTTCTGTTTCAAGATCTGCGAAACTGGATTTCTTTGCCTCTATTTTTGGGTAAAGGACCACGGTTGTGGTTGCCCCACTTTGGTTGAAAAGCGGTCCTACAACGTCATAAAACCTCCTTCTGAGCTTGTTTCTATCCACGGCTGTCTTGGCTGTTTTCTTTGAAACAACAACCGAGGCGCGGGAATTATTGGCTTCGCTTTTAAAAAAAACCCCCGTAAATAGCGGTGAAAAAACACGAAATCCCTTCACGTTGTGTGAAGGGAAGTCATTTCTAGGTATACGGTTCTTTCGGGGGAGCATGATATTAGTCTAAAAGTTAAAAGTCATAAAGTCTATAGTGGATGCTTTTTTCTGCATTTTCCTTTGACTTTAGGACTTTGAGACTTTAGGACTCTATACCGTCGTGAGACGCTTGCGACCCTTTTGGCGGCGTGCTTTCAAGACATCGCGGCCGCTTTTTGATTCTGAACGTACGAGAAAGCCGTGTGTTGTTGCGCGCTTTTTCTTCTTTGGCTGGTATGTTTGTGACATAATTGAGAACTCTACACTAGAAAGCTACAAAAATCAAGTGGCTTGCCCTCCTAACTTTTTAGTCCTGTAATGCTTTCTGTTGTTCCAAAATATTGTTCTTTGTCATACAATACAGCTGTTAATCAATGATAAAAAGTTGGGCGGGTACATTTCCACACGTTATCCACACCCTATTAACCACCTCATCCACCACCACCCTTTCGCTATTTTCTTGACTAAGAATATAATGGAGAAACGATAATAATAATGAACACTTTGAACAACGCACAACTCTGGGAAAAAACACTATTCAATCTTGAGGGTGAGCTATCTCGCGCAAACTTTAGTACGTGGTTCAAAAACACTGCGGTTGTAAAACACGAAGATGGTGTTGTGGTGGTCGGCGTCCCCAATGAGTTCGTAAAGGACTGGCTGCAGAACAAATTCCACAAAACTATTCTTCATTCTCTTCGCAACCTCTCCGAAAATGTTCGTGCGGTGGAATATATGGTTTGCAAAATAGAGGAGCCAAAAACAGAAAAGAAGTCCACCCCTGCTCAGCCCAAAATCGGAGCAGGCGAGGAGCTTCCTCTTGTAAATCTTTACATCAATAAAGAAGACGGGCTGAACCCTCGTTATACTTTTAATGATTTCGTTATTGGCGCTTTCAACGAGCTTGCGTACGCGGCATCACAGGCAATCCTTAAAAAAGTGGGTACCAATGTTTACAACCCTCTTTTTATTTATGGAAACACCGGCCTTGGTAAGACACATCTCATCCAGTCGATAGGGAATCAAGTAAAACAGCTTTACCCCAACAAGCGTGTTTTTTATACTACATCAGAAAAGTTTTCTGTTGATTACATCAACTCAGTAGGGCAGGGATCAAAAGCGATGGCGATGTTTAAAAACAAATATCGTGTGTATGATCTTCTCATTATGGATGACATCCAGTTTCTCTCAAATAAAGAGAAGACTCAGGAGGAGCTTTTTCATATTTTTAATGAGCTATACAACTCCAACAAACAAATTATTTTTTCTTCCGATAAACACCCCAACTATATTCCTGCGCTTGAGTCACGTCTCAAGTCACGTTTCAGTGCAGGAATGATAGTGGACGTACAGGAGCCAGAGTATGAATCCCGCCTTGCTATCTTGCGGGCGAAGGCCAAGACCGCAAAGTTTTTTCCGCCTGAAGAAATTATTGAGTACCTTGCGTCTTCGGTGCAGGGGAATATTCGTGAGCTTGAAGGCCTCCTTAATGGCATTATTTGTCAGTCTGAGTTGAAGAATCGCAACCTAACCCTTAATGAAATAAAGCCTTTTATTAAAAATTCAGCAAAGCCTAAAAAACTCTTATCGGTAAAGGAGATTGTGAAAGTTGTGTGTGACTTCTATAGCGTTGAAGAATCATTCGTATATGAGAAAACCCGCAGAAAAGAGGTTTTGAAACCGCGCCAAATAGCGATGTTTATACTTCGTGAAGATTTTAATATATCGTACCCGACTATTGGTCAAAAGCTTGGTGGTCGTGATCATACAACTGTGATGCACTCTTGTGAGAAAATAAAAACGGATATTAAAAATGATTTGTCTCTTATGCAGGAGGTTGATCAAATACGCGCTATGTTTTAGATGGTTTTAAATGTTTTTAAATTATGTTCACTAGTTGTGGATAAATCAAAATAAAAATGTTAATAACTACTAGTACTTATTAAAAGAAATTGTATGAAAAAAATTAATAAACAATTAAATAGAAGTTATACACATTTAAATTATCTATTAATTAATTAATAGATAAATAAATAAAGGGGATTATAGGGTTATACACTTATCCACATATATAGTATTAATAATAAATATTAATATATAAATAATACACAACACACAGAATATGAACTTCACTTGTAACAGAGAAACAATTCAAAAATGCATTATGAGTGCTGAGAGAGTCACGGGGAAAAATTCTTCTCTTCCTATACTCAGTTCTGTATTAATTACAACCAATAGTAAGTCGTTGATTGTTCGTGCTACAAATCTTGAGGTTGGTGTAGAATTTCAAATTCCTGCAGATATTAAAGAAGAGGGTGCTGTTGCTATTCCTGGGGCCCTCTTTTCAAATATCCTCACCAGTATTCCTGATGAGGAAACAATCACTGTCGCGGTGAAAGAAAGTGTTTGTAAAATAATTACTAAAACAAAAAATATTACATTAAAAGGTTTTATAGCAGATGATTTTCCTACTATACCGGTGATTAATGACGGTGAAAGTTTTACAATTTCATCACAAGTATTTATTCAAGGAGTTAAATCAGTTCTTATGAGTGCTGCTATTTCTGATGTAAAACCGGAGATTTCAAGTGTTTATATTTACCAAAAAGAGAAGACACTCGCTTTTGTGGCGACGGATGGATTTAGACTTGCGGAAAAACTTATTCCGAACAACGGAAATGAAATTTCACAAGGAGTTATTATTCCTGTTAAAAATATAATAGAAATAATTAAAATTTTTGAAGGGGTTATTGAAAATATTCAGTTTAAAGTTACTAAAAATCAAATATCTTGCGTTAGTAAGTCAGTGTATATTACCTCACGCGTAATACAGGGAATTTATCCAGACTACGAGCAAATAATACCTAAAAGTAACACTACTGAGGTTGTGATGTTGAAACAAGATCTTATAAACACCCTCAAACTCTCGACACTATTCTCGGATAAATTTAATAAAATTCAATTTATTATTAAGCCAGAAGAAAAAAAGTGTTTAATCACTACAAAAAACTCTGATATAGGAGAAACAGAGTCAAATCTCACCGTCACAATGTCAGGAGAAGCAGTGGAAATCGGACTAAATGGAAAACATTTATTTGATTGTCTCAGTACCATTTTACAAGACAGTATTGTTATTCAATTTAATGGGTCAAATAAACCAGCGGTGATCAGAGGTCTCGGTGATAATTCATTTGTGTACCTCACGATGCCCCTCACAAAATAAGCATTATGATTCCTTTAAACCAACTTCTTGATCGGTTTAAAAACCTGACTAATAGCGAAAAGTTTAAAAAACAGCTTGTTGTTGAAATTTTTACTAAACAAAACATCCCCGTAAAAATCGAACAAGTTATAATTTCTAAAAATACTATCTTCTTAAAAGTTTCTCCAATCATAAAAACAGAGATGCTTTTCAAAAGAGAAGAAATACTAAAAGAAATCCAAAGGATTTCAGGATTTAAAAATATAACAAATATTCAGTAGCATTAATACAAAGAGGGGCGCGTTCCTTAAGGAACGCGCCCCTCTTTGTATTAATGCTCTACTCTATAAGAAGCTGAGAAGAAGCAACGCCTTTGTTTAAGGCAGAGTCGTATACAACCGCAGAGAGGGTATTGTTGGTTGTTAGAGAATCTATTTCCCCCGGAACAAAAGAGAATACATATGGCTCGGAGGTTTTTTTACCAACAAGCTGGTTGTTTACAAAGAGTTCCACTCGTCCTATAGGATAAACGGTTGTTGCAGAAACAGAAATAGAAATAGTTTCAGTAGCCTTGTGGGTTGTTCCAAAATCAGCACCCGAAAGAGAAACAACAGGAGATGTTGCGGGGGTGTGGACAGTATCATAGTTGGTCGGGATGGCGCTACGGTCACCCTCTGTGATGTTTTGTGCCGCAACCCACGCACGAACAGGAGTCTCCCAGAGCGTGTATTGTGAGTCATTTTGAGGGCTAATAGGAGCAGACCCAAGAGGGTTTGATCTATCTACCCAATGAAGAATAGTGTGGACTTCTGGAACCACAATAGTCCCTCTTGTTTCAACGGGAGTAAACGATGTAGCAAGCAACCCCGACGAGCGGTCAATCACATATTTTTCACCACCTTGCCATATTCCCTGGAGAGGCGCAGGAAGAGTCGTCAAGTCAGTTTTTTCCGGAGCAATAAATTTCTCCGTGGGAGTAAGTTTCATCGCCTCGTTCATAAGAGCGTGCCATGCAGGAGTAATAATAAAACCCGCAATATTTTTTTCGATGGAACTATTGTCATTATTGCCCGCCCACATTCCTACGACGACGCGCGGAGTGTATCCGATAGTCCACACATCCTTGAAATCATTTGTTGTACCCGTCTTTACCGCAACATCTTTGCCGGGGAAATAGAGCGCGGAGCTTGCTCCAAATTCTGGCGTACGAGCAACGTTGTCAGAAAGAATATTTGAAATCTTGCGTGCAACCTCACTCGGAATAACCTGCTCGCTCTTCTGTGTGAACTCCTCAACAACATTTCCATCCTTGTCTTCAATGCGAAGAATAGAAGTATTTGGGTTACGTGTTCCATCGTTAGCAAAGACACCATACGCCCCCGTCATATCAAGGAGTGAAACCTCCGCACCTCCAAGCACGAGCGTGAGACCGTAGTGGTTTGCATCCCCAAGATTTTCTACACCCATACGACGAGCAGTAGTAAGAGAATCGTTGAGTCCAGCGAGGTACAATGTTTTCACTGCCGGGACATTGAGAGACTGAGCAAGCGCGTCACGCATCGAGATGGGCCCGCGATACTTTAAATCATAATTTTGAGGACGGTAACATTTTTCTGGGTCCATTTTTGGATTAAGGGGAACACCAGACGCATCACAGTCCGTACTAAAATTTGTTCGGAGGTCAAAGAGGGTTGTCTCAGGTTCATAGCCCTTCATAAATGCCGTTGCATATACGAAAGGCTTAAACGTAGAACCCGGCTGACGGTTGTGGGCGAGAACCACATTGAAGTTACCTTCGCTTTTTACATTGAAATAATCGCGCGAGCCAACCATTGCGAGGACGTGACCGTTTGTGGGGTCGACAGCGACAGTGGCCATATTTGATGCCTTGAAATTCTTTTCAATATCAGGACCATAACTCGCGACAACCTCCTCAGCTTTTTGCTGAAGATTATAATCGAGTGTCGTGATCACGCGGTAGCCGTTTTCTTCAACGGCGAGCTTGCCGTACTTGCTCGCAAGATATTCTTTTACCCATTCGACGAAGTGAGGAGCCTTGATGCCCGTAGGCTCCTTTGGTAAAAATTCAACTTTCTCTTTTGAAGCAGAAGTATATTGAGAGGGTGTGATTGCTCCGAGGTCGCGCATACGACTCAATACAAGATTTTTGCGTGCATCAAGTTTGTCGCGGTTGTTTCCGTAAGGGGAGTAGTATGTCGGTGCGTTGGGGATGGCTGCGAGATACGCTGATTGCGCGGGGGTGAGGTCGCTCGGAGTTTTCCCAAAGAACGCCATACTTGCTTCGCCGATGCCGTAAATACTTCCACCATACGGAATCTCGTTGAGGTAGAGAGCCAGAATCTCATCTTTTGTAAAAGCGCTCTCGAGCTTGTATGAAAGAATCATTTCTTTAATTTTGCGCGTGATGAGCTTCTCATCAGTGAGCATTGTTTTTTTCACAACCTGCTGGGTGATAGTCGAGCCACCACCGCGTGTGCCACCATAGAGGACTGCGCGCGCAATACCACGGAAGCTCACCGCTCCGTGATTGTAAAACTCAGAATCCTCGATAGAGATAACCGCCTTCTTTACCCAAGGAGAAATATTTTCAAAAGGAACAACCGTGCGCTTCACATCCTGGTGAACATCGTAGAGAAGAATCTTCCCCGTGCGGTCGTAAATTTTTGTAGACTGCGCAATCTTGCGCGCATGAAATTCGTTGAAGTCGGGGAGTTTCATAAAAGACGCCCAGATGATGAGTACCCCCGCAAAGAGAAAAGCGCTTCCCAACGAAAAAAGAATCGCTGTTTTAAAGTGACTAAGAAATGACTTAAATTTGCCTTTGTGAGAGCGTGTGCGTCGCGCCATAAGATGTACTGTATATCATACAATACAAATTTGGTATAGGCGAGCCCTAAGCGCTGTGATATTATATAAATATCATGACCAATGAAGAGAAAATTGAGGAAATATTAACGCGGGGGGTGGCAGAAGTAATTCCTACCGACAAGCTTCGCGCGAAGCTTCTCGAAGGGAAGCCTTTGCGTATCAAGTTTGGCGTTGATCCTACAAGCCCAAGCCTGCACCTCGGTCGCGCAACAGCAATTTGGAAACTTCGCGCTTTTCAGGATCTTGGGCACACCATCGTCTTTATTATTGGGGATTTTACGGGGGTTATTGGGGATACCTCAGATAAGGAAAGCGAGCGCCCAATGCTCACCCGTGAGACCGTAGAGCAAAATCTCTCAACGTATTTTGAGCAGGCGGGGAAGATTCTCGATATGAGTAAAGTGGAAAAGCATCGCAATACCGAATGGCTCGAGAAACTTACGTACCGACAAATTACGGAGCAGGCAGATGTCTTCTCGCTTGCTGATTTTATTTCTCGCGAAAACATCAAGAAGCGCCTTGATGAAGGGAAGCGCGTTTCCCTTAGGGAGCTTTTGTATCCTCTTATGCAAGGGTATGATAGCGTCGAAGTAAATGCCGACGTCGAGATTGGAGGAACTGATCAAAAGTTTAATATGCTTGCAGGAAGAAAGCTTCAAGAGCATTTTAAAAAAGAAGCACAAAGTATTTTAATGCTCGACCTCATCGAAGGACTTGATGGGCGCAAGATGAGCTCGAGCTGGGGAAACACCATCAACCTCACTGATACCGCAAATGATATGTTTGGGAAAGTGATGAGCCTGCGCGACGAGCTCATTGTGAAATATTTTAAGTATGCAACACGCGTGCCAGTGCAAAAAGTTTCTGATGCACAAACTGCTCTCGAGCGTGGTGAAAATCCTCGCGATGTGAAGCTTGACCTCGCGGAAGAAATTGTTTCGATGTATCACGGAAGCGATGTGGCTGTGCAGGCGCGCGAATCATTCCTCTCAACGTTTCAGAAAAAAGAAATCCCTGACGATATTGAAGAAATAAAAGGAGAGGGAAAGCTTGGGGAACTTTTGAAATCAAAAGAAATAGTTTCCTCAATGACGGACTGGAGACGACTTGTCGGAGAAGGAGCAGTGAAGCGTTTGGAAAAAGGCGGAGTAGAAGAAAAAATTACCGACGATACCGTGCTCGCAACTCCCGGTGTGTACAAAATAGGGAAGAGGAGATTTGTGAAGATTGTTGAATAATTAAAAAGCAAAAACGCCGAGCACCAGTACTGGTGCTCGGCGTTTTTACTTTTTAATTATTCAATCTCACTCGAGCTGAGCTCAAGAGAAATTTCTTCATCAACCAAAAGGTCGTCATCAAGCTCGAGATCAAGATCATCACCAGCAAAATCAAGATCATCGTCTCCGAGATCAACCATCGCTGCGTCATCAATTACTTCTTCTTCGTCGGACATAGTTTGTATTTAAATTAAGAGCCCGAGCCTTCTTAATTGGGAACGGGTAAACATAGTTGTATCAAAAAGTTATTTTCTGCGCAAGTTTATTTGTGAATATATGTGGATAACTTGTGGAGAATCGACAATCGACGCAATGTCCTTATTTTGTAAGGATATTTTGAGGGCGAGAATGCGCAAAATGAGTGAGCCCAATGGCGATCGCATCCATTTCGTCGTCTTGTTTGATGTTCTCGGCACCCTTCATAAGCTTTTTTACCATAGAAATAACCTGCGCTTTTGTTGCTTTGCCATATCCAGTCGTCGCAACTTTGATTTGGAGCGGTGTGTACTCGTATATCTCGAGACCAAGAACACGTGCTTGATATAGGATTGCTCCGCGCGCCTCAGCAACGCGCATTGCCGTTTTTTGATTAGTCTCAATAAACAAATTTTCAATAGCGAGGGCGGCTGGCTTGTATTCAGTAATCACGCGTGCAACCTCTCGACCAAGAAGTTCAAGGCGGTCGAAAAAAGGAAGTGAGGCTTTTGTTTTGAAACACTCCGAAAAAAGTAAAACCTCCTTGCCGTTTATTTTTTCTTGCCCACCTATGTTTTGTTCACCAAAATTTTGGCGGGCAAGAACGGCAATCCCGATGCGCTCGTATCCCGGGTCGATGGAAATGATTCTCATTACACCAAGTGTATCACGACACACAATTCAAAGACACTACTATGGACGTATAATATACTATCGGCAAAATACGTCCTAAGTAGTAAAGAAATAAAAAACAGCGTGGCAAGAGTTCTTGCCACGCTGTTTTTTAGAGAAAATCAATCTGCATTCGTGTAAACATCCTGGATGTCATCGTGGTCATCGAGCTCCTCAAGAAGTGCCGAGAGGGACTCACCATCTTCGTCAGAGAGAGGCACTGTCATTTGTGGCTCATAGCCTTCAGCAGTTTTTGTAAACGCCCAGAGCGCCGCACCTTGTCCTGCGAGTGCGAGTCCGCGCTTGGAGAAAATGTGTTTTATCTCTGCAACCGTGCGGTTTTTATTATCAGTGAGACCTTCCATAATGATGGCACAACCACCAGGACCATATGCTTCGAAGAGTACCGGCTCCATATTGCCCGCGTCCCCACCCGCACCTTTCTTCACCGCGCGCTCAATGAGTTCCTTCTGCATATTCTCTTTCTTCGCACGTTCAATCACGGCGACAAGCCCCGGAGAGCTTAGGTTGCCTTCTGCCTTCTTCGACTCAAGAGCAATAAGTTTCGAGAATTTCCCAAAGATTTTACTGCGCTTTCCATCAGTTACCGCTTTTTTGTTCTTAATTTGTGACCATTTATTGTGTCCTGACATATTATTTTTCGAATTATTCTCCTAGCATACTCGAAATTAGAAAAAAGAAAACCCCATACACCGACCTCGTGCAACCCCCCATCCTTCGTGGCGGTATGTGCTACAATGTAGCAATTAAGTTTCTGGCAAATATCCAGCACTACATTTTTATAGGCGAATCAGGAGATCCAGGGAAGCCATTCAAAACTGATTCAAAAGGAAACAAAATTCCCACGGGAGCGAGTTTGTTCTACATACTTTCTGCTGTTTGTCTTGATTCTGAAAAACTATTTGCTTTGGAAAATGGAATTATGGAGATACGGAATAAGTTTGGTTTTAAGAGTGAAATATAGGCCCCTGCGGCAGAGACCGCAGGGTAATACTCGGAATTCGCTTCGCTCATACAAACGCGTGGCAGAGACCACGCGGTATTGACCTATATTAACTCCTCGGCTCGATAGTGAGAAAGATTACTTTCTCACTATCCTCGCTCTACGTCGCTAATAAAATCTACCATTATTCCACTTACTATGTACAAAGAACTGCTCGACCTTATTAATCAATTAGAAATTCCCATTTACTACCGTACGGTGGATAAGAAAATATACAAAGGTCAATTTGCCACTGCGGGGCATGCGAAACTTCATAATATCTTTGGTAATTACAATTTATCTAAACTAACTTTGTTTGCTACGAAAAAACAAGGAGAACTAACTAGGGACTGAAGTTGTTATTGATCGTGCTGACCGCAAGATGTATAAAGGAGAATTTGATTTCTTCAACAAGTACTTGTTGAAGAGGATAAACACAAAAACAATCCAACGTATCAAGCACATTACGCATGTAAACTCAGAATATGTGAATGCTATGCAGCTGTCTGACCTTGTAAGTGGGGCAATAAAGGATTATTTTACGGGGAAAAACAAAGAATTAAAGAAGGTAATAGATAAAAAATACCTACACAAAATATGGTAAAAACCAAAAGAGCGGGCCCTAGACCTAGGACACGCTCTTTTGGTAACGAAATGACTTTCCTCTCGTATTTACAATATACCCCATGGGGTGGAATTGTGCAACCTGTACAAGGGATATCTAAATAATCTAAAAAAGCCCCATTTTTTCTTCAGGATAATCAAATCCCAAATGTTCATAAGCTCGTTTGGTGGCGAGGCGACCACGGGGGGTGCGCTCGATGAGGCCGAGCTGGAGGAGGTACGGCTCATTTACTTCTTCGAGTGTTGCCATTTCTTCGGAGAGAGCTGCGGCTATGGTAGAGAGACCGACGGGACCACCTTTAAATTTATCAATAATGACTTCAAGTATCTTGCGGTCGAGTGCCGTGAGCCCGAGCTCGTCAATCTCAAGAAGTGCGAGCGCGTCAGCAACGTATTTCGAAGAGAGGTCACCTTTGTGAACTTGCGCAAAATCGCGTGCACGCTTCAAGAGATAGTTTGCGGTGCGTGGTGTGGCGCGACTGCGGCGCGCAATTTCACGCGCTGCGTCGTCCGACAGTGTGATGCCAAGAATTTTTGCCGAGCGCTCCACAATTTTTTTAATCTCATCTTCATTATAAAACTCCAAACGAAATGTTCCACCTGAAAAACGTGAACGGAGAGGGGAGGAAATGAGCGCGACGCGCGTCGTCGCGGCAATCATGGTGAAAGGTGGAAGGTCGAGCTGTATGGTGCGTGCACTCGGACCTTTGCCAATGATAATATCGAGCACCCCCGACTCCATAGCAGGGTAGAGGACCTCTTCAATCATTTTGTTGAGACGATGGATTTCGTCGATGAAGAGTACGTCACCCGGAGCGAGGTTCGTGAGGATGGATGCGAGGTCACCGACCTTCTCAATAGCGGGACCAGAAGTAGTTTTCACCTGACAACCCATCTCATTTGCGACAAGATGCGCGAGTGTAGTCTTGCCGAGTCCAGGCGGACCATAAAAGAGGATGTGCTCAGGTGGATGAGAGCGTTCTTTGGCTGCTTGGAGAAGGATTTTTAGGTTACTTTTGATGGTCTCTTGCCCGATGTATTCATCGAAACGACTTGGTCGAAGGGTCTGATCGAGAAAGGAAAAATCCGCTGGATTTTCAAGGCCATTTTCGAGTTCTTCAGGATTGTTGAGGGGGGTACTTGACATATAAATTGATTTGTGCTAACATAGTGATATCGATGGTTGATTAACTATCGAACGCTCGTTTAAAAGATCCTATACATAAGCCTCTCCTAGTTGGGTCCTCCGGGATTCACATGGTCGCGAACGAGGACGTTTCGGTACTTCACCTTGTGTGATGACCACTGCTTCTATCCTTAGATCGCCTCCTAACTTTACACTTTTGAGTGTAGAGAACTTTCAGGGGTTTATGTGTGGGATTTTTTTGTGCCTGTTTGTTTAGTGCATTACGTCGTTGAGACAGCGGCTTGCTCCTGCGTAGTACGACATGTACAACTTAGTCGCAAACCTTGTCTCGCCTCGTATTGCATCTAAACAAACAGGCACAAGGTTTGTTTAAGAGCTTTGTTTAAATTGTATCCTGCTTGAGACTAAAAAACAATCAACCGAAATTTATTGACTTTAATTTTTGTCTTTGGTATGGTTTCGTTTGGAATAAGAAAGGGATACTCGCCCCAAAATGCGAGTTTTGTTTTTTGAAAGGAAGTAGAAATGGCTGAAAAGAAAAAAGTGCTGATGGCTTGTTTTTCTCGTAAAACACTTACAGAAATAAAAAAACTTCTTGTAGGTTGTAGCGTTAATATCGCTATGGGGCTAACTGACCTGAAGCACAAACTTGTCGACGAGGATTTTGATATTTTGTTCATCAACGCAGACACCATCGGTAATTGTGACATTTTGGTTGCGCATCAAACACAAACCAAAACAGGGAAGATTACCATTGCGGTGCATGGGGACAAATGCAACAGAACCCCCGTAAAGGCTCAGGGGCTTATTTTTTTACCGATGAGAAAGGTCCCTCGTCATCTTCAGACAATTACAAATATACAACCAGTAGCAGGCTAAAACAATTTTTGCAAAAAACCCGACGGATATCATTTCGTCGGGTTTTAATATTTTACGCGCTTTCCAAGTCTACCACACGCTCCACTTCATCAAACGCAGTCGCGCCTGCGAGAATCTTTTCGATGCCGTCTTCACGCATATTGAGGAGACCTTGTTTTGCGGCGATGAGACGAATCTCACGTTCAGAAGGAATGGTGTCGAGGAGTTCTTCTATTTCCGCCGTCATAAGTACTGCTTCAAAAATACCAATGCGCCCACGGTACCCTGTGTTGTTACACTTATCACAACCGACTGCACGCCAAACTTTTTTCGTTTGTACTTCCTCACCGACCTTTTCTTTAATAATTACAGAAACCTCATCAATAATTTTTTGCTCACGTTCGTTAGGCACGTCTTCTTTTTTACATTCAACACAGAGTTTACGTGCGAGACGCTGAGCAAGGGCAACAGAGAGCGATGAACCAATAATCTTTGGCGTCACACCGAGGTCAATGAGGCGGGGGATTGCGCCCGCTGCTGTGTTGGTGTGAAGTGTTGAGAACACCATATGCCCCGTGAGCGCGGCGTTGATAGCCACTTTCGCAGTCTCGCTGTCACGGATTTCTCCGATCATAATCACATCTGGGTCCTGGCGCATTGCAGCGCGGAGACCTTCGAGAAATGTGTAGCCCTTTCCTGCTTCCACCTGTGTTTGAGAAACACCTTTGAGGTGATACTCGATAGGATCTTCAATCGTCATCATCTTTATTTCAGACGAGTGTATTCTTTTTAGAAACGCATAAAGCGTCGTCGTCTTACCGGATCCCGTAGGACCAGTATTGAGAATCATTCCGTGTGGTTTACGAATCTCGCGGTCAACAATTGCGAGGAGGCGCGGCGACATACCGAGATCTTCGAGTGTCACATTGAGGGAGAGCGGATTCAAAATACGCATTACGACACCTTCACCGTAGGATCCTGGGATAACCGACACACGCATTTCTATTTCGATGTCAGCAATCTTGATACTAAAGCGACCATCCTGACTTTCGGTGCCGACATTGAGCTTGAGCCCCGCGAGAAGTTTCAAGCGTGAACTGAAGAGACGATAAATGTCAGAAGGAAGTGTTGCCACTTCATGAAGCACACCGTCGACACGATAGCGGATGTGCACCGAGTCCTCTCCGGGCTCGATGTGAATATCTGATGCGTGGATACCGATAGCCCCTGCCATAATCACACTAAAAATATTTGAAATATGACGCGCGGTCTTCTCAGTCACCGTCGACTGAAGTGCTTTTGATACGTCGGCAAGAGAGGTGAATTTTCCAACGAGCCCCTCCATACTATCACCCGAGATGTCTACCATTCCTGCTTCGCTTTTTGTTGCGCCAGAAATTTCTTTGTAGCGACTCCATACAGCCTCGAGACTCGCGTGGGAAACGAGAAATTGTTCAACAACATAGCCGCGCTCGGCAAGTGAGGCAAGAACTTCTTTTGTGTTTGCCTGCGTGGGAGAAAAAAGTCCTACCTTTAATTTTTTAACAGAAAGCTCGAAGGGGGCAATAAGTGCCGCGCGCGCAAGGTCTTCTTTGATTAGTCCGACGGCGGAAGTGTCGACAGGAACACCAGACAAGTCAGCGTAGGGGATTCCGTGCTTCTTCGCCATTACTTGCAAAAACTCCTCCTCCTCTTTTTGGTGGAGTTTTGCGAGTTGTTCATCACTGCTTGTGTCGTCAAATTTGAGCATAAAGTTTAGGATAGACCCTTACAGTATATGCGTTTTGAGACACATTCGCTACTTGACAAATAATACAGATATGCTATAGTGGCGCAAGAAGGATTTCGCATTTGGCGAATCCACAAATTTTGACAAGAAAGGAAACTATCATGAAGGAATTCGTGAGATGGGTTGTCGTTGCGTTTGCAGTACTTCTCTCGGGTTGCACAGTTCTGGGAGCCGTCGGTGGATACAAGGCGTGTGGAACTGGGTGTGCAGTCGTTGGGGCTGTAATGGGTGACCTGGCAGACAAGGAAGTAGATCGTCGACGGAACCCACCCCCGCCGACCACTACATACGTAATGAACGACAAGGGACAACTGGTCCCTCTTACTGTCGTGCGCACTGTCCAAATGACGACTTTGCAACAAGGTGGCTACGGCTTCAACGGGCAGATGGCAGTTCGCGAAGCCGAAGAAGAAAGTGCAGGCGGGCAGCAGGAAGCCAAGGACTCTCCTGAAGCTGAAGGTTGCCCAACAAAGAAAGACTACATGTCGGCGAAGTGGTCTCAGGCAAATTCACCTATCCCCGCAGATTGCAGAACAGGAAGTATGGGGCATGATAGTTTTTGTCTAAAAAACCAGGTCACTATTCTTGTCGGCAAAAAAGACAAGGATGGCAAATGGGTCAAGCAAGGATTGCAGGAAGCGTGCAAATACGACGCAAGAAAGTGCAACCCAAACATGGACTATGCCAAGACTGCCTGGTGTTTCGACAATCTTGCAGACGAACTGCAGGAAGCAGAAGCAAGATATGCTGTGAAGTAAGCCATCCGTGGCAAACCGAGGCGTCTAAAGGTTCGCAAGAACCAATAGACGCCTTTTTATTTGCGACGTAGAGTGAGAGCACTGGGAAAGTAATCTTTTCCAGTGCCGAGCCGAGGAGCTAATATAGGTCAATACTGCGTAATCTCTGTCGCAGGGGCCTATATTTGCCCCTTGACCCCCACATCAACACCGCTATCGTTCTGATTTATACAAATATTTCCTATTTTAGTTATATGTTATCGCAACTAATAACCATAAGCAGTTTTTTCGACCAGAACAAAAAAATAGCAAAGTTGGTGTGGGGGTTGACAAATTTACCCAATGTGCTATACTTTCTATATGAATACCAACATTTACCAAACAATTCGTGTGGCAATAGTTTTCGGTGTAGCGCTCTTTGCGTTTGCTTCGAGTGCTCTTGCAGCGCCTACCCTTACGCCTGCTACCGCAACACAGATCACAGAAAACAGCGCGACAATTATCGGGCATGTTTCTAATCCTTATAAAAACTCGACGGTGTGGTTTGAACTCTTTAATAACGGAGGATCTCCAACCGCCGTAGCCGTACAAGGAATCTGGCATGAAGGAACCTTTCAGTGGCATCTTGAGGACTTGAACAAAGGACAAACATATACATTTCGCACCGTAGCAACGGAAGGAGGGGTGACTGTGTACTCACCAACGTCATCCTTTACGACGGTATCACCAAAACCTACAACGACAACCACTGTTGTTTCTTCTCCTGTAACTACCGCTCCGCAGACAGTTGCACCGGTAGCTGTCCCTATAAAAACAACAGTTTCAAAACAGATAACAGCAACAACTACTGATGGCTTTACGAATAATAATGGAGCAGCAATTATTGGCGCAGGGAACACAATGCTCCCCAATACGCTCATTGGCTGGATATTGCTCCTCATTGCAGTGCTTGCGGCTGTACTTCTCGGGCATATGATTTATGAGAGCGCAGAGAAGCGCAAGGAGGAACGTGAGAGGAAGAAACGTGAAGAGGAACACAAGAAAGAAAACGAATAACCAAAAAACGCCGTCATTTGATGGCAGAAAAGTAACCCCCCACCAATCATTGGTGGGGGGTTGACTTTTTTATCAAATATGCTACAATAGTCACAGGTAGTAATTGGGTTATGTCCTCTGTAAATCTTTAGGAAAGGAGCATTAAAATGAGTAAAATCATTTTGTTCGTCCTCCTGCTTTACGCAGGAGTCACAAATGCGGACGGTCAAATAAAGGATTGCAACGTAGGTTCTGATCCTTGGTTTTTGAATCGGCCCGTATTGGTCACTGATGTCGTTTGGACTTTGAGCAAGCCTCTCATAGCTGATAGCTTGAGCGGTAAAGGGGGCTCGTCAGGGAATTGCAGGCTTCTGCCGGGGGAGCAAGTGATTGTTCCCCTCGACTTTAACGCTTCGGTTTCTCATCCCTTTGCAACACGCGAAGAGAAGATGAAATTGGCGTGGATAAGACGTTGTGGAAATCCCATTGTGAGCAAGTTTCGCTTTGTTGCGTCACAGACGGCAGAAGCGACTCCTGTCGCGTCAGTTCAGCAAGTGGTAGTGGAGGCGCCCCAAAAAGGTTTCTACGAAACAGCTGTGTTTCCTGAAAATGAAACAATCGAGGACAAGCCGGTACGCAAGGCACCTACCGTGGTGGGGGTAGTTGTCGAAAAGCAGTATGTACCCTTTGATCCTTGTCGTGGAAATTTTGGGTTAACAGGCACGGGTCCGTGTGGAAATGTTGGATACCCGATTGTTTATGGGGGGAGTCGATGGAGTTCTGGTGGTGGACATAATCATCATCACCATCAACGCAGAGTTTCTCCACCATCTGTGGTAGCTGTTCCTCCCGCACACGTCGCACCACCATCTGTGGTAGCTGTTCCTCCTGCGCCCGTCGCCCCGCCATCGGTGGTTGCGCGGTAGTTGCAAGGAACAGGCAGGAAGGGTTCGCCCTTCCTGTGTTTTTTAAAGTCATAAACACGTTTTTATGGTTTCAAAAAGCAGACTTAGTAGGTCGCTTTAGTAGAGTTTTGTGTTAAAAATACTATACAAATATGAAAACAAAAAATAAAATTATTAGTGTCGGTTTGATGACCCTCGTCGGGTTTTTTGCGGGTGCACACTTTGCTTCAGCGCAGGTTGCTACGACATATACATGCAATAGCGCCGTTCTTGCGGGGCAGATCACTTCCACAAGTGGGGTTGCAACAAACGCATGGTTCTCGTGGGGGACAACACCATCTGTTGGCACGATAACCGCTTCGCAAGTGTTTTATACACCTCAGTATTATACCCAGGCAATCGCCGGGCTTTCACAAAATACAACCTATTATTATCAGCCGTTTGTTTCAAACGAAGGAGGTACTTCACCAGGAAATACTCTTTCTTTTACCACACCATCTTGTGGAAACAACAACCCCATAGCGTCTGTGCCAACCGTAACAACCAACAGCGCTTCGTCTATTGGTCAAATCTCCGCGATGTTTAATGGTTATGTTAATGCCAATGGATCAAGTGTTACCGCTTGGTTTGAATACGGCACATCGCAGTCATTTGGTTACACAACCAACAGCCAAAACTATGGTAACACCTCAACAAATATTTCAGGGGGAGCCTACAATCTTACCCAAAACACAACGTACTACTATCGCGCAGTCGCACAGAATTCTCAGGGCACTGTATACGGAAGCACGCTTTCGTTTACGACAACAGGACAGACATATACTCAGGCATCAGTCACAACCAACAGCGCTAGCTCTATTGGGCAAAATTCTGCAACGCTCAATGGGTATGTAAATGGAAATGGCTCAAACGTGAATGCATGGTTTGAGTACGGCACCTCGCAGTCGTTTGGTTACACAACCAACAACCAGAATTACGGAAATACTTCATCAAGTATTTCTGGGACGGCTTACAACCTCGCACAAAACACAACCTACTACTATCGCGCCGTTGCACAAGGATCACAGGGTAACGTATATGGAAGCACTCTTTCGTTTACGACTACAGGCGGTCAGCAAAACTACGGTCAGTCATATGTAAGTACCAACGCGGCGACAGGAGTCTCACAGTCGTCTGCAACATTGAACGGCTATATGACTTCAAACGGCACCAACACCAGTGGTTGGTTTGAATGGGGCACATCATATTCTCTCGGGAACACAACCTCAGTAACAAACTATGGGTCAGGCTCAACGAGCTTTAATAGTTCAATTTACAATTTGAACTCAAACACAACATACTACTATCGTGCAGTAGCACAGAGTTCGTATGGAACGGTATATGGAAGCACCATCTCGTTTACAACAGGAGGTCAAACATATGTGACCGGGACTGCGCCAGCAGTGACAACACTTCTCGCAACTGAAATCACTGGCTCAACAGCACTCTTGAATGGGCTTGTGTTTGCTTCAAACAATCAGAATTCAAACGCATGGTACGAATGGGGGACAACGGCAAATCTCGGGAACAAGACACCGTCAATCGCGGTCGGAGCTCTCCCTACGGTGAAGCACTCAGACTACATCACAGGACTTGTAAACGGACAGACATACTACTATCGTATTGTTGGGCAAAATTCATACGGAACTCAGTACGGAACGATTTATAGTTTCATTTCAAAGACAGCTACGGTTGTTGTCACACCCACAACTCCTGTTGTGTACAAGCCAGTTACTACGGTGGTAACACAAGGAGGAGTAACGCAGTCGCTCGTAATGCTCACTATTGAAGGAGGGTCAGAGATGGTGGTGAGTGGAGAGAAGCGTACGTACCATGTAACATGGAAAAACATTAGCGGGAAGACTCTTTCTAACGTGGTTCTCAGCATTGCCTTCCCACAGTCGATGACAATTGAGAGCGCAACAAAAGGAACATACGCAAGTGCCGATAATTCGGTAGTTGTTGATTTGGAAACTCTCGCAATAGGCCAAACTGGAGACACCTTTATATTTACAACGGTAGGTCGCAATGTTAAAGCAGGGGATACGCTGGTTGTAGCTGCCGATATGGTGTTTACCGCACCAAGTGGCGTGCAAGGAGATGCTATCGCGTACGTAACACACACTGTGCAGGCTGCACAAAATGCAATCAGCGCGAGTGTGTTTGGCGCAGGGGATTTCACCCCCACGACACTTCTCGGCTGGATGAGCTTGCTCGTCCTTGTACTTCTTATGGTCTTCTTGGGAAGCCATTTGTACGGGAAGTTTAGCGACTAAGGGAAGCGGAAACAAAGAAAAGAGGCGGGCGCCGTACGGCGCCCGCCTCTTTTCTTTGTTTCCGCCCAAAATGGTAAGATAAGGGAACTATGAGAGAAGGCCAAAATCTTGAGGAATTGCAGGCAATCGCGGGGGCATTTTTGAAAGGCCTTTCAAAAATGCCCCCGCGGGCTACCGCCACCGTCGTTGGACTCTCGGGCGACCTCGGCGCTGGGAAAACCGCGTTTACGAAATGCGTTGCAGGAGTGCTCGGTATCACGGACGTCGTGACGAGCCCTACGTTTATTCTTGAGAAAATTTATAATATTCCTGAAGGGTCGGTCGTGGGTGAGCGTTTTTCAAAACTTGTGCACATTGATGCGTATCGCCTTGAAGAAGGAAAGGAGATGGCAGCGCTCGGATGGGAAGCACTTCTCGCAGATAGTAAGAATCTTGTGTTCCTCGAGTGGCCTGAGCAGGTAAGAAGTGCCTTACCTTCAGATATGATTAAAATATCTTTTGAATTTGTGAGCGAGAACGTTAGGCGAGTTGAAAGTGAATTAATTTAATATGACAAAAGATACTAAAAAGAAAACACTCATCCTCCTCGATGCACATGCGATTCTTCATCGTGCATATCATGCGTTGCCCGAATTCTCCTCAAGTAAGGGCGAGCCGACAGGCGCCCTCTATGGTCTCTCGACAATGATTATGAAAATCATCAAGGACTTGAAGCCTGACTATATCGTCGGTTGTTTTGATTTGCCGCAGCCAACATTTCGTCACGAGGCATATGATGCGTACAAGCTCGGGCGCGCGAAAGCAGAAGATGACCTCGTACACCAGATCAAACGCTCGCGTGATATTTTTGCTGCACTCAACATCCCTGCATATGAGCTCCCTGGGTTTGAGGCCGATGACCTCCTTGCCACAATCGTAGAAAAAACGAAAAAGGAAAAAGATTTACGTGTCATCATTGCATCGGGAGATATGGACACACTCCAGCTTGTCGACGATGACCGCGTACTCGTGTACACCTTGAAGAAAGGTCTCAACGATACTATTTTATATAATGAGAAAGCGGTGGTGGAGCGTTTTGGTTTTGTGCCGACACTTTTGCCCGACTACAAAGGTCTTCGTGGCGACCCATCGGATAACATTATCGGTATCAAAGGCATAGGTGAGAAGACGGCGACGACACTCATCACCACGTTTGGTTCTATAGAGGATATTTATAAAAAGTTAAAGAAGGACGCCCAAAGTGAATATAAGACTTTTAAGGAAGCTGGGCTTACACCACGTATGGTGAAGCTTCTTGAGGATGGAGAAGAGGAGGCGCTTTTCTCAAAGACTCTTGCAACAGTGCGTCGTGATGCGCCGATTGAATTTGAGTTACCAAAAAAGTTTTGGCGCGAGGACTTCGATACCGCAAAAGCAGAGGCACTTTTCGCTGACCTCGATTTCCGCGGACTTCGCGACAGACTGCACGATTTGCTTGGTATTATTCGCGAGCCAAGCGCCGAGGAGACCGCACGAGAGGAGGAAGTTATTGACCCCGTGCTTTTCAAGCAAGCGCAGATTGCACTCTGGCTCCTCAACTCTGAGCTCACAACACCGTCACTTGAAGACGTACTCCACCACACACAGAAGAATAATTTTGCTGATGCATTTGAGGAGCTTGAGGCACGCATTGGTAAAGAGGGACTCGGTGGCGTGTATCGTGATATTGAACTCCCTATTATTCCTATCATCGAAGAGGCGCAGAGATACGGCATCATTGTCGACAAGAAGCACCTTGAGAAACTTTCGAAAAAATATCACACGGAGCTCGACAAAATCACGGGACGTATCTATGGGTATGCAGGAGGTGAGTTCAATATGAATTCCCCAAAGCAGCTCGGCGAAATTCTTTTTGATAAATTGAAACTTGATGTGAAGGGGCTCAAGAAGACGGAGGGGGGCGCGCGTTCGACGCGTGAGTCCGAGCTCGTGAAGCTCCGCGAGGTGCATCCTATCATTGAAGATATTCTCCTCTATCGTGAGCTTCAGAAACTTCTTTCGACTTATATCGACAATCTTCCACTCCTTGTTGCAGAGGATGGGCGCCTCCACACGACACTCAACCAAGCAGGGACGACGACGGGCAGAATGTCATCATCAAATCCAAATCTTCAAAACATCCCTGTGCGCGGAGAGATGGGAGTTGCTATTCGTGATGCATTTGTGGCACCAAAAGGCTCGACGCTCATTGGCTTCGACTACTCACAAATAGAAATGCGTGTGCTCGCTGCACTTTCTCAGGATGAACACTTGATGGAAGTATTTCGTGTGGGCACTGATGTGCACACCTCGGTGGCATCGCGCGTGTTTAAAGTTGATGAGAAAGATGTGACCGCTGAGATGCGTCGCCGTGCGAAGGTGATCAACTTCGGTATTGTGTATGGTATGGGAGTCAACGCGCTCAAGGACAATCTCGGCTCAACGCGCGCAGAAGCACAAACATTTTATGATAACTATTTCTTAACGTTCCCCAAGATTGCAAAATATTTTGAAGAAGTAAAGGCGAATGCAAAGAAGGATGGATTTACGACGACGTACTTCGGGCGCCATCGTTTCTTCGCGGGGCTCAAGTCCTCGATACCGTTTATCCGTGCAAGCGCAGAGCGCATGGCGATGAACGCACCGCTTCAGGGTACTGCCGCAGACATTATCAAGATTGCGATGAAGCGCGCGCATGACGGACTCGAGAAGGCAGAACTCTTGTCGAAAGCACATCTTCTTCTTCAGATTCATGACGAACTTCTTTTTGAAGTGGAAGAGGGGAGTGTCGATAGGGTGCGCGAGGTGGTACAAGAAGCGATGGAGCACGCGGTGGAGTTCCCTGTGCCTACAACTGTATCAGTAGAAGTGGGTGAGAGGTGGGGATCAATGAAATAACATGTTACACATTATTTACGGTAAAGACAGAGAGAAAGGGCGTGTGAAGTTTCGCGCACTACGTGATAGTCTTGGTAAGAAATACACTGAGGAGCGACTTGTTGTGGAAGGGGAAGTGAGTGATGGATTTCTCGATACTGTTGCAGTGTCACAGGGGCTCTTTGGTGGTGTGACACTTTTTGTATTTGATTCTGTCTTTGATAAAAAAGCTGAGCAGGAAATGTTACTTGCACACGCGGAGGAGCTTTCCGCTTCGTCTAATTATTTCCTCATTCTTGAACCACTGCTTGAAAAAAGTATTGCGGATGGGCTAAAAGATGCTGGTGTAGAAATAGAAGAATGTGTGGGGAAGAAGGTTGATTCACGCCCCGACTTTAATATTTTTTCTCTCAGTGACGCGCTTGGTGCGCGTAACAAAAAAGAGCTTTGGGTTTTGTATCAGGAAGCTTTAGGCAACGGACTCTCTGCGGAAGAAATTTCTGGGACACTCTTTTGGGCAGTAAAAAATATTGCGCTTATGAAAAATGCGAAGCAAGGCGATGATTGCGGGGTGAGCCCGTTTGTCGCAAAGAAGACTCGCGGGTATGCAGCAAATTATTCCGAAGAAGAAATTGTTAAACTTTCACGCGCACTTGTCACTATGTATCATGAAGCGCATCGCGGAGGAGAGCCGATGGAGATTGCGATCGAGAGGTTTGTTCTGTCTTTGTAGTTTGCGGGAGTCAAAACTTACCTAGGACGTATTCAATACTATAGTATGGGATACGTCCTAGGTAAGTTGAAATAGAAAAAGCCGCAGCTTTATCAGGTGCGGCTTTTTGATTTTGGCGTCCCAGTCTAGATGAGACTGCGAGACGGAATGTGCTAAAAGAACTTATATACAGAGTGTTGGCGCGGTGTCTCGCGCAAAGAGCAAGTGAGGCGTGTATTCTCTCCCAAAAAATTAGATCATAAGCGATCAGCTTCGGAGGTACGGGCCAATGTATTAAGGTCTGCATCAATTATACTTCGCAAGGAATGTAAGCGCAAGAGAGATCTGTGGATAACTCTTGCGCTTACTTTTTCTTGCGTCTCTTTGTAACCCCAAAAGACCGCCTGCGCTTTGTTATTGATTGTTTTTGCGACCTTGCAACACGCCTATTTCTCATTTTGTACCCCCTATTTTCAAAAATATATACTCCCAAAGTTCATATTACCCGTTAGGGTGAGAAGTGTCAAAAATTTGAAAAAACCGAGATTTGTGGTAGTATTTTTCCATCTTAGTTAGCGTCCGTAGCCGAATCAGCAGATTCGTGGCTCGGCCATAAACTTTGGTAGACATCTGTATGATGCGCCCATAGCTCAGTCGGTAGAGCAGCTCCCTTTTAAGGAGACGGTCGTAGGTCCGATTCCTACTGGGCGCACAACAGCAAAACGAAAGGGCCTGCCTGAGGATACTCAGGCAGGCCCTTTCGTTTTAGCAAGCAAACTGCTTTGCTTGCGTGCTGTTGTGCGAGGCGCAGTGATGTTTCGCGACCAAGCGAAACCACGAGCCGGGGTCGCGAGCACTTACGTCCACGCAGGGTGTAATCACCCGAGTAGACTTAGTGACTTGTGACCACAGGTGCACCAGATGGTCTCGACCGCAGGGAGAGGCGATTCCTACTGAGTCAATATACTTAGTGACTTGTGACCACAGGTGCACCAGATGGTCTCGACTGAAAGGAGAGGTTATTCCTACTTTTAAAAAGAAGAGCATTTTCGCAGATTTCTTCGGAAATACGAAAGGAACATTCTGTTTTAACTAAGGACATTTGGCACTTTCCATAACTCTAACATTTCATTAGGTGTCTTGCCATTAAGTCCACAGTGTTCAAGGTTGTTGTAGTAATCATTCCAAACACTAATCTTCTTTTCTAAATC
>JBAZWZ010000002.1:0-129075 GCA_041660105.1 Minisyncoccota bacterium | reverse complement strand
GTTTAATGGCGCACTCAAAAAATATATGACATACTACAACAACGAACGCCTTCATTTGGGGATTTCGTGCCAAACGCCAAGAGAATTAATTAACTAAAGTGTTTCCAAGCTATTGGTTGGAATACGCCCTTTTTCAGTTAGCATTAAGAGTAATATTTTGTTATAATACACCAATAATTTTATAAAAATGGCCAAAAAAGACGAAAAAGTAGATGGGTACGGAGCAGACGACATTGTCGTCCTTGAGGGGCTTGAGCCAGTGCGTAAGCGCCCAGGTATGTACATTGGTTCTACGGGACCCGAGGGGCTCCACCACCTTATTTGGGAGATTTTTGATAACTCACGCGACGAAGCGATGGGTGGCTTTTCTGATCATATTGAGGTAGCGCTCCTTCCTGGCAACCGCGTTCGTGTTGTCGACAACGGTCGTGGTATCCCTGTCGGCATCCACTCAAAGACAAAAGTTTCAGCTCTTGAGACTATCATGACCACGCTTCACGCTGGAGGTAAGTTTGAAGGTACGAGCTACAAAGTATCGGGAGGTCTCCACGGTGTGGGTGCGTCAGTAGTGAATGCACTGTCGGTGTACACAAAAGTAGAAGTGCACCAAGAAGGAGCAGTCCATATGCAGGAGTATGAGCGTGGCAAGAGGAAGGCTCTCGTGAAGAAAGTTGGCACGACGAAGTTCCGAGGCACTATTGTGACCTTCGAACCAGACGAACTCATCTTTAAAGAGATGGGTTGGAACTGGAACCAGATTGTAAATCATCTTCGTCAGCAGGCGTACCTCGTGAAGGGTCTTCAGATTAATATTATCGACGCGCGCAAATATGAAGGCAAGCTCAAGCTCGATAATGAGGTCTACCTCACTGATTTTGGCCTCGAGGTTCCTTCGATGTCATTTTACTTTGACGGAGGACTTGTTTCTCTCGTGCGTTTCTACAACCAGCATCAGAAGCCAGTTCACAAGAATATTTGTTACGTCGACAAAGAAGTTGATGGTGTGATGGTTGAAGTTGCGTTCCAATACATTGATGATATTTCTTCTCGTGAGCTTGCGTTTGCAAACAATATTTACAATATGGAAGGAGGCACACACGTGACGGGGTTCCGTACTGCACTCACGCGTCGTATCAATGACTACGCGCGCAAGAATAATTTCTTGAAAGAGGCTGATGAGAATTTTACCGCAGATGATGTGCGCGAAGGGCTTACATGTGCTGTCTCGGTCAAGATGCGCGAGATTCAGTTTGAAGGACAGACGAAGGGCAAGCTCGGCTCTGTCGAGGCTCGTGGCGCTGTGGAGAAAGTCTTCGGTGAGGCACTCGGAATGTTCCTCGAGGAAAATCCTGACGACGGCCGCGCCATCGTAAACAAAGTTATCCTCGCACTTCGTGCACGCAAGGCTGCAAAGGCTGCAAAGGACAGTGTCCTCCGTAAGGGCGCCCTTGAGGGCCTCACACTCCCCGGCAAGCTCGCTGACTGTCAGTCCAACAAAGCTGAGGACTCAGAGCTATTCATTGTAGAGGGAGACTCTGCAGGTGGTTCGTCAAAGCAAGGACGTGACCGCAAGACACAGGCTATTCTTCCTCTCAAGGGAAAAATATTGAACGTAGAGCGCGCTCGTCTCGACCGTATGCTTGAGTCAAACGAAATCAAGTCACTCGTGATCGCGCTTGGTGTTGGTATTGGCGACGTATTTGATATGTCGAAGCTTCGCTATCACAAGATCATCATCGCAACAGATGCGGACGTCGACGGTGCACACATTCGCGCGCTTCTCCTTACCCTCTTCTATCGTTATTTCAAGCAAGTCATCGAAGGTGGATATATTTATATTGCGCAGCCACCTCTCTACAAAATTAAGCGTGGCAAGGAAATTGCATATGCATATACAGAAGAAGACAAAATCGCTTTCCTTGGAAAGGACGTAAGTATGCTTGAGGTCGTTGAGGAAGGTGAAGGCATAACTGAGGGCACTGAGGAGGAAATGGCAGCAGAAGAAGAGAAAGCCACCAAGCGCGCTCCAAAGATTTCCCTTCAGCGTTACAAGGGTCTCGGAGAAATGAACCCCGAGGAACTCTGGGAGACTACTATGGACCCCAAGTCACGCATTTTGAAGCAGGTTACTATTGAAGATGCGGTGGACGCTGATAAGGCGTTTGATGTGCTGATGGGTGAAGATGTTGCTGCACGCAAATCATTCATCCAGTCCAATGCAAAGATGGCGAATATTGATGCGTAAGGTTCGTGCGGAAATAACCTCATCGTTTTTCGCACAGATTTATGCGTAGCTATTTGAAAAATATTGAAGCATATAGGAATATGTTGATGGATTTTTCAGATATGATACGCGCAAATCTGTGATGAAAATGGTGATATTATTTCTGCACGTACCTTACAGTTGCAGATAATTCTTTGTTGATGGTATAATTGTTGTATTAATAGTTAATCATTTTAAATATATGGGTATGAAAGTTGCAGGGTATGCATTGTTGTGGTTTGGAGTTTTGGCGCTTATGAAGAATGTTGGAATTCTTCGTGTTGTTGATTGGAGTGTTATTTGGCCAGTGCTTCTTATTGTTGCTGGGCTCTCTTTGAAGCACTGCAAGCATGGAATGATGTGTATGGCGGGTGGCAAGTGTGGGATGTGCGGCAAAGGGGATGGCCACAAGTGTGAGGGTGACAATTGCAACGTTTGCAAGAAGTAACAACTTAAAAGAAAAAACGCACACCAGATTGGTGTGCGTTTTTTCTTTTAAGTTGTTACCAGATTACTTTTGAATTAATTTCGTTCTTTGCAGTCGTAATGAAATCGAAAGATGGCGTAAGGTCGAGATGCCCACCGTCGCGACGCTCAGCGGTGACCGTACCTGACTCAAGTTCTTTTTCTCCAAGGACGAGGATGTAGGGAGTTTTTTCAACCTTCGCGGTGCGGATTTTCTTACCGAGACTATCACTTGTGCTGTCGAGTTCTACACGGATGCCTGCATCACGAAGTTCGTTATAAACTTTTTGTGCATACTCCGCATATTTTTCACCAACGGGAACAACTTTTACTTGTACGGGTGAGAGCCAGAGAGGGAAGTTGGCCGCGAAGTGCTCTATCATCACACCCATAAAGCGCTCAAGGGATCCCGAAATAGCGCGATGGATGACCACAGGGCGTTCCTTTTCTCCCTTTGTGTTGGTAAATGAAAGGTCAAAGCGCTCAGGGAGATTGAAGTCACACTGGATGGTAGCGAGCTGCCACTGGCGACCGATAGCGTCCTTGAACATAAAGTCGAGCTTTGGTCCATAGAACGCTGCTTCGCCCTCGACGCGCTTGTAGTTGAGACTGTTTGTCTTCGCAGCCTTTTCAAGAGATGATTCTGCGAGTTCCCACACATCGTCGCCTCCGAGATATTTACTCTTATCATCGCCACGCACAGAGAGTGACACCCAGTAACCCTCCATCATCCCGAACACGGTGTAAAATTCTTTAATAACACTCACGATAGTTGAAACCTCAGCCTCGATTTGTTCCTTGGTACAAAAGAGGTGCCCATCGTCTTGGGTGATGGCACGCACACGGAGGAGCCCGCCGAGCTGACCAGACTTCTCGTCACGGTACACGGTTGCAGGCTCGAAGTAGCGCACGGGCATATCGCGGTAGGAGAACTGGTTGTCAGCAAAGATTTGCATATGGTGCGGGCAGTTCATTGGCTTCATGATGAACTTATCTTCCTTGCCCTGCACGCGGAAAAGCTCGTCACCAAATTTCGCAGCGTGACCTGAAGTTACATAAAGTTCTTCCTTTGCAATATGAGGCGTCCATACACGTGAGTAACCCTTTTTTTCATGGAGACTCCAAAGGTAATTCTCAATCTGTGAGCGGATGAGCATGCCCTTTGGCTGGAGGAGAGGAAGTCCAGCGCCAATGAGAGGGGACACCGTGAAGAGCTTGAGTTGCGCTCCGAGGATGCGGTGGTCACGCTTCTTTGCCTCCTCTTGCTGCTTCTGGTATGCCTCGAGTTCTGCGGGGGTCTCAAATGCGAGTCCGTAGATACGAGTAAGCATCTGGTTCTTTTCATCACCACGCCAGTATGCACCAGCAGTGTGGGTGAGGACGAATGCATCTGTGTTGATTTCTTTTGTGGTCTCAACGTGTCCGCCCTTGCAGAGATCGGTAAACTCCCCCGTGGTGTAGAAGGTGAGTGTTGCGCCATCTTTGCCGAGATCATTGATGAGGTCAAGCTTGTAGGGCTGATCTGAAAATTTACTCGTCGCTTCAGCGAGGGTTGCTTCGCTTCTTTCAAACAAAAGTCCGCGACCAATGAGCTTCTTCATAGACTTTTGAATATCCTTAAGGTCTGGCGTGTAGCCTTCAGAGAATTGGAAGTCATAATAAAAACCATTATCAATGACAGGGCCGATACCGAGTTTAGCCTTGGGGTCCTTTTCAAGAACAGCTATAGCGAGTAAATGTGCCAATGAGTGGCGGATATTAGATACTTTGTCTGGGCTATTATTTTCTTTGTCCATATCGTCCCATTCTACCACTTTTCACCCTATTTCAAAGGGTTTTGACTTTTCCTTTCTGTTGTGGTTGTATTGTGTTAGGGATTTCGTACCTCGTGCGACTCACGAGGGTTAGAAATGAGGGAGATTGAAATGGGGATAGGAATAACCATACTTGCAATATTGGCTGGTATTTTTGCCGGGGAATTATTTGTTTTGCCTGTGTTGGTGGTATTAACAATTATCAGCATTGTGGTCATTGTGCACTCTGCTTTTACAAGAAAAGAGCTCGCTATATTGATTACTTGGATCATTGTATATTGCGCACTTGTATCCAATCTGGCAATGTGGGTGACTTATTACGTCACCACCAACCAATCCTGGTTTACTGATTTTTTCACGATGCATATTTTGCGGTAGTAAAAAGTCCGCAAAATTGTAAAAAATATAAAACTGGTCGAACCGCAAGGTCGACCAGTTTTTTCTTTTGACTTTTTCCAACAAAAGTGGTTGTATTACAGCAGAGATTTCGTAACTCGTGCGATTCACGGGAAGCCATCTGTATTAATGGAGGTTGAAAATGAAAATTTTTGTTGATTGTCCACATTGTGGGATGATAGTCGGAGAAGTTGTTGTCGGGGACGTGGAAGTTCTTCACAACATTGATAAGTACCAAGGGTTTACTGAAGCGGTCGTTAAGGAGGTGCAATGCAATATTCTCGATTGTAACAACCACAAAACGACAGTGAAAGAAACTACGGAGTTATTTGGTTTGATAAAGCAAACAGTCGTCACGTACCACGAGACAAACACGTTTTCCTTGTCGCTTGAATACATCGGCCCCTCCAATAAGTTTTGGTTGTGGGTTGCCCTGCTTTTTGCTGGCAATGACGGGATTACGGTGAATGGCAAACGTGTCTGGTGGGATTTCAAGACAGGTTTCTTTGGCGACGGCGTCGATGAACTCGTTAACCTCAAATCGAAATCCGCGTAAAAACAAAACTGGTCGAACCGCAAGGTCGACCAGTTTTTTCTTTTCCTACTGACGGTCTTTTTGGTATGATAGTACCAAAGAGACCGTCAGTAGGAAATAGCGTCAGTGCATCCAGTAAGTTGTCAGATGTCAGTGGTCAGTTGTTCCCCTTATAGCTCCTTCACTCTCTCCACAATCATCGTTTTCTCGCCGTTTCTTTCTGAAATTTTTCCTTTCACTTTAATACACTTGTCGGGTGTTTCAAAAAATTCTTTGTGTGCAAAAAACGCTTCAGGGAAAAGCACGAGCTCGAGAGTGTCGGTCATATCGGTGAGTTTTACAAATGCCATCTTGTCGCCTTTCTTGGTGAGGATGGGACGAATGTCCTCGACTATACCGCCTGCTATTGCCATCGCACCGTCTTTAAGTTTCTTCACGCTTTCAATAGTTGAGCCAATCTTCTCGAGTTTTTCGCGATGGTCATCGAGTGGGTGCCCAGAAACATACAACCCAAGGAGCTCGCGTTCCCATGCGAGGCAAATTGGTTGAGGAGCTTTTTCAGCAGTCTTGAGACGAAGTGCGGGGACACTCGACTGGTCAGCCATCATACCAAAGAGAGATTCCTGTCCGCTCATTTCCTGTCCTTGAGCTTTGTTGTACTCCATTGCTTCCTCAGTGTTGGCAATCATTTGCCCGCGCTCGCCGAGTGCGTCCATTGCGCCCACTTTTACGAGCGCTTCAAATGATTTCTTGTTGAGATTCTTGTGTCGCACGCGCTCGAGGAAGTCCGCGAGTGATTTGTATTTACCGTGTTCCTCGCGCTCGGCGATGATTGCATCCGCAATGTCGGTACCGAGGTTCTTGATAGTGTAGAGGCCGAATCTTATTTCCTGTATGCCACCTTCCTCAATAATAGTAAAGTCCCCAAAACTTGCGTTGATATCAGGCGGAAGAATAGGAAGCTTCATACGCTTCGACTCGGTAATGATTTCAGCGATCTTCTCGGTGTCACCTGACTCAGCGGTGAGAATAGCCGTCATGTATTCGATAGGGAAGTTCGCCTTCATATACGCAGTCTGGTACGCGAGGCGACCATAGCTCGCAGAGTGTGCCTTGTTGAAACCATACGCAGCAAATGGCTCAACCCATTCCCATACCTCCTTTGCCTTTTTCTCTGGCCAGTTTGAGTGATTGATACAACCGTTAATAAACTTTTCTTTTTGCGCCTGCATTTCTGCGGGGATTTTCTTACCCACCGCTTTACGGAATTTATCAACCTCGCCCCACGTGTAGCCCGCGAGATCGTGCGCCATAATGAGGAGGTCGTCCTGATACACGAGGATGCCGTATGTCTGCTCGAGGATTGGCTCAAGAGCTGGGTCAAGATACGTAATGAGCTTTGGGTTGTACTTGCGCTTAATATAGTCAGGGATGAATTGCATTGGGCCTGGGCGATAGAGTGCGACCATCGCGTTGATGTCGTGGATGGTCGTAGGGCGGAGCTCTTTGAGCCAGCGCGTCATACCGGCGCCGTTGAGCTGGAAGAGGCCCATGGTCTCACCGCGAGCAAGCATCTCAAAAGTCTTCTTGTCTTCGAGGGGCATGTCGTCGAGGTCAACGACTATATGGTGCCTTTTTTCCACGAGCTCAACTGCGTTACTCAATATTGAAAGATTGCGGATACCAAGGAAGTCGAACTTGGTGAGCCCGACGCCGTCTTCGCCGACAGAGTACATATCGTACTGTGTGATTATTTTTCCACCCTTGGGGTCAAACTGTAGTGGCGCGTATTCATAAAGGGGGAGTGGGGAGATGACGACTCCCGCAGCATGGACAGAAATGTGACGCACACAACCTTCGAGTTTTTTTGCGAGGTCAATTATCTGTTTTGTGTCAGCGTCTTTTTTGTAAAGTTCAGCGAGCTCGTCGACCATTTCGAGTGCAGTGTCGATCGTCATCGGGAAACCCTGTGAGCCTTCGGGAATGAGACGAGAAATCCTGTCGCCGATAGCATACGGGTGACCGAGCGCGCGCGCAACGTCACGCACGGCACCGCGCGCCATCATTGTCCCAAATGTACCGATTTGCGCCACGTGATCGTCTCCGTATTTTTTGCGTGAATATTCAATAACTTCGTCGCGACGGTTGTCGGCAAAGTCCATATCAATATCGGGAGCAGAGGGACGCTCAGGGTTCAAGAAGCGCTCAAAAGGAATCTTGTATTCAAGTGGGTTTACCGCCGTAATCCCGAGGAGATACGTAGTCATCGAGCCTGCGACGGACCCTCGAATGTTCGCAAGGATTTTATTCTCCTTCGCGAAACGAATGAGATCTTCCACAACGAGGAAGTACACCGCGTACCCCTTCATCTTGATCACCGAGAGTTCGTACTCAAGTCGCTCAATTACCTTTTCGTCTCCCTCGAGTTTGCGACGGGGAAGTCCTTCAAAACAAAGTCGGCGAAGCTCAGAGTCGTAAGTCGTATCTTCAGGGATGGTGAAATTTGGAAAAATAAATTTTCCTAGTGTGAGCTCGATATCACACATATCAGCGATTTTGCCCGTGTTCCACACTGCTTCAGGAGTTGATGCAAAGTTTTTGAGCGCTGTCTCTTCGTCGATGAAGCTGAAGAGATCTGTCTTCATTGAGAAACGATTTTCATCGTTGAGGTCGCCGTTGGTTTGGATGGCGAGAAGTGTTTCGTGCGCATCTTGGTCTTCGACATGGAGATAGTGCGAGTCCTGTGTGGCGACGAGGGGGATGTCGAGCTTCTTGCTGAGGCGGATGATTTCTTTGCGCACCTCTTCAATATTTTCAACACCAGGGTGATGCATGATTTCAAGAAAATAATTTTCTTTCCCAAAGATGTCTTGATGTTCACGTGCGATAGCTTCCGCCCCTTCGAGGTCACCTCGACGAATAGCACGAGAAAACTCTCCTCCGAAGCATCCTGACAAACAAATAACCCCTTCACTGTATTTGCGGAGCACTTCTTTGTCCATGCGTGGCTTGTAGTAGTAGCCTTCGAGGTTTGAGATGGTCACGAGGCGCATCAAGTTTTTGTAACCTTGTGCGTTCTTTGCGAGAAGGGTGAGGTGGAAGCGTTCGTTGTCGATACCTGGGCGCTTATCGAGTCGTGAGCCTGCAGTCACGTATGCTTCTACGCCGAGGATTGGTTTGATGCCTGCTGCTTTACACTTCTTATAGAACTCAATCGCACCGTACATGTTGCCGTGATCGGTGAGACCGATGGCTTTCATACCACGCTCTTTTGCGAGTGCAATCATCTCATCAATTTTTGAGAGTCCATCAAGGAGAGAGTAGTGAGAGTGTGTGTGAAGATGCACAAATTGCTGTTTCTCGATGGTCATAACAGTGACAGTATATCGCTGATGAAGGTTTATGTCCAAGACACGTGCCCATGACACGGCTCTGGTGACCCGTCAGCTGATTCGAAATTTTTGACATAATCACCAAAATGAAGTATTGTTCTTTTTAGATAGAATGAAATATAGTTCATTACAAAGGAGAAAATGATGACCAACCTACATTTGGTTTTGGGGACAATTTTGCTGGTTACAATCTGTCTATATTTGCTGTTTGAAGGATTTAAGCAGAATAGCGCAAAATCGTTGATAGCCCAGCGATTGCCCAAAAACGTTAAAGAACTTCACGAGCAAGAGCCATTTCGGAGAAGCATGATGAGGGATATGCGAAATGCGCATATTTGCCAAGCGGTGATTGCGATAATGGCAATGATTGCAAGTCTTGTCCTTGCAACTTTAGGATTTCCAAAATTTTCTTTTGCTGTTTTGATCTGTCTTTGTTTAGCAACTTGGCATTTCTCCCGATATCGTTCTATGAAAATCGCGGAGATTATGAAGAAGGACGTTGGGGTCCACAACAATGGCCTTATCCGATGTCTCAGCGTAATTCCTGTGCGTGATGTCGATATGAATAAAGTTGATAAACAAATCGACAAACAACTTTCCGAAATGGAGAAAATGCGCCGAAGGTAACATCAACGAAAAGCCCCTTGTGCTGTAAAGCGCAAGGGGCTTTGTTTTTTACTGTTAGATACTATAGAGTTATGAAATATGAAGAAGAAGTATAAATACATAATTGGTGTCGATGAGGTTGGTCGTGGACCTCTTGCTGGGCCGGTCGCTGTCGGCGCTGTGTGTATTTATGCTGAACACAAAAAGAAGGTTGAAAAACTTTTTCCTATTATAAAAGACTCAAAAAAACTCACCCCCAAAAAGAGGGAAGAATGGTTACTCAAAATCAAAGAAGCTGAGTCTCTCGGATATCTCTCGTGCGCAGTTTCTTTTGTTGCGCCGAGCGTGATTGATAAAAGGGGACTTTCGTCTGCTATTCGCACGGCGATGATTGCTTCACTCGAAGCAATCGAGCACAATGTCGATGAGGCAAAAGTTCTTCTTGATGGTTCGCTCTATGCACCAGAGCATTACAAGAATCAAGAAACTATTATAAAGGGCGACGAAAAGGAGCTTGCTATTGCCCTTGCTTCAATAGTGGCAAAAGTCGCGCGCGATGCTCGTATGACACTTCTTGCAAAAAAGTTCCCTGAGCACGGTTTTGAAAAGCACAAAGGTTACGGCACCCGAGCGCACTACGAAGCTATCAAAAAGAACGGCATAACCAAGCATCACAGGAAAAGTTTTTTGAAGGGTGTGGTAGAATAAACAGATGAGTAATAAATATGATGAAATTTATGCGACCCCAAATATTGATTTTAGGGGAGGGAAACCACAGCAAGCTGTAAAAAAAATTACAGAGTTAATTAAGAGTGGCGAAGTATTGGACATAGGTGGAGGAGAAGGGAGAAATGCACTTTTTCTTGCAGACGCTGGATTTCAAGTTACACTCATTGATCTTTCTAGGGTTGGAGTTGAGAAGTTTAAAAAAGAGGCTAAAAAGAGAAACTTGGTTGTTCGTTCACATATTGCAGACATAGTCGAAATTGGTGTTATCCAGAGTTATGATGTTATTGTAGTTTCTTATGTTTTTCAGCACATCACTGATTTTGCTGCAAGAAAAGTCATAGAACAGATGAAAGAAAAAACAAGGGCTGGTGGTTTCAACGTCGTATCGGTTCTTACGGCAGAGGGAGATTTTTATAATGAGAATCCATCAACAAAAAATTTTTATCCCAAACCAAATGAACTAAAAGAAATATATAATGACTGGGAGATTATTGCCTATGACAAGATGGACTCCCGTGCATTGCGAAATCGTACGGACGGGACTCCTATGGTGAATAATGCTGAGGTTTTGATAGCAAGAAAAAATTGTGGGCGCAATTTTTAAAGTTCTGTAGCAAAAGTCTTGTAGCACTTGACAAAATTATACTAAAATGCTACTGTTAATTCATATGAGTCACTGGCACGTCGCCGTGAACATACACAACTAAGGAGTATGTGATGCCTAAGTGCAAAGTGCTTTCGTTCTGTCTCACTCAACCACGCCATACTGTGGGAAGATTTGATGAAATGGAGAAAGGTGTGGAAAAGTTTCTTTCAGAGAATGTTAAGGAATGCATTTCCGTGGCCACTTCAATTTCGAGCGACGCCACGATGTACGTAACAATTACGTACATTCCCAAGTAACTGCATCAAATACAAGAGCGCACGACCTTTTGGTACGGCGCTTTTTCTTTTCCATATTTGCAAAAAAGTTTCCTGCGTACGGTTTTGAAAAACACAAAGGCTACGGTACCCGCGCACACTACGAAGCAATAAAAAAGAATGGCATCACCAAGCATCACCGCAAAAGTTTTCTGAAGGGTCTTGTGTAAAGCGTGTTTGTGTGGTATACTTGTTTTAGTACGTACACAATAGAAAGGAAGTAAATGTTGAATAAAAGTGAACGTTTTCGCTCTGTGTCCAGGGCAAACACTGCTCCAGCAACCGCGCACCCGGGGTATGGCATCAAGGAGGCCCTCGTCGATGTGGAGGACAAGAATCAGACCCTCCATTTCCTTAAGGAGGACAAGGGTTTCAGTGTCACACTGTTCTATCATCCCTCAGAAGATGGTGGAGCCCCCGCAGTCAGGCTTGGTTTTATTGAGGATGAGGTGATAGCAGTGGCAATCAGGGAAGGTGTTCTCAGTGTTGAAGGCAGGCGTTTCCAGCTTTATAACACCCGTATGCTTCGAAGAATTCTGTAGAAAAACCCAAAAGGGGCTGGTAGAAATACCAGCCCCTTGATTTTTTCTGGGGGATTTGCTAGAGTATCTCTACTATGGTAGTACGAATGAGACACACACGTGCACACACGGCAAATCGCCGTTCACATCACGCTCTTGACGGCGCACGCCTTTCAAAGTGCGTGAAGTGCGAGGCTCTTCACCTTCGCCATCAGGTTTGTGCCGCTTGCGGTACGTATCGTGGTAAGGCAGTCCTCAAATTGGTAAAAACTATTGCGAAGACAGAGAAGCGTGTCGCAGCAAAGAAGAAATAATCAAGCAAAAGCGGTAAGGTAAAGCCTAACCGCTTTTCTTTTTTGCTCCTTATGCGTATACTATAAGGATAAGTACATTTAATCATATGGCAAACAGACACCTTTCAAGAAGTATCGTTATGCAGGTTCTCTACGAGTGGGATTTCCGCGGTGGAGCACTTACCGATCTTGAGATTGAGCAGGCTCTCGTACGCAACGCAGAGGAGTTTGCCCCTGGGGTGAATGACATCTCGTTTATGCGAAAGCTTCTTTTGGGTATCCTCAACAAGAAGACTACGCTTGACGACATTATTGTAAAGGCTGCCCCAGATTGGCCTATTGCCAAGATTGCACTTGTAGACCGCAATATCCTCCGCATCGGACTTTACGAATTACTTTTCGAAGACCGTACTCAAGTGCCGGCGAAGGTGGCTATCAATGAAGCTATCGAGCTTGCGAAGACATACGGCGGTGAGACAAGTGGTAAGTTTATCAACGGCGTACTCGGCGCGGTGTATAAGGAGCTTGGTGAGCCTGGTAAAGATGAGACGAGCAAGAAGAAAGTTCCTCACGCTCCGGTGGACCCAAAGACTCTTCCTCTCGACAAGCTTGGCGGTGCGGTGATTTACGCGCGTGATGGTCAGGATGTCTATCTCGGACTTGTGCATGACATATTTGGTCACTGGACGCTCTCGAAAGGGCACTATGTAGAAGGTGAGACTGACGAGCAGGCACTTCCACGTATCGTTATGGAAGAAGTTGGTTTGCCCGTAACTATTGGTGAGCTTCTCGGTGAAAATGAATACGTTGCATCACACCCAGAGAAGGGTAAGATGCGAAAGCATGTGAGTTATTTCCTTGCTGAGGCACCGTATCAGGATATTCAGCTTCTTAAGAAAGGTGGACTCGATGATGCAAAGTGGTTCAAGCTCGCAGAAATCATTGACCTCAATATGTATGATGATATGTTGCCGGTGATTACGAAGGCAGTAAATATATTACTCAAGAAATAACCTTTAACTAACAATCACGGTGATTGTCTTTGCGAGCGCAGCGAAGCAATCCAGGATATACCAGCTTAATTTTTATGAAAGAAAAATTTTTACCATTCGAAGAACGCATAGGCGTTATCTTTCGCGACAAGGCGGTTCTCCGTGAGGCTTTTACGCATCGCTCGTATATCAACGAGACACGCGAGCGTGGACTCGATCACAATGAGCGCCTCGAGTTCCTTGGTGACGCCGTTGTTGAGCTCGCGGTAACTGATTACTTGTACAAGAAATATCCAAAGTCAAACGAAGGAGACCTCACAAGCTATCGCGCTGCGCTCGTAAACGCAGTGACACTTGGCAATCTCGGCATTGATCTCGGTATGGAGGAGTATCTTCTGATGTCAAAAGGCGAGGCGAAGGACAGGGGCACAAAGGCGAGACAAATAATTATCGCGAACGCATTTGAGGCGCTCGTGGGAGCTATTTATCTCGACTTGGGATACGATGCAGCGGATACATTTTTGAAGACACATCTCCTTGGCAAGACAGATGAAATTGTAAACAAAGAACTCTGGCGTGACCCAAAGAGTTTTTTTCAAGAAGAGGCACAAGAGCATGTTGGCATCACACCATCGTACGAAGTGCTTAAGGAAGAGGGTCCCGACCATGATAAGGATTTCACCGTGGGTGTGTATCTCGAGAAAGAGCTTGTGGGGACAGGGATGGGTAAGTCAAAGCAAGACGCAGAGCAAAATGCCGCCGCGGATGGGCTCAAGAAGAAGGGGTGGCAGAAATAGTTGATAGCCAATAGTCATTAGCAAATAGAAACACGGAGCGCGAGGCCAAAGGCCTCGCGCTCTTGCTGTTGACATATTTCTAATATTATTCTAATCTTCGTTCAGATCTTAATAACTCCCAAGGAGGGAAAAATGCTACGAAAAATTGAGAGTTTCATTGCTTGGGCTTTTGTTTACGCAGTACTTCTTTTTGGAGGAATATATTTCTTCCTCTGTGGTGATAGTCCGTTTGAGCACGGATATCCTATGTTGGGGTTTCTTGCCCGCATGGTTCTTGGGATGGTATTTACAGCATGTGGTTGCGTGATTTTTGCAACTTTCGTGTCTGCGTCACTTGTAGTAAATCTAATCACAGGGCTTACGGGTGCCGCACTGTTCTTTTTGGGGATATTTACCCTAAAAAAGGTTTACACTACGTGATGTAAATATATAAATTCAAAACAGGCGATAATCTCGCCTGTTTTTTCGTTGCAACTTGATTGGGGTTGACAGAATAGTATATTAGTGTATAGTATTTGTAGGGTTTGTCAGCATTAGTCAACTTCCCAAGGAGGGAAAAATGTGTAATTTACAATCGTTGCTTGCTGTAGGTTTGATTTCACTTTTTTGTACCGTTCTTTTTTGGTTTGTTATGGACCGCTTGTGTCATTGGGGCGAAACACTCGAGGAGCGCAAAGAACGCATAGAGATGATTCGCATGTACAACTAAACACTATCAAGGTTCTAATATATACCAGGTGCGCATCTCGTGATGCCACCTGGTTTTTTATTTGTCGCAACATAAAACGCAATATGGTAATATATACGCATAATGCGTGTAAAAAGTCTCGAGATTTCAGGTTTTAAATCCTTCGCAAAGAAGAGCACCCTTGAGTTTGGGGCGTCTATTTCCGCTATCGTGGGTCCCAACGGCTCCGGCAAGTCCAACGTCGCCGAGGCGCTTCGTTTCGTACTCGGAGAGCAGTCGCTCAAGTCGATGCGTGGTAAGCGCACCGAGGATCTCATCTTCAACGGCTCCAAGTCGGCCGAGCGTCAGAACCGCGCACGTGTCACTATTTCTTTTGATAACAAAGACCGTACATTTCCTATCGATTACGACGAGGTTGCTATTTCTCGCGAGATTCACCGCGATGCATCGAGTGAGTATTTTATCAATGGATCTTCAGTGCGCCTCAAGGACGTTATCGAGCTCCTTGCGTCCGTGCACATTGGTGCGTCAGGGCACCACATCATTTCTCAGGGCGAGGCAGATCGTATTTTGAACACATCACCCAAGGAGCGCCGTGTGATGATTGAGGACGCGCTTGGTCTCAAGATTTATCAGTGGAAGATTGCAGAGAGCGAGAAGAAACTCGCGAAGACAGAGGAGAATATGCGTCAGACAGAGTCGCTTCGTCGTGAGATTGCTCCACACATTAAATTCTTGAAGAAACAAGTTGAGAAAGTGGAGCAGGCACGTACTCTCCGTGATGAGCTCGCGATGCTTTATGGTGATTATTTGATTCGTGAGGAGACGTACATCAAACACACACGTGAGAAGCTCCACAAGGAGAAAGAAGTACTTGAGAAAGAACTCCATGTGGCCAATGAGGCGCTTGCGCATGCGGACAGTCTGCGCGGTGTTCAGACCAAGGACAGCGCTGAGGTTGCCGAGCTCGTGAAGGTCCGCTCTGAGATGGGCGCTGTTCGTCGTGAGCGTGATGACCTCGGTCGCAAGATAGGTCGCCTCGAGGGAATGATCGAGTACGAGGAGCGCCGTTTGAATACGCCACTTGAGAAACACGAAAAGGTTGTGAGCGCAGAAGAGGCTGAGAATCTCGCACAAAATCTCTACGACGAGCTTGGACACGCAGAATCAAGCGAGGACTATTTGTATATTAAAGGTGTAGTAAGTGCTACCCGCCAGAAAGTGGGGAAGTTTCTCGAACACATTCGTGGTTCTGAGGGTGTGCCCGTAAACAATGATGCCGTTATTAAGGCACTCGATGATTTGCGTAATGAGCACAAGACACTTCTTGATTCACAACACAACCTCGAAGAAATGATTCGTGGTTTTGAGAGGAGGGTTCATGAGCTTGAAGCAGTACTGGAGAACAAGCGCACAGAGACGACAGAAGCAGAGCGTGCATCGTTTGAGTTCCGTGCCAAGAAGCAAGAGCTTACCCTTCGCCTCGGTATGGTACGTGAGCACATTGAGAACTTTGCCCGCGATGAAGTTTCCTTCCGTGAAGAACTTCGTGAGGGAGGTATCCTCGTGGGACGCTCTGTGCTCGACTATGTAAATACTCCTATTGATATTGAGATGGCACTTACAGAGTCTCGTGCTGAGCAAGAGGCTCGTCGCAAGAAGATTGAGCGTACCAAGATTCGTCTCGAGGATATGATGGGTGGCGGTTCGGGAGAGGAGATTATGCGTGAGTATGAAGAGGCCGTTGAGCGCGATAATTTCCTCGCACGCGAGCTCGAAGACCTTACCAAGGGCGCTGAGTCGCTCCACGCACTCTGTCGTGAGCTCGAGGAGACCCTTGGGGTGCAATTCAAAGAGGGTATCAAGAAGATCAACAAGCAGTTCGGTGAATTCTTTGCGCTTATGTTTGGTGGTGGGACTGCCTCACTCGAGGTTGCTATTGAGAAGAAGAGAAAGCGCTTGGATACCGACATCGTTGAGAACCCTGATGAGATTGAGGAAGAAGAAGGCGAGGAGGGGATTGAGGTTGCAATCTCACTTCCACACAAGAAGATTCGAGGACTTCAGATGCTTTCTGGTGGAGAGCGTGCACTCACCTCTATTGCACTCATCTTCGCAGTGTCACAGGTGAACCCACCACCATTTCTCGTACTCGATGAGACAGATGCAGCACTCGATGAGGCCAACTCAAAGAAGTATGGCGATATGGTCGCAACACTCTCAAAGTATTCACAGCTTATTGTGATCACGCACAACCGCGAAACGATGTCGCGCGCGGGTATCATTTACGGTGTGACGATGGGCTCAGACGCAATCTCAAAGCTCCTCTCAATCAAGTTTGAAGAAGCTGTGGAAGTGGCGAAATAGTTTGTGATTTTTGTAAAAAAGAGTATCATAAAAATATGAATACATTGATGAAAAAAGCGCAAATTTTCAAGCTCGGCAAGAACCCTGTTGTGGTCTTGCCTGTTTCGGTATGGGAGACCATTCGTGAAAGGGTAAGTCAGCTTGAAGAATACTATCAAATGTCTACCTCAAAAAAATATAAGCAAGATATTGCACGTGCACGCATTTCTAAAAAAGAAGTTTCATCAAAGGATTTGTACAAGAAACTTGGACTTGCCTAATTATGAAGTACGATTTCAAGGGCAACTCGATCAAAGAATTTTCTAAGCTTCCTCGCAAGGTTCAATTGTTGATAATGGAGAAACTTGAGTTTTATATGTCGGCATCGACGCCACTTCATTTTGCGGAACATCTTACAGATTTTGAATTTGGAGAATACCGTTTTCGTATTGGAGATTATAGAGTTGCGTTTGATGTTGAAAAAGACACGGCTAAAATTCTAAAGGTTGGGCACAGAAAGGATATGTATAAATAAGGTATTGATAAAGCAATAATGTTTAGGAACTCGTTAAATTAATGGAATAGTAGAGATAGTAAAGTAAATATGTCAAAACTCCCAACTCCTCCAAAAGAATCGATTGTGTACGAAGATAAATATCTTTATGTTTGTCTCGCACTTTTTCCTGTTACCGTGGGGCACACTATCGTTGTTTGGAAGAATGAAGTGCCTGACTTGCGTGATCTCACGTGTAAGCAGTATGAGCATCTGATGCACGTCGTGGATGTGACGCGCGATGCACTCCTCAAAATGCTTAAAGTTAAAAAGGTTTATCTCGTGTATATGGACGAAGCGAAACATGTTCATTGGCAGCTCGTACCGCGATATGATGAGAAAGGTTTTAATATTTTTGAACATACCCCAAAGAAGACAACTGATTTTTCGGGCGCGCCAAAACTTCGCGCGTATATTGCAAAAGCAATTGTGTCCCATAAATCAGATTTTAAATGAAAAACGCAAAAGTAATTGGCATTGATTTTGATGATGTAATTGTTTCGACAAACGAAGCGATGGCGCTGTGGCATAATCGTGTGTATGGGACCGCGTATGAAAGAAAGGATATTTTTACTTATTCTATTGAAAAAATTTGGGGTTGTTCACTTGATGAGGCGAACAAGCGAATCGACAATTTCTTTAGTTCCGATGAGCACACATCCACCAAATTAATTAATGCAGCAGTTGACTCTCTCAGGATGTTGAAAGGCAAAGACAAAGAACTGCATATTATTACTGCACGAAGAAAAGAATTTAGTCCTATCACGTTACTTCTTGCACAAAAACATATTCCGTTTTTACTTGATAGTTTTCATTTTCCAAATGGGAGTGTATATAAAGGTATTCCTACCAAGAGAAGGAAGGCGGAGCTTTGTCTTGATCTTGGAATAGAAGTATTTATTGACGATCACTTGGATTACGCATTTGATATTGCTGCTACGGGAACACCTGTGTTACTTCTCGATGCGCCTTGGAATCAAACCGCTGAGCTTCCCAAGAATGTCACCCGCGTCTATTCGTGGGAGGAAATCGTCGGGAATCTGACGTAGAGAACAAGCTCGTTGCGTTATGCGCAACGGGCTTTTGACTTGTTGGTAAATTTTCTGTACTCTGATTTATGGAACACCCAAACAAACTATTCCAAGGAAGGGGAACAGACATGAGTGGACGCATTGTGGTGCTTGCAGGACCTTCGGGAGCTGGGAAAACTAAACTTTCAACAGCAATCGAAAAACGTTTAAACACAAAAAAGGTAATTAGTGGCACGACGCGTGACCCTCGTCCGGGTGAAGTAAATGGGGTAGATTACTATTTCTTCAGTCGTGTGGAGTTTATCGAATCTGTTCGTCGTGGTGAATTTGTTGAGAGCGCAGAAGTCTACGGGCATTTGTATGGGACATTGCGGGATGATCTTGATTCTATGTTGGCGACGGGGGCGCTCGTCTTGCTCGTCGTGGACATTCAGGGGGTTGAATCAATCGCTCGTATTTACCCCGAAGCCCAAACGTTCTTCGTCACAGCACCAAAAGAAGACCTCATCCGTCGCATCAATGAGCGTGATATAAGCGAAGAAAAGAAGCAGGAACGCATCGCGAAGCTCGATGATGAATTGCTCAACATCCTTAGTCCCTTTATCAAATATCGTATCAGAAATAGCGACAATGATGACCCGAAGGATGTTGTCCAGAAAATCTGTGACAAAATCGTATACCGTGTCGGGCCCTCAGCCCTTCGTGAGTAATACAAAAGCCCGTGGCGCGATGCGCCACGGGCTTCCTTTTATTACTTCACGAGCTCGTAATCAATCGACTTCTTCTCGAGGTCAACCGCTTTCACGCGGAATTTTATTTTCTCTCCAAGCTGAAACTTTTCGTGTTTCGTCTTTCCAACGATGCGATACTTGTCGCGCTCAAAGATGTAATAGTCATTGCCGAGGTCTGAGATACGGATGAGACCTTCACACTTTGTCTCGTCTTCCTCTACGAAGACACCCCATTCAGCAACACCAGAGATAGTCCCCATAAATTCTTTGCCAACGCGTTCATTCATATACTCCGCTTGCTTAAACTTGATAGATGCGCGCTCTGCATCGGCAGCAAGCTTTTCCATTTCAGATGAGTGCGATGCGAGCTTACGGTATTCTTCCATCTCATCTTTGGTAACCCTCTCATCAGCGAGGAAGTGCGCGAGGATGCGGTGTACCATCACGTCAGGATATCGACGAATAGGGGAGGTGAAGTGTGCGTAGTGCTCGTATGCGAGACCAAAATGGCCGATATTATTGGTCGAGTAGATTGCTTTTGCCATCGTGCGCACCGTGGCGGTGTTGAGCATTGTTTCCTCCGGCTTACCCTTGATTGATTCGAGGAATTTATTGATATCTGTTGAGGATACACGACCCTCCTTTACGGGAAGTTTATACCCGAGACCAGCGACGAACTTCGAGAGCTCGAGGATGCGTTCTGGTTTTGGTTCATCGTGGATACGATAAATAAAGAGATCATTCACATGGTCGGGGTGTGCGAGCTTGCCATTATTGTCACCGAGCTTCGAAGACACGAACTCTGCCACCTTTTTATTGGCGAGGAGCATATACATTTCCACAAGCTTATTGGTGTCTTGAAATGTCTTTGTGTATACGCGAATAGGCTTTTTGTTTTCGTCGAGTTCGAAACGTACCTCCTCGTGTTCAAAAGAAATAGCGCCTTCTGCTTTGTCTTGGATAGCGAGCTTTTTTGCCATCACATTGAGCATATTGAGCTCGTTATAGAAAAGACCTTCGCCCTTGTCGAGGATTTCTTGCGCATTCTCGTAGGTAAAGCGCTTTGCAGAATTGATGATTGCACGACCAAACCATTTGTCTTTCACAATCACTTTCGTCTTTGGGTCACTAAACGCTTCTGGCGCAAACGTAAACACAGCTGAGAACACGAGCTTGTCTTCCTTCTCATTGAGCGAGCAGAGGTCGTTGGAGAGAACCTCAGGGAACATTGGGATCACACGGTCCACAAGGTAGATAGATGTAGCACGGTTGCGCGCCTCCTCGTCGATAGCCATATGAGGCTTCACGTACGCCGACACGTCTGCAATATGCACACCGATTTCAATGTCGCCGTTTGCGAGTGTCTGGATAGAGATAGCATCGTCAAAGTCCTTCGCATCCGCAGGGTCGATAGTGAATGTCGTTACATTTCTGAAGTCGCGACGTTTCTTTGCTTCCTCTGCGATAAATGCAGGCGCAGTTTTCTTGAGCTCGTCTGCTTCACGATGAATTTCTTCAGGAAGCTCCATCTGAAGCCCCTTGTCGAGGACGATAGCGCGGATCTCTGTTTCGTTATCGCCAGCCTGACCGAGTACCTCAATAATCTCTGCGGTTGGGTTTTTCTTTGGGTCAGTCCAGTCCATGAGTCGCACGAGTACTTTTTTGCCACGAAGTTTCTCTTCATTTTTGTCACCCGCTTTGCTTTGGGTAGGATTGGGAATAAAGAAGTCCACATAGATGCGTGTATCCTGAGGAATGAGGAATGTTGACCCACCTTCTTCGTCGATGAGGCCCACGAAGGTTATCTTATTGCGCGCGAGAATCTCTGTAACCTCTCCCGTTTGCTGCATGTCTCCGACTTTAGCGTTCAAACGTACTTTCACTCTGTCGCGGGGTAGTGCGGTATTAAGGAAACCTGCCTCGATTTTGATATCGTTTTCGCGCGGGCTATCTTCGCCCACAGAAACAAAGCCAAAACCTTTCGCCGTGGTAGTAATAACGCCTTCAGCAAAGTTGGAGTCTTTAGTATTTTTGTCGTTCATATTGCTCATAAGATAGCACAGTTGGGGAACATTTGACAGATGACATTTTGGGACAACTGACCACGCATACTTCTAAGTAATTGTTATTTAGTAAATTTATGGTACGATGAAATCTGGTACATCATAAATGATTAAGGAGGAAGAAATGAAAGTACTTTCAACGAAACCAGACGGAAGCGCACTGGTTGAGTTTACGAATTTGCCTCAGTATACCAACGTAATTGGCGTGAAGGAACCAGTTCGAGCGATAGTTTCAATTTCTGAAATCCCCAAACTCGTCCGTATCGGCCAACAAGCACGACGCTCAGCACAAAAGCTCAGCGCTCTCCTTGCGAAAAACCAGCAGGACGAAGCGCAAGAGTAGCAACCATTCTAGTTCAAAAGGGTCCATTTCGGGCCCTTTTTTTGTTGACAAATAGCAGGGAAGTGGTAGTTTGAATTTAGAAGTAATTCTTTCAACTACAAAAAGTGAGGTGTGTGATGAGTAAGAACGAAAACAGAACACAGAAAATAATCATCGGTATCTTTTCAGCAATATTTGCTGGATGCCTTTTTGTTGCTTTCAAGGATCCAGAATTTTCGGGGCTGTTTATATTTTTTGCAACTGTTTTCTTTGTAGTCATCCTTTTTCTCGTTTCCTACCGTGGACGCTGTCTCGGTCTCGGCACAATTGCAGAGGAGAAGGATCTCGACAAAGATGTCTCATACAGGATTGGCGATATTGTCAAAACAAGAGGACGTCGCCTATTATTTCTCGACGGAAGCCCAAACTACGAAACAGAGGTAGTGATGGAGCCCCGCAACGGTTTCGAGAAATTCGAGATTTTGGACGATCAATATCTCGCCCCCAAAAAGCTCAAGGCCAAGGTGGTGAATGGCAGTCTTTGGACACCCGTCAAATAGTTTTCTGCACTTAAAGGGCTCATTTTGAGCCCTTTTCTTTATTAGTTTAGTGTATGTGGTTAGCCACTACTCCCCCAAACAGTCAATCGCTTGACTGTTTGGGGCCTTTTTGATAGGATGTTGCCTATGTTATCAATTCGACTACAACGCGTTGGCCGCAAGAATGACCCATCATTCCGCGTCATCGTTACAGATTCAAAGTTAAAGCCAAAGACTGGAAACTTCCTTGAAGTTCTCGGTTCATATAACGCGCGTATGGGAAAGCCCGTTATCAACGTAGAGCGCGCAAAGCACTGGATGTCAGTAGGCGCAAAGGCGTCAGGAACAGTTCACAACCTCCTCGTAGACCTCAAAGCGGTTTCAGGAAAGAAGGTGAACGTTCTCGGCAAGAAGACTCCTATCGTTAAGGAAGTTCCCGCAGAGGCTCCAAAGGCAGCCGCACCAGCCGCAGCAGCAGCCGAGACTCCCGCAGAAGCCCCCGCAGAAGTAGTAGCAGAGGCTCCCGTAGCTGAAGTAGCAACAGAGGCAACACCAGAAGTTGTAGCGTAAGCGACACTCGAAAATTAAAACAAAGGACCGCCCTTGAGAATTCAAAAAGGGCGGTCCTTTGTTTTAATTTTCGAGTTCAATGACAACACGCAGTAAATATGATAAAAAGGTAAACATGAAAAAGCGCATCGACATAGCCCTCGTAGAAAAAGGTCTCGCACGCAGTCGCACTCAAGCGGCGGAGCTTGTGCATACAAAAAAAGTCGTTGTTGGTGGTGTTATTGTAGAGAAGCCTAGCTTGCCTGTCGATGATGTGACGACTATTGAAGTCACTGAGCAACTTCCGTTTGTTGGTCGCGGTGGTCTCAAGCTCGAGAAGGCACTTGAGGTTTTTGATATTGATGTGAAGGGTCTTGCGGTCGCCGATATTGGTGCATCGACGGGAGGATTTACCGACTGTGTGCTTCAGCGTGGCGCTGAAAAAGTTTTTGCGATTGATGTTGGTCGTGATCAGCTCGTGCCAGAGCTTCGCAATGACCCGCGCGTGATATCGATGGAAGAGACTGATGTTCGCACTGTTGAGCTACCTCTGCCCGTGGACCTCGCCGTTGTTGATGTTTCGTTTATTTCTGTTACTAAGATTCTTCCTCGTGTGAAGTCTATGTTAAAAGAAAAGGGAAGCGCTGTGATACTCATTAAACCGCAGTTTGAAGTTGGGAAAGGTAAGCTTGGCAAGAATGGCGTAGTGACCGATGAAAAGCTTCGCAGTGATGCAGTCGAGACTGTAGTAAAGAAAAGTGAGGAGCTTGGGCTTGTATGCAAGGCGGTGATTCCGTCGCCAGTTCTAGGTGGGGCAGGCAACAAAGAGTATTTGGCACATTTGTTAATAAAATCCAATTGAAACAAAGTATCGCGACGTGGTACAATGTAACAAATGGCAATTCCTTTTTTAGCTAACAAGAAACAAGAGCAGGCGCTCACGCTCCTCATCGATGTGGGGTCATCGAGCGTTGGTGCAGCTTTGGTAAAGATGGGCAAAGGCTCTGTCCCCCAAGTGCTTGCGAGCGTCCGTGAAGACATTTCATTTCAGGAAGTGCTTTCTTCTTCTCGTTTTCTTTTTGCGATGAACAGAAGTCTTGATACAGCACTAAAGAATATTCAATCAAAAGGTCTTGTAAGGGGGAAACTTTCAAATGTATTTTGCACACTCTCGTCCCCGTGGTTCATTTTGAAAACCCGCAATATGCAGATTTCTCGTCTTCAAGAATTTGAAGTCAACGAGCACACACTTGAAGAATTTATTGACGAAGATGTCACCCTCCTCAAAGAGGAGCTTAAACAGACGCTTCCCCCACGCGACGTCAGGGTTATTGAAAAGAAAATAATTCAGATGAAGCTCAATGGGTACGAGATAAAAAATCCCTACAAACAACGCACCACGCGAATGGAGATGTCGACTACGGTTTGCATTTCATCAAACAAAGTCATTCAGGGGATCGAGAGGAAGATTCACAAATATTTTCACATTGCTCCGATCCACTTTGGTGCGTTCCCTGTGGCAGCATTCAGTGTGGTGCGTGATATGTTTCCTGTTGATAAGAATTTCCTCTTTCTCGATATTACGGGCGAGTCGACCGACATATCGCGTATTGAGAATGACATACTCACGGGTACACTCTCGTTCCCTTATGGGCGCAACTTTATCATCCGCGAGATATCGATGCGTATGCGCACTGTCCACGAAGAAGCGGCGTCACTATTTGCGATGTTCCTCCGCAACGAGCTCGATGATGCGCGGAGAGCTCCGATTTCCGAGATAATAGAATGGGCAAAGAAAGAATGGCTCATTCGTTTCGAGAAGACCGTCGCGGCACTTTCCGCAGGCGGGACGACCCCCAACAAAATATACTTTACTATTGATAGTGATATTGAGCCACTTTTTTCTAGCACTATTAGAAGTGCAAAATCAGAACTTTTAGTAAATGGGGGATTTGATGTACAATATTTAGATCAGCTCATCGTTTCAAAATTTGTTGTGTCTGATCCTGGGATTACGCGTGACCCATTCATCGTGACAGAAGTGCTCTTTGCGCAAAAGATGACAGAGCAATTTGAAAAATAATTATGGATGACATCAAGAAAAAACAAATGAATGACGTGCTCGTCCCTCACAACGAGGTTGTTCGTCGTCCTGTTGTTGTACCTGAGTCGCGCCCCAGCATTTCCCCCGAGAGAGCAGGTGACCGCATTGAGAACAATCCATTTTTTGAAAAGTCTCGTAGCGCTAAGGTGAGGAAACCAGTGGAGTCAAGTGGCTCAGGGGTACGTGGTATCCTCTGGGCTCTCGTGTTTGTGGCGCTTCTCGCTTGTGGTTTCGTTGTTGCAAACTATTTTGCAACGGCAATTATCGAGATTTCTCCCACGACCAGGGAGGCAACCCTCGACGCTGACTTCACTGCAGTAAAGGAACTTGCTGCTCATGATGATTCTCTCGTGTTTCAATTTGTAAGTCTCACTGATGAGAAGACCAAGGAAGCACCCGTAACGGTCGAAAAGAATATTCAAAACAAAGCAACGGGCAAGGTTATCATTTACAACAATTACAGCACCGCTACTCAGAAGCTCGTCATAAACACACGCCTCGAGACACCTGATCATAAAATATTTCATATAGACAAATCAGTAGTTGTCCCGGGCTATAAAGTAGTAAGTGGCAAGACAGTTCCAGGGTCAATCGAGGCAACAATCTACGCAGACGCAGCAGGCGAGAAGTACAATATTGATAAGCCCGTTGATTTCACAATTCCAGGATTCAAAGGTGACCCAAGATACACAAGGTTTTATGCGCGCTCGAAGCCAGACTCGGTGCTCGCGGGCGGGTTTGCAGGTACGGTGAAAGTTCCTTCTGACGAAGCGATTGCGCAAGCTATGGAAGAGCTCAAGCAAGACCTCAAGAAAGAGGCGACAGAAAAGGCGCGCGCGCAAATTCCAGAGAACGTTACTTTTTTCCCGGGAAGCGTGATTGTGAAGTTTGAAGAAGTTCCGCAGGATTACTCGGCTGATAATGCTGCCAATGTGACGGTACGTGCGACCGCATCAGTATTTTTCTTTGATACGGATTCGTTGATCAAAGTTCTCACCGCTACCGCATTCACCGATGACACGACGGCGACACCATATGGTATCCCCGATATGTCGACGCTTACGTTTACATTTATTGACCCCGTCGACAACGTAGTGCTCTCAGATATTTCGAAATTACAATTCCACATCGCAGGACCGGCATCTTTTGTAGGCAAAATTGATTCAGCGAAAATCATCGCATCACTCGTAGGCAAAAACAAAAATGATTTTAGCGCTATGATTGCCGACCAGAGCAACATCCACAAAGCCAACCTCACCATCCGCCCCGTCTGGAAAACAGTTTTCCCCACCGACCCCACAAAAATAACGGTGAAGATTTTGACGAAGTAGTGTATCGGTGCGCACAACTGACATCTGACAGAAAACGTCAAAGTGCGGGACTGCCTTCGGCAATCCCGCCCTCTGACGTTTTTGCGCGCCTCCGTGGTATACCCCCACACCTACTTTTCCACATTGATCATCGACACAATTTCATAGATAGTATCAATAATATTAACTGTGTATAACCTACTAGGTAAAAAGTAGGTGTGGGGGTATACTTTTAGCATTATTAATAGTAAAAGTTGACCGTCAATTTTATGCAAAAGATTATCATCCGTCTTATTGTGCGCGCGGTGTTTGCGCTTGCTTTATTGTTTGGATTTAATTCTTTTGCATACGCGCAATCAGTTCCACCTCCTGTATTTGATATACCCCAGCCATTTGTTATGCCAGGCACAACTGAGGGGGATGATACACACTTCACTATCACAGACAGTCAATATCTCAATGTCACCCTCGACAGTTCAGAGCAGATTAAATTAAAAATGGACTCCGTACCAGAAATGGTAACATTAACAGTTGAGTCATCGGCCTCATCTACGGCGACATCAACTCAAGTCACCCTCTCTGGTTTTGCCACATCGACAACGTACTATAAGTATGAAGACAGCTATCACAATTTAGACCAGTTTGTTACTGATGCAAGTGGTGGCTACTCATACTCACAAGATTTATCGAAGACACATATAGTATTTATTCAACCTCGCCACTCAACGAAATTCATTAGCGACAACGCAACGGGCGGAGACTGTACTCAGATTGGTAGCTGGAATTATACTACAAGGGTTTGCACGATGAACACAGACCTCACCGAAACCATCCAGATAGACAGTAATAATGTAACTCTCGATGGTAACCACCATACGCTGACAGGATATAACACGGGGAACGGTGTCTATCTTAACGGGAGAGGGCGTGTGACAATCAGGAATTTGAATATTAGTAACTTTACGGATGGAATATTTGTCTACAATTCTAGCTATAACACTCTGGTCAACAATACGATATCGAATAATACGAATGGAATCGAACTTGTAGGCCCCAACAACACCCTAACCAGGAATACTGTATTTAATTCTAGCCGCGGAATCCTTCTCCGTGGTGCCAATAACAACACTCTGACTGGCAACACTGCTCAAAATAATTCTTTCGGAATCTTCCTTTTTGGTTCCAATAACAACACCCTTTCCGGGAATAACGCATTAAATAACTATAAGAATGGAATCGATTTTTTTGTTTCCAGCGGCAATACCTTGTCTGGTAACACTTTTTCAAAAAACGCTGTAAGCGGGATATCCAACTTCCCGTGGAGTCTGCCTATTATTAACAAAATATACAATAATAACTTTCTCAATAACCCAACGCAGGTTTATATTGATACTCGCTACACAAATACCGATATATTCAACCTTGCTCCTCCAATAGGTGGCAACTACTGGAGCAACTTTGATACAGCAAGTGAAGGCTGTAGGGATGCAAATAATGACAACATCTGTGATTCCGCCTACGTTTTCCCTGGTGGACAAGATAATCTGCCATGGACAAAACAAGATGGTTGGCTCGCACCGACAAGCACAGCAAAAAACATTAACGTCGCTATCATTCTCGCGGAGCCAGTAGATGTTTCCCACACAACAGCGTCAACAACCGCTCAGCCATGCAAGCTCATTCCTGAAAAGACTTACGCCAATGGTTATGGCGAAGAATACTACACCGACCTCGCCTACTGCATCAATGATTACTACAAAGAAGTATCGCACGGTTCGTTGAGTTTTACGTTTACGATATTTGATAACGGTGGGCTGTGGTACAAGACGGATAAGACTGAGGCGTATTATGGGGCGAATGATAAGGAGGATGAGTTTGTTGAGGATGCAATTACTATATCCGCGATAGATTTAAGAGCGTTTGATGTTGCGGCAGTTGTTCATGCGGGTGAGTCGGATCAAATGAATGCAACAATTCCTAAAAGTAAACTTTCCACTGGTGCATGGGGGCGTACGATATTGTTTTGGCAACCACCTCTAAAGATTATTATCTCAGAGCGCGAGCCAGTTGGTGTGTGGATGCACGAGGTGGGGCACACTGTTGGAACCACAATAACTCCAGAGAACACCCCAACTCCCGATCTCTATCTAATGGGCAATGTAGGAAGGTGGGATTTGATGGCGGACGGTGACTGGAATGTCGCCGACAACAATGTCTCAGATCCTCCATTTATGACCTCCTTTACCCAAGAATTTCTCGGTTTGCTCAGCGAAGATATTCATCCAAAATCCGCATACGGAACATATCAGATTAATTCACTGGAAACGAGCGAGTTGGGTGACACTATTTTCCGCTACAACCTTGAAGAAAATACTAATTCATCAACCGATGATTATTATATTCTCGAGGCACGTAATAGAAATTTGAAAATATGGGATTCATCGCTTCCAGAAGAAAAATCATTGGTGCTATATCGTGTTGGGGCGAGCGGTTTTCTCTTGGGGAAAAAACAAACCATCACAATTCCTTCCAGTCCTACAAACTCTACAAGCACTATAAGTGTAGATGACGGTGTGCTCTCTGTGTCTGGGGAAACTTACAAAGACCTGGATAAGTTTGTAGAATTCTCTACCTCAGGAGACCAAACAGTTAACGGAAAATACGAGATTGCTACTTCAATCACCAAGATTCCAAAAGAATCATTTAATCAAAATTATAATGGATCAGTCCTAAGCCCTTTGAACGATTTCCTACAGTATATTAAGGGTGATATGTTTATGACTCCAGTCAGGCCGGGGACTATCCCAAGGAATTCAATTCCAATAGACGAACTTCTTTCTGGTGGAGGGTTAGATACAAGAATTTGCGCCGTTAAAAAAATGCCTGCCCCGCTCTTGTTTTTGGTATTAAGCATAATATTAGTATTTGTCTACAAAAAAAAGAGTGTAATTAATATTCAATGGCGAAAAGTAAAGATAGTTAAAGTTTCTATTTGGGTTCTGTGGTCTGCCTCTGTCATTACTTGGGGTAATTATCTTTACTACCTCTCTGCATTGTCTACAGTTGTCACCTCTTACGACGCTGGTTGTGCTATGTTTAGAACTTGCGAGAACCTCGAACCATGTTATAGAAATAATGGATTTATGTTATCTTCTCCTCTCGACTACACCCTTCCTGACCTCGATCTCCACGCCATTACCCCCGACGGCAAACACATTGGCATGAACTATGTAACAGGGGAGTACGAGAATCAAATCCCTGGCTCTATTGTCTCGGGAGATAACCAAGGTATCCCAGAATGGGTTTACGTCCCCGAAGGGACTCAAGTGAAGTACTATGTCTCTGCGCATGACAATGATGAGTTCTTGAAGCAGAACCCAGGGCTCGCAAGCACCATGGCGACGACCACCGACTCATATTCACTCTACGCACGTACCATTGACCCAACGGTGGGAATCTTCACGTCTCCAATTTTGGAAAATCAAACCATTGCTCCAACAGAGGAAAAAACATATCTTATCGACACCGTGGGGACCGATGTGTCCGTACAAGAAAGCAACGACCTCACCGCACCAGTAACTATTGTGATGCCATCAGGTACTCTTGGCTCAAATGACTACTATACTTCTGCAGTTACTGTTGCTCTTACCGCAGATGATGGCGCCCCTCTTGGTGAGGTGTCATCAGGAGTTGCAGACACAAAGTACTCTCTCGATAACGGAACTACATGGAATACATACAGCACAAGCACTCCACTTGTTATCGCAACAGAAGGCAGTACCACGCTTCAATACTACTCAGTAGACAACAGTGGCAATAGTGAGGCTATAAAAACGCTCACCTTCAATATCGACACCGTCGCACCAACTATATTCGCTTCGGATACCTCGGCGGAACAACTTACTGCGGGAGGCACACTCCTTACTGTCCCCGTGACAGTCAATGATAGTATTGATGCAAGCCCAACATTTACCACAGACGTACCTCTCACGCAGATATTCGCGCCAGGAGTTACGAACATATTAATAACTGCACACGATATGGCAGGCAATATTGCAACCTCAAGCATCGCCATAACAATTTACTCTTCTCCAGCCGCAGATCCCGATGGTGACGGTGTCCCAAATCAAGACGACGTGAAGCCATTTGACGCTACTGTCTTTGTAAATCTCATCATTCCAAGCGAGTATTCTCTTTGGGAAAAAGAATCATTTGATTTGCCGTTCTCAGTTGCAGGGAAGGGGGATGTAAACCTCATACTATCAAACACGTATTACCGCATAGGAACTTCACCTGTGAAAGACAGTATAGGAACTACTGTCCCCGCAACGGTCACTACAACAGACGGAGTAATCACGGTATCGTTTGCACAGAGCACCAAAGAGCTCAAGACTTACACACTTACTCTCGCTACTACAAAAGGAAACACTAAGGAACGAGACTCTATTAAAAAGAAGAGAGACCACGAAGGAGACGAAGAACGAAGACGTGACTTAGAAAAAGAGTTGGATTTTGCGGGTTCCCCAATCACTCTTGGGATAACCAATACAAGTGCCAACAAGACAACGTCAGAGATGAGCATTGTAAATATCTATGACAAACAGCAAACAGCTCAGCTACAGTACAAATATAAGGATACCAACCACAGTACGACACTTCTGCTCAAATCAGACGACACACTGAAACTCAAAAAAGGACAACCACTTGAGATGACAGTGAAGGTAACAGGGATCAAGAAAGATGTGCCATTCGCGTCGAACATTGTGGGTAATTTCACTATGCTCAATGTTGTCCAGGAGGAAGAACATGACAATGACAATGACCGCAAGCAGACGAAGTTCTCGCTTTTCTTCCCCCAAAGCTTAGCGACGACTCAGGAAAATATTACCATCACTACAACCGTGAATGGTATTACCCAGATGGATGTTGTGGGGGTGAGATTTGAGGAGTAATGCCAGCGGGAAGTTTGTTAAGTGTGTTATTAAAAATTAATTATCTAAAATTATGGAAAAAGTATTGAATTGGGCGACAAAAAAAACCTTTTTATTGGAAGTTTGATTGGTGTTGGACTGGCGTTTGGTATAGAGTCACTATATAGACATGCGCTACTTTCGAGGAGTGTGTACAAAATTATAGCAGAACCATTATTCCATGTTTCCGTTGCGCTAGTTGTAATTATGATTGTCCTCTCTCCTCTTCGTGGTGAGATTTTTAAATCTTGGCTTCGTTTGGCTATTTTGTGGGTTCCTTTGCAAATTCTTGTGGTTGTTTCTATGGCAATTAGAGAGCGTGGCACAGTAGGCGGTGGATTTTTTAATGCACCCACAGTCGAGTCAATGTCCATATTTTTTTCTTGTGTATTCTTCTTCGTGTCCCTCGTATTCATTTTTGTAAAGTATTCTACCTTACGAAATAAAATGCAATAAATAAGATGACAGAAAATATTAATAAGTGGGTGACAAAGAAAAACATGGCAATTATTGGAATTGCGGGGATATTGATTGCGTATTTTCTTCAACACTATTATGACGTGTGGCCGTTACTAGGATTACCTCAGCATACATACATAGCAATATATAAATCTATCATCTGGTTCTCTGTTCCTTTAACTTTTGTTGTATTTATCTTATTATTTTCGCGTGATGAAATTTTTCAGTCTTGGCGTAAATTTGCTTATCGATGGGTACCGCTTCAATTTGTCATTATTTCCTTAATTATTTTTATGGAAAAGGATAGTATTGGTGGTTTTATGGGCATGCAAATTGCTGAGCCAACTTCTATGTTTCTCTCTATTATATTTCTTGTTGTTTCTCTTATTCTCATTATTTCAAAATACATTACACTACGGAAGAAGTCGTAGGAAATGAGGAAATGGGAAATGTGGGAAATGGGGACAGTCACGATTGTTTCGTAAATAATGTGTTGTAATTTATGTCTATTGCAACTGGTTATCTACGCACTTGCCGGAGAAATTGACGGCACACCATAATTTTGTTATTATAAACATTCACAAATGGCAGAAAACGAAAAAGAAGAACTTACACAAGGAGTAGTAACAGAGGCGCTTCCGAGCGCTATGTTCCGCGTAGAGTTTCCTGGGGAGAAAAACATCATTTGTTACTTAGCGGGCAAGATGAGGCTCCACCGCATCAAGGTCCTCATCGGGGACAAAGTGATGGTAAAGCTTGACCCATACGGCGGAAAAGGTCGTATCATCAAGCGTTTATAGAGGGGAACAACTGACCACTGACATATAACAACTGACAGGGGATAGATTATTAGATAGTGGCACGGGGGATTTTGGGGAACATTTGACAAAAAACGTGTGATAATTGACCATTACCGCTGATTTTCGCGAAGCGAAAATCAGCGGTCAGATGTCCGCGTAAGCGGTGTTAGCTGTCAGTTGTGGGCTTTGCGAGGCAAAGCCCTTGCATTTTATTTCGAAATGAGATAGAATACTCTCACTGTTTTTGAATCAGCTAGTTTGGGGTTTGTTCAGTTAAACCCGTATAAACCAATCCGCTGTAAACCAGTTTATGATTATATGAAAGTACGAGCATCAGTAAAAAAAATCTGCGTGAAATGCAAGACGGTCAAACGAGGTGACCGTATTCGTGTTATCTGCGAGAACCCTCGCCACAAGCAGCGCCAGGGCTAATAGAGCTAAAACATTTTAAGATATTAAATTATGCGAATCCTAGGAGTTACAATACCAGACGATAAGAGATTAGAGATCAGCCTCACAGCGGTATACGGCATCGGCCGTCCCCGCGCGAAGGAGCTTCTCGACGCTGTAGGACTTGATCACGGCAAGCGCGCGAAGGATTTGACCCCAGATGATGAGGCAAAGATTCGTAAAGTTGTCGAAGGCCTCACTCTCGAAGGAGACCTCAAGCGTGAGATTTCAACCAACGTAAAGCGTTTGAAAGAAATCAAATCATACCGCGGTTCACGTCATGCAAAGAAGCTTCCCGTTCGTGGACAGCGCACAAAGACCAACTCTCGCACCGTACGCGGCAACAAGCGCACAACGATGGGTTCAGGAAGACGTAAGGCAGACAAGAAGTAAAGCGCAATAATCAATCACCAACAAGACTACTATTATGGGCAAAAAACGAATTATTAAAAAAGAAGGACAGAGTGTTGATCAGGGATTGGTATCTCGCGCTCTTGCTCGTACCGCAAAGAAGAAGCACGTTGAAGGCGTTCTCTATGTTCAGTCAACATACAACAACACCAAGGTGCTCCTCGCGGACAAGGCAGGCAACGCACTCGTATGGTCATCATCTGGTTCTCTTGGTTTCAAGGGCGCAAAGAAGGGGACTCCATTTGCAGCCGCAAAGGTAGGTGAGCTCGTTGGAGAAAAGGCAGCAATGATCGGTATGAAGTCAGTTGACGTTGTCGTAAAGGGCGTTGGAGCAGGACGTGAGAGCTCTATCCGCGCGGTCAACTCAAAGGGTATTGACATCTCATCAATCCGCGACGTCACACCGGTTCCTCACAACGGACCAAAGCCAAAGAAGCCACGAAGAATTTAAACCATCCAATTAATTATTAACATATGAGCAGAGTTACATGTAAAATTTGTCGTCGTCTCGGAGAGAGCATTTGCGGACGTGAGAAGTGCGCTTTTAAGAAGCGTCCGTACCCACCGGGAAAGTTGATTTCTGAAAAGAAACACCGTTCAACCGTAACCGACTACGGCCGTCAGCTTCGTGAGAAGCAGAAGGTTCGTCACACGTACGGCGTGAGCGAAACGCAGTTTTCGAATTATGTAAAAGAGGCTTCAGCAAAGCGTGGAGTCAATCCCGCAGAGTTCCTTTTTGAAGCTCTCGAATCACGTTTGGATAATGCAGTATTTCGTGCAGGTTTTGTAACATCACGTGCGCTTTCACGCCAGATTGTATCCCACGGACACATTATGGTAAATGGTCGCCGTAGCAACATCGCATCTCGCCGTATGAAAGTAGGCGACGTCATTGCTATTCGCCCAGGAAGTATGAACACGAAACTTTTTGAAGGATTGAGCGAGAAGATGAAGACACTCACTGCACCATCTTGGTTCAAGGTGGACGCGGACAAGCTCACGGCAACCTTCCAAGGTAAGCCAAAGGCAGGTCAAGCTGAGTTGTCATTCAATCTCACTTCGGTTATTGAGTTCTACAGCCGTTAATCACTGAATCCCGTTTGATTTATCAAATTTTAAACTAAGTTTCCTCCTAATCTAACCCACAACACAATGCTCGACTACAACATCACATTGCCATCAAAGCCAAAAGTTCTCTCAGAGGACGGTTTTAAGGGAAGTTACGAAATTGAAAGTCTTTACCCTGGGTACGGCCACACACTCGGCAACTCACTTCGCCGTATTATTCTTTCATCGCTTTTTGGCGCAGCCATCACGACGGTGAAGATTGAAGGTGCATCACACGAGTTTTCAACGATTCCCGGTGTGAAGGAAGATGTCATCACGATTCTTCTCAATTTGAAGAAGGCTCGTTTCAAGCTATCAACTATGGAGTCACAGACCGTGACGCTCTCTGTGAAGGGAGTAAAGGATGTTACCGCAGGTGACATCACCGTGTCTGGCCAAGTTGAGGTTTTGAACAAAGAGTTGCACATCGCGACATTGACCGACAAGAGCGCAACGCTCAACATTGAGATTGTAGTTGCAAAGGGCTTTGGTTACGTATCAAAGGAGATTCACCAGAAGGAGAAGGTAGATATCGGCACCATTGCGCTCGATGCGATCTTCACCCCTATTCGCCGTGTTAACTACGAAGTAGACAATATGCGCGTTGGTGATCGTACTGACTACAACCGTCTCCGCCTCACTATTGAGACTGACGGTACCATTTCTCCACGTCGCGCTCTCGAGGCATCGATTGAGATTATGATCAACCAGCTCAAGGCAGTTATTGGCTTTGTAGAGAAGGCAGAAGTTGAGGCAGAAGAAGCTGAGATTACTGGCGAAGAGAAGCCTGCAAAGAAGGACGCTGCAGACAACGACTTCTTGAAGACTCGCGTAGAAAACCTCGACCTCTCGACACGTACCAACAACGCTCTCTCAAACGCAAACATCCGTACCATTGGTGGACTCGCTCGCAAGACCGAGGAAGACCTCTTGGAGATCGATGGTTTGGGCGACAAGGGTATTCAGGAGATCAAGCGCGCTCTCGGAGCACACGACATCACCCTCAAGGCATAATTAATTTATTAGGTTACTTTTACTACTATGAAACATCACAAGTCGATTCGAAAATTTGGACGAGACCACGCAGGACGCATCGCGCTCCTTCGTTCGCTCGCACTTTCGCTCATCAAGACTGAGCATATGGAGACTACCGAGGCTCGCGCCAAGGAGATTCGCCCATTTGTTGAGAAGCTTGTGACTCGTGGAAGAGCAGCTGATCTTGCATCACGCCGTCTCATTATTGCACGCCTTGGTGGTGTGTCAGGAGAGGAGGGTGCAAAGAAACTCATTGACGAGATAGCGCCTCGCTACAAGGAGCGTGCAGGTGGTTACACCCGCATCGTGAAGCTTCCTCGTCGTCAGGGAGACGCATCAAAGATGGCTGTAATTGAGTTTGTTTAATTTTACTAATATGACATCACACAAAATTGACGCAAAAGGAAAATCCGTAGGACGTGTAGCCACAGAGGCTGCAATGATTCTTATGGGCAAGACTTCACCAGCATTCCAAAACAACTTGGTTGCGGATGTTGAGGTTGAGATTGAAAACGCCTCAAAGGCATCAATCGCTCCTTCAAAGATGAAGACTGTTCACCACAAGTTGTTCTCTGGTTTTCCAGGAGGACTCAAGGAGCGTACCGTTGCGTACACCATTGAGAAGAAGGGCTACGGCGATGTTTTCGTTCGCGCAATTTCACGTATGATCCCTCGCAACAAGCTTCACAAGGCTCGTATGAAGAATTTAAAAGTTACAGAATAATATGACGACCAAAGATACAACAAAAGCAGTAGGAGAAGAAAGTGTAGCTGTAAAGGCTCCAAAGGTAGTGAAGACAGCCGCTCGTTACATCGAGGCAGTTGGTCGTCGTAAGACTTCATCAGCTCGTGTACGTATTACCGAGGGCACCAAGGAGGGTGTAACCATCAACGACAAGACCGTTACTGAGTACTTCCCCACAGCAGAGCTCCAGCACATTGTTGCAGAAGCTCTCGAGAAGTCGAAGGTAGCCGGCAAGTTCATCGTTACCGTAAAGGTAGTAGGAGGTGGTATCCACTCACAAGCAGAGGCACTTCGCCACGGACTCTCACGCGCAATCGTGAAGTACGACGAAGAGACTCGCAAGCGTCTCAAGAAGCTCGGCTTCCTCAAGCGTGATCCTAGAATGAAGGAGAGAAGGAAGTTTGGGCTTAAGAAGGCTAGAAAGGCCCCACAATGGTCTAAGCGTTAATCTCGAGCGACTACTTCGTTACGAAAAAAGCGCCCTTGGTCGGAGTACTACTTGTACACCTTCCGCGGGCGCTTTTTCCGTGCCTCGTATTCATCTCGAGATAAACCTTAGAGCGTAAGCATCTCAATATTTGAACGTTTTTTGGAGATTTAAAAAAATGCAGGGTTGCTGGTTGCAGTTCTATGTTTTATATATTGTTGATTTTTTTGTGCCTTTCTTCAATTTCCGATAAAAGTTTAGTAGTTTCGTCTTGGATGATTCCCTCAATCCTTTCAATACTTTCGAGGTTTCTTGAAAATGCTTTATGTTCTGAGTAAGTACGAAAATACTTGAAACTCAGGCCTTCATTCTTCCATAAATTATAGCTACCGACAAAATATGACTGCCTCAGCATCTCGTTGTATATTTTTATTTGAGAAAGTGTTATCAAGTTTTTTGATAAGTCATCATTAGAAAACCTCTCAATTTCTTTACAAAAAATTTCTATATTTTCTGCATATTGTCCTCTTTGAAATGTTGGATTTGGTGTGTCTTTTGTAAGGTCGATGAGGCGATTATTTAAATTAATTATATGAGACCAACCGTCTGAAAATGTTCCCAGTATTGAATTAAGATCTTTTGTGCTTGAGTGCGCCCAGAGAAGCTTGTTGTGTAAAAAGTAACTTCTAACTCCAATATCTGGCGCCTCTGAAAAAAGGTGGATTTCACCCAATGCGGGGAAATTAATGGTATGAAGAGCAAATTCATTTGGATTAGTTATCCCCCTGATGTCAGCTACTAGTTTTTTTGCTTGATTAACAAAGCTTGTAAGTTTATCCTGCATTGAGACCGTGCTATTCATTGCGTATGTAGTGTGAACCTCAATTTTTCGAAATGTTTCTCTGTATCTTCTCCATTTCCCAATTAACCACGTAATATAAAAACTTAATGAAGAAAAAATAATTGCAAGAAATGGTCCAAGAAACGCACCGATTAATTGCTGCCAGTCGTAGAGAAATTTATAGGTATTTGGGTCCATAATCTAAAGTCTATTCTTTTTTGTAGTAATTTACCATAGTATATTACTACAAAAGTAAATTAAGGAGGTGTACAAGTGCCTATAATTTCTATACACAATTGGATAATGATAAAAGAAGGAACTGGACGGACTGTCTTCAGCAGTCAGTCCAATTCTTTCTTTTAATGTGTATTTGTGGGATAATAATTTAAATGAAAAATCAAGGAGGATTTATCCCAATACCAATACTTCTCGTGGCTGTTGCGAGCGTTTTGGTTTTAGGGGGTGGCGGATATTTTGGAGTAGTACAATATCAAATCCACCAAGCAGAAAATCCTTCCAAGAGCGACAAGCAAGCGAGCACAACCCCCCAACTTTCGGAAATTGAAAAACTACGCCAAGAAGTTGATGAACTTAAAAAGGGGCAACATTCATCTAATACGAATGCTCCTTCCGTAAAAAAAGAAGTTACTACAACGTCAACTGGTGTTTTGGGTAATACGGATTTAATTAAAAAGGTAAAGCCTGCGGTAGTTTACATAAAAACATCTGAAGGAAGTGGTAGTGGTTTTGTAATAGAGCCCAATGGATATATTTTAACGAACGCCCATGTTATTAGTGGGGTCAACAGAGCTGATGTTACTTTTAGTAATAGTGATTACGCCTTAGCAACTGTTGTTGGCAGGGATGAACTTCATGATCTGGCTCTATTGAAAGTAAATAAAAATGGTTTGTCGATAATTAAATTTGGAAATTCTGATGAAGAGTCGCTTCCTCAAGGAGAAAATGTTTTTACTTTCGGATTTCCATTTGGACTTGAAGGAGATGTGAGTTTCAAGGAAGGGACGATTTCACGACGAATTGAAAATTACCTTGAAACTTCTGCTGAAATTCACCCAGGGAATAGTGGTGGACCTTTAATAAACCGTTATGGTCAGGTGGTAGGTATTAATACTGCAATTTATAGTAGCAAACAGATTGAGGGTGTCATTTTGGGAGAAACAATCAAATTTGCTATTCCGGTTGATATCGTAAAAACATGGCTCCCGTATTTGAAACAAGGCAAAAATACGATCCTCCCAGGTTCGACGACGGCGTATTCGAGCAGTTGTACTTATACCGAGAATCAAAAACAAAATTATCTGTCTTTTATTTCAACCTTGAGCAGGGGTTCAGACAGCATGAATAAAGGAATAATAAATGGACTTTTCGTGTATAAGAAGATAGGAGACATTGATATTGATGGTGCACATACTGACCTAGAAAATGCACTTACTAATTTTAAGATAGCAAGCAAAACATTTGATAGTCTGCCTAGTCTCATACCAAATAATATACCCTCATCTATTGCTGGTGTCATGAGTGATGTCGTAAAATTACGAAAGGAAGCAATTGGTTATAGAATAAAAGAAGCAGAAAGTACACTTAAATTCGTGGAGGGTTTGGAGTCCAGTGCTTCAGATATCTATTTAAAATCGTTACAGGAGGAAGAGGAAAAATACACTAAATTAGCGAAAGATTTAATAGTAATAACAGTCTCAAAAGAAAAGGAGCTTGAGACTTCTGGTGGGTCATATTTTTGTGAATAGGTTTGATAAAGGGGGTACCCTTTTGAAATTTACATCTCTAAAATTTTGCGTGAAGTGGTAACACCATTGTTTCATAAAGATTTCTTGGCTGGGTTTTCAAACTTAATACCTCTTTTAACTCCAGTGAGAGTAACTTCACCCTGAGGTTTTTTCTTATTGTATTCTATTAGAGGTTTACGAATTTCCTCATAAATTTTCTTAGCAGATAAATATACTTTTTCATAGTTCCCAACCATTAACCAGGCAAGATGTGCAGAATCCCATTCTGTAGGGTGACCATTAGTTATGTTCTTTATAGTCGGATGGTTCAAAGAGTGTCTTCTATTTTCAAGTTCACCAAACGCACTACAAAGATCAGGAGAAAGATGAGGGATACCAAGTTCCTGTTGTATAAGATATTTTAATTTTTGGTCTAGTCTTCTCTTTTCCCACTCCTTAACCTTATTAACTGATTGAGCACAACTTATAGCAAAGTACTCAAGAGCTAAATATGAATATATAACGACATTTTGTGAAAACATAAAAAATGCAGGCAAGTCTGTACTTTCTGAATAAACGACTCGACAATTTGATTTATTAACGGGGCTGGATAGTATTTTTTCATGATATTTTTTGGCTTCGATCAGAGCAGATTCGGCAGACTTAAAGTAAAAGTCTGTGTGATCATAAACAGGTAGCAGTATTGTGCCGTAAGTTGGATGAATGACTATCTGATTAAATGTCACAGTAACACCGACATCATGAGGATGTGCTAGGTCTGAACCAGAAACAGATTTTTCTTTTCTTCCTGCCATATATTAGGAAGTGTACTCTTAAAGCTCCTCGGTTACCAGAACTCGAAGAAAGGGGATTGGGCACCCTTTTGAAATCCACATCTCTAAAATTTTGTATATACTAGGGAACTACGGAAAAAAGTGAAGGAAATCCAGCTTTGTGCACCAGGTATCTACTTATACAGTACTATCGTCCGTATGAGTAGATACCTAGAATATTGCGGTCAGGTACCTTTGATTTTCAAACTCTATTGGTAGAGACAAAATTAAGAAAGAGTGGATTGTCTTCGACAATCCACTCTTTGCTTTATCTAATAAAATGTGATAAAATCTCATATGTTAGATAGTATCACTAAATATGGACGATAACGCACGAAAATTTGACCACCGAATAAACACCCCCGAGCCTCATATTGTGGCTCTTTTGGCAGCGATAGACGAGGCCCGTGGTGTTTTCCGTGTTGGTGTTCGTATGACGCCACAGGCAATTACCAATCTTCGAAAGTCGGTTCTCGTGACATCAGCAGGTGCATCGACTCGTATCGAAGGATCAAAACTTTCTGACGAGGAAGTGAAAAAGATAATGCAGGGGCTTTCAATTACTAAATTCGCAGACCGCGATTCCCAGGAAGTACAAGGCTACCTCGAAACACTGCAAAATGTTTTTGATAGTTTTCAAACACTGGCACTTCGTGAAAGTACTATTCAATCGCTTCACAAAGAACTTCTCAAATATTCAACCAAAGACGACCTACACAGGGGTGAATACAAAAAGAAAGAAAATGTAGTTGGAGTGCTCGGCGAAGACGGCAAAGTCGTACGTATTGTGTTCGAAACAACCCCCGCATGGCAGACACCCGCAGAAATGACCGAGCTCGTCCTGTGGACACATGAAGCTCTTGAGAAGAAGCGCTTTCATCCACTCCTCATTATTGCAAATTTCCTTATAGAGTTTTTGAAGATTCACCCATTTGAAGATGGTAATGGGCGCCTTTCACGTGTGCTCACCAATATGCTTCTCCTTCGCTCTGGTTATACATTTGTGCAATACGTCTCGCACGAGCAACTCGTCGAGAAACGTAAAGATGAATACTATCTTGCTCTGCGTGAAGCACAGAAAACATTTAAGACGGAAAATAGTTCAATCGTGCCTTGGCTTAATTTCTTTTTGTCTATCGTAAAGGAACAGGCAGTGAGAGCGCTAGCGCTTGTGGAAAGGGAACACGAGGAAGGCCTATCACCAAAACAAAGCGAGGTTCTACAATTCTTTGCGTCAGTCCACGAGGCGAGCCCTGCGGAAATTGCGAGTGCAACTGGTATGGTTACCGCGACCGTAAGAAAATCCCTCGAGCGTCTCGTCGAGCTTGGAAAAGTAAAGCGTATCGGCCGTGGCAGGGGAACGAGGTATGTAAGGATTTAATCAATATTCGCCACGGACTCTCAAGAATAAGCGGTCAGGTACCTTTGATTTTCAAACTCCATTGGTAGAGACAAAATTAAGAAAGAGTGGATTGCATTGCAATCCACTCTTTCTTTTAATGTGTAATGGTGGGATAATGTTAGGAATTGAAACCATGAACAAAGAACTCAAAAATTATGCATTCATCGATGGGCAGAATTTGCACATGGGGACAGCGAAGAGGGAAGTCGATCCGTGGAAGATTGACCTAAAGAGATTTCGGGTTTATCTTGCCGACAAATATAATGTTAAAGTGGCGTTCTATCACCTTGGATATATTCAAGACACAGAAAGGGCGCAAGAGATTTATGAATATATTCAAAGTTCTGGCTTTATTCTAAAGTTTAGACAACACAGCGAAGCATTGATAAGTGGCAAAAAGGGAAATGTTGATTCTGATATTATTTTTTCGATAATGAAAAGATTATATCGAAAAGAAGATTTCCAGGATGTAATTTTAGTGTCTGGGGATGGCGATTATAAAGCCATAGTTGATTTTCTCATTGAGGAAAAAAGGTTTAAGAAGATATTGTTTCCCGACAAAAAACGAGCTTCGTCATTGTATAAGAGAATTGGGTCGGAATATTACGATAATCTGGAAAATATAAAGACATATATTGCCCGCACCAGTAGAAAAGAAAAAGGCTCCTAAGGCACGAGACCTTTCGGATCCTTTTTCGTCGTTATGTAGATATATTACCAAACGAGCCAAAGATGTCAAGTTCCACCAATTTGCCTGATGTGATAAGATAAGAATCCAATATGACAAACAACGAAAACGAAGAAAAAGATAAGAAAATAGGGGATTTGGAGGCAGGAAATGAGGCACTTGACACAAAAGAAAACGCTGTGTATAGTGATGACCTCCAATATGAGGATGACGAAGAAATGGAGAATCCTGCTCAATCTTTGAAGAAGCTTCGCGAAAAGCTCAAGACCTGCGAGAAGGAGAAAAAGGATTATCTCGATGGGTGGCAGAGGATGCGCGCAGACTTCGCAAACGCCCGCAAGGAAGAGGAGACGAGACGCGGTGAGATGATCAAGTTTGCCGCCGAAGGGCTCGTAGATGACCTCATCCCTGTGCTCGATTCGTTCGCGATGGCCTTTGGCAACAAAGAAGCATGGGAGAAGGTAGATGCCAACTGGCGTAAGGGGGTTGAATATATTTACGCTCAAATGTATTCTATTCTCGAGTCCCGTGGTCTCACGGAGATAGGCAAGGTGGGGGAAGCGTTTGATCCGCGACTACACGTTGCAATAGAGGAGATCCCGACGCCGTCAGAGAAAGAAGCAGACACCGTGGCGGAAGTAATCCAAAAAGGATATCGTTTGCACAACAAGGTGATCCGTCCCGCAAAGGTGAAGGCGTTCGGGCATCCGACGGAGTAAGAATTTAGTATAATAAATAGTAAGAGAAAGTCGAAAGGATTTTATTAGTCTCATTAATTGTAATCACACAAACATATTATGGCAAAAATTTTAGGTATTGACTTGGGTACTACAAACAGCGCGGTTGCTATCATTGAGGGTGGCGAGCCCCGCATCATTGAAAACATTGAAGGCGCACGCACGACACCATCGATTGTCGCAGTTTCAAAAAGTGGTGAACGATTGGTGGGACTCCTCGCGAAGCGTCAGGCCGTAACCAATCCTCAGAATACACTCTACGGCATCAAGCGCATGATCGGACACACCTACGAAGACGAGGGTGTTCAGCGTGACAAAAAGAACGTGCCATTTACTCTTGAGAAGTCACCTACCGGTGGCGTGCAGGTAAAGATGGGCGACAAGCAGTATCGTCCAGAGGAGATATCAGCGATGGTACTCCAAAAGCTCAAGGCAGATGCAGAGGCAAAGCTCGGTGAGAAGATTACTGAGGCGGTGATCACCGTGCCTGCATATTTCAATGACGCACAGCGTCAGGCAACAAAGGATGCGGGAACTATTGCAGGATTCGATGTAAAGCGCATCATCAACGAGCCTACCGCTGCAGCACTCGCATACGGTTTTAATAAAAAGAAGGATGAGAAGATTGTGGTGTACGACTTTGGTGGTGGTACGTTCGACGTGTCAGTACTCGAGGTGGGTGGCGATGTTATCGAAGTGAAGTCGACCGACGGCGATGTGCACATGGGTGGAGAGGATATCGACCAGAAGATCATTGGCTACATTGCGAGCGAATTTAAAAAGGAATCAGGTATCGATGTTTCAACCGATGTGATGGCACTTCAGCGTCTCAAGGAGGCTGCTGAGAAGGCAAAGCACGAGCTCTCAACCACGACAGAAGCTGAAATCAATATTCCATTTATTACTTCTGGTTCAGACGGTCCAAAGCACCTTCTCATGAAGATTTCTCGCGCTACACTCGAGGATCTCGCTCGTGAGTACATTGAGAAGTCTATTGAGATTACCAAGCGTGCTCTCGCTGCTTCTCCGTTCAAGAAGGAGGAGATAAATGAAATCATTATGGTTGGTGGACAGACTCGTATGCCAGCTATTGTAAACGCAGTGAAGGAGCTCTTTGGTAAGGAGCCAAACCGCTCAATCAACCCAGACGAAGTGGTTGCTATTGGTGCTGCTATTCAGGCGGGTATTCTCCAAGGGGACGTGAAGGATGTTTTGCTCCTCGATGTTATTCCACTTTCACTTGGTATCGAGACATTTGGAAGTGTTGCGACGAAGCTCATTGAGAAAAACACCACGATCCCAGCATCACGTTCACAAGTATTCTCGACTGCAGCAGACAACCAGACCTCAGTAGAGATTCACGTTGTTCAGGGCGAGCGCCCAATGGCCGCCGACAACAAGTCACTCGGTCGTTTCATTCTCGATGGTATTCCACCATCACCACGCGGGATTCCTCAGGTTGAGGTGTCGTTTGATGTGGATGCCAACGGTATCCTCCAGGTGAAGGCCAAGGAGAAGACCACGGGCAAGGAGCAATCAATCCGTATCGAAGCAAGCTCAGGACTTTCAAAGGACGACATCGCTCGTATGCAGAAAGAAGCTGAGATGAATGCTGAGGAGGATGCTCGCAAGCACGCAGCCGTAGAGACTAAGAACAATCTCGAGCAAATGGTTTACACTGCAGAGAAGGGGCTTCGTGACAACGGCGACAAGATTTCTGCTGACCTCAAGACATCAGTCGAGGGCAAGATTGCAGCTGCAAAGACTGCAAGCACAGGTACTGATACTGAGGCGATGAAGAAGGCTTCACAAGAGCTCTCAGATGAACTCTCGAAGATTGGTGAAGAAATGATGAAGCAGGCAGAGAGCGCAAAAGCTCCTGAAGGTGAAGCTCCAAAAGCTGAAGGCGAAGGCACCGTGCACGACGCAGAGTACAAGGAGGGGGAGAACAAATAACAACTGACCACTGACATCTGACAACTGACAGCAACTTTTTCGCATAGCGAAAAAGTTGCTCGTCACATGTCACTTGTTAAATGTCACATGTTGGAAGCTCATGAAAGATTACTACAAAATTCTTGGCGTTGAAAAAGGCGCATCTCAGGACGAAATTAAAAAAGCGTTCCGTAAGCTCGCGCATCAGCATCACCCCGACAAGGGTGGCGATGAGAAGAAATTCAAAGAGGCGAGCGAAGCATATCAGACACTCTCTGATGAGAAGAAGCGTCAGCAGTATGACACCTATGGTAGTGCAGGACCAAATCAAGGCTTCGGTGGGCAGGGTGGCGGTTTCGACGCATCAGGCTTCAGCGGTTTTCAGGGTGGTTTCGGAGGTCAGCAAGGGTTCGAGGGTGTTGATCTCAATGATATCTTCGGTGACTTTTTTGGAGGTGGACGTCGTCAACAAGCGCGTCGTGGCCGTGATATCGCGGTGGACCTCGAGATTTCTTTCTCTGAGGCAGTCTTTGGTGTAGAAGAAAAAGTTCGCATCACAAAGACATCCCAATGCGATACGTGTAATGGTAGCGGCGCAAAACCAAATACAAAAACGAAAGAGTGTACGCAATGTAAAGGTAAGGGGCGTACACAAGAAACAGTGCGGACAATACTTGGTAGCTTCGCACAAGAGCGAGAGTGTGAGACATGTCACGGCAGTGGTAAGGTGCCTGAAGAAAAATGTACAAATTGTAAAGGAGCAGGCGTGCTTCGCAAAGAAGAAAATATTACCATCCGTGTACCAGCTGGAATTAATAATGGTGAGCAAGTTCGTCTTACGGGAGCAGGCGAGGCCATTCAGAACGGCAAGCCAGGCGACCTTTATGTACGTATTCACGTCGGAGCACACAAGGTCTTCAAGAGAGAAGGTTATAGTCTTGTGATGACGCTTCAGGTGAAACTTACTGATGCAATTCTTGGCGCGGAGTATCCCGTAGAAACCCTCGATGGCGAGATTAAACTCAAGATTCCCAAGGGTGTTTCGTCAGGCGAAGTCTTGCGCGTAAAAGAAAAAGGTGTGCCCTACGATAGCAAGAAGCGTGGTGATCTCTTCATCAAGCTTGAGGTGAAAACTCCTGCAAAACTTTCCCGCACCGCAGAAAAACTCATCGAAGAACTCAAAAAAGAAGGCATCTAGAATTGGTGGTAATTTACATCTGAGTAAAAATATGGTTAACTCTTAATTGGAGTTTGAGTAAAAGAAGTTGATTGTTATCAACTTCTTTTTATTTCAGCAGGTCTTTTGAAGGAGATTCAAGATGAAAAAGAAAACCGTTTTGCTCACGGGTGTCACGGGGCAAGTTGTTTCCGAGCTCGCGATGGTTTTGCAAAAGCTCGACTACCGCATCCTCTATCTGATTCGCCCCTCTGGCGATGATGATGCGCAAGCACGTCTGGCGAAAATCTTGCCGGTGGTTCGCGAAGAGATGGACATCGCAATCGAGGGTGACATCACGTTGCCTCTCGGCGGATTTTCCGTCGAGGATGTCGCGAAGTGGGATGGCAAAGTCGACAAGATTTTGCATGCCGCTGCGGCAATCAGCTTCGAAGAGAAGGACGCCGACAGCGTATGGAAGACCAACTATGTTGGTACGAAAAACATGCTGGAGCTCGCTGATGCCCTTGGCATCACGGACTTCCACTACATCAGCACTGCGTACATCTCGGGGACGTCTGAAGTCTTTCGCGAGACTGATCTCGACGTGGGGCAGGAGTTTTTCAATCCCTACGAGCGCTCCAAGATTGCTGCCGAAAAACTTGTGCATGCATGGGCTGGTGGTAAGTTTACTATCTCTCGTTTGCCCATCGTTCTTGGTAGCTCTATTGATGGCGAGGTCCTGACCTTCCATAGCTACTACGGCTTCTTCATTCCGTTCTGGCGTATGATCAAGAGCTGGCGCCGACGTTGGGATGCGGATCGGGGTGACTGTGCGAGCAAGGGTGTGACATTCGACGAATCTGGCGTGATGAACATCCCGCTTTTCATCGATTGTTCCGAAACGTCGGTTCTCAACATGGTTTGCGTTGACTGGGTCGCTACAGTTTTGTCCCAGTTCCTTCCGCGGCCGAGTTCTGATCGGACGTATCATCTTGTCGATCAAAACCCTATGCGGGTCAAGGAGGTCATCGAAGTCTCTCTCGCGCATATGCGTATTGCGGGGGTCATGTATGGTCCTGCGGACAATTCCAAACTGACGCCATTCTTGGCGAAGATTCAGGGGGGAGTCACGGAAAACATCAGGATCTACCAACCGTATGTGAAGCACGGCACCATCTTTAAGTGCGATAACTTGGTTAATGCGCTCGGGGATAAATACCCCAAGCATCCCAGGGTCGACGAGAAGATGCTCCGCATGATGCTCGACTACGCGATGTCTGTGGACTTCGGCAAGAAGTAAAACTTTGTACTTTGGGGCAAAGCGAGTAGTACTCTAGTACTGCTCGCTTTTTGTTATGAAAAAATGAATAACTCATTTATAATGTATCTATGACTATCTATAGTTTATCAGGTCTTCTTACTGCCATCACGAGCGGACTGATGACAGCTCTGATGCTGCTCATTGGCAAAAATAAACTACATTATCTTTGGGCGGTTTTTTGTTTTGCAGTCTTTCTTTTTGGGCTTGGCGTTTATTTTGTTGGGGGAGCACTGACTCCTGAAGAAGCCTCGTTTTCTTGGAAGCTTGCTCATGTTGGTGCGATTATGATACCTGTATTATTTTTGCACTTCGTGTATGAGTTTTTGGGGAAAAAGAATGTAAAACTTCTCACATTTTTCTATATTATTTCTGGCATATTTCTAGTTGCAGATTTTGCGGGGGGACTTTTTATAGACAACATGCGCTTCGTGTTTAATGAGTTTTACTTTGACTCTCCTCCTGGTCTTCTTTATCCGTTTTATACAGTAATGTTCTTTGGGCTGACTGCGTATAGTCATTTTCTTTTGTGGCGCGGGTATAATGAGACCAACGATAGGTTAACTAAGGATAGGATCAAATTGTTCTTTTTTGGAATGGCAGTAAGTTTTGCTGGTGGAGGATTTAACTTCTTTCCTGTGTACGGGGTTGATATATATCCGTTTATGAACATGACAGTGCTTCTCTATCCTCTAATCATTTCTTACGCTATTATTAAGCATCAATTATTTGACATCAAACTCATTCTTGTCGAGCTTGCGGTTTTTTTGCTAAACCTATTTTTGTTTATCAATATATTTACCTCACATACAAAGCTTGACTATGTGCTCAATATCTCCGTTGCTCTCTCTGTTGTTGCATTCAGTTTCTTTCTTGTACGGGGTATTTATGGCGAAATCCGCGACCGTGAGAGGATTGAAGAGCTTGCGTGGGAGAGGGCGCGAGCCAATGAAAAACTTCGAGCGATGGAAACTCAAAAGACAGAATTCGTATCGATTGCTTCTCATCAGCTTCGCACACCACTTACCATTATTAAGGGGTATGCATCAATGGTACTAGAAGGAACCTTTGGACCCATCAATGAGACCGCCCGCAAGGCAATAGAAAAACTATATGAATCAACAGTGAATGTTGCCTCACTTGTAGAAGACCTTTTGACCGTTTCGCGCATTGAGCAGGGGAGGACAACGATTGATTTTAGAAAGGTAAACTTCAAATTATTTATTAAAGAGGTGCTTGCGGAGCTGAAAAAAGATGCCGATGAAGCGAAAATAATTATGTCGTTCTCACCTGAGAGTACGGGAGAATATTTTGTTATGATTGACGAGTATAAATTGAAGCAGGCAGTGCGACAGATTCTGGATAATGCGATTAGATACTCAGTCGGTCCTGGGTTGGTGAGTGTTGTAATTGCATATGATCAAGTTACAAACAGGGTACGTCTTTCGGTTTCTGATACTGGTCCAGGGATGACTAAGAGTCAAATATCGCACATTTTTGATACCTATAATTCAAAAACAGCTATGATTGATGATGGGACTGAAAGTACAAACTCTGTATCAGAAAAACAAGAGCGCACTCACGGGTTTGGGTTGTATATCGCGCAAGAAATAATCGAAGCACAACAAGGGTCTATCCATATTAAGTCTGCTGGTGTTGGGCAAGGGACTACGGTCATTGTTGAGTTGCCACCCGCACCGCAAGGGGGAGTGGAAATTAGTGTATAATTATTTATATGTCTGCAATTGTCATTTCCATTATTAATAACATCTCGACAATCGGTTGGATTGTTGTCGGAGGAAGTCTACTTGCACTGGTTATGACCGGAATCGTTTATTTGCAGGATATTACAAGGCGAAGTGGTTTGGCATTTCTTTTTTTAGGGGTAATTGTTTTTTTGTGGGGACTTTCCTATGCATTTTTCGACGGTGCATTTAGGGGGGCATACGCCGAAGTTGGGATAATGGTGCTTTATTCAGCAGCTGCGACGGTCCCCGTTTTTCTTTTTTTGTTCTTTTATACATTTTCAACAGAAAAAAAGAAGAATTCAGTCTGGAATCTGTTTGCTCTGTTTGTTCCTTTTTTGCTAATTTTAACAATTCTTGTTGGAGCACCTGATTTTATTGTTGGTCACCAACTGCACACAGGAGAAGAGAAAAACGTGATTGTATTTGGGAAGGGTTTTTGGTTGTACGCATTGTACATAGTGGCGTTTCTTGTTGCCTGTGGTGTTTTGTTGGTTAATAAATATCGCACAAGCGCGGGTATTTATAAGGTAGCAATTCGGGGATTAATTATATCCCTTGCTTTAACTTGTCTGACGGCGCTTGCTATGTCCCTTTTCTCGCCCTTTTTGATTTGGGGTTCAGACCTGTTTTGGGGAGGGCATATTGCTGTCATTTTGTTTATATTTGCCATCGCCTTCATTCTTGCAAAATATAATTTTTGGAATATTAAAATAATTCTTACTGAGTTCTTTACATCGATCATTATAATTACGATGATTGTTGAAATATTTTTTGCGAGCTCAACAATTGATTTGATTGTCAAAACAGGAATCACGGTACTCATCATTTTTTCTTGTGCATTTTTGGATGGAAGTATAAAAAGGGAGATCCAGTCCAAGGACAAGATTACACGCCTATTATTCGAAATAGATTTTCTTACGGAGCAGCTAAAAGTTCTCGACAAAAAGAAGTCTGAGTTTTTGTCCATTGCATCTCACCATCTGCGTGACCCACTTACGACCATCAAAGGTTACGCATCAATGCTTATGGAAGGCTCACTTGGGGAATTACCAGAGAACGTGAAAGATGCTATTGGAAAAATCTTTGATTCAAGTGAGCGTCTGCTTTTAATGGTGTCGGACTTTATGGATGTTGCGCGCATTGAAAGTGGAGATATGAACTATCAATTTGCTGATGTTGATATGAAGAAGCTCGTGCTTGAATTGTCGGAGGAGATGAAACAATCAGCAGACCGCGCGCACCTTGCGCTTAGTGTAATTATAGATGAGGGTATCATTCAGGATATTTCATTCGTCATAGTGGGTGATGAGGGCAAATTGCGCCAAGTTGCTTCAAACCTTATCGATAATGCAGTCAAGTACACACCAAAGGGTGAAGTATCGATCTTGCTCTCAAAAAGCCCAGATAATAAAAAAGTATTATTTAGTATCTCGGACACGGGGATTGGGATGAGCGATACGACAAAAGATAAGATTTTTAAGAAGTTTAGTCGTGCTGAGGGGGTGAGCAAGGTGTACACCGAGGGTACGGGGCTGGGGCTCTATGTTGCAGGCGAGGTCATCAAGAAGCACGGAGGGCGTATATGGGCAGAGTCAAAAGGGGAAGGACAAGGCTCGACGTTCTTTGTGGAGCTTCAAGCGAAGGGGTAGGATATTTGGGAATTCAGGGCGCGGGCTTTGCCCGCGCCCCTGAATTCCTTTGAAAAACCGCAATATTTTGTTAATATGAAGTAATGCAAAAAACACTACTTTCTGGTGTAAAACCCACAGGAACGGTCCATATTGGCAACTATTTTGGTGCTATGCGCCAGTTTGTCGACCGACAGGATGATTACCGTCAGTTCATCTTTTTGGCAAACTATCATGCACTCACGAGTGTTTCAGATGGCGACAAGCTCCGTGAGCTCACCCTCGACCTTGCCCTCGACTATCTCGCTATTGGTATCGACCCCAAGAAGACGACACTCTTCCTCCAGTCAGATGTGCCCGAGGTGACAGAGCTCACGTGGATTTTTAATACACTTACGACGGTGCCATATCTTATGCGTGCACACGCATTCAAGGATGCAATTAATAAAAATTCAAAATCATTTTCTTCAGATTCTTCAGAGATTAAGTTTAACGACGAGGGTACGTTGGGTAGTACAAGTATCTCTATGGAAGAATACACGGAGCATGTCTTTAAAGGAATAAACGTCGGCCTTTTTGATTACCCGATTCTTATGGCATCAGACATCCTGATGTATGGGACCGATATTGTTCCTGTTGGTCTTGATCAGAAGCAACACATCGAGATCGCGCGCGACACTGCGCAGAAGTTCAACAATGCATTTGGCGAGACATTCAAAATGCCTGAGCCTATTATCCTTGAAGAAGTGCAGACTGTGGTCGGCACCGATGGCCGCAAGATGAGCAAGAGTTATGGAAACACCATCCCGCTTTTTGGTACTGACGATGAGATCAAAAAAGCAGTGATGAGCATTCCGACCGACTCAAAAGGTGTCGAGGAGCCCAAGGATCCTGCGACCTGCAAAGTATTTGCTATGCACGAGCTTTTCCCTGGTGAAGAACTCGACGCGCTCCGCGCGCGCTATGTCGCGGGCGGTATCGGCTACAAGGAATCAAAAGATTTGCTTGTAGAAAAAATTATCAAATTCATTTCACCAATGCGTGCTCGCCGTGAGGAGATCGCACGCGACCCCGAGGCCGTGTTGAAGATTTTGCGCGAGGGTGGGGAAGTAGCACGAGCCCAAGCACAGAAGATGATGAGCGAAGTGCGTGCAAAAGTTGGCTTAACTCTTAAATAATATTATGAAATTTCCTGAACTACAATTTGAAAACCCAGACGAGAAGAAATTTGATATAAAAATGAAAGCACAGCTTGAGGTTATGGATGGTGTTGGTGATGGGGATACTGCACTTGAGTGGATTGTTACTAATGGCGAACGCTTTGATAACCTACTCAATGATCCTCAGTACAATTTTTACAATCTTCTCGCAGATGAGAAAACACACGAGGACGCAATCAAAGAAATTAAAAATAAACTTTACAACTAATTACAAAGGTCATGGAACGAACATACATTAAGGATTTACAGAACAACGTAGGACAGCAAGTATCTATCTCGGGATGGATTGATGTTCGTCGCGACCAAGGAAAGATGGTCTTCCTCGATCTTCGTGATGTGACCGGCAAGGTGCAGGCAGTTGTGCTCCCTATGCACACTGAGGCACTTGAGGTGGCACAGCGTGTGCGCCCAGAGTGGGTTGTGGCTGTGTCAGCGCAGGTCAACAAGCGCCCCGAGCGCAACGTGAAGGCTGGGGTTCCCAATGGTGACATTGAGCTCGAGGTTCTCGGTATTGAGGTATTGAACGAAGCTGAGACTCCTGTGTTTGATGTGTCTTCTGATGGGCGTGAGATTGGCGAGGAGACTCGCCTCAAGTATCGCTACCTCGACCTTCGTCGTCCACGTATGCAGAGTAACTTCCGTATGCGTCATGAGGTGCTCCTTCATCTTCGTAATTTTTATGCACAGCATGGCTTCATGGAGATTGAAACTCCTTCGCTTACCAAGTCGACACCTGAGGGTTCTCGCGACTATGTAGTGCCTTCACGTCTCGATCAGGGCAAGTTTTATGCGCTCCCACAGTCACCTCAGCAGTACAAGCAGCTTCTTATGGCGTCGGGTTTTGAGCGCTATGTGCAGGTGGCACGTTGTTTCCGCGATGAGGACACTCGTGGTGATCGTCAGCCAGAGTTTACGCAGATCGATATGGAAATGAGTTTCGTTACTCAAGAAGACGTGATGCAAATCAACGAGGCACTTATGATTGATATGGTGACCAAGCTCTACCCTGAGAAGCGCATTCAGCAAGTACCGTTCCCACGTATTTCCTACAAGGATGCTATGGAGAAATATGGCAACGACAAACCAGATATCCGCGAGGATAAAGAGGACCCAAATCTTCTTGCGTTCTGTTGGGTTATTGATTTTCCATTTTTTGAGAAGACTGACACAGGTGCGTGGACGTTCTCACACAATCCTTTCTCTGCACCAAAGCCAGAATTTATGCAGGATTTGATGGAGAAGAAAAACATCGGTGACATCGTGGCAGCTCAGTACGATATCGCACTCAATGGTTATGAAATCGGTGGCGGCGGTATCCGCAATCACAACCCTGAGGCACTCAAGAAAGTATTTGAGATTATGGGACACTCGATGGAAGGCATTGAGAAGAACTTTGGGCACATGCTCAAGGCGCTCGCCGCAGGTGCGCCTCCTCATGGTGGTCTTGCTTTCGGCTTTGATCGCTTGATGATGCTCCTCCAGAACGAACCAAACATTCGCGAAGTGATCGCATTTGCAAAGACTGGCGAAGGCCGTGACCCTATGATGGAGTCACCTTCAGAAATCAGCCCCGAACAGCTCCTCGAACTCGGCATCACGATTCCAAAGAAGAAGTAATCATGAACCCTGACTATCAAGTAAAAACTGAAGTCTTTGAAGGACCACTCGAGCTTTTGCTTGATCTTGTTGAGAAGCGCAAACTTTTTATCAATGAGATTTCGCTTGCACAGGTTGCGGATGACTACATTGCGCACTTGCGACAGTTTGAAAAGATGCCCGTTGATTTTGTTTCAAACTTCCTCATCGTTGCTTCGACACTCATTCTCATCAAGTCAAAATCACTTCTTCCTGCGCTCGACCTCAGCCCTGAAGAAACTCAGGACATTAACGAACTTGAGCGACGCTTGCGCGAGTACCAGAAGATTCGCGAGCTCTCCGTGCGTGTGAAAGAGCGCTTTGGAGTAAACGTTTCCTTTCCTAAGGGTCAGACACGCGAAAAGGAAGTCGTCTTCGCTCCGAGTGAGGAGATCACCACGCAGAGTATTTTTGCAGCTATTTGCGAAATCATCGCACATTTTCCAAAGAAGGTAACTCTGCCAAAAGTTGTGATAAAGAAAGTCGTCTCACTTGAGGAGATGATGGACAGACTTGCCACACGTATCACTGGCAGTCTCAAGATGAGCTTCCGTGATTTCGCAGGAGTAGGGAAGGAGGAGAAGGTAAATGTCATTGTGAGCTTCCTTGCGATGCTCGAGCTCGTGAAGCAAGGGATGATAGCAGTTACTCAAGCGGAGAACAGTGACGACATCCAGATTGAGACGAGCGTCTTGGAGACACCCAATTATGGAGGAACGGGGAATGTGGTACAATAAAACTTATGGAAATTTCTCGAAAAATTGAAGCATTACTTTTTTACAAAGGTGAGCCAGTCACGGTGGCTTTTCTTGTGAAGTCTCTTGGCAACACTGAGGAAGAAGTTGCACAAGGGCTCGTAACTCTCAAAGACGAGCTTTCAGGGCGAGGGATTGTCCTTATGCAAAATGGCAATGAGTACACATTGAGCACAACACCAGAAATGGGACCATTGATTGAAGCGCTCCTCAAGGAAGAACTCAGCAAAGAGCTTGGCAAAGCAGGGCTCGAAACGCTTGCAACCGTACTTTATCGTGGCCCAATATCTCGAAGTGAGATTAACTACTTGCGTGGTGTAAATTCAAATTACATTTTGCGCAACCTCCTCATTCGTGGGCTTATTGAAAAAGTTGATCAGGGTGGACGAAGCACAGTGTATCAGCCAACATTTGAGCTCCTCTCGTATATGGGCGTAACCAAGGTTCAGGATTTGCCAGGGTATGAAGAGACGACAAAGTCTGTAGAAGAATTTAAACAAGCAAACGTAGAAAATGAACCCGAGGAATTATAAAGAGCATTTTACCCCAAAGAGAATAATTGCACTTGTCATAGTTCTCGGAAGTACAGCGGCTTTTGCACTTCTGATGCAATGGTTTGTTTCATTTTATACACCGGTAGGTACTCAGAGAGTAAGCAAGGTATCAAACACTACGTCTTTATCTGAGAAAATTGTTAATCCCTTTGATACGGTCGCTCTCGTTGCACGTGGTGCGTATGTATATGACCTCAAGACGAACACCGTTCTATTTGCCAAGAATGAAAACGAAAAGTTGCCACTTGCTTCGGTAACCAAATTAATGACAGCGCTTGTTGCGCGCGAAAGTATGTCAGCGAGTGCTGTGCTTACACTTACCAAGGATGACCTCGCCGCGGAGGGAGACACTGGTCTTCGCCCTGGTGAACGCTGGCGACTTGGAGACCTTCTTCGTGCGACACTTATTATTTCGTCGAACGACGGAGCCCACGCTGTTGCTTCCTTTGTGGGAGCAAATGGGCATCCAGAGAATTATCCTGATATGAGTCTCACTCGTGCAAATTTTATACAAATGATGAATGCAAAAGCCGTGGAGCTCGGACTTGACCAAATGGAGTTTTTCAATGAATCAGGGCTTGATGTAAGCACGACACAAAACGGCTTGCCCGAAATCGTCTCGACGGCGGGCGGGTACGGCTCTGCAAAAAATGTTGCCGAGCTCATCGCAGAGCTCTGGAGTAAATACCCTGATACTGTTGAGGTGACTGCACGCAAGGAAGTAAATATTTCTTCTCAGGACAAGATTGCGCACTACCTTCCAAACACCAATGAAATAGTCGGCAAAATTCCCGGCCTCATTGCATCAAAGACTGGATTTACTGACCTAGCGGGAGGTAATCTTGCAGTAATTTTTGACAGAGGAATAGGGGACGCTATTGTCATCGTAGTCCTCGGCTCTGGCTACAAAGAGCGTTTCGAAGATGTTCAAAAGCTCGTCGCAGCTACTATTCTTGTAGCTCTGTCTCAGAATTAATTGTTAAATTAAACGTTTGGAGTTTGTCTATAATTTCTATATAATAGAAAAATATGATGATTCTTGATGTAGTAAAAATCTTCCTTCCAGCGACGGTCGCCTTCACGGTTGGTGTCCTTTTTACACCTATTTTGACGGGGTTTTTGTATCGCCACAAGATGTGGAAGAAGTCGAGCGTAAAGCTCACGATGGACGGCAGGGAAGCGACTATCTCAAGCAAGCTTCATAACGACGAGGAGCGTAAAACGCCTCGCATGGGTGGGGTAGTGGTGTGGGGATCGGTGTTGTTTACTATCGTCCTTTTTTCTGTTCTCGCGACACTGTTCCCTGATAGTGCTTTTGCGAAACTTTCATTCCTCTCGCGCAATCAGACGTGGCTCCCACTTCTCACGCTTATTGCGGGTGGACTCTTTGGTCTCATTGATGACTATCTTGTTTGTCGTGAGTCTGGAACGTATATTGGTGGTGGACTTTCTCTTCGCGCCCGACTTGTTTTTGTGTTTACTCTCGCGAGCGTCGGCGCGTGGTGGTTCTACGCGAAGCTTGGTATGGGTAGCGTTCATGTGCCGTTCATTGGTGATGCAACGCTTGGACTTTGGTTCATCCCGCTCTTTATCATTTTTATGATTGGAATTTATTCGGGGGGTATCATTGACGGCATCGATGGACTCTCGGGTGGTGTGTTTGCTTCAATCTTCAGTGCGTACGCAATCATCTCGTTTGCGCAAGGACAAATCGACCTCGCGGCATTCTGTAGTGTGGTCGTCGGTGGACTCCTTGCGTTCCTCTGGTTCAATATTCCTCCTGCGCGATTTTTTAATTCTGAGACAGGTACCATGGCACTCACGACATCACTTACTGTCGTCGCGTTTCTCACTAAGGCAGTGCTCGTGCTCCCCATTATTGCGCTACTGCTCGTTGTTACGAGTGCTTCAAGTATCATCCAGATTTTTTCAAAAAAATTACGCAATGGTAAAAAAGTATTTCTCGTTGCGCCACTTCACAACCATTTCCAAGCACTCGGATGGCCTCCTTACAAAGTGGTTATGCGTTACTGGGTTCTCTCGGTCGTGTTTGCTCTCGTCGGTACAATAATTGCGCTTATAGGATAATGAGAAAAGTACCTACTCTTGATAAAGTATTCCTCGCACTCGCTACCGCAATTGTTTTTGTTGGTTTTTTTGTTTTTTCATCAGCATCACTTGGTCCGCTTGTCCGCAAAGGTTTTTCTTTGCAAGATTTATTTTTTGACCAAACGCTTGGGCTGGTACTTGGTATTCTGATTGCTACATTTATTACATTCAAATTCCCCATAAAATTATTACAAAAGAATGCACTCTATATTTTTATCGGCTCTATCATTGTGACACTCCTTGTTTTCGTGCCCGGTATCGGATTTGGCTACAACGGCGCTGACAGATGGATTGATTTACGTGTGATGTCGTTTCAACCATCCGAGCTTCTCAAACTCGGTGCGGTAATTTATTTTGCAGCACTTCTGCCACTTTTTAAAAATAAATTAAGCGAAGTAAAATATTCCCTCGGACTGCTCTTTGGCGTCATTGCTGTTCCTGCGATAGTGTTGCTCAAGGAGCCCGACACGGGGACTCTGGCTGTCCTCCTTGCTGCTCTTCTTGCAATGCTCATTACCGCGGGTGCAAAATTGCGCCACTTTGTTTACGTTGTGATCATCGCAGTCTTTGCCGTGGGCGTCCTCGCGATGGTGAAGCCCTATGTTATGGAGCGCGTCCTTACGTTTATGGATTCATCACGCGACCCCCAAGGCGCAAGTTATCAACTTCAAAAGTCATTGCTTGCTATCGGCTCGGGTGGCGTCACGGGGCGAGGGTTTGGTCAAAGTATTCAGAAATCTGGCTCTCTCCCAGAGCCTACAGGAGACTCTATCTTTGCGGTGGCGGGGGAGGAGTTCGGATTTCTTGGTGGAGTAACTATCATACTTTTGTTTCTCGCTTTTAGCGTTCGGGGCATTCTTATTGCAAGACGAGCCCCCGATATGTTTGAGTCGCTTTTAGCCGTCGGAATTGTTATACTGATAGTATCGCAGTCATTTGCGAACATTGCGGCGATGCTTGGGCTTATACCTCTGACAGGAGTTCCTCTTGTTTTTGTGAGCCACGGCGGAACCGCATTACTCTTTGCGTTCCTCGAGATCGGGATACTACTTAACATTTCAAAATTAGCAAAATCATAATATGCGGATTCTTCTCACAGGCGGATATACAGGCGGACACTTTTACCCACTAATAGCCGTCGCCGAAAAACTAAATAAAATGCTTGAGCGCGAGAAAATCGCAAAGGTAGAGCTTTTTTATATGTCGACCGACCCGTACAACGAGCGTCTTTTGTACGACAACAAAATCACTTTCAAGCAAGTTAGTGCGGGGAAGATGCGCGCGTATTTCTCTGTGCAGAATTTTTTTGATGTATTTGTTACTGCTTGGGGTGTCGTAAAAGCGATTTTTCAGATTTTTGCGTTGTACCCTGATGTGGTTTTTAGTAAGGGTGGTTTTGCTAGCTTCCCCGTGCTCGTCGCTGCGCGCGTTTTCCGTATTCCTGTCATCATTCACGAGTCCGATACCGTCCCAGGTCGCGTGAACGCATGGGCAGGGAAGTTTGCGCAGAAGATTGCCATCTCGTACCCCGAAGCCGCGCCATTTTTCCCCGCAGGACGCACCGCACTCACTGGCAATCCTATCCGCGAAGAGGTTCTCGTCCCGTCAGGCAAAGATGCTTTCAAAGAGCTCGGACTTGATCCAAGTATCCCCGTACTCCTCGTCCTCGGCGGATCACAAGGTGCTCGCACTATCAACAGTCAGATGGAAACTCTCGCACCAAGGCTCGTAGAAAAATATCAGATTGTTCACCAGTCGGGTGAGACCAATCTTGAAGAAGTGCGCACCAATGTAAACGGAATGCTCGGTGGCAACCCAAATGCATCACGTTACCATATTTACGGATACCTTGGTTCTGAGACGATGAAGCTTGCCGCCGAAGCAGCGACGGTCGTCGTATCACGCGCGGGATCGGCAATTTTTGAAATAGCTGCATGGGGTGTGCCAGCAATACTCATTCCTATCGCAAATCATATCGGCGACCATCAGCGCAAAAATGCTTTTGCGTACGCGCGCGCGGGAGGAGCAGTAGTTATTGAAGAAGCAAATCTTGGACCAAATATTTTGATGTCGGAGATTGATTTACTGATGAACGATGCAAACGAGCGTGCGACGATGAAGGCGGCAGCAAAGGCATTTGCTCGCACCGACGCCGCAGAAAAAATAGCTGAACAAATAGTTGCAATACTCCTCCGTCACCAGAAATAAATATATGACAAACGTTATAACAAGATTTGCGCCATCACCAACAGGGGTGCTTCATATTGGGTCCGTGCGCACTGCACTTTACTCGTGGCTTTTTGCTCGTCAAAATGGTGGTAAATTTATTTTGCGTATTGAGGATACTGACAAGGAACGCTCGAAGAGAGAATTTGAAGATAATATCCTCGATGGGCTTGCGTGGCTTGGACTTACAAATGATGAATTTTATCGTCAGTCTGAACGTGGAGAAATATATAAAAAACATCTCATTAAACTTATTGCCGACGGCACAGCGTATGTTTCAAAAGAGGAACCGAAGGAACCGGGGGACCGCACAGAAGTAATTCGCTTCAAGAATCCCAATGGTGTTGTCACGTTTCGTGACGAGGCTCGTGGAGATATTTCCTTTGATACCACCGAGCTTGGTGATTTTGTTATTGCAAAAGATCTCGAGTCCCCACTCTATCACTTCGCGGTGGTTGTCGACGATTTCGAAATGGGGGTAACTCACATCATTCGCGGAGACGATGGCATTTCAAATACGCCACGTCAAATCCTTATTCAAGAAGCTCTTGGTGCACCGCGCCCTGTGTATGCGCATTTGCCAATGATACTCGCCCCCGACAAATCGAAGCTCTCAAAGCGTCATGGTGCTCTCGCAGTGACTGAGTATCGTGAGGAAGGATATTTACCTGAGGCAATCCTCAACTTTGTTGCGCTTATGGGTTGGAACCCGGGTAACGATCAGGAAATAATCTCACTTGATGAGATGATTAAACTTTTCATGCTTGAGAAAATACAAAAAGGTGGCGCTGTTTTTAATATTGATAAACTCAAGTGGCTCAACAAGCACTACATGAAGGTTCTCACTACAGAAAATGCTGAAGCAGAAATCCTCAGGCGTTTTCCTGATGACTTACGAGCGAAGGCAGAAAATAATAAAAATATTCTCGCAAAAATTGTACTTGTTATTCTCGACCATATCTCGACGTTTGGAGAAGTGAGCGCACTTGCAGATGCGGGGGAGTATGGATACTTTTTTGACGATCCAGAATATTCTGTAGATGCACTCTTGTGGAAAGATGAGAAAGATAAATTTGTTGCTGAGGGCAAGCTTAGGAAAGTTCTTTCGTTGATTGGTGATATTGATGACAATCTTTTTACCCCAGAGACGATTAAAACAGCAATCTGGGACTATGCGACCGAAGTAGGGAGGGGGAGTGTCCTCTGGCCGATGCGCTACGCTCTTTCGGGTCGTGACAAATCACCCGATCCTTTCGTTCTCGCAAGTATTTTGGGGAAAGAAGTCACCATAAGTCGCATTGAGAAAGCAACGAAGCTACTCATTGCTTAGTATTTGTTTGCGTGTTGTAATTTTATGCGAAAATATTTTTTTCAACTTGGAATATTATTGTCGCTCGGCGTTATTGTATTTATGACGGGTGGACTTACGAGTGCGCAAACAGTCGACGAGTTACAACAAAAAATCACCGCCCAAAATACTGCGATACAAAAACTTGAAGATGAAATAAAACAGTATCAAGGAGACCTCACCACTCTTGCAACAAAGAAAAAAACGCTGAGCAATGCTGTTGCCGCACTCGCAACGACACAGAAAGCACTCGAAGCGCAGATAAAAGTAACTCAAGCGAAGGTTGATACTTCAAATTTAACTATCCGACAGTTAAGCTCAGAAATTTCCTATAAGGAAGATGAAATAAGCGGGCGTATAGCAGCGCTCAAAGAAGCATTGCGGGTAATAAACGAAGGAGATAAGCTATCCTTGGTCCAAGTTGCCCTGTCTGACAAAAGTTTTTCTGATTTTTGGAATGATATCGAGTCTCTCGGTGAATTCAGCTTATCGATAAATGAAAACGTAGAGCTCATCAAGTCATTGAAGGCGGATCTGGAAAACAAAAACAAAAAACAACAAACAGTAAAAGGGAAGTTGTTGACCCTCCAGAGCGACCTCAGTGATCAAAAGAAAATCACGCTTGATAACAAAAAGCAAACAACGAAGCTTCTTACGCAAACAAAAAATCAAGAGACGCAGTACCAAAAGATTTTGAAAGACAAGCTCGCGCTCAAGGACGCGCTCGAGAAAGAACTTCGTGAGTATGAATCAACATTGAAATTCATTCTTGATCCAACGTCGATTCCGCCACGTGGTACAAAAGTTTTTGCAGCGCCACTTAATCCGCTTACTATCACACAACAGTTTGGCAAGACGAGCTCATCAGGGCGTTTGTATGCATCAGGGACGCACAATGGTACAGACTTTCGAGCATCGGTAGGAACTCCTGTGAAGGCGATGCTCTCAGGGACGGTAATCGGCACAGGGGACACAGACCTCACGTGCGCGGGTGCTTCGTATGGTAAATGGGTGCTCATCAAGCACAACAACGGACTTGCGAGCCTCTATGCGCACTTTTCGCTTATAAAAGTATCAAAAGGGCAGACCGTTAACACAAGCGACCTTATTGGCTACAGTGGCAACACCGGCTATTCGACAGGTCCGCACTTGCACCTGACGGTTTTTGCAGCAGCAGCGGTTGAAGTAAAGAATCTCCCAAGTAAGTCTTGCGGTGGCCGTACCTACACAATGCCCGTAGCGGCAACCAACGCGTATCTGGATCCGATGGATTATATGTAAAAAACAATGTACAATATAATTACTATGAAAAGAAAAGTTTATGTCCAAGACACGAATCAGCTGATTCGTAACCGCGGATTTACCCGCCAGAATTTTTCTTCGAAAAACTCAGGAGGGTTTATGCAGATCGTGTTTTTGGCAGTTATTATCATTGCGGGGCTCGCATATTTTAATATAGATTTGCATGCGGTGGCTCAAATGCCGATAGTAAAACAGATTATAGCAATTTTGAGTGAAGCTTGGATAAATTATATTTTACCATTATTTAAATTTCTGACGGGTAGCGCAATTGATTTACTCGAGTCAGCGAGTTCAACGGCTACATCAACAGCAACTACCACAGCACAAATTCTCGGAAAATAATTTTTAGTTTTGTCGCAAACCTGGATTGTGCGCACATTTTTATGTTTATGTCCAAGATTTCGTCCGAGACGTGAATTTGCTAATTCAGAATCAGCTGATTCGAGGTCGCACAATGGAGGCTCTTTTGCGACGTACTCAAGTAATCCTTACAGGATTTCTGAGCACGTCGCAAAAGATATATTGTGCGACGTACGTATATCCCGCATACATATAGAATAGAGCCCTTTCCCCCTTCAGTATCAATACCCACCACCAAGGCGTTGGTTTAAGCGCGCTTCTCGTTCATCTGATGCGTTGCAGAAAGCGTAATAAATACGAGCGAAGCTGCAGCCCCAACGATGAATGTCCACTTGAGGCTCAAAAATACCAAAAGGATTGCTACTGCTCCAGTCCCGACTACCCTCCCGATGTTTATTGCCATTTCACTCAGGACGGTATACTCATCTACGTAGTGCCCTTGGTCCGCTGCTGTCTCGTAAAAGATAGCATCATATGAAGTGTCAGTCAGCACTTTGGTTATCCTGTGGTAGAGTCCAACGACAAATACTTGGGCTGCGGTTGCAACAAAAATTTTGATAATCCATCCGAACGCATATAGGACGCTACTCATCCTGAGTGTTCTGTGTTTCTTCTCTATGCGGTCAAGGTAGCGACCGAACATTAGTTGCAAGAGCACGGTGATCCCAACAATAAAACTTTCGAGTGCACCAACCTGAAAATAGTTGCCCTTGAGTAGTACGAAAATAAAGATAGGCCAGATTGTAAAGCCGATGATATCCTCAGCTCCTACTGCTACCGATGCCCACACGATTCCCCTATTCTTTTTTGCAAAAAGTTCTTGCCATACTTTTTTGTAGGTCCAGCTGAAACGCTCATTGGTGCGTGGCACCATCTTGAACGGAATCATACTTAATATATAAACCAAGACTCCGATAAAAAAGAGCACTTGCATCGACCAGTTTTGAATGATGTATCCTGCGATCATAGGCCCTGCGATGCCGACGAGCGTCATTGTTCCAAGCATAAGCCCCACTTGCCCACCCTTCTTTCCCTTGTTGGTAAAAATTGCAAAGTCGACATGGAACGGAATCCAAAAGAACATTCGAAAGAGTACGAGCGCAACAAGCGAGCATGACAAAAGCAGAAAGGCATTTTCTTTTGTAACAAAAAAATATGCTGCGTTGACCACCGCTGCCAAAAAACTTCCGAGAACGAGAGATCTGCGAAATCCAAATTTGTTGAGAAACTGTGCGCCAAATGCTACAAGGAAAACATACGCGAGTCCTGTTAGCCCATAATAAAGCATTATGAGGGATACATTTCCGTCGAGAAGGTTGTAGAGAAAAATAGGAAGAAATATTCCAATAAGGCCGTTTGCGACAGACATCGCCATGCGACCAAAGTAGAGGCCAAAAAATCCCCTTCGAAGCTCCTTGTTTGTAAGTAAATGGTCTGAGGTTTCCATAAAGTCCTTACATATTAGCACGTATTACAAAATCTTTCAGTGGGCAGTCAGTGTGTTTACAACGCGCGGTGCAGTGCTCGCGTCCATAGAGGATGAGCATATGCGAAAAACTCACCCAATCTTTTTTGGGAACAATCTGCATCAGGTTCTGCTCTATTTTGGTTGCGTCGGTGTTCTTTGTCAATCCAAAGAGTTGTGACAAACGAATAACGTGGGTGTCGACTGCGATTCCTTCTGCGGTGCCGTAGAGCTCACCCAAGACCACGTTGGCAGTTTTCCTGCCGACGCCAGGGATAGTGATCATCTCACTCATTGTCTTTGGGATTTTTCCACCGAAATCATATTTCAAAACTTTTGCCGCAGCAAGAATATTTTTTGTCTTTGCGCGATAAAATCCTGTCGCATGAATATCTTGTTCAAACTCTGCAGGTTTTGCGGCGACATAATCATCAAGCGTTTTGTATTTTTTGAATAATACCTTTGTAACTTCATTCACTTTTTTATCAGTACACTGTGCAGAAAGAATGACCGCAACGAGAAGCTCCCACGGCTTCGTGTAGTGAAGGGCGCATGCGGGGTTAGGGTAAAGTATTTTGAGTGTTCTCAAAATCTTAGGCAAGTTGGTATTTTCTTTTTTCATAGGTGATGAGGCCATCTTTTGTGAGTGCGTCCAGTGCCTCTTTTATCCTTGTGTCATTGTTGCATGCGCGCTTGAGTGATACAAGAGTTTGCGGCTTGTCTCCAAGCGCGCGTATTATTTTCCCGCGGAGCTCACGGAGAGAACCCTTAAACTTGCTTTGCCTTACATAGTGTTTGCTTTGTGTATTTGAATTTTTGCGCGCAATCTTTGGTAAGTGTGATCCGTAGTCCATAAGTGCCCAGTACCACTCGCGCGGATTGTTTGTGTCGAGGGTAGTTTCGACGAGTGGATAAATTTCTCGATCGCTAATTCCCTCTTTGTCTATGAAAAAATGATGAATGAAAATTCTACGGATATTTGTCTCAATAAATATTTCTGGCTCGTTAAATGCAAACGCACGCACGGCGCCTGCGGTGTATGGGCCGACTCCAGGAAGTGATTCGAGGTCGAGTCGCGCTCGTGGAACTTTTCCATTGAAATCAGCAACTATTTTTTCCGCCATACGCTTGAGCGCGAGCGCGCGACGGTTGTACCCCATCCCCTGCCAGACTTTGAGGACTTGAGATAAAGGTGCTTTTGCGAGTGTCTCAACAGTCGGAAAAGCCTTTAAAAATTCAGGATATTTTACGAGTACGCGCGAGACCTGCGTCTGCTGAAGCATTACTTCAGAAACCATTATTTTGTAAGGGTTTTTTGTCTTTCGCCAAGGTAGATTCCTCCTGCCTGATACCCCGTAAAAGGCCCAAATTTGAGCCTGGAAGAACATTATCTGCCTAGGACTAAGTTTGGGCTGTTTCGCCATAATTCCCCTATTTTAGCACATGCGCAGAATAGTAGATTGTGCCTAGTTTTACTCCACCGTCACTGATTTTGCAAGGTTACGGGGTTTGTCGACATTGTTTCCGAGAGCGACTGCGTAGTGATAGGCGAAAAGTTGAAGGGGAAGAATCTCAAGAAGTGGGTACATGAGTGAATGCTTGAGTGTGGGGATGGTGATGATGTCGACATTTTGTTCTTTGAGATTTTGCGCGCCGAGTTCGTCAGTGATGACGATGACATTGCCATTCTTGGAGAGGATTTGCTCAAGCGAATTTTTGTTTTGCGCAAAGAGTTCGTCGTGCGGCATAAGGATCACCGAGACGGAATTTTCATCAATGACAGCGATAGGCCCATGCTTGAGCTCGCCAAGCGGATAGCTTCCTGCTTCGAGGTATGTGAGTTCCTTAAACTTGAGCGCTGCTTCGGTGGCTACGTGCACATTGATACCACGCCCGAGGAAATTAATCACACGAATATTTTTTGCCGTGTAGCGCTCTGTGAGGGCAATCACTCTCTTTTCTGTGTCAGCAAGAGTCTTCATCATAAGCTCAGGGATTTGCTCAAGCTCTGCGATGAGCGCGCGACCTTCTTGGGCCGTCATCCCCCGCTCGCGTGCAAATTTTATCGCGAGCAAATAAAATATTGCGAGTTGCGCCGTGAAAGCTTTTGTGGAGGCGACCCCCACTTCGACACCAGCGCGCGCGTATACTCCCGCGTCGACTTCTTCGGCTATGGCGCTGCCGACGACGTTTACGATACCAAATGTTTTATACCCTTTTCTCTTCGCCTCCTTGATTGACTCGAGGGTGTCTGCTGTTTCGCCTGACTGACTTGTGGCAAGGATTATCGTGTCTTTTGGGTCGAGAGGAACTTTCTTATAGCGAAATTCCGACGCAATTTCGCTTCTCACGGGGATACCCGCAAGTGTCTCGATGAGCGCTCCGCCAACGAGGGATGCGTTGTGTGCGGTGCCACACGCAACAGTGAGGATTGCTTTCGCGCTCCTCAACGTGTCTTCGTGGTCAATGAGTCCACCCAAGACAGCGTCTCCTGTTTTCTCGTCGTAGCGTCCGAGAATGGTCGTACGAAAAACAGAAGGCTGTGCGTGGATTTCTTTTTTCATAAATGAGTCGTAGCCACCTTTTGAAATATCAGCGAGTGAGTGGTCGGTAATTGTTTCCACTGGTTTGTTGATGGTCTGGTTCTTGTTGAAGGTGGTGCCGATGCGATAGGTCACCTCATCGCCCTCAATAGCAAACTCAGCATATTCGCAATCGGTAAGCGGAATGAATGTGTTGGTGTATGAAAGAATTGCATTTGAGCTCGACGCAGCGATGATGGTGTTTTTCAAAATGCCAAAGAGCAGTGGACTTCCGCGCTTAACGATAAAAAGTTTTCCTGGCTCTTTTGTAGAGATGACAGCAAGTCCAAAGCTCCCCTCGAGAAGCGCTGCGGTGTCAAGAAAGGCATCTTTAAGAGATAAGCCCTCTTTCATTTTCTGCTCTATCATATGCGGGACGACCTCCGTATCGGTCGTCGAAGTAAAAGTGTGTCCGAGCTTCACGAGCTCTTGTTTTAAGGTTTCGTGATTGAGGATAGTTCCATTGTGAACCACAGCGATTTCACCAGCACAATCAAAATGCGGGTGAGCGTTTCCAAGTGAGGGCTTCCCGTGTGTCGCCCAGCGGTTGTGTCCGAGAGCAAGAGAGAATCCTAAATCGCTGACAGCGAGTTCATTTGTGATTTCATCAGGCGGAAAAACATCACTCGGCGCACCAACACGGCGAACACGCTTGATCTTTCCTTGGTCAAGAATGGCAATACCCGAGCTGTCGTAGCCACGGTATTCAAGATTTTTGAGCGACGAAACAATCTCAGGGACGAGATTTCGTTTTCTACTCGTGATGATTGCAACAATGCCACACATTATTTTTATATTACCATAAAAAAGAAAAACCCCCGCCTTACTTGGCGGGGGTTTCAGGGACAAGGACGAGACCGCAGTCATCCTCATCAATAGCGAAACTCTTTTCGGTTATTTCATGAACGATACCAAGCTCGAGTGCGCGAGTGGCAATCATCGGTGTCTCCGAGGAATATACAGCACGTGCAAGACGCAGAGGCTGTCCAGTTGCTTGTGTAAACTGTTTAAGCAGTGCTCTTTCTTGGGCGCGATGATTCTCGACAATAACTGACAAGACATCGTCACTAAGTATGTCTACCCCTTTTATTGGGTAACTCGCATTGTGAAAAATAAAATTTGCGAATGGCACAGCAACTCGGTACTGGCACCAGAGCAGAAGTTGTGCAGCGCAAGAATACGCTTCATTTTCTGCGACAGCCATGCATGGCAAATCTAGCCTCTGAAGTGTGTTGACGATACTCCAAAGAACTCGTGCTTCCCCCCCTGAGAATCAATAAGAAGCATAAGACCGTCTGGCTCCTCTTTTGCAGAACTAGCCTTCAGTTGCTTGTGAAAACTCTCCTCGAGCTCATCATTAAATTCCCCATAGAGTCGTACTTTTGCGGGGTTCTTTGCGGGGAACAACTCTTTCATCCGTTTAGGTTCCTTCATCACACACCTCCCTCGTTAGTTATTGAAATGTTCTTACCTCTTTGAAGCCTAGCATTGTGGGCTATCGCCGTCAAATAGAACTAAGAATGCATGATGGGGTACTCTGCAAACTCAGGTAACAAATTTTTGCCGTAGAGGATTCGTGAAAATGCTTCGGCTTCCAACTTTGCACCCATGAGACCGTGATGAGGTTTCGGCTCCTCGGGAAGGCCGAGATATTTGAGGATGGTATCGAGACTCAAGTCGGCGCGGTTGTTCTTGTGTTGGACTGGAAGTCCGCGCTTGATCATATCCATATATGCCATTGAGTTGAGGTCGAGGGTGCGGTATGAGAAATGCCAACCAATGTGTGCACGAGCAAATGAGTTGTTGAGGAAGTCGCGATCGAATGATGGGTTTTGCCCCGCAAGAGTCTTATCCTCGCCCTCATCAATCCATTTCAAAAAACTATTCATAAGTTCTTCGAGAGATTGTTTTCTTGGGTCAACGCAGTTTTCTTTTGTAAAACCATTTACGTTAATGGCGTCAGTCATAATGCTTGCACCGTCCCACATACGACATTCTCCATAGAACTGTCTTTCAGGATTTTCAAAGTCCACCGCTCCAATGCTGAGCAGTGAGTGTTTGTTGTAGTCGAGCCCCGATGCTTCAATGTCTGCGACAATCATAATGTGTATATTATATCATAATCCTTTGTTAATATTTATTCGCATCACATTAACCCACTAGTGCCGTACTTTATACTATCGTATAAAGTACGGCACTAGTGGGGGAAATTACCAAAACCATCGTTTTGTGATAATTACTATTCGAGCGATGAGAATTGTTTGTTCACGCGACCTGTTGCGAGGATGTTTGCAGCGAAACCCGCCGTCTCCCCGGAGAACCAGTCATTGGACACATAGCGCTCGAGGTCTTCTTGAGTGTGAGCGTCGGATCCACCAGCGGCGAGAGCGCCGTGGCGTTTTACAATCTCATGCACAGCCACCCTCTGTCTCGTCATTTCTATTTCCTCATTGGTCCCGTATTCACGGAGCCCATACACAACCTCGAGTCCATCAAATCTTTTTTCCGCTATAAGTTTCTCAAGAAATTCCAACGATATTTTTGATTTGATGGTGAAGTAGTGAGCAAGAAATGCTAAACCACCCGCGTCACGGATGAGCTTCACTGCTTCGTCGAGGTCGGGCATATATTCTGGCTCTATATAGCAATTGCGAAAGGCTGTTGGCGTAAGGAAAAGTGTGTACGGATATTCACGCTCGCCTACTTGCATCATATGAGTATATTTTTCCTGAATTGCTGAGTCGCGTCTAGCCTCGTCAGCCATCTCGAGACGGATTTTCTCAAGCACCAAATTATTCTCAGGATATTTCTGAAGTGCAAGCACGATGTGGGGACGACCCACTGACTCCCCACCTGACATTTCGAGACAGTCGTCAGCAGAAATATTGAACCCAAGATTCTTGAGACTATTCACAATATAATTCATCCTTTTGATGCGTGCTTCTTGAGCGCGACGGCAATGTACAACGAGCGCCTCATTTGTTGGGTCAAGAAAGAGCCCAATGATATGCATTGATGCACTTCCTGATGATTCGAGTTCCTTTGGAAGTCCTGCGGTAATCTCCGAGCCGATAATCCACTTTGTCTTACGGTCACGAAGTGTCTCAAGCTCGGCAACAATCTCAGGTGGTGGCACTGCATCGTGATCAGTAAATGCAATCACTGAAACACCGAGCGACTCTGCGAGGTCAAACATTTCTTTGTGCGAAAGTTTCCCGTCAGAGAGCGTGGTATGTGTGTGAAGGGATTCGATGTTGGTCATAAGAAAACTAGTATAGCACAAATATTTTAGAGACCTTTACATGTCGCAGATGGTGTATATCCTCTTGCTTCAGCCTCGGACTTTGATGCGAAGTGAATGAGGTTTGAGGGGAAAATATTTTTTACACCAGAGCACCAAGGATAATAATATTTTGTGCCGTTTTTGGACCCGACGAGGTCAGTGCTGTTTGATGTTGCATCAATAACTGATGCGCTCTGATTTGTCACTGAAGTTTTTGCGGTGACGGATTCGGCTGGCGCAAGGAGCGCATTTTCAAAACGGACAGGGGTTTTCGAACCTTGGATTTTCGAGAGTCGACCGAGTCCAAAAGACCCAAAAGCCACGAGGATAATAATTAGCCCTAAAAATAGGTCATCAGGGATAGTTCGCAGATTTGGGGCTTCAAAACGCCCAAGGCCCTTGATTTTTTCTACTAATCGCTGTATACTGCTCATCACATTAGATTATAGGCGTTTTATATACATTTACCAAATTTAAACCATGGCACATCGAAAAGCCGGCGGATCCGCCAAAAACCTAACAGATTCAGGACCACAATACCTCGGTACCAAGCTTTATGCTGGTGAGGTTGCGAAGGCTGGATCAATCATCGTGCGTCAGCGCGGTACCAAGATTCTCGCCGGAGCAAATGTTGCTATCGGCAAGGATCACACACTTTATTCTCTCAAAGAAGGAGTTGTAGAATTTACTGAGAAAAACAAGCAAAACTTCGACGGTACAAAAACTCGTCGCAAGGTAGCGAGCGTAAAATAGAGTCTAAGGTCGGAAAGTCAAAGGTCTCAAAGTCATTCAAACAAAAATACCGCACAGTGATGATGCGGTATTTTTGTCTAGTTCGGGGTTGACTACTTTGCTTAGAATTGGTAAAGTTTTTTTCAGATTGTTACTTATGGAGGTAATCATGCCAAATATGGACGATAGGGAGACACTTATTTGTTGCTTGGAAATTAGGATAGGACGTATCGAGGGTGAGATTCTTAAACTCAAAAAACAGGTACAAGAAGGTATTCATGACCCTCGTTCTGTTGTTGGAGATGTTGTCCTTGTAGTGGAGGGGCAACTGAAACAGATGAGGGAAATTATTGAAGACAACAAATAACCTGCAATATGCAGGTTATTTTTATATACCTTTTAGTTTGCCTCCACCACCACCTTGAATGTCACACGATTACTCTCGATCATTACGGGGATGTCGTAGGTGCCGACTTCTTTGATAGGTCGTACGAGGATGACATAGTCGGGGTTCATATCGAGTCCAGTTGCGCGCTTGAGCTCGGCGAGGATTTCTTCTTTGTGAATACTTGCAAAGAGACTTCCCTTCTCGTTCGCTTTGCCACGGATGGTGATACCCGAGCCGGAGATGGCATCAAGGTTTTTCATCAAGAGTTCAGTATGTACTTTCTTCATTGTGGCATCGGTTGCCATCTTGTGTTCGATACGCGCGAGAACCTCCTTTGTTGCGGGTTCGGCGAGCTTCTGTGAGATAAGGTGTCGTCCGTACCCGTCGGCTACTTCTTTCGTTTCGTATTTTTTACCAATGCGTGGAATGTCTCTGAGGAAAATAATTTTCATGGGATTAAAGTTTATAGTTTGCGTCTCGTAATATCTCTGCCGCCTTCTCCATCTGCGAGTCAAATTTCTTTTCAATATCTTTCTTGGTGATGGCTACTTTTACATCAGGCTCCAAGCCGTTTTGAGAAATGGAGTGACCACTTGGGGTGAGCCATTTTGCGATGGTCACCTTGAGAGCCGTGTCGGGAGTAATCTCAATCACTTCCTGCACTGAGCCTTTTCCAAAACTCTTCTCTCCGACGAGCTTTGCGATGCCTTGTTCGTGAAGTGCGCCTGCGAGAATCTCTGATGCAGAAGCGGAACCGCCATCAATGAGCACAACCATTTTGAGATTTGGCGTGAAGACATTGTACCCCCTACTCTTCTCAATTATTTGTTTTTCCTTTGTGCCGTTGTCTTCTATCACTATAGTCTTGCCTATAGGGAGGAAGAAGCTTGCCATATCGACAGCGGACTCGAGATAGCCACCAGGGTTGCCACGGAGGTCGAGTACGAGCTTGTCGCTACCTGAGAGAATGAACTCACGGAGTGCATCACGGAATAGGTTCGCAGAATTTGCAGAAAATGTATAAAGAGAAAGCACAAAGACACCATCGTCGCGCATCTTGGTATCAATGGTGGGAATCTTGATCGTGTCGCGCGTGACAGGAACGTCTTTTGTGGTGCCGTCACTTTGTTTAACGGTGAGGGTCACGACCGTCCCCTTTGGACCGCGAATTTTACTGACCGCGTCCTCGACGGTCATTCCATTTGTGAAAACTTTATTGATTTTCAAGACTTGATCACCCGGCTTCATTCCTGCTTTTTCAGATGGTGTTCCCTTGAGTGGGGCAATGACAGTCAAAACATTGTCCTTAATCCCAATCTCCATTCCGATCCCTTCGAAGTCCCCGCGAACTTCTTCTGCGAATGCAGCACTTTCTTTTGGTGGAAAAAAGGTGGTGTAGGGATCGCCGTATGATGCCGCTAGTCCTGTGATGGCGCCATACACTTTCTCTTTGTCGCTTGGGATTGACGATGATGCTGTGGTTGCCACGAACTTACTGTTGAGTGTGTCGAGGGACTTCCAGAAAGGCGCGAGGTCGATTTCTGACGAAGAGGTTGCGGACAAAAGTCCAGAAGAGCTCTCAGTGGCAAACGTAGAAAAAGCCTTTTTTTCCCCTAAACCGAACCCTAGTCCAAATGCCCCAACAATTCCCACGATAGCGAGCACAATAAGTGAGGATTTTTTAATTGATGGATTCTTCATTGAGAGTAGTATCGCAAAAGTTTAGTGTCTGGTCAAATGGTGGGGAGGGTTTTTGCCTACGGCAAAAACCCTCCCCACCATTTGAATATCGGATATTGAAATGTTACACTGATTAGTAATGATTAATCGATACAACTATAAGGACCTCGTTTGGGTTGATGTGCAGTCTCCTACTCAAGATGAAGTACGCGCACTGATGGACGAGTTTAGCATCCACCCGCTTGTGGCTGATGAGCTCCTCGGGCCGACACTCCGCCCCAAAGTTGATCTCTACCCTGACTTCATATATCTCATTTTGCGTTTCCCTACCCTCACGCACAAACACGATGGCAAGGAGGATCAGGAAATCGACTTCATTGTTGGTAAGAAATTTATTATTACCGCGCACTACGACCTCGTCGACCAGCTCCACGAGATTGCAAAAGTTTTTGAAGTAAACACAATTCTCAACAAATCAAATCTTGGTGACCACGCTGGTTTCATTCTCTATTATATTTTGAAAGAGCTTTACAAATCTCTTGATGGCGAGCTCGAACATATCAATCATTCCTTTAATGAAATCCAGGCGAAGATTTTTAGTGGCAGAGAGCGCGATATGGTTGGCTCTATTTCACATCTCAATCGTGACCTGCTCAACTTCAAACAAACGCTTCGTCCGCACAAGGAAGTGCTTGAGTCATTTGAGATTGCGGGCTCGAAGTTTTTTGGTCAAGATTTCTCATTTTATCTCCACACCATTGTGGGAGAGTTCTACAAGATTGCGTCAATCCTCGAGGGTCACCGTGAGACCGCACTCGATCTTCGTGATACCAACGACTCACTCCTGACGACCAAGACCAACGACACTATGAAGTTGCTCACGGTGATGTCGTTTACGTTTCTTCCACTTTCGTTTATAGCTTCGCTCTTTGGGATGAATGCCATCGGTATGCCTATCGTTAGTATGCCAAATGCATTTTGGATCATTTTTGCAGGAATGGGTGTTATTGGTCTTTTTCTCCTTATCTTCTTTAAGTTCCGCAAATGGCTTTAGGTCATGATTTAATTTAATCGCACGATATGAAAAAAAATCTGCTTATCTGTCAAAGCCCCAAAATTTCAACTGCAAATCACTCAGTGCTTGTCGACGTATCCCGATACGCCTCCTTACACTTCGTGATTTTCGCACGAAATTTTGGGGCTTTGCTCAGATATTAAAGTTAAATCATGACCTTAAAACTTTTTAACACACTCACCCGCTCTCTCGAGGAGCTCAAGCCACTTCATGACAACGAGGTGCGTATGTACCACTGTGGCCCGACTGTGTATGATTTTGCACACATCGGCAATCTCCGCACTTTTATTGTTAACGATATTCTTCGTCGCTCGCTCGAGTATGTTGGTTATGAGGTAAAGCAAGTGATGAATATCACTGATATTGATGACAAGATGATTGTACGTGCTGCGAAAGAGGGTGTGACTATCGGAACACTCGCGCGTCAATATGAGAATTATCTTCTTGCAGACTTGAAGACTCTCAATGTTCTTACACCACACTTGATGCCACACGCGACAGACCATATAGGCGGTATGATTGTAATGATTGAGAAACTTCTTCGTGAGGGATATGCGTATGTTGCTTCGGATGGAGTGTATTTTGAAGTCGCGAAATCAAAGGATTATGGCACACTCGCCCATCTCGATATGAATGCAGAGACTGAGTCTCGTGTCGAAGGAGCTCAAGATAAAAAATCCCCACGTGACTTCGCTTTGTGGAAGTTTGAATCCACGGATGATAATGGTGCTGCATATGATGCATCGTTTGGTCGTGGCCGCCCAGGCTGGCACATCGAGTGTTCAGAAATGTCACGTGATGCTCTCGGAGAAACTCTTGATATTCACACGGGTGGTGTTGATCTTGTCTTTCCACATCACACCAACGAGATTGCGCAGTCGGAAGCCTTTAGTGGCAAGACATTTTCAAATATGTGGGTGCATGCAGAGTTTGTGATGGTGGATGGGCAGAAAATGTCCAAGTCACTAGGCAATCATACTACGCTCAAAACCATTGTATATGAAAAAGGTATTCGCCCACTCGCTTATCGTTATTGGGTACTTGGCTCACACTATCGCGCAAAAGCAAACTTTACGTGGGAAGGTGTTGAGGGAGCGCAGACAGCACTGGAGCGTCTTGAGGGTCATATTGGTGGCGATGTTGGTATCATAAACGATGAATACAAGAGACGTTTTACGGAGATAATCACGAACGACCTCGATACTCCGCGCGCACTCGCACTTGCGTGGGAGGTGGTGAAGGATGCTTCCCTTTCGTCTGCTGACAAGACTGCGACACTTCTTGATTTTGACAAGGTGTTCGGCTTGGGGCTTGCCTACAGAGTTCCTGAAAATGTCCCAATTGAAATTCATAATCTCGCAGAGGAGCGAGCTGAAGCTCGTAAGAATAAAAACTTTTCTGAGTCCGATCGCATCCGTGATGAAATAAATGCATTAGGCTGGGAAATCCTCGATACCGACAAAGGACAGGAGATACGAAAGAAGTAAAAAAATGCCACGCGATTTTCTCGCGTGGCGTACTGCTGACTTTTACGCAATCATTCGGAAGATCGCATCCTCTTCTTTCATCCCTTGCGCGACTCTGCATGCTTCGTCGTAGAGTTTTCTACGATCGGATACCCAGTCTTCAGTGACCATCCTGAAGAAGTACTTCCAGATATGATCAGGCTCAATCCCAACTTCTTCGAGAATCGACAAGAGCTCTGTGGGGATCACCCGAACAGAAAGTGCTTTTTCGTACCCGCTAGTTATATTTTCTTGGATGTAACTCGTTTTAACGAGTAGCCAAGAGCGACTATCGATTCCAAAAGTGGTACATTCCCAAGACCCCCTCGTTCTTTTGCAAAGTGAATTGCCCGCAAAGAATCCTCGTGTGTCCAGCCTGAACTCGCCGTCGAGGCTGACAACGTTCGGTTTGTCTTCTCGGAGCTCGTGGTAAGAGCCGTTACCCGAATCAAGGCATGCAAGTTGTCCGAGAGTTTTTTGTGAAAAAGAGCTCATACATCGAACAATGAGTTCGCGCCGATTTTCGAGCATACGCATCTTCTGTTCTCTACTGGCTTTTTTACCCTCCAGAAGTTCTTCAAGTACAACATTTGCTGGTGCTGCTTTTGAATTATCAAACATGGGCGTACCCTCCGTTTCGTTTGTGAGGGGCGTACCCCTCGGACTTTTACTCTGCCATTTTGAAAGTTTTTTGTCAATCAAAAAAACAACACCGCACAAAATTTCTGTGCGGTGTTTTGTTATCGAAAATTGTGCTTGCGAGATTTCTTCATCACTCGTGGATTCAGGCTCAGGCGTTTGATCTCGTGACGAGAATGTCTCGTGTGCTCTTTGCGAATTCTTGCAAAGAGCTGAGTGTCCATTTTTTTGGGGACATAGGTTCCGCAAGGGATATCAAAGTCGTCGCGTCTCAGTATCTCAACTATTGCTTGGGTTAATCCCCCCATGCCATGACTGAGATGCCCGATAGTAACGACATTAACTCGTGGCGCATGCAGTTGTTTTTGGTGAATAACAATCGTTGTTCCAGCTAGTTCTGGATCGTTGCTGACTATTTGAGATAGCCGGCGAGCGCATGCCAGGTCCTTGCCTGATACTACCTCGCAAACAATTTTCATGGTTCCTCCTGTGTCAGGTTGTTCAATCTGTTTATGACACTACCACAATAATGTGTGCTATGTCAATTGATTTGGTGTATAAAAAAAGCCCCGCGTGCTTATTGCGGGGCTCGTACATATTGTATCTAGGCGGACACTTTCTTGGCATTATTCAAACCAAGAAGAGTTGCCATAATAGAGGCAAGGCGTTTTGGGTCACGTTTTCCAGCGCGAACTGTATCGTATTCCGCAAACTTGTCATGGAGACTTTTAAGACTCGCCATCCAGATGCTTTCAAATGTTACGGTTGATTGCGTTTCAGAATTGAAATAAGATTGGTGGAGAGCACTGAGACGTTTATGTAGTTCGTACTCATCCAGCATGTCATCTGGTGAAATTTCTGTCAGGATCTCGTGGTTATTGAGCTTTCCACCCCAACCACGCTTTCCCCTGCCTCCATCACGACGAAATCCGTCATCACGTTCTTTTTGAACTTTCTGCATTTCCAGCACCTCTTCTGAATAAGTTAACGTACAAAGTGACACAACTAAAATCATACTCACTTAAATTCATAAAAAAGTCAATAATTTCAAGCTTGGCAATAAATAGAAAGTACTTTTTGTGGTCTAATGCTATATCCACTGTTTTTCCCCATTCAACGCACAGAAATCAAGTTCCAGAGAGTATGAGGTCATGTTAGAATGGCATTTATGAGCAAAACTACTCCTCCCGACCGACAATTCAAATCCCGCGAGCTTCGCATTCCACCGCAAAACATTGATTCTGAGAAAGCACTTCTCGGCTCTCTGATGCTTCGTCCTGAGGGGATGTACGATGTGAGCGACCTCGTCACGCGCGAGACTTTTTACGTAGACAAGCATCGTATGCTTTTTGATGCGATGATTGAGCTTCACACTCGCCACGAGCCTATCGATCTCCTCTCGGTTTCTACGCGCCTCAAAGAGCGTGGCAAGTTTGAGGCTATCGGTGGTGGAAGCTATATCGCAGAGCTCGTGGACTCTGTCCCCTCTTCGACGAATGCAAAACACTATGCAGAAATTATTCAGCGTAAATATATTTTGCGTGCACTCATTGATGCTGCAGCGCATATCTCTGAACTTGGTTATAATGAAGCTGAAGTAATCGAAAATGTACTCGATGAGGCAGAAAAGAAAATCTACTCAGTCACCAACTCAAGCGCCTCGAAAAAATTCGTGAGCCTCAAGGACACTCTTGAGGAGGCGTGGGACCGTCTCGACAAAATGCACAAAGACGGCGGCGTCCTCCGTGGTGTACCATCAGGCTTCCCTGCTCTCGATACACTTCTCTCTGGTTTCCAGAAGTCCGACCTCATCATTCTCGCCGCGCGTCCTTCGATGGGTAAGACGACGCTCGCGCTCGACATCGCACGTCAGGCAGCCACAATGCACAATATCCCGGTAGGTATCTTCTCTCTCGAAATGAATACACAGCAACTCGTGGACCGTATGCTCTCCGCAGAGGCGCGTGTGAACGCATGGAAGCTCCGCACCGGCAAGCTCTCACTCGATGAAGACTTCGACAAGCTTCGTGGATCACTCGACCGACTTTCCAAGGCGCCTATCTTTATCGACGATCAGTCTGGCAACACTATTATGAAGATGCGTTCAGCTGCGCGCAAGCTCAAGAGTGAGCACGGACTCGGGCTTATCATCGTCGACTACCTCCAGCTTATGAATACTTCCAAGCACTATGATTCGATGGTGAACCAAGTGACGGAGATTTCGCACTCACTCAAGGCCCTCGCAAAGGACCTCGATGTTCCAGTCATCGCGCTCTCACAGCTCTCTCGTGCGCTCGAGTCACGCGGAGGCAAGCCAAAGCTCTCCGACCTTCGTGACTCCGGTTCTATTGAGCAAGACGCGGACGTCGTTATGTTTATTCACCGAGAAGACAAGATGGACAAGAATATGGAGAAGACAAATATCGCGGAAATTATTGTTGAGAAGCACCGCAACGGTCCTGTTGGCAAGATTGAGCTTTACTTCGACGAGGAGAAATCAACGTTTATGTCTATTGATAAGAATGCTGATTATGGCGGTGGCGCTCGTCAGGTAGGTGGAAACTTTGATGAGTTTTAAGTACCTGTCCCGTCCCGAGGACGAACCTACTGATTCGTCTTTGCGAGTACTCGAAGCAATCCATGAACCCTAGATTGCTTCGAGTACTCGCAAAGACATAAAAAATTTTAAACACATGAGCTCAATCGACAACCTCGCACAATTATTTATGAGATTCCCGGGGATTGGGACGCGCCAAGCAAAGCGATTTGTGTATTTTCTCCTTGCTCAAGACCCACAGTATGTAGATGCACTTGCCCGTGAGATAGCTGCACTCAAGCGCGAGATTGTGCAGTGTGAAGCGTGTTACCGATATTACCCACGCACCGCGAGTGAACGAGCCATTTGTAAAGTGTGTGTCGATGATGCTGACAGCGCGACGCTCATGGTTGTGGAGAAAGACACCGACTTTGAAAGTGTACGTCGCAGTGGAAGCTATGCGGGAAGATATTTTATCCTCGGTGGTACTATCCCTGTCCTTGAGAAAGATCCTGCATCAAAGATTCGCATCAATGAGCTTCTCGCACGTATTGAAGGGCACGCAGCAGACGGACTCACGGAAATCATACTCGCTCTCTCGGTGAACCCTGAAGGCGACTTCACCCGCGACTATGTCATCAAGGCACTCAAGCCTATCGCTGAGCAACTGGGCATCACTATTACAACTCTCGGTCGCGGACTGTCGACGGGCACGGAGCTCGAGTATTCTGATGGCGATACACTGAGACATGCGTTGAAGAATAGAGGGTAGCTTGGGTAGAATATGGAATGTCGACGAATCAGCTGATTCGCGCCTGGCGCTCTTGGAATATTGAATTTGCTGTGCTAGTCTTTTTGTAGAGCAGTTTTTGATGTAAAACAAACGAAAAGGAGAAAGTAATGGCTCAGACACTGAAGCAATTTATGGAAAACCCACCACCTGCCACTGTTGAGCTTTGTGGCTGTGGATGCAAGAAGCCACTTGAAATGAATGATCCACTTGGTCCACATTGGATGAAAGTTGACGGAGAAAGGGTCCTTGTAAATGAGGATTGTTATTTTGATGAAATCGGCAAATTTATTGACGATCATCCTATTGGCGGACTCGGAACCTGCGGACCAAAAAACAGCGGTCCCATTGATTAACTCAACAAGGAGAACGAGATGGACGAGAAAAATTCTCAAGCACCAAAACTCTGCGGATGTAAGTGCGGATGCCCTTTGAATGATGACCCGAGCCAAGTTCGGGAAAAGAAAATCGAGAACGAGATGGTCATGATGAACATCAGCTGCTTCGAGTCTGCGTATGGTAAGGAATTAAGCTTGGTAGTATCATCAACAAAGGAGAATAATCATGTTTAAATGGCTCGCATCGCTTTTCAAAAGTAAACCTGAGCGAGAAGAGAAATGCCCTCATAGGTGTGAAGGTGGTTCCCCTAAATCATATCAATCCCACTTGTTTGAAGATTGTCGAGTTGCAAAAGATCGAGGTGTCTGTAGTAGCCTTAGCCTTACTGCAATTAGAGTTACTGACTCTTTTGGTGGCCCACGAAGTAGTAGTGGGGGTGGAGTAACTGATTAAGTATGTAGAACATAATAATAAAAAACCCGCATTACTGCGGGTTTTTTCTTTTGAGAGTTACTTAATTGCGTCAATGGTTACTTTCATAAAAGGCTGGCGATGGCCGTTCTTCTTGTAGTAGCGTGACTTGTTGCGGTAACGAATAACGATAACCTTCTTTCCGCGTCCTTCCTCTGCGAGAGTTGCGTGTACGGCAGCTCCTGCTACTGTTGGCGCGCCAACAAGGGTTTTTGATCCGTCGTTAATAAGGAGAACCTGATCAAAGACGATTTTGTCCCCTACCTTTGGCTCGCCTGGAAGCTTCTCAATAACGAGAGACTGGCCGGGAGCGACCTTATACTGCTTTCCGCCTGTTTGTATTACTGCAAAATTCATAGTCCTTGTATTCTACACTAAAAATCGGATATTGCAAGCGCTTTTGGGGATAAGGGGGTTGAAGTCTGAAATTTCTACAAAAACGTTGACTATTTAGAGAATTATGGTAGTATCCTCAACGGGCATGTTCGCCATATTAGGGAGATAAAAATGTCATCGACACCAGCAGAATTCTTGGTTATGTGTAAGGGGCGTGGCCTCCAAGGCAAGGAGGTTTTTAAAAATCCCGTAGTGGCTAAGGTCACAGTTGAGGAAGTTAAATTCAATGTGATTTCTCTCAGTGTATCCTGTAAATATATTTCAGTTAGCGGTTTTGGGTGCAACGCATCTAAAAGTGACAAGGGTGGGTGTGCATATGTAGCAACTCTCCCCAATGAAGGCCCCCGATGAAAATGTTTGAATCCAAATAGCCACCAGGCGACGATAAGTCGCTACGGTGGCTTTCGTTTTTTTATACTAGTTTAGAATTATTCTTCAATAAGGGGTTTTTCGATCAAAAGCGGGTCAATGCTTGCTGTTTCGCCTGTGATTTTTATCATATCTTTGTCCACTTTCCTGAGCTCTTTGTATGCAGTATTGTAGTGGTTTACGGTCGTTCCGAGAGTGTTGCCGAGCTTCTTCATATAGTCCTCATAAGCCACCAGATGCTTCCTGAGCTCCTCGACGCGCCCAATGATGAGCTGTGCGGATTCCTCTATCTTAAACGCCTTGAAGCCGTATAGGACTGACTGGAGGTATGCAGCAAATGTTGTTGGCGACACGATAATCACTTTCTTTTCATTCGTCGCATAGTCAATGAGATTGCGAGTATTTACTTTTAGGGCTCCTACTTCATTGACGAGGAGGTCGTAATAGATTCCTTCTGCAGGAATGAACATAAAAGCAAAGGGAAGAGTTCCTTCTTTTGGATTTATATATTTCGCAGTTTCATCGATACGCTTTTTTAGATCAGCCTTAAAATCTTTCTCGAGTTCTTCTTTTCTTGTTGGGTCAGATTCGTTGGTAACACGATTATAGTTGTCGAGCGAGAATTTTGCGTCGACAGGAATCATTCCGTCTTTTGTAATGATAACAGCGTCCACAACTTCCCCACTCTTGAACTGGTGTTGAAGCTTGTATGCAGTCGGTGGCAAAATATTTGAAAGGATGAGCTCGAGAGCGGCTTCTCCCAAGTTCCCTCTTTGCTTCTGATGCGTGAGAACTTTCTCAAGATTTTTGAGTTGATCAGTAATGGTGAGTACTTGCTTCGAAGTCTCATTTGCTGAAGTCATTTCTTTGGCAACGTTGGTGAGATTCTTTTCCATGTTCTCGTTAATCTCACGGATGAGTTTTTGAGATTCGCTAAACTGCAGATGTACCGCTTGTTGCATTTCTTTGTTTGAAGTGCCAACTTTTGCATCAACGGTCTTCATGAAGTCGCCGAGCTGTGCCTGGAAGTTGCCGAGTTGATTTTGGATGAGGAGGAGCGCGTCGCTCTGTGGTTCAGCTTCGGGCGCATTTTGTTTACGCAAAAACATCACAACAACAAATGCAATGATTGCACCAGCGATGAGTCCGATGAGAATAAATGTGATTGGTTCCATAATTTTATATCCCAGACATAGTACTGAGTGAATCTAGGAATGAGGGAATTACGAATGCGAGCAAAATGAGAGGAGCAACGAAGAGTACGAGCGTCCCGTAAAACGTCCACATAAAATATTTGCGCGTCGTTTCTGTTGACCTGTAAATATTCTTCAAAAGTTCCTCCTGCGCCTGGAGGCGATTTAATATTTCTTGTTCCATAGCAACATTGTACTACAGTGATAAACAAAAGAAAAACAGGCTACCAATTATTGGTAGCCTGTAAGGAGTGAAAGCAGTTATTTCCCGCGGGACGACGCTCTCCTTTGGAACTTCTTCTCTGACATTCTACTGTCTGCTGTTTCGACAAGGGTTCGTACATCTGTTGCCAATCCTTCTGACGTGCTTGCGACCCCCATAGATGCCGTGAGATAAATCGGCTCTTCTCTTGGTTCAGCGAAACGATATCTCAGTAACCCTGCCTGCATATCACCACAAAGCCTCTCAGCTTCATCCTTTGTTGTGCATGGGGCGAGAATAAAAAATTCGTCTCCGCCGAAACGCGCGACAATATCGCCGGGTCGTACTTCTGCCTGCAGAAAATTTGCAAACTCGACGAGGAGTTGATCGCCCAACTGGTGGCTTCTGTCGTTTGGCTCCTTGAAATTATCGATATCGACAAAAATAACCGCACAGTGGATACTCTTGTCACGCAGATATATTTCGAGATGATTTTCAATCTCACGGTACATCCGATCCTTATTTGCGAGCCCTGTCATTGTGTCGGTCCTGCTCAGTCTTGAAATAGCCTTCAATGCTTCTTTGTACTTTCGTTCAAGTGCAATGTTTTCAACGCGCTGATGAATCCTGGTCGGACAATCCTTGCATTCTGGACGATCCAGGTCGGGTGGTGTTCTGTCTATCAATTTGGCCTCCTATTAATGTACGTGTTTGTCTAAAACCCTAATAGTATTATAGCATATTTAACACATAAATGTCAATCTTTCGCGAAATGAGGAAAAGCCGTATACTGCAATGAATAATTAAATAATTTTCAATATGTCCCTACATGAACAAATCAAAGGAGAAATAAAAGAAGCAATGAAGGCAAAGGATGCGGTACGTCTCTCGGTGGTCCGCGGAATGGTTGCGGCTTTTACTAACGAGCTTGTTGCAACAAGCAAGGCTCCTGATGCTATCCTTGACGACGAAGGTGTGCTCAAAGTAATCAAGCGTCTCTCAAATCAGCGCAAGGACTCTATTGAGCAGTTTATGGCTGGTGGACGTCCAGAGCTCGCAGATAGTGAGAAGGCAGAGCTCGCAATCCTCGAGAAATATCTTCCAAAGCTTATGTCAAAAGAAGAGATAGGGTTTATCGCTCGCGCAAAGAAAGCAGAGCTCGGTGTAACCGACAAAGCAAAGGCGGGGCAGCTCACGGGGGCTATTATGAAAGAGCTCGCAGGTAAGGCAGACGGGAAAGATGTTAAGGAAGTTGTTGAAGAGCTCTTTGCATAAGATTGTATAAACAAAAAGCCCGCAATAAAAATTGCGGGCTTTTTGTTTATGTAATCTTCCCTCTCAGTTGCCTGTGAAATCCGATAGCAAAGCGGTGTGCCTCGCTGTTGGCGAGGAGGATTGCACGTTCGTGTGCGGTGCGTGATTTTATGTCGCCAATAATTTCTCGTGCGCGGTGATGTTCGTCCTTGACCACACCAACGACAGGAATTGCAATCCCCCACGCCTTGAGAGCTTTCTCTGCAGTGTTTACCTGTGCCTTGCCACCATCGACGACAATGAGCCTCGGCATTGGCCATTCGCTGTGATTGAAGCGTCGCTCAAGCATTTCGAAGAGTGATGCATTATCATCATTGGTGCTTGTGCGAATTTTGAACTTTCGATAATCACTTTTCTTAGGTTCGCCTTCTTCGACCACAACCATTACGCCAACAACGTTGGTACCAGAAATGTGTGCCACATCATAGGCTTCAATACGAAAACCCTCATCATTTTTTATCTTTGATTCAAATCCTGCTTTCAAGAGTGCCACGTCATGAATATGATTCAGTGCGAAAATCATTTTCTTGATACGATTTGCTTCTTCAAATTTTAGATTCTTTGCAGCGGTCTTCATGTCGCGCTCGAGCCCGCTGATAAGAGTTTTCTTCTTGCCTTCAAAAAAAAGTTTGATACGACGAATCGTTTTTGCATATTCGGTCTTTGATGTTGTTCCTGCGCATACGCCAGGACAAAGCCCAATCTGCGCATTGAAGCATGGCTTCCCTTCTTTGGGCTTGCCCGCCAATCTTTTTTTAGAACGTGTGTCCTTTTCGTTACTTACTTCATTAAAAAGATAGGCGGGTGAACACTTATCCCTGAATGGAAAAATCTTTCGCACAATATTGAGTGCCTCACGCAGTACGCTTCCTTGAGGAAAAGGACCAAATGAATATTTTATTTTTGAGGCGTCCATTTCAAGCTCTCGCCCACGCATGGTGATTACTCGCGGGAACTCTTCTTTCGTGATAACAACATAATTAAAACTTTTATTATCCTTCTCTTTTGTGTTGTACGGTGGCAGGTGTTTCTTAATGAGATGTGCCTCAAGGATGAGTGCTTCAAGAACTGAGTCTGTTTCGATATGATCAACGCTTTTTGCTACTTCGACCATCCCCACAAGTATTGGTCCACGGGTCGCAATAAGGTCACGTCGAAAATAGCTCGCAACGCGACTTTTGAGGGATGTGGCCTTTCCGATGTACAATATCTCGCGCTTTGGTCCACGAAAGATATATACACCAGGATTGTCAGGAAGTCTTGTTGATAATTTAATCATACTTTACATTCTATATATTTAAGCGTAGCATAAAAAGAGGATAGTTTTTATACGGAGGCATACATGAAAAAGAAGGACGCTGCAAATGATTTGCCGTTGTCACCTATGCTTGCTAGGGTCCTCCCTGAAACATACGGGGACGTTATCGGCCTCCTTTTGGAGCATTTCCCCTTTCTGGGGATGCCGTGCATGCATGACACCCTCGTTAAAAAAGCTTTGTTTTTTACAGAATATGTAGTTTACCTTTCTGACGATATGGAATGGGACGTCAAAGCAGAGTATGGCGAGGACGTCGAGACGAGTATCTCTTTCCTCGAAAATCCGCCAGATTCTGAATTCGGGGCTCGCGACTTTGACGAAATCCGAAGATGGGAAAACTACACTTTTCTTGAAAAAATAATTCGAGACTATGAAAGAGGGATGGTGACGACTCAACGTCTCCGACTCAAACTCAAGTCTCGTAAATAGCCACCACTGTGTGGCTATTTTTTTATTTCTTTTTTAATACCTTCTTCAAATATTTCCCCGTGTGCGAGAGCGGGCTCGCTGCAATTTGCTCTGGTGTACCACGTGCTACTATTTGCCCGCCACCCTCTCCCCCTTCGGGTCCAATGTCAATCACATAATCAGAACTCTTGATGACGTCCATATTGTGTTCGATGAGGATGACACTATTTCCCTTATCAACTAGTTTCTGAAGTATCTCAATGAGCTTGCGCACGTCTTCGTAGTGAAGACCGACTGTCGGCTCATCGAGGAGATACATAGTTTTTTCAAGATGAGGACGATAAAGCTCTGAAGAAATCTTCACACGTTGAGCCTCCCCACCAGATAGTGTGGTAGCGGATTGTCCGAGCTTCAAGTAGTCGAGCCCCACTTCATTGAGTGTTTTCAAACGGTCGTAGATCGCAGGGATGTCGATAAAGAAATCGATTGCTTCCTCGACAGTCATTTCGAGCACATCATAAATATTCTTCTTTTTGTATTTAATCTCAAGCGTATCTTTGTCGAAACGCTTCCCACGGCAAACATCACACGTAACATACACAGTCGGCAAGAAGTGCATTTCAACAGCGATAGTACCGTTACCTTGGCAAGTCTCACAGCGGCCACCCTTTACGTTGAATGAGAAGCGCCCAGGTCCCCAACCACGAAGTCGTGCTTCTGCGGTCTCTGCGAAGAGGTCACGAATAAAGGTAAATGCGCCAGTGTAAGTCGCAGGGTTTGAACGCGGTGTACGGCCGATTGCAGACTGGTCAATGAGTACCGTACGCGAAAGATACTCCGTGCCCGTAAAGCTCTCGCAGTTAAAAATGTCAGCAGTGCGATACTTAAACTCGAGGCGCGCTTGGAGGTTGCGGTGAATGAGCTCGTACATAAATGTCGATTTACCAGAACCAGAAACACCCGTGATGGTTACAAATTTCCCGAGCGGAATATCTGCATCAAGTTGTTTGATGTTATAGATATTGCCGTTTCTGATACGAAGGTGCCCTTTGTCGGTGTCGCGTCGCTTTGTGATGGGCACCGAAACATCTCCACGCAAGTAGTCGAGGGTGAGTGATTTGTATTTCTTGGGATTGGTAATCAGCTCATCGAGATCTCCAGACACAACTACATTGCCACCGTGTACTCCAGCGCCTGGGCCTATGTCCACCATATAGTCTGCGGCAAAGATGGTGTCTTCGTCGTGCTCAACAACGATGATAGTGTTGCCGATATCGCGAAGTTCTTTGAGAGTTTTAATGAGACGGTCGTTGTCTCGCTGGTGAAGTCCAATAGTTGGTTCATCAAGTACATAGAGAGCTCCCACGAGTCGCGAGCCGAGCTGTGATGCGAGACGAATACGCTGACCTTCTCCACCCGAGAGTGTCCCTGCGCGACGGCTGAGCGTAAGGTAGTTGAGCCCCACCTCGAGCATAAATGAAAGACGATTTTGGATCTCTTTTACTACGGGCACTGAGATATCCTTGTCGCGTGCCGAGATTTTCAGATCAGCAAAGAAGTCCGATGCATCTTGGATGGACATATTCACCACTTCTGAAATGTTCTTGCCGTTTACGAAAACACTGAGCGCTTCTTTTCGAAGACGTGCGCCTTCACAATCGGGACAATTTTCTTTCCCAAAAAAATGTTTCGTGCCGAGCCCATTACAGAGCGCACACGCGCCATACGGTGAGTTGAACGAGAAAAGACGCGGCTCTATTTCAGGATATGAAAAGCCATCGTTGGGGCACGCAAAGCGGTTGGACATTATGGTGTCCTTGCTATCAGTCTTGCCATCATTGAATACGATACGCACCAAACTCTGGGATTCATCGATTGCTTTTTCTACGGCTTCGCCGAGTCGTTCCCTACCTTTCTCCTTGCCCTTAAAATCAGAAAGCAAAATCTCATCAACAAGTACGTCAATCTCGTGCTTCTTTGTTTTTGAGAGCTCTATCTTCTCGCGGAGATTTTTCATCACGCCATCAATGCGCACCATAAGAAATCCTTTACCGAGAAGGTCATAAAGCATCTGATAGTATTCACCTTTGCGACCACGCACAAGCGGCGCAAAGATGCGGACTGAAACTGCCTTTTTACCGACGGCTCCTTTCACATCATCCATTATGAAATTTATGATTTCCTCTGTACCAAGACGCTTGATCTCTGTTCCACACACGAGACAGTGTGGTTTCCCGATGCGCGCATAGAGGACGCGCAAGTAGTCGTAGACTTCAGTGATGGTTGCCACGGTTGAGCGAGGATTTGATGAGTGAGATTTCTGGTCGATGGAAATAGATGGCGAGAGTCCTGTGATCTCATCCACATCTGGCTTTTGCATTTGGTTCAAAAATTGTCGTGCATACGCAGAGAGAGACTCCACATAACGACGCTGACCTTCTGCAAAGATAGTATCAAACGCAAGCGAAGACTTCCCCGACCCTGAGAGTCCGGTGAAAACAATCATCTTGTCGCGCGGTATCTCAAGGTCAATATTTTTGAGGTTGTGCGTGCGCGCACCGCGAACGGTGATTGTTTGAAGATGTTTATTTTTTTTGTTTTCGGCCATATGTTTGTTGGTTATATTTTATGAGAAACGTCCTTTGGGCGACCTATAATACCAGATATTTAGCGATATGGCAACGCCATTGTGTATTGTGAGTAGTGGTGCTACCATTTAAGGGGTAATGAGTTTTTTCGTATTCCAACGTTTCCAGCAAGGGGGTTGAGATGAAACAATTTCGTGTATTCCTGATTCTTCTGTTTTCGTTTTGTGCTTCGTGTTGTTTCGCTGATGATTCCTGGTACCTTGTCGCAGGGGAAAATACGATGACTGTTCGCGGGCTCGAACCTCCTTCTCGTTTGGAGAAGGTTATCCTCGGAACCCCGGGTATCGTGGGAAGCTCAACAACTGACAGCACTTCCTCATTTAATTCTGTTGGTGTTGGGAAATGCACCGCTCCGTATTTTTGCATTGAAGCGGTGTATCTCTGGGGGGCAAAGGTTAGTAGAACAATCAGCATAGACAGCTCCAATCTTGGAATTATAAGTGTTGGCGGTGTGTTGGTTGATACTAGTCAAATCCCCACATTGACGTTGCGACAAGAGGCAACTCTTTCTGCCCTGCAACTCTCTATGCTTGGTAAAGCACCCGTGACTTCCTGGTTGGATGCATTTGCTCGTTTTGGTCTTTGTGATTACCGCATCGGGCTGGTCTCAAGCGTTCAACTTTACCAGAACATTGCTCTCGAAGAAGAGAGCGAGGAGAGCGGGATCTCCCCCACCCTGAGTCTTGGCTTTGATGTGAAGCCCTTTGATGGGGTAAACGTGCGTGTCGAGGGATATAAAACAAAAAGGGCAAGTGTTTTTTCTGTAGCCCTCGTCTACAAGTTCTAATGTTTCAAATAGCGACGATGTGGAAACACATCGTCGTTTTTTATTTTAGAAGTTGCTCGCGGAGCATCGCAATCTCGTCGCGGAGGATTGCAGCTGTCTCGAAGTCGAGATCCTTTACTGCCTTCCCCATTTCTTTTTCTTTTAATTTGAGAAGTTTCTGAGGATTTTTTGCAAAGATTTGTTCATCAATATTGAGATTCATCCTCACAGCTTTCATATGCTCCGTCTCGAGGTGCTCGGTGATATCCTTGATTTCCTTGATGATAGTTTTTGGTGTAATACCGTGTTCTTTGTTATAAGCGACCTGGATAGCGCGACGGCGATTGGTCTCGCCGACTGCACGCTCGATGGAGCCAGTAATTTTTTCTGCATAGAGAATCACGTGTCCATTTGCGTTGCGTGCGGCGCGCCCGATGGTCTGGATGAGCGCTGACTCTGAGCGGAGGAAGCCCTCTTTATCTGCATCGAGAATACCAATGAGCGTGACCTCAGGAAGGTCGAGTCCTTCGCGGAGAAGGTTTACGCCGACGATACAGTCAAACGTTCCTTTGCGAAACGCGGTGAGTATCTGAATGCGCTCAAGGGTCTTGATGTCGCTGTGCATATACTCAGCTTTGATCCCCTCTTTTTTCAAATACTCTGAAAGGTCCTCAGCCATTTTTTTGGTGAGAGTTGTTGCGATAACGCGCCCGCCTTTCTCGATAGCAATCTTTGTCTCAGCGATGAAGTCTTGAATCTGGCCTTCATACGCGCCCTTCCCTTTATCTCTCATTGAGTCCTGCTTCTCTCCTTTTGCTTTTTTGAAGCTCGGACTTGTGGCGAAGTTTGGGCGCGCAAGGATGGGACGTATGGTAATATCAGGGTCAACGAGCCCTGTCGGACGAATCACTTGCTCGACAACCTGCTCGCTATTTTCCTTTTCGTAGTGCGACGGCGTTGCTGAGGTAAATATCATTTGTCCCACACGCTCATGGAACTCAGAGTCACGAAGTGGACGGTTGTCCATCGCGGAGGGTAGACGAAAGCCGAACTCCACAAGTGTCTTCTTGCGTGATTGGTCACCAGCGTACATACCACCTATCTGAGGGATAGTTACGTGTGACTCATCGATGACCGTGAGGAAGTCAGGCTTACCATCTTTTGTTTTCGGGAAATACGAAAGAAGCGTGTCTGGTGCAGAGCCAGCTGTGCGACCCGACATAGGGCGTGAATAGTTTTCAATGCCATTACAATATCCAACTTCACGAATCATCGCGAGGTCGTAGGTGGTGCGACGCTTGAGGCGCTCGGCCTCGAGAAGCTTTCCTTCTTTTTCAAATTTCTTGAGTTGTGTATCAAGCTCTTTTTTAATATCTTTGAGTGCGCGTGATTTCTCCGCTTCATTGGTGATGAAGTGCTTTGCAGGAAAAATAAATATTGATTCTGGTGTATCAAGAATCTTCTGAGAAATAGGGTCAACCTTATTAATTGATTCGATGCCCTGCATATTAAGGGTGATACTCCACACAATCTTCTCTGACACAGGCATGATCTCAATGAGTGAACCGATAGAGCGAAATGTTCCGGGGGTGAGGTCGGCGTTGGTACGGGTGAAGTGAATAGAAATGAGATTTTGCATCAAGGCCTTGCGGTCAATCTTTTGCCCTGCAAAGAGCTTCATATTTTCCTTCTCATATTCTTCAGGAGAGCCCAAACCGTAAATACAAGAAACAGATGCAACAATAATCACGTCCTTGCGTGTGAGGAGCGCCTGTGTGCAGGCGTGACGAAGACGGTCAATTTCTTCGTTTATCTGCGCGTCCTTTTCAATATACGTATCGGTCGTCGGCATGTAGGCCTCAGGCTGATAGTAGTCGTAGTAGGATACAAAGTAGTGCACCGCATTGTCGGGAAAAAACTCTTGATATTCTTGCGCGAGCTGAGCCGCAAGAGTCTTGTTGTGAGCGATAACGAGCGTAGGCTTGCCCACAGAAGCGATCACGTTCGCCATGGTGAAGGTTTTACCTGAGCCGGTGACACCAAGCAGGGTCTGCGCACGCATCCCCTTTTTAAGCCCAGCCAAAAGCTCCTTAATTGCTTTGGGCTGATCTCCTGCGGGTGGAAATGGCTGATGTAGTTTAAAAGTGTTGTTGTTCATAATTTTGAAATACGAAGTATGTTGGGTAGCCAATTTACCCCGTTAGAGCTCGCGAGGGCTCGCAGCGTGAGCCCAGCTCTAATGGGGCGGATTTTAGATTAAATGTAGACATTTCGTTAGGATTGACAATATACCACAAAATTGTTGTTTTGGTAAGTATTTGTTCACAATATATATTGTGATACCTTTAAAGTAGGACATTCTTTACAGGGAGGCAAATATGCAAACTCTTGATTTTGCAGAAATTGAATCTAAGGTAGTTCGTCGCCGTTTTTCAAAAGCAGCAAGCGAAGGGCGACTTCTCCCCGTCTTTGATGTGACATGTCAGCTCAATGTTGATTACGCCAAAGAAAATGGGTTCAGCAAGGAGCACGTTTTTCTCTTGCGCGATATTTTTAAACCTCGTATGAAAAGTAAGACTAACGATGAGGTTTTGGATTTCGCAAACGATATCCTCTATCACATCTTGCGTATGAGGGAAGTTTACGAGAAACTCGATTCAATCATCGCAGACAAAAAAGAAAAAGGGATCTACTGAAATACAAACGACCGAAAATCATCGGTCGTTTTTTGTTTGACAATATGCTCAAAAATGGTAGTTTTGAAGAGGATATATTTGTCACTTCTCAAGGAGATAATCATGGAGATATTCATTCAAGTAGTTGGTTGGGTTGGTACAGTTTTGCTGATTCTCGCTTACATTCTCGTCTCATCTGAAAATGTAGGACCCAAAAGTGCTGTGTATCAGTTCATGAATCTTTTTGGGGCCATTGGTGTGGGGATAAATGTGTTTTATTCGCAATCGTGGCCAGCACTCGTTGTGAATATTTTTTGGGGAAGTATAGCTCTTTGGGCATTATTAAAACTTCCTCTCGCAAAAGGTGAAAATTGGCGAAGTTAGAAAGAAGTGTTTAAAGAAGCGAACCCCCTGTGTTCGCTTCTTTTTGTTTGACAATATCTCACGAAGTGGTAGCCTTTCAAGTGGTAATTGTTATTTAAAGGAGAAGATATGTTTGATCCAACATTAATCACTTTGTCGGCTCGATTCCCACGCTTGTATTTAAATCATTTTTGCTTTGGGGTTGAGATTGTTTTTTGCCCGATAAATAGTCCACTTGTTGCCGTCGCGATAATAAGATCTCTAAGCAAAAAGTTTGAAAAAACGCTTTTTGTGGGGTTTACGCAAAGCAAGGAAATCGAAGGGCTCATGCTTTGTGCTGACCCTCATAATTTCTTCCTCCTTCCCAAGGAGATGAGAAATGCGATTGCGGTTGCCATTGAGTCATTTCGTAATGATGGGATGATTATTCCGATGGTGCTTGTTAATCAAGAACAGTCGAAGGAATGCCTTGAGGGTTAATCAAAACGGTCGCAGATAATGCGACCGTTTTTTCTTTTACTTTTTCGAATACCGTGTAAGAAAACTTTTTTTAAGTTCCTCAAACGTATCATTCAAAATCGCCTCGCGCATTTGTTCGCTGAGTGATATGAGGAAACGAAGGTTGTGGATTGAACCAAGTGTGCCTGCGAGCATTTCATTTGAGCGGAAGAGGTGTGCTACGTATGCACGAGTGTAGTTCTTGCAGGTATAGCAATCACACTCACTATCAATAGGCGTGAAGTCGCGTACAAATTTCGCATTTTTCATATTTATTTTTCCGTCGAGAGTATGCAACGTACCATTGCGGCCCATACGTGTTGGGGCCACGCAATCAAAAATGTCACAGCCATTTTCAACCGCGCCAAAGAGGTCCTCTGGCTCACCAATACCGAGAAGGTGGCGTGGTTTGTCTTCTGGCAAGATTGCATTCACCCAGCCTACTGCTGTCCCCATATCATCTTTATCAAATGATCCTCCGATACCGTACCCGTCGAAGTCCATCGCACCAAGAGTGCGTGCACTTTCCTCGCGAAGGTCCTGGTGGCGACCACCCTGTACGACGCCAAAGAGCCCTTGCTTCCCTGCTGCTTCAGTATTCTTCTTGTGTGCGTCGAGGCTACGTTTCGCCCAGCGATGGGTACGCTCCATTGCTTCCTTCTGATATTTATACGGCGCTGCAGGAGAGGTGCATTCATCAAATGCAAAAAACATATCGGCGCCGAGATTGTGTTGAATCTCCATCGAGCGTTCAGGGGTGAAACGATGTTCACTACCGTCTCTGTATGATTTAAAGGTCACACCATCCTCATCAATCTTTGCAAGCTTCCCAGCTTCTTCACCTGGATCAATTTCTTCCCCCTCAATAATCTCACCCACTTTTGCGAGCTTGCCTACCTTGGAGCCAAAGGCCGCACCAAGCGAAAATACTTGGAATCCACCCGAGTCGGTCATTGTCGGCCCCTGCCAGTTCATAAACTTTGCGAATCCACCTGCATCACGCACGAGCTCATCGCCCGGCTCAAGATAAAGGTGATAGGTGTTGGCAAGGACGACTTGTGCACCGAGATCACGCACCATTTCTGGAGTGAGAGCCTTTACAGTCGCTTTTGTACCTACGGTTACAAATGCAGGAGTCTTGATGTCCCCATGCGGAGTGCTGATAGTCCCCGCACGTCCGAGGGTGCCAAACTTTTTTTCTATCGTAAAATTAATTGGTTTGTTTGAGTTCATTCTGGCTATTCTAGCATAGTTGACAAAATCATCAAACATTGGTAGCGTAAATAAAGATAAGTACTATACAATCGGAGGAAAAGATAATGCACATCAATCTTATTGTTGCGATGGACAAGAAGGGCTGTATCGGGAAACAAGGTCGTCTCCCTTGGGAAATGATTCCTGCAGATATGAAGCACTTCCGTGATGTTACAAGGCAGCATTTCGTTGTTATGGGACGTACGACATGGGAGTCTATCGGTTCGACACCACTCAAAAACAGGTTCAATATTATTCTTTCTCGAAATAAGGATTTCAAAGTAAACGGTGTCCCCGTTTTTAATTCCGTTGCAGAGGTTCTCCTTTTCTTTTCTGAGATGGATCAGTCCATTGAAGGTGAGGTGTTTGTAATCGGCGGGGCAGAAATCTACGAGGCGTTCCTCCCTTATGCACGTCGTATTTATGTAACGGAGGTTGATGGAGAATTTGGTGGTGATACGTTCTTTCCAAAGCATGACACCAAAGAGTGGCAAGTGGTTGGTTCTCAGACATACAGAAGAGGCCCATTCTCTCCATACAATCTTGAGTTTACGCTGATTGACCGTGTTTCAAACTTTGTGTCACTCTAGATACAAAAAGCCCCGCGCAAACGGGGCTTTGTTTTTAAATATTAGTAGTGCATTCTTGCGAGAGCGAGTGCTCCATAGAGTCCACCAAAATCTCCGAGCTCTGCCTTCTCGATAGGGGGGATATTTGGATAAATTTTTAAAATTTCTGCAAGATATTTTCGCACAGCATCAAGGGGGATTCCAACCTCACGCATCATTGAACCACCGACTACGACGATATCAGGTGACCAATATACGATAGTGTTATTGATTCCATACGCAAGATATTTTGCGAGTTCGTCCCAAACAGCAGGATCATGAATCTCGTACGGCTTTACTCCAAAACGTTTTTCAATAGACCTACCAGATACGTACGCTTCAAGATCATTACCTTCGCAAGTCGGACAAAGAGTATTGTCAGGGTCAATGATTTGGTGCCCCGGCTCAAATCCCATTGCAGAACGGTCAATCTTACCATCTACAAAACGCGCACCGCCCACACCTGTGCTAATGGTCAAATACACAACTATAGACTTCCCTCTTCCTGCGCCAAAGTGTGTTTCTCCGAGGCCGACCATTGCAGAGTCGTTTTCGAGATTTACGGGGACTTTGTAAATATTATGCAGTGCATTTTTAATATCGTGCCCTACCCAACCACCTAGATTTGGGCTATTTACAAGCATCGTTTGGTCTGCATCAATGGGACCTGCGATGCCACCAACGATGGCAGTCACCGCGCGGTCTTCGGGCGCGAATTTTTCTGCGAGATTATCAATAATGCGCGTAAGTGTGCCGAACCCCTCATCAAAATCTTTTGGTGTTGAAACAACAACTGGCTCCCCGAGGAACTTCTCGTGATCAGCTGCTACCACACGCATTTTTGTCCCACCAATATCAAATAGAATATACATGTGTTGTATTGTATCACAAGAAAAGAAGACTCTCAAACTACAGAGCTTTTAATGAAATGGGATCTTTATCAACAAAACAAAAGGCCACACCATGAGAGATGTGGCCTATCAAGAAAAATATTGCTAAATCAATAATTTGCAGCATTTTTCATTACTTCGTATACTTGGCACCTCAAATTGATGTGCCCCATGAGCTCTTTTTCGTGGATAATAAGGAAAGCCTCAACTCCTTGATTGATAACCATGGGAACACCATTAAGCGTTGTAAAACCAAGTTCCTCTGCCCTCTTTAAAAACGGGCTTGGGGTTGAACGCAGGACAATATCGCTAATTATTGCGGTTCTCGGAATAATGTCGAAAATCTTCTCCGACGCACTAATGTTCTCCTCGACATTCTCTTTTGTTGCTGGAAGTTTCGCAGGGGCAAGTGCACAGTAGTCTTCAAATGCACCCGTCGCTCCTTTTGTGGATACGTTAATAACTACATCCGCGTTTTTTGCTTCTGCTTCAATTAGTTCCTCGCCTCCTGCGCGTGCTCTTGCGATGCCGAGATAATGATTGATGCGTTCAGCAAGTTCCTCTGCTTTCTCAGTTGTACGATTTAAAATGACAATATGAGCCCCTCTTTCAGCGAGCGTGAGCGCAATCGCGTTCCCGGTACCACCCGCGCCAAGGATTATCACCTTCTTCCCTTGAAGGGATTCTCCATTTTTTGCGAGCATCGCTTCAAGACTTTGGCAGTATCCAAGACCATCAGTGTTCCACCCCTTCAGCTGTCCTGAAGGAAGTTTTTGGATGAGATTGATTGCGCCGATTGCTTTTGCAAGTGGATCAAGTACGTCAACGTGATGTACGTTTTCATCTTTGAACCCCACTCCCGAACCACCGCCTACATATTTTGCATCCTTGCGGAAATGTTCGAGGATTCGTTTTGCGTTGCTTGATTCTCCGACCATCATTGCCATAGCGCGGTCCATGCCAAAGTGCTTGTACGCAACATTCCACATTGTTGCTGTTTTTCCTGCGTAGTCATGTTCAATAGGAGTAATGGTGTACCTCCCGCAAGAAATGAACTCCCTTACCGACGATGGGTTGTTTGCTGGAAGTTTTGCTAAGGTCAAATTTGGGAAAATAATATTCATGGTAATCTCCAATTGTTAAAATTACTTATACTCAAATATTGTCTTAGTGACAACAAAATCGTCAGTGAGTTCATCGTCTGAGAGATTGTAGATTACTCCGAGGTGATATTTTAACGATACTACATCGCGGACGTCTTCAGTTGTCCCCCAAAAATCATCATTAGTAAATTCAGCAAGTTTCTTCGCTTGAACATCTCGAATGATTATTTCTTTAGAAAAATCTTCAATAAATTTTGGTGGTAGCATTGCCCAATCTGCCCCAGTTTTATCAATAATTTTTATAGTGACCTCTTGATCAGAACAATACCCGCGGTAATCCCCACACAATCGACGCCCAGGTCGAAAAATAGTAGTAACCTTCTTGTTTTCAAGAAGGGTTCGGTATACTTTTCGAAATGCCATTTCGTTTGGGTCAAGGAAAAGCCTTGATTCTACTCCTGTGATTGCTTGTGTACTCATCTCTATTTGAGACGAGGGAAAATACAATATCTTACATGAATTGCACCAATTTACCGAACCTCAATAATGTTGAAAACCTTATTAGATTCACAAAACTCAATAGCATCACCCTCTTTTAATGAGTATAGTTTGCCAGCATTATCTGCAAAAATTACTGCGGGGCCACGAATAACAGTGATGAAGATATGACGATTATTATTAAGTACAATATGGTCGGATTGTTCAGTTGAATTATTGAACGCAAGGCCGATACCAACTTCAAAATAGCTGTCAGTTATTGAGCGGTAATATCCAGTAGAACCAATACTGTTGCAGACAATTACCCCGTCGCCAATAAGCTCATGATGAATTTGTTCGTCATCGATTTTAACCGTATAGCGAACTGCTGTTTGTGGTGCGCCGTTATGTAGCGTTACTTCTGTAGCACCAATAATTTTTTCAGTATTATTGATCAGTGCCTCAATTTTCTTTACTTTCTTGATGGCGTATTCTCCTGCAATGAATTTTTCTATAATCTCAAAGTTCTCTTTTTTCTGAGCAAGTTTACCAATTTTGGTGTTTTTAATAAATAGTTTTGGAACCGAAGGATACAATGCCTCACTTCTCAAAAGTGTCCCATCTCCCCCATAACTAACCACAAAATCAGGATGCACTTCGTTAAGAAGAAATCCTTTTTGAATAAAAATATCAGCAATTCTCTCATTATTATTGCCGACAATAGCAAAACGTTTTTGGTATGCTGTCATTTATCTTGAAGACGTAATATTAGTAATCATCTTACTCCTCAACATAGAGCGGATTGCACTTGAGGCAAATACCGAGCTCTTCGAGGCGGCTGAGGTATTTGGTAATAGTCATAATGTATTCCGAATGACTCCACGTGAGAGGGGTGGCAGAAAGTGGCTCACCGCTGTAGGGGTGTAGCTGCTCTGAGAAAAGACCTGACGGACCGGCGTGTTTTACTGCCCATGCAATCCACTGATGGACAATATTAAAATCTGACTCCTTTTTCGCAAGTGCTATATAGTATTGCGCGAGCCACAGACTGGTGATTATCCAAGGGTTCCCTGGGACCCCCGTCACACTGCGGAAATAGATATCTCCCTCGTAGCGCGCGATACCGCCGACTGAAGTTTTTAAAAGAATACGATCTTCCACTTGTTTGATCGCACGTGCGAGACGAGGGTCGTCAATATCAAGAACACCAAAAGCGAAGACCCCGTATACGCTCGACATATCGAGAGTGTGGTCGTATGAAATAGTACCATCATCTGCGACGTTGATCATTTTCACAAAAATCCCCGATTCTTCGTCATACAAGTAATTGAGAATTGACTGGCGAATTTCAAAAGCTGCCGTCGCGTACAGATGTTCACTCCTTTCTTTTCCAAGAAGTTTTGCAAATTTTGAAGCGCAGGTCAGCGCTGCACATACAGACGATGCGGTAAATGTGTGAATACCAAATTTTTCCTCCCAGAGATCGTACGATGCTTTCGGAAGGCGGGTTTTAGGGTCGCGATATCCAATCATAAAATCAGCTGCGCTCTTCACGAGTGTGTCGTAAACCTTTTCAATAAACTCTAAATCTTTTGATTGTGTATAATGTTGCCAGAGAGCAATGAGCACAAGTGCTGTTTCGTCTTCTTGTATGGGAAGCTCTATTTTCCCGTTTCGCATCCATGGGTGCCATGAGCTTCCAAGAGATTCGTCGGGGCGGTACTTGTGCATCAAGTATCCATCTTCGGTAATGACGTGTGAACAAAATTCAAAAAAGCGTTCAGATACATTGAAATTGCCCGCCATATCAAAAGCCATAGCCGAGAGGGCTCCATCGCGTGGCCACATATAGCTGTAGGTATCGCGACCACCTTGGAGCATATCTGAGTCTGCTGAGGCAATTATAGCTCCGTTATTGTCAGCGTGTGAGCGGATTGTCAGAAGAGATCTCTTAAACAAAGATATTTCATCTTGTGAAAGTCCATAAAATGAAAAATTATATTTGTTTACCCATGCGCGCCAAAAGTCACGCGTCGTTCGGAGAATGTGCTCAGGATTTTTCTTGAGTGTATACTCATTGAGGTCAAATGCCTCCTTAATCGATTCTGCAGCTGTTATCCAGTAGTAAATAGTTTTTGATTTGTGTGGTTCAATATCGAGATAAAATCCGATAATAGAGTCGGAAGGACCGTGTTCAATCAAGTTCTTGCCAAGGTGACCATCTTCGGCATCCTTAAAGCTCCCCTCTTTTCCTTCAATCCCAAATATTCCAGAGGTAAAATCATCAAAGCTTCCATTTTCGGAAATGCCATTGATGACAAAAACACGCTTGCCGTTGTAATGAACCATTGCGTGATGAATAGGGTCAAAGTATGATGTGTCCCCGCGATGAGATTCATATATTTCGAACTCGTGCCCAAAATAAAGTTTTATCGTGCGCTTGCGGTCGCTGTCGTTTGTAACTTTTATTTCACGTACAAAAATATTCTTTTCATTGTAAACGGCGTCAGAAAAATTGAGTGTTACGCCGAGTGCTTGATTCCTTGCAACTGTTTCGCCAGCCAATGATTGATCAGCGGCGCGCACTTGGATATTCCAATTTGGGTGACCAAACCAATTGAGCTGGTTGTCGGCAAATACACCAACGCGATGCGTGAAATGTCCGCCGATATGATTTTCAAGCCCCACATACGGAAAATAAAAGTCGCGCACCTGTGCGTGCTTGTCCATACAGACAAGAATATTTCCATTACCAAGAGAAAGGGACTTTGACATAAGTATAGTATACCCCCACACCTATTTTTTGTATAGAGTTTTTGAATACCAATTGTTTCTACGCAGTACTATTTTATAGAAATAGGTGTGGAGGTGCACAACCAACAACTAATATCTAACACCCACCTTAAAGAGTATCGCAACGTAAAGATACAAACCGTACTAGCACCTAACTGTAGTTATAACTACAGTTAGGTGCTAGTACCAATAGCTTATATTGTGTAGCTTGAACGACTGTCGTGGTAACGAAATTTCAATACACTAGAGATTGAAGTGTTCTTTAAGTTTCTTCACTCCTTCAATTTCCTTAGCCTTAATATAAATGATGTGCTCGCGAACATCAAAAAACTCACCAATAAAGTCAATTTCATTTTTGCAGATATATGGCGATACAAACACTGATTTTTGAATTGGATACATGCCAAATTGCTTAATTTTACGACTCACCGCATCGCGCCCACGTCTCTTCGACTCAGGGATATCAAACATCACAATACGCCACCAGCCGTCCCATTTTGCTGGTCTTTTAAGTTTCATTTCATCAAGGTTATATTCTAGTACCTTCTTCTTTCCAGCTTTTGTTATCTCAATGATATCATTGCCATTTTTACTATATATATTTACAAGTTTCTTTTTCTGAAGTGTTCCCAATGTTCTATTTATTCGATATCGTTCTCGTGTATTTTTTGGACTAAAGATGGGGACCAACTTGGTAAGCCCTGGCATCGCAAGGCATGCAAGTAACAAACCGCCATTTGCGATGCCTGTTAGTATTTCTTTTGCGAGTTCCCCTCTTTCATAATTTTTCATATTGTAAATACTAGCACCTAAACGTAGTTATAGCCACAGTTAGGTGTTACTTTTTGAAGTAGAAATACAATATTAATATAATTTGGTTGTTATTATGAAGTATTGTATTTATGACAATTCCTTCACCTTAATCTTCTTTGCATACGAGGGGTGTCCTACTACACGGAGGCGGAGGTCTTGGAGTGCGTTCATATACGCGATGAATGCCTCGTAGGGCGTGTTGTAGGGGTTGAAATACTTATGGACATCGCCGTCGTTGAACCACTTGGTGCACATATAGTAAAAATGGTCTGAGGTTTGAAGCTTGCGCCAATCATCGATGAGCTTGTTGTCGCAGGTTGAAAGCACGTCTTCCTCGAGTGCATAGACAGTCTGGATGGCGTCGTGTTGCATAGGGTTTGAAAGCCAAGCAGAGAGGTCACGTTCAACGTCCGCCCAGGACATATAATTGTGCACATCGAGCTCAGCCACTGGCTCGTAGCGCGCAATAGCTTCTGATGGTGTTACGAAGTCATTGTCGGGGTGTTTGTAGATTTCCTCAGGCAAGTGGCGGAGGAAATTGAAAATGCCCGTGTCTTCCCATTGGTGCTCGCCAAATGTCTCATAGTCCATAAAGAGGTTAATGATTTCACCGTTGCCGTTGACCTGATTGACCCACTGCGCAAACTTAGGCGCGGTGAGAGGAAAATCCGCCCAGTCCTTTGAAGAAAAGCGAAAAGCAATGTCGTCCGAGAGACGATAGTTTTTGAGAAGAAGTTTGATATTCTCTGTTCCCTTTGGCTTGTATAAAAAGTTGGGGCTTCTCCATCCGAGTACGTGGTCTGCACCCTCAGCGATGATACCATTGTATCCCATCTTTTCTACTTCGACCGCGAGCGCATTGTTGTAGATGAGCTCAGTGTTGCGGAAGACAGTCGGTGTGACACCAAAAAGTTCCTGTACTTTGTCGCGATGCATCTTCACCTGACGACGAAACTCTTCTGGTGAGTAAAGAAAAGAAAGTGAGTGATAATACGTTTCTTCGAGGACTTCTGCGCGACCTGTGGCAACGAGCTTCTGGAATGACACGAGGGTCTCAGGACTAAACATCTCAAGCTGCTCGAGAAAAACTCCGGAAAAAGAAAAACTAATTTTAAATTCAGGATACTTATTGAGAAGCTCAAGGAGGACGGCGTTTGCGGGCAAGTAGCATTTGTTCGCTACTTTGTTGAGAATTTTCTTATTGTTGATGGAGCGGTCTGATTCGTCGTTGAAATACTCACTATCACGACCAATATCAAAAACGCGATAATCCTTTACGCGGAATGGTTGATGTACTTGAAAGTAAAAACAGATGGAAGCCATTGGGGTAGTTGATAGCTAATAGTTAATAGTCATTAGTTAACAACGAATACGCTATAGACTATTAACTAACGACTGTGGACTTCCCCTATTGTATCAGATATAAAAAATATGCAAAAGAAAACCCGCCGAAACAGGTTTTCTGTTCGACGGGTATTAGAGGGCGTGAAGGATCTCTTGATGTGTTCGAAACTTAATTCCTTCGTTAGTCTTTACCGCAAAGGCAACGAAGGGTTTGCCATCAAAAAATTTTCCATTTTCGCCAATAGTCAGGATTTCCCCGCGAAGGGTGCTGTGTTCACGAGTCAGGATATCAACCTGTGCCCCAACTTTGAAACCACGCCATTCTTCGACTTGCTTCATCTCGCTGTCGTCGAACGGGCAACCGATTACTGGATCAAATCCGAAAAAACTCATGCCTTCTTTCATTTGTTCCTCCTTCACAAAACGTTGTAAATCCCCTCAGAAAACTTGAGAGGAACTGTTTACTGCCTACTTATAAGATAGCACAATTTGGTCTTTATGTCAAGCATAAAAAGAGCAAGCAAAATATGGCATTTTGAGTGTCTTTGCGAGGAACGAAGCAATCCAGGAGTTTAACTCACATGCTCTGTTTTGCTTCACTTTGTTCGCAAAGACGATGTAAGTGGGTTGTATCAGATGTAAAAATAAAAAACGTACAGCGATGTTTTGCTGTACGTTTATATAATTTAGAGTTTTTGGTCGGTTAATCCCCGCCGCCACCTCCACCATCAGAACCACTGCCGCCATCACTGCCATCAGAAGGGGCTCCTCCATCTGTCCCCCCAAAATCGCCACCGTCAGCACTGGCTTCGCCAAAGGTACCACCATCGCCCATAGATACTTCTTGAGATGTATCGCTGACGAAGCTCTGCACTTCTGGATTCTGTGCCGCAAAAGCTTGCTGCTCAGAAGGAGAGAGGAGGAAATATATCACAGCCAACGAAGGCAGCATGCTGCCATCATTTGACTGATAATGTCCCGAACCCGTCGAATGATATACCACACCTTTGGAGGTTATGGACCTTGGCATCTGGCGGCTGGTTACATCGAGATGTTTTTCCATTTGCTCCTTGTCGGCAAAAGTACAGACAATTCGAGATGCACTATACTCCTTGAGTGGCCCCCTACGATCGCCTTTGCCACGAAACCATACTTCAGCAACGGGATCACCCACATTCTCCTGTAATTCCTCCGGCGCAAAGCGAAATTCAATCTCGTGAGAAACAAAATTACTTGCAACATGCCCATCAAGGAAGACAGTAAAAATTGGACCGTTCCTGCCTCCTGGAGTCATCGTAATTTTTAACAGACCGCAGCGGTGCCTAAAATTGCGATCCGCACACTCATTGTCCACTGCTGGTCGACTTATGAAACCGACCAGAATCTTTTTCTGCTTCGTCCCACCGAGCAATACCCTCGGGACAGTTACAGTTTTGTATCCGTGGCCGTCTTCGCCGTAGGTTTGAACAGAAGCAGTGAGCTGGTTCGCAAGGTTGCTTCCCCAGCGCGGATGATTTACTTGATGTATTGCCATCTTACTTCCCCTTAAAAATGTTTTTAAACCCTCTCGAGAAAACTCGAGAGGAACTGTTTACTGCCTACTAATAAGATAGCACAGTTGGCTCTTTTTGTCAAGCATAAAAAGAGGCTGTAAATATAGGGGATTTCACCACTTGGACGTCGGGTTCCCAAGTAATCTACTTGGGAACCCGACGTCCAAGTTATTTAAATATACCTCGTTTCGGATGGCACGTTGCAGGCACAAAGAATTTTTTCGTAGTAGTCGATACACTTCTTGCTGGCGACATCCCAGTTGACCTTCTTGAGTTCTTCCCTGCTGTTACCCCACAATGTTTCTTTGAGTGAGCGGTGTGTTACAACACTGAGAATTTTGTTTGCCATATCTTCGGTGTCCCAGAAGTCTGTCTTGAGCGCATGCGTGAGGACCTCAGCAACTCCTGATTGCTTCGAAATGAGCACGGGTGTGCCGGCAATAATCGACTCAAGTGGTGTGATTCCAAATGGCTCCGATACCGATGGCATCACAAAGAGGTCAGCAACTTTATAAATAGAGGTCAAATCATCTCCGCGGAGAAATCCCACAAATATTACACGGTCGGATATTCCAAGCGATGCTGCCTCCATAATCATTTGTCTCTCCATATCCCCAGAGCCGGACACAAGGAAAAGGACGTTAGGGTTTACGTCAAGAACGCGTTTCGCGGCACGGATAAAATACTCGGGACCTTTTTGGATAGTGATGCGTCCAACAAAGAGGACAATTTTTTGCCCTGCGCGTTTGAGCTCAGAAAGTTTGTTGGGGATGCTCACATAGTCGCATTCTTCGATACCATTGTGGACTACCATAATTTTATCAGCGGGGATACCATAGTGCAGAACTATTTTGTGCTTCGTAAAATTTGAAACAGCGATGATCCCGTCCGCGTACTGCATACTTGCGCGCTCGATGTCATAAACATCCTGATTGACTCCCTGCCCTCCTGTGCGGTCAAACTCCGTCGCATGCATATGGAGGATGAGTGGCTTGCCAGAAACTTTTTTCGCCTCAACTCCTGCGAGGAAGGACAGCCAGTCGTGTGCGTGGATGATATCAAATTTCTCTTTCTTGGCGAGCTCGCGTGCGCGGAGGGCGTAGCGGCGAACTTCTTGCATCAGTGTGTTGCCGTAAATATCTGAGACGACTTTGTCGCGCTCGCGAATGTAACTCTCCGATGTAATGTATGGCTTGAGGTTTGTCTCTATCTCGAGGAACTTTACTTTGCGCTCATCGGCAAAAAGAATATTCATAAAGGGCGCAGAGACGCCAACTTTTTTTGGTAGCACAAAAAGCACGTCGATGTTTCGATTTGAAAGAGCTCGCGTAAGACCAAAGCAGGCAGTGCCGAGGCCCCCGCTATTGTGGGGTGGAAACTCCCACCCGAACATAAGTACGCGCATATTGTATTTGAGGAACTTGCGCATATTGTAACACAATTATTCAATCTTTTTTGCAAAAAATGTGTGGATAAGTAGGTCTGCTGAGTCTGGTATACTAAAGATGTTAGATGTTTATTAATTTAATATAAAAATATGCTCAATAACCACATTTATAATTTACTTTCACAGGCAACACAAGAACACAGAAGTCTCTGGCGCATAAAGAATGAATACATAAAGGATGCTGAAGGTTGCGCCGAGTGCTCTGCATTTTGGGTAAAGATGGAGAAGGATAAGGAGGACCACGTTGCCGAGCTTGAGGCGCTTATCAAGAAGCACATTTAGTTTGTATATGTAAATAATAATACCCCCGCGAGGCGTAAGCCATGCGGGGGTATTTGTTTGGGGAAATTACCAATTAACTTGGAGGTATCTCGAGAAACTCAAGGGACTCCCCTTCATATCCGCAAGAAATTTCATGTTGTGGATGCTCCATTGTGTGAGTCGCAATGAAGAATTCAACTGTCCCCCTACTCTCGACAACTGGAACAGGGAATCCACAACCTGGACAACGATCAACCATATATCGTATGCGGCCCTCGTAACCTCCGTTTTCAACGTGTGTTGTTTTACGCACGAGAACCTTACGAGAAAGCTTTACTCCACATGTTATTGCCGTTGCCATCGGGGCCTTTGCCTTCCTGATTACTTCAATAGCAGTTATTGTCATCGTTCTATCCCTTTCTTGAAATATTAAATGGTTTCAGAATTTCCTCGCTGTAGTCACAAGGGATAGAAACCTCGGGAAACCGTGAAGGTAAATCATGATGCTTGATGAACATCACACCAAACGTTGTCCTGATTGGGATTCGAGTTTTGCCGCAGCCAGGACATTGGACCAACTCGTTCTCGTGAACAGCAACATGTTTGCCGTGAAGTTTTTCGTTGTCACTAGTGGTAACTGTTGTATTGAGGTTCATTTTGTTCTCCTTTGCTCAAAAATAATTGTATTTCGATGTGCAGCTTAGCCTCAAATATTGTAACAAAAAGTACATACTTGTCAAGAGTACAAATATAGTGTAGGATGTGAACTTATGACAACAGAAGAACCTCTAGAGTTTCCTGTCCGCCTCAATCGTTACCTTGCCCACAAGGGGTATTCGACGCGTCGCGGTGCGGATGAGCTTATTACGAAAGGGTTGGTGAAAATCAATGGCAAGGTTGCGGTACTTGGCGATAAAGTAGAATCCGCAGACGATAAAGTTGAAGTGTCAACGAAGGTTATCGCAAAGATTGAAGGTTCATATCGTTATCTCGCTTACTATAAACCACGTGGCATTTCGACTGATACTCAGACCGAAGGCGAAAGCATCAAGTCTTCTCTCCCAGCCCTCCGTGGGCTCTTCCCTCTTGGTCGCCTCGATAAAGACTCAGAAGGACTTGTAATCCTCACCAACGACGGTCGCCTTACTGACCGTGTGCTTTCTCCTGACCGTGTGCACGAGAAGGAATATTTGGTAAAAGTAGATAAATTTGTTACCGACACATTTATTCGTCACCTCGAGCGTGGAATCTTGATCGAGACGTACAAAACCAAACCATCAAAGGCTCGTCGCGCAGGAGAAACTCTTTTCCGTATCATTCTTACGGAGGGAAAGAAGCATCAGATTCGTCGTATGTGTGCAGCTGAGGGATTCCAAGTGCTCGAGCTCAAACGTCTCCGCATTATGAATATTAAACTTGGCGATCTCAAGGAAGGTGCGTATCGAGATATCGTCGGTGAAGAACTCGCCGAACTCAAGAAAAGTATCGGGCTCTAAATTTCTACCACTCAGTGAATGACAATTAAATACCAGGGGTTGATTCTGCAGTGGGTGATGGAGTAGGTTGGACGATTGGCTTTGGTTGTGAGACGGGTACTGTTGTAGTTGCCTTTTGCTGTGCTGCCTTTACTGCAGTGTTGTAGGTAGTTGCTAGTTTTCCTCCAGCCAACATATCCTTGCTTGTAAGAGTGCCTGCGGTGCTTATGCTTGATGCAAATTTAATTACAGCAGAATTTGTCGCTATTGTGTTAAGAATATCTGGATCGGTACCGGAAGAAACAAGTGGGTTATTATAGACGAGGGCAATCGCTGTCGAAGATGCATTAATTAGAAAATCCTGATCATCGATGTTCGTGTTGAATACCGCGGAAAGAACAAAACTGTTTGTCGTGGTTGCACTTGCGGTAATGAGAGTGTTTTGCCCGGCAGTGCTGATGGCGCAGAATGTTCCGTCTGGATTGATGGGATAAGTAACAAGGTTGCTTGTCACTGAATATGTTGAAGTTGCTTTAATACCTTTAGGAAAAACGACTCTCCCCGTAACCCATACTTCCTCCGATTGTTTTGCCTCAGGACAACCCTCTGGAGCTTTTGGTATACTTGCGAGGAGTGCCGCTGCTCTTGCTTCCTCCTCCTCTGCTTTTTTTGTAGCAGCAAGTTGTGCACTTTGGACGGCAGCTTCACGTGCGATGTCTTTCTTTACTTCAACATACGCCCACCCCAAGCGTCCCAAGAGAGCAAGGAGAATTACCGCGACAATGCCAATAATAATTTTTTTAATCATATGTATATTATATTAGAAATAATTTGAAAAAACCAATATACCAATAATTGTCGCCATTGATACTATTGTAAGCACAAATCCTCCCATCACATCTTTGATTTTACCTATGGCAGGGTCATATTTGAGCTCAACACGATTGCAGAGGTCTTCGATGGCGGTATTGATCATCTCAGCAGCGAGGACGGCGCCGATGCAACCGACAACTATAATCCATTCTAACTTTGTAAAATGAAGATATTTCCCGAGCATAATCACTCCAAACCCAAGCACTAGCTCAATGCGAAAATTCACTTCTTCGTGCCACGTGGTATAGATGCCGTTCATCGCCCACTGAAAACTTTTATATAATTTCATCATTAGGTTTATTGTATCAAACTTTTGTTTGTTCGTTAATAAACTTCTGTTTCTCTTCTCTGCTCCATCTTTTAAATTCTGCCTCACGAGCGCGGGCAGTTGCAAAATCGGGCACTTCCTCGGAGTACTTCAGTACAACAGGGCGACGAATCTTCGTATAATGAGCCCCCGACTTGAGGTGATTATGTTTGTGAAGGCGTTTTTCGAGATCGTTGGTACTTCCAGAGTAAAAAGTTCCATCAGCGCACTTCAAAATGTACACAAAATATTTCATACGAGACTACTTTAATCCGCAGGCATGGAAACATAGCACATAATCACGGTCCTCCCCGCGAATATGATCACTCCACCAATCCCCAAGGAACTTTATCATTTTGAGAGGCAAGACTGATTCATCATTGTGATAATCAATAAGAAAATTGTTGATCGTCTCGCGATATAATTCATGGGATTTTCTGTGGTGTTTCGCACCGGGATAGTTGCACTTATCAAAAAAACTTTCTTCTGATGTGAAATGATAATCCGCGTATTCAGTAAGCTCCGTAATAATATCAGAAAGATTTTCTTTTTCAGTTGAAGACTTCATCGCGTGGTAGAGCTCGTTGATTATACCAATCATTTTTTTGTGCTGTTCATCAATGACCGCAACACCGAGCGTAAAGGTATCATCCCAAATAATTAGATCTTTCATATGACTTCTTAATATCATTATTACTAATCTAATAATGATATCATATAGAGCGGAAACTACTTAATCATTTTATACAGATGCTCCCAGATAGCGTACATTGCATACGTGTCGAGCCCGCAATAGATCTTGAGGTCCTTGGAAATTTGAGTGCTTACATCTGGGTGTGTAGATGAAGAAAGCATCTCCCACCATGCGTTTGAAGCCTGCCCACCTTCCTTAATACCGAGATTTTTATAGGAAAGCTCTGGTACGAGCGCGGGTAGCACTTTTTTAATCGAAGTACTTCCCTTAAATTCTGGGTGCACATAATGTTGCTTCTTGAAAACATCCATCAGGTCGTAGAGGAGTCCGTTCACGCGGTCGATGGTCGCTTTGTGTTCAGGCAGACGAAGTGCGAGCTCTTTGTTGACGCCTGCTTCAAATGATTTGTTCCAGGTGATGACAGACCCTGTCGCGCCGATGTGCTTCTCGAGGAGCGCTGCGACGTGGGGTGACGGGTCACTAAGTTTCTCGTGGAGATATTCGATGTGCTCCATCGTTTTGCCATCTTCGTCAGGACTCCTCAAAATATGCAAAGAGAACTGAAACGGAATACGCTGATACGGACGATATCCGTCGAATACTGGGATAGCTGGCGCGTAGGTTTCGTAGTCAAAAAAGTAAAGTGGAAACGCAAGTTCCTTAATCTCGCCACTTACGCCATCGATATCAATCATCGACTTTTGTTTGCGGTACGAAATAATTTGGTTCATCTGTACGTCTGAGAATTCCATATCTTCAGGTACGTCAGCCATATCAAAAATGCGTGACTCCACGAGTGACTCGAGTTTCTTCTTGCTTGCGCCGATACGCGAAATGTCGTGGATGGAATAATCAGGCACTTCAGGATTTGAATATTTAAATGTCGTACAGTGCTTGCTACGCCCGTTGTAAATACACTCACAGCCTCCCGCAGGTTCCTTGGTGCTTGTGAGATATTCTTTTGCGGTTTTCATTTGCTCTTCGACGAGAGGCAATCCCATAAGCACTATCTCGGTCAATTCTTCAATCAAGAATAGCGACTTGATATCAAGCTCGCCTTGTCGAACGTAGTCTTTGTTGAGGTGCACGAGGAAATATTTGCCGACAGTGATCCCTGCGCGCTTGAGCACGGAAGCCTGGAATGTGAGGTCGTCGACGTGATTGTGGTCGTTACCACTTTCCTTGAGAGAGTTGGTGCCTTTTATTTCGTACAAATCCCAACAATTATTTGCCTTGTCCCACACCAGTGCGTCATTGCGCGCAATATAGCCGTCAACGATAAACGTTGCTTGGAAAATAGCAGGCGCTTTTGCGGTCATAAATCGTGTCGTTGCCTCGACAGCGCGCTCACCCGTCTCCACTACCTCGACACCACCAGGGAAAAGGTTGTGCGCATACGCTTCAACCTCGTTGCCTTGCGCCATTAAGTTGAGTTCAAAAGCAGATGGCGTAAACTGCTCATAGAGCTCCTTTTTGTGCAATTTGAGCCACGTATTCTTTGGGCAAAAAAGATAATCGAGAAAAATTGTTTTGGAGATAATCATGTTTTCTCTATTATATCACAAACAAAAACACCCGTGAGGATGCTTTTGTTACGTCTTATCGGTTATGGTCAACTATTCCTTTATTAACAATTCCAACTGCGTTTGAGAGGGTTTTCCATTTCGATTTTAATTCCTCGTATTCTTTTTCAGATATCGTTGTTCCTTCTTTTAGGTATTTTAGTTTTGCAAAAATTGGCTTGAGAGCTTCTTTCGCAGGATCTCTCAGTGGGTGCTTACGCTCAGAGTCAGCTGTTAAATCGGTAATAGCATTCAGTTCCTCAAGAGAGTACGTCGTTTCAAAATCAGCAACCATATTTTCAAATTCGATAACCGCTTGCTCGGGCCCCTTTTTTGTTTCCACCCGAATAGGGTGTTCAGAAAGCCACTGCTCAGCAAAAGCAATTTCTTCTGCGGTTGCAGGAACTTGTCCTTTTTCGTTTTTCTCCGGAAGAGCTTCTGGAGCAGGTGTTGGATCTTGGTCGAAGTTCATATTACTAAAATGTATTCTAATCCGTATTTCTTGGTAGCCAGTCCATCAATTTCTTGCGGTGCTGGTCGAGGGACCATTGATCGCCATGAGTAAAGAGCGCTGTGTGCGCATCGCGAAACTTCTGGAGGATAGCTGCGGTCACGTGTGGCCAGCCAGCGGGCATATTCTTGTTGTAGGAAGCAAGAAACTCCTCGACGGAGATCAAAATAGGCCCTTCATTCATTGTTTTCTTCTTTTTCGGCAAGGTTATCATTTGTGTTGATAATACCATAAAAGTTATTGAAAATCAAGCAGTATTACAACACACTATATTTTTCACAAGGCAATTCCTAGGTATGAAATTCTAGAGCAAATTTCGGAGGACACTCACGATAGTTATCGGTCCGACGCCTCCGGGGACAGGTGTAATGAACGATGCCTTGCTTTCGCATACGGGATCGATGTCGCCGACGAGCTTACCTGCTTGCTCGCTCGTGCCAGCATCGATGAGTATCACCCCCTCCTTTACCATTTCGGGTTTGATACTGTGAGGAATGCCCGCACCCGAAATGATGATGTCAGCATTCTTAAGTAATGATTGCTTTTCATTATCGCTGGTTTTACTGTCGACAACGTTGCATTTTAACAACATTCTCTCAAGCATTAATTTTATAGGTTCTCCCACGAGGCGACCCTTCCCCACGACTACAATATTTTTTCCCTTTGGTTCAACGTTTGCATATTGCAGAATTTCAAAAATTGCTTGAGCGACTGGCGGTGTGCGATTGATTTTTCCACTTGCGTAACTTGTCTTTGCAACGGTACCAAGCACATCAATATCCTTCGTTGGCGCAATGGCGTCAAGAACTGTTTGTGTATCGAGTCCTGCGGTCAATGGTAGCTGCACGACGATGCCGTCACAGTCTTCTTTACTAAGAGCCTTCACAATTCTCACGGCCACCTCAGTGGATATCACTTCAGGGAATCTTTTGATTTCTGCTATTATCCCCATCCTCTCAGCGACGCGCATCTTCATTTTTACAAACTGCTCCGTCGCAGCGTTTCCGCCAAAAACCACGAAGTACACTTTCTTTCGCGAAGAAAAGAGAAGCTCAGTTGCGAGTTTGTCCTCAAGCGCCTTCGCTATTTTGTTGCCGTCAATAATCATAAAATTAGAACTTACATTATAACCAAACATTGAACTTTTTGATATAGAGCATCTTCACAATCTGAGTAAGTACTGCGTAACTAAGAAGTATCGCCACAAGGATAATGAAGAAGCTCATAGGGAGTGCCTGTAACCCAATACTTCTCCCAAGTGCAGTAAACGGAATAATAAGTCCAGCGCTCATAATAGTTGCTGTCGAAATAATAACTGGCCACGTTGCCACACTTTGGAAGAATGGAATCTTCTGTGTACGAATCATATGTACGATGAGCGTTTGCGAAAGAAGTCCTTCGATAAACCATCCCGTCTGGAAGAATGACTGCGACTCGGGGACATTGGCGCTAAACACAAACCAAAGTACGAGGAACGTAGTAATGTCGAAGATTGAACTGATGGGTCCGATGGCAAACATAAATCGACTGATGCCCCCCGCCTCCCATTTGCGTGGCGTCTTTAAGAAATCTTCATCCATACGATCCCAAGGAATTGATATCTGGGAAAAATCATAGAGAAGATTTTGAATCAAGATTTGCACAGGGAGCATCGGAAGAAATGGGATGAACGCACTCGCGATGAGCACGCTAAACATATTGCCGAAGTTGGAGCTTGAGGTCATCTTGATGTATTTCAAAATATTTCCAAACACCATACGTCCTTCGATGACACCACTGTCGAGCACATTCAAATCATTTTTCATCAAGATAATATCCGCCGCTTCTTTTGCAACATCGACAGCTGTATCCACGGAGACGCCCACGTCAGCTGCGCGCATTGCAGCCGCGTCGTTGATACCGTCACCCATAAATCCCACCGTGTGGCCCTTACTCCTGAGCGCCGTGATGATGCGCGCTTTTTGCATTGGCTCAATCTTCGCAAAGATGGTCGTGCTCTCTACTTTATCTGCAAGCTCCGCATCCGTAAGAAGAGCGATGTCGCTGCCAAGAAGAATTGTTCCTTCAGTAAGTCCAACATCTTTACATACACGCGCAGTCACCACTTCGTTGTCACCCGTAATGATTTTCACTTGGATGCCGTGAGCCTCGAGGAGCTTGATAGCTTCTTTTGCAGAAGCCTTTGGCGGATCGAGGAAACCAATATAACCAGCGAGGATAAGCTCATTCTCGTCATCAACAGAATAAATCTTTTTTTCAGTTTTGACTTCCTTGTACGCGACAGCGACGACACGAAGTCCGTCACTGTTGAGATTCCTCGTGAGAAGAGATGCCTCTTCTTTTGATAAATCTGTAATAGGAATAACCTTTCCACCCATTTCAATTTTTGAACAATGATTGAGAATTTCTTCCACCGCTCCTTTACAAATGAAGAGTCGGTGCTTGTCTTCTTTTTCTACAACGACTGACATTCGACGACGCGTAAAATCAAACGGCACTTCGTCAACTTTGCGATATGAGCGCTCTTCGTCGCCTTCACTTTTTTCATTCATACTGTCCAATACCGCTTGGTCGATGAGATTTTTCAAACCAGTTTGGAAGAAGCTGTTGAGATACGCCATACGGAGAACGCTCTCACTCTCGTCCCCCGCTGGGTCGAGATATCGCACGAGCACCACTCTGTTTTCAGTAATAGTACCTGTCTTGTCCGTACAAAAAATATCCATCGCGCCGAAGTTCTGGATAGCATTGAGCTTCTTCACGATGACCTTCTTCTTGCTCATATTTATCGCGCCTTTTGCAAGGTTGGTCGTGACGATAAGAGGAAGCATTTCGGGAGTGAGTCCCACTGCCACAGCAAGAGCAAAGAAAAATGCTTCGTGCCAACTACCTTTTGTAAAACCATTTATAAAAAACACAAGTGGCACCATCACGAGCATAAAGTAGATGAGTAGCCAACTTGCTTTGTTCACACCTATATCAAAACTCGTTGCTTCGCGCTCGCCTACAATGTTTTGTGCGAGTGTGCCGAAGTATGTATTGTTCCCTGTTGTGACGACGACACCCGTGGCATATCCGCTCGCTACGTTGGTCCCCAAGAAACAAAGCGTGTTGAGGTCGAGTGGATTGTTGGTGCTGACATCTTTTTTTGCTTCTGCTTTTTCATCGGGGGTGACTGCTTGTGCAAATTTCTCCACAGGCACTGACTCCCCCGTAAGTGAAGACTGGCTCACGAAGAAATCGTCTGATTCGATGAGGCGCAGGTCGGCCGGAACCATATCTCCCGCAGAAAGATGCACAATGTCACCAGGGACAAGTTCAGATACATTTACCTCTCTTTTTTCATTTTTTACACCATCCGCCCACTCACTTCTCGTGACAAGCGCTTTGTTCTGAATGAGCGCCTTCAGTTTGTCTGCTTCTTTTTGTGAACGAAATTCCTGCCAAAAACGCAGAGCCCCGCTCAAGACAATCATCGTAGAAAGGATGATGACCTTTGTCCAGTCTTCCTCCCCTGCAGAAAGCGCAACATCAGTAACAAACGACGTCGCCGCGATAGCGATAAGGATAAGCGTAAACGGCGTGATAAACGCTTTGAAAAGTTGAACCCACCATTTCGGTGGCTTCGTGTGAGCAACTTCATTCTTTCCATATTTTTCTATGCGCAACGCAACTTCACTTATTGAAAGTCCGAGCGCTCCGGAGTTGAGTGTGCTCAGAGACAATGATGGAGCACCTTTACCAAGTCGAAGAAGAAGCTCAGCAATTTCAGGAGTTTGCCCCGTGGCGGTCGTAGGACGTTGCCTTTGTCCGAGAGACAGTGGGGCTTTCTCCAAGTGAGATATTTTCATTCTGTTATTCTACCAAGTTTTTATATAAAAATCTCTCACAAGATATAGATAAATTTCAAAAATGCCTGACAAAAGATAATTAAATAGTTACGTGGAACTGCTTATGTGGTATTATATTTGTATGAAAATCGAACAAAAACAATGGACACCAAAAGAAAATTGGAAAACATTAACCGCGATTCCTTTGCCGAGCGAACCACAGCTTGTGCTAGCATTTGGGGCAAGACCTGTCCTCGGAGATCAAGTGAGGTTTGAGGAAATCAAATCAATGTATCCGCATTCACATATTGTAACCTGCTCAACCTCAGGCGAAATCTTAGGTACTGAAGTATCGGATGGTACGATATCACTCACCGCAATATATTTTGAAAAGACAGGCGTGCAAGTGAGCCAGACAGAGATAACCGAAAGTTCCGAAAGTTTTGAAGCTGGGAAAAGGCTTGCAGCTGGATTACCAAAAGAAGGGTTGGCGCACACAATGATTTTTTCCGATGGACTCAAGGTTAATGGCACAGCTTTAGTAAGAGGAATTGCCGAGGTGCTCGGAGAAAATATTCAAATCACGGGGGGACTTGCTGGTGATGGATCTTCTTTTAAAGAGACACTGGTTGGTGTAGATGGCATTCCTACAAGCGGAAAGATAGTATTAGTTGGCTTTTATGGCACTGATTTGAAAGTCGGCTACGGTTCGTTTGGTGGATGGGACCCCTTTGGACCTGAGCGTTTGATAACAAGATCAAAGGACAATGTTTTGTATGAGCTCGACAATAAACCTGCTCTAGAATTATATAAAAGGTACCTTGGCGACCGTGCTAAGGATTTGCCCGCGTCTGGGCTATTCTTCCCCCTCAGTATGCGTATTACTGACAAAAGTGGCAGGACGACAGAAGTTATACGAACTTGCCTTGCGATAAATGAAAATGAACAGAGCATAACCTTTGCTGGAGATATGCCAGAGGGTTCATCGGTAAGATTGATGAAGGTCGGTTTTGAAAGTTTAATTGACGGCGCTGAAGATGCAGCAAGGGAGAGTATCGGTGTATCAACAGAAACAAAGCCTGACCTCGCCATCCTTGTGAGCTGTGTCGCAAGAAAGTTGGTTTTGAGCGAACGCACTGAGGAAGAACTGGAGGCAGTGAGACAAATCCTTGGGGGCAACGCATTACTTGCGGGTTTCTACTCATACGGCGAAATTTCTCCAACAGCAGAGATGAGAGATTGTTCCCAGCTCCACAACGAGACAATGACGATAACAACCTTTAGAGAATAATTTTCAATATTTAAATATGGACGAAACATTACACAAAACTCTCAAACGTCAGATACGTAAAATTCTTGGGGAGGACTATCAATTTTCACCCGAACTCCAATCATTCCTAAAAGCAGTGAGTGACACCTATGAGCATTTTGACGAAGACAGAATCTTTGCAAATCATTCAATGGACGAGATGTCAAAAGAAATGTTGGACATCAATAATGCGCTCAAGAGTGAGACCGCTGATCTCGAAGTCCATTCGACCGAACTCGAAAAGATGAACAAGTATATGGTAGATCGCGAATTAAAAATGATAGAACTCAAAAAGGAACTTCGCGAGAACGAAGAACAGTTGGAGCAATTCCATAAGACAACGAAGTAATATAATTACATAGATTCTATCTGCGCGCAAGGAATGCCTTTCTTTCTAATTCAGGGAAATGTTCAATTGCGTAACGCAGAGTAGTTCGAGGCATCCTTTCGATGTGTGTATTAAGAAATAATATCAAGGCTGGTCGTGATACTCGCTTCCCCACCTCACGAAGCATCCAACCAGTTGCTTTATGTATGAGGTCGTGTGTATCAGAAAGAAGTATTTCGGCGAGTTTCAAAGTATCAGCATATTCCCTTTTTCTAATAAATCCATGCGTCGTGATAATCGCGATACGTCGCTCCCAAATATTTTTTGATTTTACCAGCTTGTATAAAACTGCGCGGTCTTTATCAAATAGATAATCACCGAGTATGTAGATTGCAGATAAATCAACGAGATCCCAGTTGTTGATGTACTTGGTGTGCTTCAAATAGAACTTCGCAATTTTGTCGCGGGTTTTTTCATTTCCAATTTTGTACTGATGCACAAGTATGAGGAGCGCGGTGAGTCGGCACTCGTGGTATTTACTCTCAAGAAGCTTGGTGACCTCTAAAAAAGGTATGTCAAAATATTTTTTTGCGATATTTCTCTGTTCAGGCACAGTCACGCCTATAAACACATCACCATGCCCATATTGACCTTTCCCTGTTTTGAAAAACCACGCCGATGCCTTAGCTTTCTTTTTTGAGCCAAGTTTCTTCAGTGCCAGTTCGACATTTTTCGCTGTTTTCATTACACATATTATAGTAAACAATTGTCATTTATACACGTTGATATATTCAATATTCCGTGGTAGTTTAACCGTAGGACAGTTCCGTATTACAACAAACAAACAGGAGGTTGCAATGCAAATCCGCACAAATACTTGGCATTATTGGCTTTGGTCTAGTACTTTTGAGTTTGGTGACGAGCGCAGACCAAAAGAAACAACGCGCAGGCAATATGTTTTCAGAATATTGCAAATGCTCATCCCCTTCACTGTGGTTGCCCTTCTTGACATCATATTTTGGGTACTCGCTGTTACTCTCGGCAATCTCATCGCAATTTTGTCAGGATCGGGATATTATTGGTCCATATGGTGGGAGGAGGGGCCACGTTTCAGAAGGTTTAGTCCGTGGCAATTCAGTACCACTGTTTATGCTGGGATCCTCAACTTCGACACATCGTTGTATGTCACCACAAAAACCATTGCCAAAGTTATCTGGCTTTGCATTGCAATATATACATCTTGGTATGTGTGGGCCAATACGACACTCATTCAACAATTGGGTGATGTAACAATCAAAACCGCCATTATAGCAGTTGTTGGCATGTGGCCGATATTTTTGCTCGTCGGGAAGATTATCTTGCTTTTTGTTATTATCTTCTTTGTTGCATTTGTGATGATGAAGTTATCAGACAGATTCGAGTCGGCTAGCCAAGAACATGTGCAGCAATTGATTGATGATGCAGAAAAGACAAGTACTCCGTTGCCACCCGAAATAGTCACTTTCATTGACCCAGCTGTTGATGACGCAGCGGTTGGTATTTGAAATAGTAATCCCCGCGCTCCAGATTTGGATGCGCGGGGATTTTTCTTTTTCAAACTATTTGATAAATTCCTTAAATTTATTTTGAGCGTCAACCAAAATAATTTTTGGTTTAACGGGCCAATCAGTAAGTTCAAATCCCATGATAACTACGATCTCGCCTTTTTTGATGTGATGCGCTGCAGGGCCGTTCATACAGATGACACCTGAGCCGGCATCGCCCAAGATGACGTATGTCTCAAGCCGCGCACCAGAAGTCACGCTCGTGACCATTACTTTTTCCCCTTCCATTAGTCCAACTTTCTCTACCAAATCTTTGTCGATAGTTATGCTGCCCACATAATCAACGTTAGCCTCGGTTACCGTCGCACGATGAATCTTTGATCTCAATAAAAATCTCATGCATCTATTGTAGCATCGTTTTTTGTTATCCACATAGGACCATTGACAAAAATACAATAATAAGTGATACTGCACTTAGTATATCAAAGCAAGTAGCTCTTTGTAACCTCACCCAACTCGGAGAACATATCATGGACCACTATAAGGAATCGCTTAAAGCCGCGATTTTGTGGCTTGAAAGACTCCGTAATGAACCAGCAAACTATGTCGAGAATATCAAATTTTTCAGACAAAATGTACTTGAAGGAAATCTGATGTTGTCGAGCCTTGCAACGAAGGATTATCCCAGGGGGACCTCTGAGGAGGAACTCGCTTACCTTCGCAAAAAACATTATGAGCACGGCGCCCTCATCACACTCAACTTCATCGGGAAAATGAAAAAAGAGGATCAAGTCCCTGGCAACCCCGTGTACGATCTGTATATGGAAGAGCTTCATAAGGACAAAGTCGCTGGAAACATCTCCGACGATGCCCTGAAGAAGCTCGTAGCAAATCAGCGCGAAACTGATTACTTCGGTCCTCAAAAATCCTCACGGAAGTTTCCGCCATTGCCGCAAAAGGGAACTCCGGAGTTTACCGCGGTGCTGACTCGTGCACTCGAATGCAAGAAAGATGCCGCACGCTGGCTCGAAAGGCTTCGCACTGAGGAGCTCACCGTGGAGAAATATCGGCAGTATTTGAGAAACCTCCGCATCACGATGAAGGCGGGTTTTGAAGAATCATTCTACATACTTCAGGACATTGACCCGAAAGCGACTCGTGCTGAACTCGATGCACTCAATCCCGAGCGCATCAAGAAGTCTATTTAATCAACCTGCTCACCAACACTGGTGGGCAGGTTTTTTCTTTTAAGCAAAATTGGATCACATAATATCAAGCATGGCCTCCGCAATTTCCTTTGTTAATCAATTTCTATATAATACTCTCAATGACTAAGTATTTTCGACTAATCTCTGTCGCTCTAGTCTGTGCTTACTTTTTGTACTATGCGCAGACGTACACCGAGTGGCATTTCATTGATAACGTAAACCTCATCTTCCATGAGGCGGGGCATTCCATTTTCTTTTGGGCAGGTGAATTTTTTGATATGGCGGCAGGGACACTTCTTCAGCTCTCCATCCCCCTCTTTATCTCATTGTATTTCTTCGCGCATAGGCAAAATATTTCTGGCGCGCTTTGTCTCTTGTGGGTCGGGCAAAATCTTTTAAACGTTTCTGCGTATGCGGGCGATGCCATTGTGATGCAGATGGATCTTCTCGGAGGTGACCTTGTTACACACGATTGGAACTATCTACTTAGTATGACGGGCAACCTAGAGCACACTCCTGCTATCGCAACAGCTTTTTATACTCTTGGTATCATATTCATTATTGTAGGGACAATACTATCGATGTACTTTGCTTGGACGACTGAAGCCACCAAACCATACCGACAAGTGATATAATATTTTTATGACTGCACTCTTCTATAAATTCTGGGACAACATCATCAACTCTTTTCGCGGGCGCAATCTCCTCTGGCATTTTGTCGCCATCGCATCAACCTATATGCTCGTGGTGTCAGGATTCGATTGGGCATATTTTCAACTTTTTCAAGGGACATACATATACTATTTTTTGTTTTCAGCTGCGGCTATCGGAGGGCTCTTACCTATCCTTTTTCCACTCGCAGTCTTGATACTCGGGTATGCGCGCAAGAATGCTCTTCTTATGAATACTGCGTATGCCACAGCCCAAGCAGCGATGCTCGGGTCAATTATTTCATCGACATACAAAGCGTTTACGGGCAGGTTTCATCCATCTATTGCAGAAATATCCAACATCGACATCAGCCAGATATTCCAGTTTGGATTTTTGAAAGGTGGAATATTTTGGGGCTGGCCGTCTTCGCATACAACGATTGCCTTCGCAATGTCTGCAGCCCTCTGGGCACTGTACCCAAAGAACAAATTAATAAAGACCATCGCGGCACTTTACGCATTCTTCATCGGCATCGGTGTCTCAATGAACATCCACTGGTTCTCAGACTTCGTCGCCGGAGCAATCATCGGCATCGTCGTCGGTACAGTTGTCGGCAAAGCATTTCTGCATAAGCTCCATATTACCCATCAAAAATAAGAATACAAAGATGGGTCAATCGCTTCGCGATTGACCCATCTTTGTATTACTTTCGACTTTAAGACTTTTGACTTTCGACTAGTTCCCCGCCTTCTTCTTATCCAACCTATCAAGCCCAATTGCCTTCACCCCGTAGTACACCACGAGTGCCACAACGATGAAGTCGATAGTCACACTGAGCATATCTCCATACATAATATGTGCTGACCCAATATTCAAGCTCGCCGTCTTAAGTTCTCCTGTTGCACCAAGGACGATACCAAGAAGCGGATTGATAATATCCGTGACTAGCGCCGTCACCACTTTCGACACTGCTCCTCCGAGAATAAATCCCACAGCCAACCCCACAACCCCCTGCTCACGAATAAAATCAATGAATCCAGTCATAATATGAATTAATTATTTGTAATCTATTCCCAGATTCTACATATTTTTGTGTGTCTTTGCGAGCGAAGCGAAACAATCCACGAGCCCGTTCCTGTATCCCGTCAGTTGTCAGTTGTAATATGTCAGTGGTTATTTACCCCAATGTCCTCCTCGTCTTTGTAATATGTCCTGCCAGTCTTGTACGCATCAAATGCGAGCTTGCAGAAGGTGAAAGTTGGACCTTCGGGTAAATCATCGAGGTCATACCACTGCCAATCCTCAGCCTTTTCTGGCTCAAGAAGTTGTGGCTCACCACTTGCCCAGTCTGCCACGAGGCCGATGTGCACATAGTGTTTTGGTGCATACTTCATGACATTGGTCGCATAGAGGAACTTAATATTCTTTATCTCAAGTCCGCACTCCTCACGTGTCTCACGTACCGCACAATCTTCAAATGACTCCATGTATTCAAGATGACCACCAGGGAAGCTATAGTCCCCCGCACCGTGTGAACCCTTGCGCTTAGACATCAAAACCTTCCCATCCTTGAGTATCATTACACCGACACCTACTTTTGTAATTTCTGATGTGTTCATATTATTATTTTCTTATTAAATCAAAGTCGTTTGTGAGTCCATATGAATCTTGAATATCCCAATTTGGGAGGTTCTTTCGGAACATCATTTTGAAGAATCGCGCCCTCCCACTTGCTCTACTTCTTTTGGCGTCATTTTCACCTTCATAAATTTTATCAAATAATTCTAGGTATAATCTAAAAATATCATAACCGTTATATTTGCTCATAAGTTCTGCTCTATTCAATGTATTATCAGGTGACCTTAGAATCTCTTCCATGCAGTTTTCAATATCCCCGGCGCTATATGTGGCATCTGATGGTGAAATATGAATCTCATGCATGTTTTGCTGAGTATCTGTGTACACACTCTCAATAAACGCTGTGATTGTTTGTGCAAGCTCTTGGTGTCCCTCATCATCAAGATTTACTGTAGCATGTTCGTATTCTTCAGTTTTAAAACCTAATCCATACGTCCCACTGGTCCGAGTTTCTCCAAGTCTGAAAATATAATTAAACCCCGCAACGTTCTTCAAAAGAAGGTACCGATTACTCTTCTCTGTACTATGCACGTCACCTTCAAAATAGTGCACAATGGTCCCTTCTTGATGAGGTGGCCTGTCATCGTAATAGTATGAGCCCTCGACGTTCACAACAGGAAAACGCTTTGGAGTTGCCTCCATCTTTGCTGTTGATGTTTCATTCTGATGATTTTGAAATTCCATAATTAACGAATCCCCAAAATAGCGTTCACCAACACTGGCACCCACTTATCTTGTGTTGCAAGAAGCGCCAGTCCAATAATAATCAATATCAAAAGCGTCACACGAATAGCACGCAATGTCACGCTCGGCTTCTCCTCAATATGCGTCCGCATTTTCATTTTTAGTGTTTCAAACATAGTATTAAAATTTATTCCTCACACGCCGCTTTCTCTCCCGCTGTACACTTGCGCTTTCTCTCACGTGCATCGAAAGCGCTGTCGGCGATTAATGTATACTGTGGCGCCTCGACGATAAACTGATTGTGCTTGCCTCTCACTGCATAAAATCCATCCACATGCTCCTTTTTTATATTCTGCTGCATGCGGTCTCCCGGGAAAGCCTCGTCATCCACTGCGCTCACGATGATGATGCCGATTCCCTGCTTGCGCAAATTGAGAACCACATCAGGCAAATCCGCGTCCGCAATAGCGAGCACTTCTTTAAAAGCCTGCACAGGGGAAGCGACGATTGACCCCATCATCACGCGACTTGCACGAAGAAGTGGCTCCGAGAGCCCCCTTGTGCGGATTTCTTCGATATACCCTTTCACAATGTCCGCAGTAAATCCCACCATAAGACGTGGCAAGCTGTCCTTTCCAATCATCCCAGCAGGGTTTACGAGCACGAGATCACGGAAATACTCTGGGTAGAGCGTCGCCGCGAGCACAAGATCGAGACATCCCTCAGAATGCCCGACGGCATCCACATTCTTGATACCCTTTGCCTCAAACGTGTTGATCATCGCCGCAACCTTGCGCAAGATAGCGTCAGGGATTTTCTCAAAGTCAGCATCCGGCATTTCAGCGCGCTTAAAATCAATACCGTGCGGAGAATCCACAGCGACTACGCGACGGTCTTTCTCGACGAGCGTGCGGATATTCTCACGATACATCTCAGGAGTTCCTGACCAACCCGGAGCAATCCACACAGGCACAGGGTCCTTGACCTTCTCAGGATTGATATCGTAGACATTCACCGCCTCGCCTGTCAAAACGACCACCTCAGGGCTCGCCCACTGCTCCTCAAAGCTTTTTGGTGTCGCTTCTTTTTTTCTGAATGATTCGAACATAATAGATATTGTAGCAGGAATTATGGGATTTCGATACCTTGTTTACAATATATATACTATAATAATATCAAATTAGTAGCCACTATCATGCCATCAAAATATATATTCAGAATAGGATTTGGAATTACTTTGGTTATCATTGTATTGCTATCTGTTTGGGGTTTAGCAAAATACACTAGTTCCGAATATTCACAAATTAACTCAGGCCCCAAAACAACAGCGAGCGCAAGTACAGATAAAAATCTTAGAACAAATAAAATTGCTGATTATCCAGACGAAGACCTGCTCCCCATATTTTCGTCATACTACTATTATTCGCATCCCTGGTCTCAAGCAACTGGTAAGTTTGCAGATATTATAGATGGAAAAAAGATAGATGGTATCGAGACAAAAAATTTAAATAATGGGGATATTCTAGTTAAGGAAGGACCCGAGCTAATAAATTACATGAGCCCAACAGGAGAATGTGGCTCTTGTAATAAAATATTTTTAGGTATTTACCAAATTCGCCCCTCACAAAATACTGTTCGAACTATCTTCAACTACGAAGACCCTGACGAGGGGTACGATACTGACGCACCTAATCCAACAAGCATGCAAGATATCATCGTTTCTAGTAATTGGGATTCAATAAGTATCTACAAAAAGTCTGGCTCATTGTCTGGGTGGGAAAACCCAATTTGGTATTTTAGAAAATATTGCCAAGTAAACAATAAAGACAATCAGCAGGGCGAGCTTGGGTTCAGAGTGTGCGACAGTAAATCAGACGTACCAGAACCGCAACCACGAACCTTTATATATGAAGAGCATCTAATACTTACTAAGACCTCTCTTATTAATTAATCCGTTTCCTGATCTCGTCCCTTAGTATCTCAATTTTAAATAATTATGATTGATTACTAATTACTCCCTCCAGCACCCCCAACGATTCTTCAAACGCCTTCAACTTATTCTTCATAACCTGTGGGAGAGGGAGCTTTTCGAGAATTCCTTTTTGTTCTTTGATTGAGCTCACGAGATGCGTAAAGAGCGCCTGCTCAAACTTGGTCGGCTCGTTGTCATAATTTTCAAGGAGATCATTTGCGAGTTCGTTGAGGTCATTACTCTTGAGCTCAAGGAAAAACACGGGCACATTCTCGAGAGGACTGCGCACGAGCTCGCCATCCTCAAGGGCGATACCATACTTGGCCTTCCTGCCACCGTTGCGAGCGTGATTCTTGATCTTGTCGAGTTTCTTTGAGGGGCCGGGCTCGTCACCTTCGTTGCGAAGCACTTCGTCGAACGCACAGATGACCGCACCTGTCTCGCGATCGAGGATGAGGTTGTCCATACCATGCATATAGTCGTCAAACGTCGATGCACGCACGACGATGAAGCGGTCCTTGAGTATCTTGTGGAGGAGCGCGGTGATAGCCATCTCGGCTTGGTTACTCTTTTGTGCGTCCTTATTCTTGAGATACTGCTCCACCACACTCTCAGGTGTGCCCGGGATACCATATTGCTTCTTGAAGAAATCCTGTGTGCTGGGGTCATCAGCTCCACTATTGTGCCTGTTCTGACTATCCACGAGTCTCTGGTCTTCCTCTATCTCCTCTGTGGTATAGATGCCACCACTCTCACCGAGCTCAAATCTATCCGCTCTGATACGCCCCTCCTCATCCACGAGTTTCCTGAGTCCGTACTCATTCTTCACGGTGCTATTTACCTCGCTCGACAAAAGCTTCATCACCTCACTGAGTTTCTCAAATGAGTTCTTGTGTGTCTCTTGTGATTTAAACTGAGGTGCGCCTTCCATAATTTATATTATTCAGTCGCGCTCTTCACTTCATCCTTCTCCTCAATAATAGAGTAACCCATAGCGAGTACGAGGATGGTGAAAATAATTACAAACTGTGGCGCGAGTATTGCGATGACGACCGCAAACGTCACACTCATACTGAGAGCCCGCTCGCCCTTTTTGTTTTGGAAAATAATGTGGCGAATATTCCCCGCATGCACAAACTTCTTGATATTGGCCCATACTTCCCCACCATTTATCCTAAATTCCTCAGTTCTTTTGTTTTCGTTCATAGTGACTATATTATAGCATTTTTTACATATAAAATAATGAACAAAATAAAAACGCCAGGGGTTGGGGCCCCTGGCGCTGATTCTCTGATGTAATACTTAATTCAATACCCTAAAACGTGTAGCTTACTGTTGCACAAACAGCACCCCCAACAGAAGTCGCTACTGCATCTCGAGGATCATAAGTGTGGCCCTTATGCTTCCGGTCGTACAACTCTTTTGCAAGTCCGAATGCCGTAGCCATCGACACAGAAGCTACAAACTTTTCATTCTGCGTGCAGTCACTACATAACACTACATCAGTGACGAGAGCAATGGCACAGCCAGCCCCCACATGAAGTTGCTTGTCCCGCTCCAGAGCGTGTGCTGATGTACCATACAGCACCACCACGATCAGGGAAACACGAATTGTCGAGAAAACATAACGGATAAGTTTAAGCATTCATTTCTCCCTCCAAAATGTAATGTACCAAAACCAGTAAATACTGGAAGTAAACTTCTGCATTGAAACTACTACAAAAAGTAAGATGAGTCAATGTTGGATAATAAAAAAAACGCCAGAGTTGCCTCTGGCGTTTACTTCAAAATACTGATTATGCAGGAATTGTCATGGGTAACCTCGCAGACTGCAATATCACCTGTAAGTACTCGATGGCCTTTTCTTCGCTATGAGCGTGAACGTATTGGTTGCCGACAGTCACTCCCTCAGTAGCAAACAGACGCGCGCAGTCAACTGGCCAATCGTGAAGCGTTATTTCGATGACACGCTTCCTCCACCCAATAGTGAATACTCCATCAGTTGTTGCAATAGAGAACCACGATCCGCGATACTCAAATGAACCATACTTATTGGGGACTGACTTCATGGTGAAGTCAGTGAAGCCGACTTTACTCAAGAGCTCCTTAAAGGAATCCTGGCTAAACCTCGTCATCGCCGTGACAAAGCACGCTTTGTGGTAGTGCTTCTTGGTATCGTAGGAGATAGCATCACCCTTTTGGATAACGTATGAGTCATCGATGCCTTCATCTTTGCCCACCCAGCCAAACTTGTTGATTGGGTGCTCATGGTCCCAATAGGGATCTTGGCGCAAATTAATGAAACGATCGTTGCGAATCATGATGTTCGGATGAACAGACTTGAACACTTGATGGTCAGCAACCAACCAGCGACGCACCTCCCAGAAATTCTTGCCCACGAAATCATCGAGAACAAGATAGTTTGAGCGCGTTTCCATAGGATACGCATCGTGGCAATCATCCACTCCGTAATACTTGCCACACTCAGGACACTGACAGTTGAGCGGTGGAATGTGTACTGGCGAAAGTGCTATTTGAATCGACTGGTCTGCCAACACGGTCTCCTTCATAAAAGCGAAGAATGCTTTTTTCTCCATCACATCAGGAACCCTGCCTTCAAGCTCAACTTTCGGCGTCGGCCAAATTTTGCCAATCTGACCGAAGGTGTCGAGAGTAAACGCACCAAGGATAACGAAGTCACCAAGTGACTCGCCACGCTCCCAATGTGCTTCCCTGCGGAGCCTCAAGAGCTCGTGGAAGCGCGGATAACTGTTGAGGTACTTTCTGATACCTTCTTCTGTGTCGTAGACACTGGGGTCATTTTTTCTCATCACATATCTCCTATCTTTTATTTAACGTACAGGACCAACAATGTTGGCGGGAAACTTCTGCATTGAAACTACTACAAAAAGTAAGATGAGTCAACCCTAGAGAACATGACTGTGTCTTTCATCGTATTCCCGAATATCTGGCTCGTTGAAGCCGAGGTGGTGCCCTACTTCATGTCGCACGACATCAAAAACGAGCTCTTTGATTTTATCAGGGTTCCCTTCTGCAATAAGCTCAATTGGCTCTTGAAAAATAGTTATCTTGTCAGGAAGCGCGCCGAAATATGAATCACCGCGAGTAGCGAGAGAAATCCCTTCATAGAGTCCGAGGAGAAGTTCATCGCGTGTGATGTGTATCTCATTCGCCTTGGCAGTGCGCACTTGAGGCTCCACAAAGAACGCGACGTTTGTCATCGCTTTTTTGCCAGCCTCCGGCAGTGCATCTATCGCCTCAATAACTATTTTCTCAAATTTGCTTTGTTCCATATGTATTCAGTATACCAAAGTAGGTCTAGAGAAACAGCAAATCGCGATCCAAGTCGTCCGAGTCAGTGCCAAGAGTTTTCTGTTTGAGTGCATTATGTGTAGAGCCGAGGTGAATTATTTTTTTGCCAAGCTTTTCTTCGAGCAAGTCAATCTGCTTGTGAATCTCCTCAAATTTCTCCGCCTTGAGTGTGCCACCAAACAAATCTTTCTGAAAAACAAAGTTCGACATCAAGTCCACCAGTATCACCCCAGTCGTGCGATACATAATTCCCTTCTTGTATATCTTTTCAAATTCAGTATGTGCAAATGCATTGAGGATTTCTGGCGAACTCGACGGCACAGGAAGCGCAATAGTAGATGCCATATATTTGAAATCTTTTGTCTTCAGAAAGATGGATATCTTCTTTGGCACCAAACCATAATAGCGCGCCTTCATACACGCATCCTCAATATGCTTCGAGAGTTGCGACCAGAGAAATGTTTTGTCATTTGTTTGTGGGTGGAATGAGCGTGTCTTCTGGATAGACGAGTAGCTCTCTTTGAGCTCAGTGTTCACCTCCATAAGCATTTCACCATTGAGCTCGCGCCAAATCATCTCGTATGGTTTCGAAAAATATTTCTTTATCCACGAGATATCTTTTGTTGCAAATTCAAGCGCGGTGTTTATCCCATACGCGATAAGCTGCTCAGAAGTCTTGGGCCCAATCCCCCACACTTTTTTCACAGGAACCTTTACGAGGAACTCGTGCGCCGTCTCGGGTAGTATCTCAGTGAGGCCATTGGGCTTCTGCCAGTTGGATGCAACCTTTGCAAGAACCTTCGTCGGTGCGAGACCTATCGACACCGAGATGCCGAGCTCATTATTTATTTCTTTTTTAATTTGAGCTGCGATTTCTACATACGACTTCTTGAGGGTACGGTCAAGCCCCGTGAAGTCGGCAAAGCATTCATCAATGCTGTACTCCTCAACCCCGTACGCGTATCTGCGCACAATATCAAACATCTTGCTCGAGTACTCCACATACGCGCGATAATCGCCCGGCAAAATGATGACCTGAGGAAACTGTTGCTTGAGCCTAAATATCGGCATCCCCCGCACTACCCCGAGAGCCTTGGCCTCGTACGACAGCGCCGACACAATCCCGCGCTCCTCGCCAGTCACCACAGGGAGACCTTTAAGCTTTGGATTCTTCGCAATCTCAACACCCACAAAAAACGCATCACCGTCGATGTGGAAAATAACCTTTTGTTGTGAGGAGAGAGTCTTCATTTGCTCTCATTATAGCAAAATTTCATAGATGGCAGTCCTTGGCGAATATGCTTTTTTGGTGTATTCTGCTCAAGTGTTTATACCATATTGGGAGATCGTCTAATGGTAGGACAGCGGCCTTTGAAGCCGTCAATCTAGGTTCGATTCCTAGCCTCCCAGCCAATAACAAAAGCTGCCGCCTTATTGTAAAGTGGCAGCTTTTGTTATAAAACATTACTTCCCTGCAATACGAAGTAACGCAATCTCCAATGCCAACCCCGGCACTACCGCCACACGCGCACTTTCATACGCCTTGAGGACTTCTGCAAGCTCTTTTGAGGTGAGAGAAAGTGTGGCGTTCTTTGAAAGCTCATCAATGAGCTCGATATCCTCTGATGGGAAATCCTTGACCATTTCCCTACGCGAAGCCTCCACAAAACGGAACATCATCACGGCGCGCATTTTGCGAAGCAAGAGATCAAGGAAAACTTTCTCTTCCACTCCGCGCTCGGTAGCACGAGCAAGAGTCGCAAGCCCCGCATCAATATCACGCGCAGCAATAGCACGAAGAAATGCATTCACGAGACGACTATCAGGGGCACCCGTAGCTGCCTCAACCTCCTCATGAGAAATAATTTTATCGTTCGATGAGGCGATTATCTTTTGCACAATGCCGAGCGTGTCACGGAAAGACCCATCACCAAGGAGTGCGATAAGCTCGGATGACGCAGGCTCAAGTGTGTAGCCTTCTTTCTTTGAAATAGTTTCAACGAGCGTCTTGAGTGTTGCCTGTGATGGCTTCTCAAAGCGAAAACTCTGACAACGCGAAACGATTGTCTCAGGAATCTTGTTCTCATCCGTCGTTGCGAGAATGAACACGACATGACGTGGTGGCTCCTCGAGTGTTTTCAAGAGCGCGGGAAATGCCTCGCGTGAGAGCATATGTGCTTCGTCGATGATGTACACCTTGTATGGCGAGTGCATAGGCACCGTGTGGACGGCATCACGAAGAGAGCGGATGTCATCAATGCCACGGTTCGATGCAGCGTCTATCTCATAAATATCGTCTGCGTGCGCACCGATAGCTCGCGCAAAAATACGCGCGATGGAGGTCTTGCCAGTACCACGTGAACCCGAAAAAAGGTATGCGTGGCCAATATTCTCAGCCTTGATAGCACCTTGAAGAGCCTTGATTACCTGAGACTGCCCAATAACATCCTCAAAGGACTTTGGGCGATATTTGGTATAGAGTGCGAGGTTGGACATTTGGGTAGTTGATAGTTGATAGCCAATAGTTAATAGTAGAAGAAACTCGCATTTACTAAAAACTAATGACTATAAACTATGGACTGTTCCAGTATATCACAAAGAAAAAACCCCGCGAAGTGCGGGGGTTTTACCTAAATACTTTCAATCAAATCGTTTAGGTTTATCAACAAGTTTTAGGCTTGTGTCGACATAAGGGAAAAGATTTCCATCTGCACCCTTCCCAGAAGAAAGAGTTGACTTTATTTCCACAATCTTTTTTCCTGTATCAACAACAACGAGTGCATCTTGGTTGCCCACAGGAGAACCGTTACTTGCAATATAGATAACAATAGGGAAACCTCCAATGATTACGTCAATCCTAGTTTTCTTCATTTCAAATCCCTTCCTTTCATTTAAGTTTGTCTACACTCAAACTACCACGATGAAACTAGTATGTCAAACCTAGTTGGTAATGTCTAAACACATTTGGCACTTTTTACTAGACTTAGATAATGAGCGTAAAAATGGCTAAAAACATACAAGAAGAACGTGCGCGATGGGTACTCCCCCTCGCAAACAAGGAAATGAAGATT
>JBAZWZ010000001.1:0-133907 GCA_041660105.1 Minisyncoccota bacterium | reverse complement strand
CAATCTTCATTTCCTTGTTTGCGAGGGGGAGTACCCATCGCGCACGTTCTTCTTGTATGTTTTTAGCCATTTTTACGCTCATTATCTAAGTCTAGTAAAAAGTGCCAAATGTGTTTAGACATTACCCCCTGCCCTTGATTATTCCGCATATATGAGGTAGTATCTCTCTACTCACTCAGAGTATGCAAGCCTTACTGGAATAACATTTTGTGGAGTACCTTTGCTTGCGGGAACAGCACACGAAATAAACTAATCAAGATAACGAGCGGAGCGACATTAGATTGTTTACCCCGTTAAATAATTTCAAATTTTAAAATTTGAAATTGCGATTTGAAAATCGCATTTAACAGGGTGATGTTTTTCTAACCTCGCTTTGCTCGCTAAGAAAAACAATCATGCGTGGAAAAGTAAAAAATCGTAACATTCCTGGCGAGGACCTCGTGTACAAGTCAGAGAAAGTTTCAAAGCTCATCAACTATGTGATGGAGCGTGGAAAGAAAAACACCGCACGAGCAATCGTGTACGGTGCGTTTGATATTATTAAGGAAAAGAAGAAGGATCTTTTGCCTCTCGAAGTATTTGAGCTCGCACTCAAGAACACCGGTCCTCTTATGGAAATCCGTTCACGTCGCGTGGGTGGAGCAAACTATCAGGTGCCTCACGAGGTTCGCCCTGAGCGCCGCTTCGCACTCTCAATGCGCTGGGTTCTCGCTGCCGCAAAGGCAAAGAAGGGTCGCCCAATGGCAGAGAAGCTTGCAGATGAAATTCTTGCAGCAAGTAACAACGAAGGTGAGGCAGTGAAGAAGAAGGACAACGTGCACAAGATGGCAGAGGCCAACAAAGCCTTCGCTCACTTCGCATGGTAGGAAACGAGTTTATAAAGTAGAAAGTTCATAAAGTTGAAAGTGGGTGCAGGTGCGAATACTTTATAAACCTTACAAACTTTATTAACTTTATAAACTAACAATCATGAAGATAGAGCAATTCGAAGATATTATTGCCTGGCAAAAAGCAAAACGCCTTACTGAGGAGACTTATGAGCAGATGAGAGAGATTAGGGATGCAGGTTTCAAAGATCAAATTCAAAGAGCAGCAGTTTCCGTAATGAATAATATTGCAGAGGGATTTGAAAGAAAATCAAATAAAGAATTTAAACAATTCTTGTTTATTGCAAAAGGTTCGTGCGGAGAGGTGCGTTCAATGTTATACGTCGCAAATTCACTGAAGTATATTGATAAGAGACAGTTTGATTTAATGTCAGCACTCTCTGTTGAAATATCGAAGATGCTCTCAGGATTGATTAAGGTCCTGTAATGTCTACTTTAAAACTTAGGAAATTAAATTCGAATCAACTTTATTAACTTTAAAAACTTTATTAACTTTACAAACTAATTATATGGAACGAGAGTATCAACTAAATAAACTTCGCAATTTCGGAATCATTGCGCACATCGACGCAGGTAAGACGACCACATCTGAGCGTATTTTGTTTTACACAGGTATGACCCACAAGATCGGAGAAGTGCACGAAGGTGCTACGACAACCGACTGGATGGAGCAGGAGCGTGAGCGCGGTATTACCATTACTGCAGCAGCAATCAGCTGTGCATGGAACAAGACTGATGAGCAGAAGATCAAAGAAAATCTTTGGCACTTCAACATTATCGACACCCCGGGACACATCGACTTTACCGTAGAGGTGAAGCGTTCCCTCCGCGTGCTCGACGGTGCCGTAGTGGTGTTCGACGGTGTTGCAGGAGTAGAGCCACAGTCAGAGACCAACTGGCGCTATGCTGACGAAGCGCAAGTTCCTCGCATCTGTTTTATCAACAAGCTCGACCGCACAGGTGCATCATTTGAAAAGTCATACGCATCTATCCTTGACCGATTGAATACAAAGGCAGTTCGTATGCAGATTCCTGTTGGACTCGAGGATCAGTTTGAAGGAGTTGTTGATCTTCTCAAGATGAAGATGTTTAAGTTTGAAGGCAATATGGGTATTGATGTTGTGGAAGCAGAAATCCCTGAGAAGTATCTTGAAGAGGCAAAGAAGTATCGTAGTGAGCTCATCGAGCGCATCGTTGAAAACGACGACAAGCTTATGAACGACTACCTTGAAGGAAAAGAAATTCCTCTCGATGTACTCAAGGTAACACTCCGTAAGGCAGTTATCGCAAATGAGATTTTCCCTGTGTACGCAGGATCTGCTCTCAAGAACAAAGGTGTGCAGCTCGTACTCGACGCGGTGGTTGACTATCTTCCATCTCCTCTCGATATGCCGGCTATCAAGGGTCTCGACCCAAAGACAGGTGCCGCTATTGAGCGTCATCCTGATGACAAAGAGCCATTTGCAGCACTCGCATTCAAGCTCCAGGCAGACCCATTCGTGGGACAGCTCGCATTCTTCCGTGTGTACTCAGGTACTATCGAAGCGGGTTCATATGTTTACAATGCAACGACAGGTGAGAAGGAGCGCGTAGGCCGTATGGTGAAGCTCCAGGCAGACTCACGTCAGGAAATTAAGAAAGTTTTTGCAGGCGACATTGCAGCTATGGTAGGTCTCAAAGACACTCGTACTTCACACACACTCTGTGACGAAGCAAATCCTATTATCCTCGAGGAAATTAAATTCCCTGAGCCAGTTATTTCTCTTCGCATCGAGCCAAAGACAAAGGCTGATCAAGAGAAGATGGGTATGGCACTTCGCAAGCTCGCTGACGAAGATCCAACATTCCGTATCAAGACTGATGAGGAAACAATGGAGACCATTATTTCTGGTATGGGTGAACTTCACCTCGAAATTCTCGTTGACCGTATGAAGCGTGAGTTCAATGTAGAAGCAAACGTGGGCAAGCCACAGGTTGCCTACAAGGAAACCATTACACGTGAAGCGGAAGCAGAATGTAAGTACGTCAAGCAGTCAGGAGGTAAGGGTCAGTACGGTCACGTCAGGATTCGTATCAAGCCTATCGACAAGACTATTGCCATCGAAGATCTTCCAAAGCAGACCAAGCGTCGCAATGACCACTTTGAATTCACCAACTCTATCAAGGGAGGTGTTATTCCACAGGAATTTATTGCACCAGTTGAAAAGGGTATCCTCGAAGCGATGGATCGTGGTGTGCAGGCAGGTTACAAGGTGGTAGATATTTCAGCTGAGCTCTACGATGGTTCGTTCCACGAAGTAGACTCTTCGGAAATCGCCTTCAAGATTGCTGGTTCACAGGCATTCCAGGATGCAGTTCGTAAGGCAGGACCTGTTATCCTCGAGCCTATTATGAAAGTTGAGATTGTTATGCCAGAGCAGTTTATGGGAGACGTTGCCGGCAACCTCTCATCAAAGCGCGCACAGATCGAAGGAATGGGTGAGCGCGGTATGATGAAGGTGTTGAACGCCCTCGTTCCACTTTCAGAAATGTTTGGTTATACAACCTCACTCCGATCATTGACTGAAGGACGTGCAAGCTCAACGATGGAATTCCATCATTATGATATTGTGCCTCAAAACGTGGCGACAACAATCATTGAAAGTAGGAAGTAAAGAGTTTCTTCGCGAGGTATTCCTCGCGTTAGAAAATCTTTACCCATGCTTCAGTTTTGCGGTAAGGTTATGGAAATGATGCGTGGCCGAACAGGCCTTCCCGCTACGGGCGAAGCATCATTTTTCAAATAGTGAATCATAACCATAATCACCACATTCACTAGGTGCATCTCGCAAAACTGGCGCTGGGTAATCTCAATTAATGACTAAACGTCAAAAGCCCCACTGTTCAGCTGAACAGTGGGGCTTTTGAGTTCCTCTGTGCAAAAACTCCTATGCAAAAAGTATGGGCGGGGGTATAATGAATATATGTCTGAGCTTAAGAAAAAACTGTTGATCGTTGAAGATGACGAGCACGTTTCAAAAGTGTATGCTGCAAAATTTGCCAAGGAAGGGTATGAAACTATTTTTGCGGTGAATGGCGAAGAAGGAGTAAAAAAGATTACGGAGGAAAAGCCAGACCTCGTAATCCTCGACCTGATGGTTCCAAAGAAGGATGGATTTACTGTTCTTGAGGAGATCAAAAAGATCCCAGAACTCGCCAAGATCCCTGTCATCATTCTTTCAAACCTTGGACAAGAAAGTGACAAAGCTCGCGCCCTCGCCCTTGGTGCAAATGAATACCTCGTCAAGATTGATAATTCAATGCAGGACGTAGTAGACAGGGCAAAGGCTTACTTATAATTTAGCCAATCATTTACATTATTATAATATGAAAATCTCAGCACTACTTGAAAAATTAATGACACCGAAGGCGCTTATTGCAATCAATCTCGCAATAATTCTCGCAGCAGAGTTTATCGGTGGAGGAACATATTTCGCTGAGTCAGGACTCATGCATGCAATTGCTTTTATTTTTGTGGCACTCATTGTAGTGCGCATATTTTCCGATTATGCGTTCAGTGACCATATTCTCAGGGGTTTTTTGAAAATTCAGCTCGGGTTCTTCCTTCTTCTGGGGCTCGTTCACGTGTATGAATATATTGGGCTGCATGTTTTGATGCTCAATCATGAGGTTGTGGAGTTTTCTGCTACAACGAGTTACTTCATTTGGGTTGTGGGGGTACTCTTGGCGCTCGAGTTTGTCTACATTATTTACTACAAGAAGTCAGCTGCCCTTATTTCGGTCCTCAGTGGGGTTTCAATGTGTGGGATGATTGCTATTGTTTCGCTCAATATTGAAGACTCCTTTATGTACAGTTTCCCTCCGTGGGCAAATTTCATGATGCTTCTCGCAATTGCTGTGTTTGGGATGGTTGGTATTTTCTCAACACTAAGAGTTCGGACAATTATGCCAGTCTTTAGAGAATATTCTTATTATGCAATCCCTGCAATAGTTTTTCTTGTTCTCTCTGCGATGGCAGAGTATTTTGAGGGGACTCACACCCTTTCCGCTTTTGGCATTTCTGAAATTCAAAATCTCTACATTGCTCACTTTCTTGTGTATTTTGCCCTTAGTTTTCTTCTTGTGGGTTTTGGGAAGCTCAAGAAGCCCCAAGGGATTTACGCAGAGTGTTGGGAGGCAATGAGTAAAGTTAATGTGCACTTTAATTATTAATAGCAAAAAAAATGAAACTACTTGAACCAATTGAAAAGTTAATGACACTACCCATTCTTATCGCTCTCAACGTTGCGATAATTATACTTGCTGAGTTTGTGGGCGGGGGAACGCTCTTTGCAGAATCAGGGCTTGCGTATATAATCGCTGTCCTCTTTGTTATCCTGATAGCGGTGAGGGTTCTCGCGGATTATGCCTATGGCGATTATATTCTCAAGGGATTTATGAAAATCCAGCTCACCTTCCTTATGCTTTTGGGACTTGTTCAGCTTTACGAATATGTGGGTTTAAATATTTTTTTGATTAGGCCAGATGTGGTACAGCTCACCGTCGAGGCAAGCTACTTTGTGTGGATTCTCAGCGCGTTTCTTTCTCTTGCGTTTGTTTTCCGCATTTATTACAACAAATCTCAGGCTATTATGGTTGCACTTTGGGCGTTTTTTGCTCTCTGTATTGTTGGTCTTATTGCACCAAGTATTTCTCCCGCAGTCGTGTCGTGGTTTCCCGTATGGTTCCCCAAGCTCATTCTTACGGGAATCACTGTTGCAGGAGTCGTAGGAATCTTAGCGCTCAGAAGGTTGCGAGAAATAATGCCCGTCTTTACAGAGTTTTCGCACTACTCCATCCCTGCGACAATTCTCCTCATTCTAACTGGATTTTCAGAATATTTTGAAGCATACGAGGTGCTTCAGGATTTTGGGATTTCACTAATTCAAAACGTATATATTTCTCACTTTTTTGTGTATGTAGCACTCAGCCTCCTCCTTATAGGATTCGGGAAACTTCAAAAACCAAAAGGTATCTACGAGGATATGTAGGGGTCGCTTCGCTCTAGTCGAACGTCAAAAGTCTTAAAGTCAAAAGTGGGCTCGAGAGTATGGATCTGGAAATTCAATCAATTATTATCTCTAAACAATACAAACATATGAACAACCCCAAGAAAGTAATGATAGTTGAGGACGATGTGCATGTAGCAAAGGTGTATAATATGGAGCTTACCCAAAAGGGGTTTGAGACTATTCTTGCAGTCGATGGGGAGGAGGCAATTGCAAAAATTACCAGCGAAGTCCCAGATCTCATCATCCTCGACCTGATGCTTCCCAAAAAGGACGGTTTCGCGGTTCTTGAAGAAATCAAGAAAAATCCAATATTAGCGAAGATTCCTGTCATTGTCTTGTCTAATCTCGGACAGGATTCTGACAAGATGCGCGCAGAAGAGCTTGGGGTAAATGAGTATTTAATCAAGGTCCAGCACTCAATACAGGAAGTAGTGGAAAAGGTGGAGAGTTATTTGGTTAAATAGGGGTTGTTTGGGGAAGAATAGTCAAGGGGGTGTCCGCGCGCCGCGCGGACACCCCCTTGACTATTCTTCCCTATTTGGTAGTATGACCCTTGTATCGCGTATGCGGTACTTTTTATTCGTGACGAAGGTGAGCGTGCTGAAAAAGCTAGATTTTTCAGCACCGAGCCGAGGAAACGAATAATGTAACCATTATCAATTATCATTTAATTTTTCTCTTGTAATAAAAGGCTTGTTAGGGACTTCTCGTGTCCAAACCCTTGATTACAAGAAACACAAACATTATGGCAGAAGCATTTGATCGTTCAAAGCCTCACGTTAACGTAGGTACTATTGGTCACGTAGACCACGGCAAGACTACTCTTACCGCAGCAATTCTTAACGTTCTTCACCTTGCAGGTAAGACAGTTAAGATGAAGTCAGTTGATGAAATTGACAACTCTCCAGAAGAAAAGGCACGCGGTATTACAATCGCGCTTTCTCACCAGGAGTATTCATCAGATTCACGTCACTACGCGCACATCGACGCGCCAGGTCACGCCGACTACATCAAGAACATGATCACAGGAGCCGCACAGATGGACGGCGCTATCTTGGTGGTTGCAGCAACAGACGGTGTGATGCCCCAGACACGAGAGCACATCCTCCTTGCAGAGCAGATCGGTGTTCCAAAGATCGTTGTATTCCTCAACAAGTGCGATATGGTTGATGATCCAGAAATGATCGATATGGTTGAAGAAGAAGTTCGCGACCTCCTCACAAAGTATCACTTTGACGGAAAGAACGCGCCCGTTATCCGTGGTTCAGCACTCAAGGCTCTTGAGGCGACAGATGTAGCAAATGAGTGGGCTGTGAAGATCCTTGATCTCGTAAATGCACTCGACACATACATCCCCGTTCCTGAGCGCGACGTTGCAAAGCCATTCCTTATGCCAGTTGAGGACGTATTCTCAATCGAAGGCCGTGGAACAGTGGTAACCGGACGTATCGAGCGTGGAGTTGTTAAGGTTGGAGAGGAAGTTGAAATCGTTGGTCTCAAGGACACCGTAAAGACAACCGTTACGGGGATTGAAATGTTCAACAAGTCACTCCAGGAGGGTATGGCAGGCGATAACGCCGGCATCCTTATCCGTGGTATCAAGAAGGAAGACATTACTCGTGGACAGGTTCTTTGTAAGGTTGGTTCAGTTACTCCTCACACAGAGTTCGAGGCAAACGTATACATCCTTACTAAGGAAGAAGGTGGACGTCACACTCCATTCTTCAATGGTTACAAGCCTCAGTTCTACATCCGTACAACGGACGTAACGGGTGACTCAACACTTCCAGCAGGAACAGAGATGGTTATGCCAGGAGATCAGGTGATCCTCAAGGTAAAGCTCATTGCACCTGTTGCGCTCGAGGCAGAGCAGCACTTCGCAATCCGTGAAGGAGGCCGTACGGTAGGCGCAGGCGTTGTAACAAAGATTATAGCTTAGATACAGGTTTGAGGTTGAAGGTTTTAGGTTTTAGGAAAATGCAAAATGCTTTAACTACTACCCTAACACCTAACACCTAGCACCTTCCCCAAAATGACAACAGCAACAAAAAAAACAACTACGAAATCTGTAGCAAAAAAAGCAACAGACAAGGAAGTGACGCACAAGCTCCGTATTCGCGTACGCGCATACGAAAACAAAGTGCTCGACAATTCTGTAAAGCAGATTGTTGACACCGCACTTCGTTACGATGCTCTTGTCATTGGGCCAATGCCACTTCCAACAGAGATCAAGAAGTACACCGTACTTCGCTCAGCATTCATTTACAAGAATGCACGTGAGCAGTTTGAAATGCGTGTTCACAAGCGTTTGATTGACATCATAAATCCAGATGCAAAAGTTGTTGAGGCCCTCACCAATCTTTCACTCCCATCAGGTGTCAACATCGATGTGAAGATGATGTAGGAAACTAATTTCAAATGTTTAATTTCAAATTTCAAAATAAATCCTAATTTCTTAATTTTAGAATTAAAGAATTAAAATATTATTTAAAAATTTAAAATTTAGCATTAAAAATTGTTTAGGTGCTATTAATTAATAAAATACCAACAATCACACGCGAGTGTAGATTGCAATGGTTACCGTAATTTACCGTTATGAAATTTATTCTAGGAAGAAAAGAAAATATGTTCTCTTTCGTAGGCCCTGACGGGCTTGCGACTGCTGCAACACTTCTTTCGGTTGGACCCGTGTCGATAACACAGGTAAAGTCGAAGGACAAGGATGGTTACGAAGCTGTGCAGGTTGGCTTCGGAACGCGTGCCGCAAAAAACATCTCAAAGGCCGTCCAAGGACACACCAAGGACCTCGGGCTTTTTGCTGCAATTCGTGAGTTTCGTATGGATGATGCAAGTAGCTTCAAGAAAGGAGATACTGTTGATGCAGGAGCATTCGAGGTTGGCGATGAAGTTACCGTAGTTGGTACTTCAAAAGGTAAGGGCTTCCAGGGTGTGGTCAAGCGCCACAAGTTTAAGGGAGGTCAGCGTACCCACGGTCAGAAGCACTCTGAGCGTGAGCCAGGTTCTATTGGCTCAACAGGCCAGCAGAAGATTTCAAAAGGTCGTCGTATGGCAGGCCGTATGGGTAGTGATCGTGTAAGCGTAAAAGGTTTGCGCGTGCTCGGCGTCGACACTACTAATGGCAAAATTCTCGTATCTGGTTGTGTACCAGGGATCAAGGGAGCACTCCTCGAGATTAAGTCTACCGCTAAATAATCTGTACTACTATGGAAGCAATAATTTACAATACAAAGGGAAAGGAAGCAGGTAAGCTCGCACTCAATGAAAAAGTGTGGGGTCTCTCATGGAATGCAGACTTGGTACACCAGGTTGTTGAGTCAATGCGTTCAAACGCACGTATGTCGACAGCTCAGGTCAAGGACCGCAGTGCAGTGTCTGGAGGAGGTATCAAGCCTTGGGCTCAAAAGGGAACAGGTCGTGCTCGTCACGGATCATCTCGTTCACCTATTTGGCGTCACGGAGGGATCACTCACGGTCCAATGAACGTGAAGGATTACTCAAAGAAGATCAACAAGAAAGTTCGCGCAAAGGCACTTTACACTGTGCTCTCAGAGAAGTTCCGCAACGGAGAAGTGCTCTTTGTTGATGCTATCGAAATGAAGACACCAAAGACAGCTGAGGCAAAGGCAATCTTGACATCACTTTCAACGGTAAAAGGTTTTGAGAAGATGATCACCAAGCGCAAGAATGCTGCGTACTTCGCAACAGGGGTGAAGTCAGAGGCTGCAAGCAAGAGCTTTGCAAACTTCGGCAGTGTTGAGTTTGATGCAGTGGAGAATATGAACCCTATTGACCTCCTCAATCACAAGTACGTCGTAATTGTGAGCCCCGAGAAAGCTATTAGTTTTATCGAAGGCAAGCTTGCAACACCAGTTGCAGCTACCAAGTAACCTCTACTATCATGGCCATTTTCAACAAAACAAAAAAAGAAGCAACAACAAAGGTTGCCAAAGTAAAAAAGACTGATAGCAAGGTAGGTCTCGGAGAGCGCGTGAACGCTATTGTTCGCCCACATATCACGGAGAAAGCTGCTGTTCTTGCAGAGAAAAATACTTATGTATTTGAGGTTGCAAAGACAACCAACAAGATTGAGATTGCGAAGGCGATCAAGGCGCTTTACAATGTCACACCAATCCGTGTGAACATTATAAATCTTCCTGACACTCGTGTATTCGTGCGTGGAAAGAACGGTGTGAAGTCTGGTATTCGCAAGGCGTTGGTCACGCTCAAGAAGGGTGAGACAATAGAAATTGTATAATATTTACCAATATGAAAAAATTTAAACCAACAACACCTTCAAATCGTCAGACCGCCATCGTTACCTACCGTGGTGTGCTTACGACCAACGAGCCTCTCAAGTCTCTTACGACTGGATTCCGCCGTGGTTCTGGACGCAACGCGTTTGGTCGCATTACGACTCATCACAAAGGAGGTGGACACAAGCGTTCATTCCGTGAGATTGACTTCCGTTTCGAGAAGATCAACATCCCTGCAAAGGTTGAGACCGTTGAATACGATCCAAACCGCTCAGGTTTCATCGGTGTAGTATGTTACGCAGACGGTGAGCGCCGTTACAACCTTCTTCCTCAAGGAATCAAGGTAGGTGACACACTTATCATTTCAGAGGAAGCTCCTTTGAAGCCAGGTAACCGCACAACATTGCGCAAAGTTCCTGTTGGAACATTCGTTTACAACATCGAGCTTCAGCCAAATGGTGGCGCACGTATCGCTCGTTCAGCAGGTAACTACGCAGAAGTAGTTGCAAACGACAGAGGTCAGACACACTTGAAGATGCCTTCAGGAGAAATCCGTAAGGTTTCAGAAAATGTGTGGGCATCAATCGGCGCTGTTTCAAACGAGGAATACAAGCACCGCAACATCGGTAAGGCAGGACGTAATCGTTGGCTCGGAATCCGTCCAACAGTTCGTGGATCTGCTATGAACCCTGTTGACCACCCATACGGTGGAGGTGAAGGACGTCAGGGTCGCGGAACAAAGCGCCCAAAGACAAAGTACGGAAAGGTAACAGGAGGTCGCAAGACACGTTCACCAAAGAAGTACTCAAACAACCTCATCGTCGCTCGTCGCAAGACCAAGAAGTCAAAATAAAAACTCGTGTTTCAACAAAACCCCCGCCAATCAGCCGATTGGCGGGGGTTTTGTTATCCACAATCATTTTCGCTTGATTTGTTTTTAAGTGATACACCCCCACACCTACTTTTACACCTAGGCTATCTATGTACTTTTGTGCTTTGGATATATAAATAATTCCTGTGCAAAACTCACTAGGCAAAAAGTAGGAGTAGGCAGAAAAATAAGAAAGGGGGTACACCCCCACACCTACTTTTACACCTAGGCTATCTATGTACTTTTGTGCTTTGGATATATAAATAATTCCTGTGCAAAACTCACTAGGCAAAAAGTAGGTGTGGGGGTATACTTATTAAGTAATCTTTAATAAATATTCTTATGAGCACATCTTCAATCCATAAAATTCGTAATACGTTTCTGGTAGCCATTCTCGTCATTGTTTTAGGGACAATGTACCTTCTTAACTTATCGGTTATGAAGACCCAAAAAGTAGAAGCAGGTACGGGGAATAATATTTCTGGTTGGGCGTGGAGCGATACCATCGGATGGATTAGTTTGAACAGTACTGGTTGTGATAAAGATAATGATGGTCTTATTGACAGCGGCGCTTGCGGAGGCAATGGTTCAATGGTCACGAGGGATTATGGGCTGAGTGTGGATACTACCACTAAGGGGGCAGGCGGAACGGGTAATTTTTCTGGGGAGGCGTGGAGTCCAAGCATCGGCTGGATAAGCTTTGACTCAATTGACAATGGTGCGTGTCCTTCTGGTACATGCCAGGCCCAAATCGATTGGGCAACAGGTGCTGTCAGCGGGTGGGCACGAGCACTTGAGGCATGCAAGGATACAAATTGGGATGGAACGAAATGCACCAGCACTTTAGCAGGAGACAAGGCGGGTGGATGGGACGGCTGGATTAAGCTTGCGAAGGCGGCTGGGGACACGGGTCCTGCTTATGGAGTCCAGATTTCAGGTAATAAATTCTCTGGCTATGCATGGGGAGGAGCAGATGTTGATGCTGGTGGGGACAGTATCCCAGGGGGCGTGAGTGTTGTAGGTTGGATTGACTTTGCTCCAAAGGTAAACGGTGTTCCCATTGCTGACGAAGGACAGATATCTTCTCCTTCTTGTGTGGCTACAATGGGATACAATCTTCAAGATCCAAATATGATTTGGGGAAGTTGTAATGCAACAGCTGTTTGCGATCAGGTTACATATATCGCTGGGAATAGTTATCCAAACCTTGATGGAGTTGTAGTGGGCGCATGTATGGTTGATGGTGTTCCCACAGGAGGAACAACGGTAGTCGCTTGTCCCGGAGTAGCAACGCTTGTTTGCCCGCTCTTAACACCGCCAACTACAACAAAGACCAAGTTCTATCAGTTCTAATTGGGCGGAATATCGAATGTAGAATATGGAATATTGAACAAAACCCGCCAAAGGCGGGTTTTTGGTGAAGGAGAGCATGGACGCCAAAAGTGTGCATTAAGGAATATTGTCAAATCGAGGCGCGGGGGTCCGCGACTCGATTTGACAATATTCTCCAATCTGATAAGATACATCACGAGCTCATTCCGAGCTTGTTTTGTTTAAAGTTTGCCTAAAAGCTAGGTAAAACCGTAGGCAAATTTTTATAGAAACCCTAAATTATCAAATGACACGATCACTCAAAAAAGGACCATTTATTGACGAGACACTTCTCAAGAAGCTTGTTGGTAAAAGCGCTTCAACCGCAGAAATGATTAAGACTTGGGCTCGCTCAAGCCAGATTTCACCAGAGATGGTAGGATTCCTTTTTGGCGTGTACAACGGTAAGACTCATATCGAGGTCCGCGTGACCGAAGATATGGTAGGGCACAGACTCGGAGAGTTTTCTCCTACGAAGAAATTCGTACGACACGGAGGTAAGATGCAGAAGGAGCTTGAGCAGAAGAAGAAAGAATCAGAAATCACTGCTGCCAAGGCTGCTAAAGCAGAAACCCCTGCAGCTAAGAAGAAATAATTTAATTAACCATGAAAGCAATCCTCAGAAGCTATCGCCAAGCACCACGAAAGGTACGTCTTGTGGCAAACCTCATCAAAGGGAAAACAGTTCCTCGCGCTCTTGTTGAGCTCGATGTTTTGCCAAAGCGCGCATCAGGCCCAATGAAGAAGCTTTTGATGTCTGCTGTTGCAAATGCAAAGGAGAATGATGGTATCGATATGATCGACCTTTTTGTAAAAGAAGTTCGTGTTGACCAGGGGACTATCCTCAAGCGCTCAATGCCAAAGTCACACGGCACGGCGCACCCTATTCACAAGCACACCAGTCACATTATGATTGAGCTTATTGCGAGCGCTGACGTTACTCCTAGAAAATTGGCATCAAAGAAAGTTGAGAAGGCAGAAGAGGAGGCTCCGAAGGTTTCAAAGAAGGTTGCTCTTGCAAAGGTAAAAGCCGCTGCAAAGCCAAAGGTTGCAAAGAAAGCCGTAGTAAAAAAGACCACAAAATAATATGACACACATCGTACATCCATATGCTCATCGTTTGGGAATCATCCGTGACTGGAAGTCGCGTTGGTTTGGCACAAATGAGGACTACACCAAGTCTCTCAAGGCTGACATCCTCATCCGTAAGTTCCTCGACAAGCGTCTTCGTGGCAGCTATATCGCAGGCGTAGAAATCGAGCGCAACGCAAAGACATTTCGTATTCTCATCAAGACTGCTCGCCCTGGTATGGTTATTGGTCGCGCAGGAGAAGGCTCAGTAAAGCTCAAGAATGATATTTTGAAAGAAGCATCACGTCTCAAGCTTGATATCCCCAAGGACTTCAAGCTCGATATTGAGGAGCTTCGTTCACCTGAGTCAAGCGCAGCTGTCGTAGCAGAGATGGTATGTGAAGGTCTCGAGAAGCGTCTTCCTTTCCGTATGGTTCTCAAGCAGACTATTGAAAAGGTGATGGCAAACCGCGATGTGAAGGGTGCACGTGTTGCAATCTCTGGCCGCCTCGGTGGTGCTGAGATGGCACGCTATGAGCAGATTCGTCGCGGAGGTATTCCTCTTCAGACATTCCGCGCTGATATCGATTACGCAAAGAACACTGCGCGTCTTCCTTATGGAGCTATTGGCGTTAAGGTTTGGATTTACAAGGGACAGATTTTTGCGGACAGCAAGAAGAAGCTCGTGGTAAACAACGAAGCATAATTTTAATACACTACTATGTTATTCCCAAAGAAAGTAAAATACCGAAAGTGGCAGAACGCTCGCAAGAGTGAAGCCAAGCTCGCTGCTCCTGAGACACGTGGTATCACCCTCGCGTTTGGTTCGTTTGGACTCAAGGCGGAGACTCCTGCTCGTATCAAGTCAAACCAGATCGAGGCATCTCGTAAGGCAATCGTCCGCACCATTACCAAAGTTGGCAAGATGTGGATTCGTATTTTCCCTGACCGACCTTACACACAGAAGGCAGCACAGATGGGTATGGGTAAAGGAAAAGGAGATCCCCAGGGATATGTATTTGAAGTTCGTCCAGGACGTATGCTCTTTGAAGTCGATGGTGTTGATGAGGCTACTGCTATCAAGGCCCTCAAGAAGGCAGGCGCAAAGCTTCCCGTAAAGACACGCATCGTACGTCGCGTACAGACTGCCTAAACCGCCCCAGGCGGTCGGCCGACAAATTCGAAGAATTTGTTTAGGCATAATCAATAAACACTATGATGAAAGAAATTAAAAAAGCTACAACAGAAGATCTCGTAAAACTCTTGAATGAAAAGAGGGAGGTTGTTCGCGCATCACGATTTGACCTCGCAGGTTCTGCAAAGAAAAACGTGAAGGCATCTGGGCTTGTACGTCGTGATATCGCACGTATTCTCACTGAGCAAAATGTGCGCGCTAAGTCAGTAACCGCATAACATTATTATGGAAACAACCAAAAAAACAATTAGCAAAGGTGGCAACACGACACGAAAGCAACTCCAGGGGACTGTCGTTTCTGACAAGATGATGAAGACCGTAACCGTCCTCGTAAATCGTTTCGTAAAGCACCCAAAGTATGGGAAGTTTATGAATATTTCAAAGAAGTACAAAGCTCACGATGAGGAAGGTGCATACAAGATGGGGGACAAGGTTACCATCGAAGAGTGTCGCCCAATCTCGAAGGACAAGTCTTTCAAAGTTATCGGCAAGAAGTCCGCATAACAAGATTGCATAATTATTAACCAACACTACCATGATTCAACCACAAACAATCGTAAAAATAACTGACAACACCGGAGGAAAGATCGGCCGCGTGTTCAAGGTGCTCGGGAGCTCGAAGAAGCGTTACGCTATGATCGGTGACTTGGTAGTATTTTCAGTACAGGTTGCAGAGCCCCGCAAGCAGGTCAAGAAGAAGGATATTCTCACTGGTCTTGTGGTACGTACCCGTAATGCATATCGTCGCAAGGATGGTTCATATATTCGTTTCGATGACAATGCAGTTATTTGTGTCGACAAGGTAAAGAAGGAGGCAAAAGGAACACGTATCTTCGGGCCCATCACTCGTGAGATTACTGAGCTTGGTTACAACAAGATTGGTTCGCTCGCACCAGAAGTGCTTTAATTAAATTTTATTAACTCTACACCATTATGAAACTCAAAAAAGGAGACAACGTGATTGTAATCACAGGAAAGGATAAGGGGAAGAAAGGAACAATCCTTGAGGTTCTTCCTTCTGTAAATCGCGTGGTTGTAGAGGGGGCAAATATCTCAAAGCTTCACGAGAAGGCACGTACACGTGGCGCAAGTGGCCAGATTGTTGAGAAGGCAATGCCTATCAATGCATCAAACGTTATGATTCTCGACCCAAAGAAGGGTGTTCGCACACGCGTTGGTAAGAAGTTGATTGACGGAAAGAATGTTCGCATCGCCAAGAAGAGCGGTTCAGAGCTCAAGTAGTATTTTAATATAAATTATTATGAAATCAGCATTTAAATCAGTTAAGGAGAGACAAGCAGGCGCATTCGATGCGATGAAGTCAGAGTTTGGTTACAAGGCCAAGCTTGCAGCTCCTCGCCTCGTGAAGGTTGTTGTTTCTGCAACTACCGGACGCTCAAAGGACAAGAACCGCAACGACATGGTGATGGGTCGTCTTACGAAGATTACCGGACAGAAGCCTGCTCTCCGTGCCGCAAAGAAGTCAATCGCGGCATTCAAGCTCCGTGAAGGTGACAAGATTGGTGTTGCCGTAACTCTCCGTGGCGCACGTATGGCTGGTTTCCTCGACAAGTTCTTCAATGTTGCTATTCCTCGTACTCGTGACTTCCGTGGTTATGACCGCAAGAGTATCGACGAGATGGGTAACCTTACCCTCGGTGTGAAGGAGCAAACAATCTTCCCTGAAGTATCAGATGAAGATGTAAAGGACCTCTTCGGTTTGGCAGTTACAATCGTAACGACCGCAAAGAACAAGAAGGAGGCGACAGCATTTTTCGACATTCTCGGCGTCCCCTTTAAGTAAAAAGCATAATTTCAGCGCATTACGTCGTTGCTCGGAATGTTTCCTTGTCACCATACATTAGTATGGCTCCAGCGGAAAACATTCCTCGCGCCTCGTACTGCATCTGAAATAATACTTTTTATAAAACATAGTCAAGACCCGTTTGCGCAAAGCGCAAACGGGTCTTGCTTTTTTCTTCAAAAGTAGTAGAGTTTTGTCTAGTTAGTCGCGGACAACTCCAAGACTAAAAGGTGCAGTACATCGTAAATGTATATTAAGGAGCAAAGGTATGATAGGCTTACATGATAACGGGTTTCATCTGGTGAATTCATCAGCAACCGATGGAAGCACTGCTGAAAAAGCACAAAGTTTAACGAGGGATGAAGTTGCGCAAGCGTTGGTTCAATCGGATCAGGCAAGTATGGATCCCGTCGACATCCTGATTGCACAGGGGATGTAAATCTTGTTTTTCTTTGAATCAAAAGGCGACCCGTAGGTCGCCTTTTTTCTTATCCGAATAAGTCTTGCCATTTTAATAAATCCATAGTAGTGTTGTGACAGGAAGCAGTCCCGACAATTACTGATATTGAAAGGGGTCATCATGACCGTAATTACCATTACAACAATACCAACGAAAGAAGGAATTCATGTTACGTACGAGAAAACACCAGTTAGCATTGAAGTCCTGAATCATTGTGAGGTGTTTGGGAAAATTAAGGACACTCTCTTCAGTCTCCATTGTTCTAACGGGAAGCCAGTCACGCGAATTATCTCCGAGATAGGGTACCAAAGCGTGAAGATGAAGTTCTATGCACAACTCGAAGCAGTCTATCTCAAGGATTATCCTTTTGAGTTAGAGGATAATCTTAAAGTATTCAATACCGTGTTGGCCGAAAAGATGGGATAGACTTTTCCGTCTCGGGAAGGCGAGCAACACAATTTTGTCTAACGCAGACAAAAGGCGCAGGTAATCCTGCGCTTTTTCTTCATTACAAATACAGAACAAAAGTCGTGAGCTGATTCGCTCACGACTTTTTGGTTGCATTACTGCGTTGGAGACTTGGGGGTTGACAAATACGCATAGTTGTGTATAATGTAATCAGGATTCATAATCAACAGGGAGAAAGCTCATGAAAATCGAATTTGTTCTATTTATCTACATTGGTATTGGGTTGCTGTTCTTTATCATCGAAGTCATCAAAATTAGCCTCAAGCTTCGCAAGAACGGTTTCGATGCTACGTATCTGGAATATACTGGACGTGGTTTCAACTATACCCTCGGGGGAGAAGATTCTCCTACGGACCTATTTGGCTATGCATGGTTGTATGTTTTTTTATGGCCAATCGCCCTTTATTTTTCTTTCTTTTGCAGGGATGAAATATCTGGGAAAAACATATCATAATATGTGTCTGTACCCACTGAAGTCTTTATGATTCAGTGGGTACTTTGTTATTTCTTGAACTCGGGATACCCCATGTTGACATTATTCCCCCATATGATAGTATGCGTCTACTGGGTTTTTGAGCAATCCATGCATCTCCTTTTGCAGATCTAAGGTCTTTAGAAGAAATTGCATGAGATATTGGCAGAAACCTCGGTATTTTTAATTTAACTATGGCTAAAACATCAGTAACCGCGCGCGCCAACAAGGTGCCAAAATTTAGTTCACGTATCGTACGTCGTTGTTTTAATTGTAGCCGTCGTCGTGGCTACATGCGCGACTTCGATCTCTGTCGTATTTGCTTCCGTGAGCTTGCAAACGACGGCAAGATTCCTGGAGTTAAGAAGTCTTCTTGGTAATTCAACACTATTATGCACGACCCAATCGCAGACATGCTTATTCGCATCAAGAACGGAGGTATCGCCGGCAAGGATATTGTCGAGATGCCTTTCTCAAACTTGAAAGAAGCTATCGCTAAAGTTCTTTTTGCAGAAGGATATATTACTTCGTATGCAAAAAAAGGTAAGAAGGTTCAAAAGACCCTCGAAGTTGGAATCGCCTACGAAGGCAAGACTCCTCGTGTAGCAGATGTTGCACGTATGTCAAAGCCTTCACGCCGTTTCTACTTGAGCGTTGACGAGATCAAGCCCGTGAAGAACGGTTTTGGCTTGATGGTTATGTCAACACCAAAGGGAGTTATGTCAGGAAACGAAGCTAGGAAGTCGCAGGTCGGCGGCGAGGCACTCTTTAAGATCTGGTAATTAATAAATACTTCTATGTCAAGAATTGGAAAAAAAGGCGTAACGATTCCGACGGGCACAACCGTCACCTCAAACGACACGGTATTTACCGTGAAGGGTCCTTTGGGCGAGCTCACTCGTGATTTCTCTGGCCCTGTAGATATCAAAGTAGAAGGAAGCACCATCGCATTCACTCCCAAGAATAATTCAAAGGAGGCTCGCGCACTCTGGGGTACTTATGCATCACACCTCGTGAACATGGTTGCCGGGGTAAACACCGCATTCGTAAAGAAGCTCATCATCGAAGGAGTTGGTTACAAGGTTGAGCCACAGGGAGCGGTCCTCGTATTCAGCCTCGGTTTCTCACACAAGGTTCCTATGAATGTTCCTGCTGATGTGAAAGTATTGGTTGAGAAGAACACCTTAACACTTTCATCAATCAACAAGGAGTCTGTGGGGCAGTTCGCTGCACAGATTCGTGCAAAGAAGAAGCCAGAGCCTTACAAGGGTAAGGGTATTCGCTACTCGACTGAAGTTATTCGTCGCAAGCAGGGTAAGAAGTCGGCCTAACGGCAAGTAGAAAGTTCATAAAGTTCATAAAGTCGAAAGTGGATACGAATACTTTAAATACTTTACAAACTTTACAAACTTTAAAAACCTTATAAACTAACACTATGACTACTAAACTAACAAAAAGCGAACAGCGTACACGCCGCCACAATCGTATCCGAGCAAAGGTTTCGGGAACTTCAGAGCGCCCACGTCTCGCTATTTTCAAGTCAAACAGCTATATTTATGCTCAGATCATTGATGACACCAAGGGTGCTACGCTCGCAGCAGTATCAGATATGGGATTGAAAGGTAAGACGAAGACCGAGCGCGCAAAGGTTGCAGGGGAGACTCTCGCAAAGGCTGCAAAGGCAAAGGGTCTTGCATCAGTTGTGTTTGATCGCGGTGGATTCATTTACACAGGCCGTGTTCGCGCATTCGCAGAGGGTGCACGCGAAGGTGGCCTAGCGTTCTAATATTTTAATAATCATATGACAGAAACAACGACAACACAGAATACCGAAGTAAAGGCACCTGCTGCGACAACAGCTCCTCGTACTCCTTCATCACGTCCATCATTTGGTGGCAGTTCGTCAGGGATGCGTGGAGGAAGCACAGGTCGCGGTCCTGCTGGCTCAGCTGGTCGCGGTGCTCCAAGGACAGGTGCAGGCGCAAGCCGTGGAGGAGCCGGCAAAGGAGGCGCATCACGCGGAGGACGCGGAGGTAGCTTCGAGCGCATCAAGCCAGAGTTTGATAACAAGCTCATTCAGATTCGTCGTGTAACCCGTGTGGTTGCCGGTGGACGTCGTTTCGCATTTTCTGTCGCACTCGTTGCAGGAAACCGTAAGGGTTCTGTAGGAGTAGGTATCGGCAAGGCCGCAGATACTGCAGCAGCTATTGAGAAGGCGACAAAGAACGCAAAGAAGAATATGATCAAAGTTGTCCTCACCAAGGATATGATGATTCCTCACGAAGTTATGGCCAAGGAGTCTTCAGCAACGGTTATGATTATGCCCGCAAAGGGTCGTGGTATGGTAGCAGGTAGCTCAGTACGTAACGTACTCGAGCTCGCTGGTATCAAGAACGTTCGCGCGAAGATTCAGTCTGGTTCAAAGAACAAGCTCAACAATGCGCGCGCAACCGTGAAGGCACTTCAGCAGCTCCGTTTGAAAGGACTTAAGGGTGGAGCAGAAACTGCAGAAGTAGTGGCAGCAGTAGAAGCTAAGTAATTTTTAACAATACTATTATGCAAGCACACGAAGTAAAAACAAGAACACCCCGCGCCGTAAAGAAGGTTGTTGGACGTGGCGGAAAGCGTGGCAAGACATCTGGTCGTGGTACCAAGGGTCAGAATGCACGCTCCAATACTCACAAGCGTCCTCAGATGCGCGACACCATCAAGAAGCTTCCAAAGCTCCGCGGAGAAGGTGTATCACGCAATCAGTTTAAGACTGAGTCAGTTCACTATATTGTTCTCAATCTCGGCGTTCTCAGTCTTGAGTTTAAGAACGGTGATCGTGTTACGCCAAAGGTTCTCCTTGAGCACGCACTCGTAGAGAAGAGGGGGAACAAGGTTCCTATTGTAAAGATTCTCGCATCAGGCGAGTTTGACAAGAAGCTCGACATTCGTGGATGTTTGATTTCAGCGAGTGCAAAGGCCGCAGTTGAGAAGCTTGGAGGAAGCGTGAAGTAAGTCTTAAAGTTGAAAGTCGAAAGTCTTAAAGAAAATACAAAATTCCATGGAAACACTACTTCGTAAGCTAAAGATGATTGTGCAGGACGCAACATTGCGTAATCGCGTGCTCTTTGTACTCGGTGCTCTCGTAATCTTCCGTTTGCTCGCGAACATTCCTATTCCTGCAGCAGCGGGGCAAAACCTTTCTGCACTCCTCGCAAACGATCAGGCGCTTGGATTTTTGAACCTTCTCACCGGAGGTGGACTTTCTGCAGTATCTATCGTGATGGCTGGCGTTGGCCCATATATTACCGCATCGATTATTATGCAGCTTTTGACGATGATGTCGCCAAAGATCAAGCAGATGCAGACCGAGGAAGGGGAGATTGGTCGTCGTAAGATGACTCAGTACTCACGCATGCTCGCTGTCCCGCTCTCATTTCTTCAGGCTTATGGGCTCCTCGCATATTTGATGCAACGTGGTATCCTCACAGGGCTTACTCCGTTTGAGATTCTTACGAACACTATTATCGTAGCTGCAGGTTCTATCCTCCTTATGTGGATTGGCGAGCTCATCTCAGAGTTTGGTATTGGTAATGGTGTTTCTCTCATCATTTTCGCAGGTATCGTTTCGAGAATTCCTTCAGCAATTGGGGAACTCATTTATACATTTGATGTAACACAGATTCCTGTGCTCCTTGCTGCGCTCGTATCGACCGTGCTCCTCATTTTGGCAGTGGTCTATATGACTGAGGCAGAGCGTCCCGTGCCTGTAACCTATGCAAAGCAGGTTCGTGGAGGGCACACGACAGGTGGCACGATGACCTACCTTCCTCTCCGTGTAAATCAGGCTGGAGTTATCCCTATCATTTTCGCGATGTCGATTTTGGTTTTTCCAACCGTGATTGCCAACGCACTCTCAACAATGAGTAACGGTACTGTTCAAGCTGTCGCACTCTTTGTTCAGAAGATTCTTGCAAACGGCTGGGTAAACGGAGCACTTTACTTTATCCTCGTGTTTATCTTTACATTCTTCTATACAGCGGTTACATTTGACCCTGAGGCTATCTCAAACAACCTTCAGAAGAACGGCGCGTTCATTCCTGGTATTCGTCCTGGTGTGCCTACCGCAGAGTATCTCGCGAAGATTCTTACCCGCATCACGCTCGTGGGGGCAGTGTTCCTCGGCTTGATCGCAGTATTGCCACTCGTAATGCAAAACCTCACACAGATTGCGAGCCTCTCGATTGGTGGTACCGCACTCCTTATTATCGTTTCTGTAGTTCTCGATCTTGTGAAGAAGATTGATGCGCAGATTACGATGCGCGAGTACTAAGGGGGACAAAAGGGTAACGTTTGGGACAAGGGGAACAGGGGGAACAAAGAAACGCACCGCCGCTACGCGACGGTGCGTTTCAAATTTTTTGTGCATTTTTGTTCCCCTTGTCCCAAGTGTTCCCTCTGTCCTGCATTTTGTGATACACTCTCACTATGGAACTTCAAACAGTAATCTTCATAGGGCGTTCGGGTTCAGGGAAGGGGACGCAATCAGAAATGATCAAAAATTATATTAGGGAGCGTTCTCCCGGCACACCCATTCTGTATTTCGAGACAGGGGATCATTTTCGTCAGCATATCAATGACACAGGGCACACGTGGGACCTTGCGCGAAAAATTAATGACGAAGGAGGCCGTCAGCCGGATTTTCTGGCAGTGTGGATTTGGTCGCATATGTTTATTGAGAGATTGCATGGCAACGAACACATTATCTTTGACGGGGCACCCCGCGCCCTCGAAGAAGCAAAGATTCTTGACACCGCTTTTTCTTTTTATAAGCGCAATAACCCCGCGATTATTTTTATAAATGTTTCAGAAAAGTGGGCAGAAGATCATCTTCGGGGACGCGGTCGCGCTGACGACCTGAATCCTGAAGTAATTGCTCGCAGACTCGCATTTTTTACAAAAGACGTTGTTCCAACAATCGAGTATTACCGCACTGCTTCAGGGTACCGGTTTTGTGAAATCAATGGCGAGCAAACCCCTGATGAAGTATTTAATGATGTTATTAAGTGCCTTAAAATTTCAAATTCTTAATTTTTAATTTTAAAATAAATTTATATTTTAGAAACTGCACCTAAACATTATTTAAAAATTTAACATTAGACATTTATAATTTTTTATGAAAACGGGGTTTATAAAAACTGGAGAGGAGATTGAGATTATGCGTGAAGGAGGCAAGCGCCTCGCGCGCATTTTGTCCGCACTCCGTGACGCTGCAAAGCCAGGTGTCACTACGGGAGAGCTCGACAAGATGGCGGAGAAGCTTATGAGAGACGGCGGGGATGAACCAGCGTTTCTCCACTACACACCAGAGGGGATGATCATCCCGTACCCAGGGACACTCTGTATTTCGGTGAACGACGAGATTGTGCATGGTATCGGGGGTAATCGTGTTCTCCAAGAAGGGGACATTGTCGGTATTGATACAGGACTCAAGCACAAAGGTCTTTTTACTGACTCGGCGCTCACGGTGCCCGTGGGAGAAATAGATGATATTGCAAAGCAACTTATTGCGACGACAGAGGGTGCGCTTATTGCAGCAATCGATGCATCACGTGGTGGCAACACCGTCGGTGACATTGGTTATGCTATTGAGAAATATGTGAAGGACCACAGCAAGTTTGTCGTCGTGGAGGAGCTCGGTGGGCACGGTGTCGGATATGCGCAACACGAAGATCCACACATCTCAAACTATGGCGACCGTGGGCAGGGGATGAAGTTGAAGCCAGGAATGGTCATCGCTCTCGAGCCTATTGTGAATGAGGGAACGCGCTATATTAAATTGCTTCCTGACGGTTACACATTTGTGACGCGCGACCATAAGCGCAGCGCGCATTTCGAGCACACAATCCTCATCACCGACGGTGCACCTGAAGTTTTGACGAAGAGGGAATTGAAATAAATCATTTACTATATGAATAATAAAAAAGTATATTGGCTTCAGGTGTACGCGCTTCTTGCAGGGGTTATTTTTTCATGGACGACCGTGGTTATAGACTTTATGCGATTTTATCGTTCAGAGGGGACGTTGCTCAAGGTGGATAATTGTCTTTTCCCAAACCCCGTCACCACGCCGTGTTTCTATGGGGCGATAGCATTTATGGTTGCCTTTGCGTGGGCTGTCTGGCTCGTGGGCAAAGAAGACGCAGTACGAATTAAAAGTCAGAAATTTCTTATGGTATTTCTCTCGGCGGGTACTGCGTTTGCGTGGTCAAACTTTGGCATCCTTGCGTATCGTTTTTATACAGCCCTCCCTGGGCAGGGTGTTGGATGCTCCGGGGTTCCTGCTTCGAGTCCTTTTGTGACGCCATGTTTCTATGGGTCTCTACTATTTTTGACCGCATTGGTTATATCTATTGTGATTCGTACGAAGGAAAGAAAAGCTCAAATCTTGTAGTCGTGGTTTTGATAGGGGTTTTTGTGTTACAATATATTCAACATGAACCCCGAATACGGCACTATTGGCAAGCAGTTTAGGTCACCTGAAGAGGAAGTTGTTTTTTTGCGTGCGCAGATTGCAGAGAGGGAGCGTGAGCTTACACCAGGAGCGAGCTCGCCAGAGCAGATTGCTGAGCAGAAAGAAAAGATAGCGCAGGAAAAAATAGCTGAGTACAAGGCAGCGCCCGTTGCCACTGTCCTCGACAAGAGTTATCAGATGAAAGTTAACGAGCTTGAGACCAATGTCGTGAAGCTCGGGGTTGAACACAAGGAAGCTATCGACCAGCTTTTACAAATTATGAATACGAAGGGTATCAAGAACGCTCTCTCGATTCTTGAGAAATTGGGTAACCCACATATCGAGGACGACTTTCATCGTATGCTCGTGCAGCTCCTTATTGAGACAGGGGATGTGCCGGGGATTATGAAGGAGAAGGAAATCGCTCGCGCTCTCAAAATGCGTCTCTATGAAGTGACACTTCCTCCTATCGACCCCAAGGGGGAGAAGCGTGAGGTTGCGCAGCTTGTGTCGGGAATGGAGCACCTCTATGCGGGTATGCTTTCTATCGAAAACACACGAGCGGATTATGGCACGGTGAGAAATTATTTTACCCTTGAGCTCGCGCTTTCAAACTTTAGTGAGCAGATTGTATTTTATTCAGCCGTACCTCTCGAGCACGCAGACCTTTTTGAGAAGCAGGTGCTCGCAGTTTATCCAGATGCGAAGCTCTCAGAGCATCGTGAAGACTACAATCCCTTCAACGAAGGCGGGGTAAGCCTCGCTTCGTACGCAGAGCCAGCAGGTGAGGCAGCTTATGCTCTCCGTACTTTCGAGGAGTTCACGCAAGACCCTCTCAATGTTCTCCTCTCAACATTCTCAAAGACAAACAAAGATGGAGAAGGGGTTGCGGTGCAGTTCATCATTCGTCCTTCGGGTAAACTTTTTAATACGCGCTATCAAGGAGTGCTTGAGCAGATTAAAAAAGGAGTGAAACCAAAAGATGCGCTCAAGAGCACCGGGGCGCAAATTGTGAGTGAGTTTGCGAGTGCTGCAAAAGGAATTTTCTTCGGAGAAAAAGAAAAGAAGGAAGAGCCTGTCGATGCAGATGCTGTAAAAAATATCGAAGCGAAGATTGCGTCACCAATTGTTGACACGAACATTCGTATCATAGCTTCAGCGCAAACAGCAGAGCGCGCAGAGTCGATGCTGAACGAAGTGGAAAGCTCCTTCAACCAATTTGGCAAGCCACAAGCAAACGCTATCAAGTGGAAGCGTCAGCCAGGCGGTCATGGACTTATGGAGGAGATTTATCATTTTAGCTTCCGTATGTTTATGGATAACGAAAGTTTCCCACTCAATCTCCGCGAGCTTGCGACGATGTTCCATTTCCCTGTGACAACGGTTTCTTCTGCTGAGCTCAAGGAGGCAAAGGCAGGTGTTGCTCCAGCGCCTACGGGGATGTCAGAAGACGGCATCATCCTCGGAAAAAATATTTATCACAACAAAGAGACCCTCGTGCGTATGGGTCGCGACGAACGTGTGCGTCATATGTATGTCATCGGTCAGACAGGTACGGGTAAGTCGCATATTTTGAAGACGATGATTATGCAGGATATCAAAAACGGCGACGGCGTCTGCTTCATCGACCCACACGGTTCTGATGTGCAAGATATTCTCTCGCTCATTCCTCCTGAGCGTGCGGACGATGTGATTTACTTTGACCCTTCATACACGGCGCGCCCAATGGGTCTCAATATGCTCGAGTACGATGAGCGTTACCCAGAGCAGAAGACTTTCGTCGTGAACGAAATGATGAACATCTTTAATCAACTCTTTGATATGAAGGTGGGTGGAGGGGCGATGTTTGAGCTCTACTTCCGCAATGCCGCAGCTCTCGTGATGGAAGACACTTCATCAGGGAGCACACTCCTTGAAATTACGCGCGTGCTTTCAGACAAAGCCTTCCGTGATATGAAACTCACGAAGTGTAAGAACCCAATCATCTTGCAGTTCTGGGAGAGCGCCGAGAAGACGACGGGGGATCAAGGTTTGGCCAACTTCGTGCCATACATCTCAAGCAAGTTCGACCCATTTATTTCCAACGAAATTATGCGTCCCGTAGTGCTTCAGCAAAAGTCAGTCCTCAACTTCAGACAAATAATGGACGACAAAAAGATTCTTCTTGTGAACCTCTCCAAGGGTCGCCTCGGTGATATCAACGCCAACCTTATTGGACTTGTGCTTGTCGGCAAGATTACTATGGCAGCGCTTTCGCGTGTAGACATGTTTGGTTCTGCTGAAAAGCCAAATGATTTTTATCTATACATCGACGAATTCCAAAATGTCACGACGCCATCCATCGCGACTATTCTCTCCGAGGCTCGCAAGTATCGCTTATCGCTCAACGTCGCGCATCAGTACATCTCCCAGCTCTCAGAAGAAATCAAAAATGCAGTCTTTGGTAACGTCGGCAATATGGCAGTCTTCCGTGTGGGGCCTGAGGATGCAGAATATTTGGAAAAGAAATTTGCACCGACCTTTAGCGCTTCTGATATTACCAAACTCGACAACCGCAATGCGTACGTCAGTATGCTGGTGAATGGTCAGCCAGCAAAACCATTCAATATTGAAACTTTCCCACTTGAGCAAGGCAACGTCGCCTACGCAGAGCAACTGAAACAACTTTCGTATTTGAAATACGGCGCACCGCGTGAGGAAGTGGAAGCAGAGATTATGGGGAGATATCGAAGCTAAAATTTTCAGAAAAAACCCGATGTTTGTTGTCCGCGGGGTGTTTTTCTGCTAGAATGGCTCAATCTTAATAGTTAATTAATAGGAGTAGGTGGTTGTATTTCAAACCCCAGTTAAATCCTGCAAAGCAGGGACTTTCACTGAAGTGAAAGTCATTTAACAGGGTGATGATTTTTATAGTCGCTTTGCTCCTTAAAAATCAATCATGGCACATCCAAAGGAAGAGCAGGTACTTATTATTGTAAAGCCAGACGCAATGGAGCGTGGGCTTTTGGGAGAGATTACAACCCGTTTTGAGCGTAAGGGGTTGAATATTGTGGGAATGAAGATGATTCAGCTTGAGGACGCTCTTCTCGAGGCTCATTATGCGCACATTGCGGATAAGCCATTTTTCGCAGGAATTAGGGACTTTATGAAGGCGACCCCTGTGGTAGTGATGGTGCTCTCAGGCATCAACGCAGTTTCAGCAACACGTATCATTGTTGGTCCAACCAAGGGTTTTGACGCAGATGCAGGGAGTATCCGAGGAGACCTTTCGCTCTCGATTCAGTCAAACGTTGTTCACTCGTCAGACTCAGTAGAGAATGGCAAGGCAGAAGTAGCGCGATTCTTTAAGAAGGAGGAAATTTTTGACTACAAGAAGTCGAACTTTGATTTTGTTTACGCCGACGAATCATTTTAATCTCTTGAAGTATCCTTGTGTGTTTAACAAAAACCTTGCTTAAGGCAAGGTTTTTGTTTTGTAATGAAAAAGCAACATTGCAAAAGTTTAGGCGTGCGCTATTATTGTAGTAGGGACATTGTAGGTATTGTCTCCTAAGCTATTGACACGGGAGCCTCATATTTTCATACGCCTTGGTGTATGATTGCGGGCACCCACCTAGAGTAATCTAGGGTCAATACCTCCAGTATCCCTGAGTAAAAGCCACTATGCCCCTGCATAGGGGCTTTTTCAATTTTACGTGCAAGATTGGCACGCTTCGTTGTTCCCCATAAAATTTCTTCCTGCGGAGTATTTATATACACCTTAGTCAGAAATTTTATGGGCGCCTAGAATCGTATCCAATCTTGCACGTAAAATGAGCAGAGTATATTCAATGTTCAGTGTGATATAATTACAATTATGAAACCGAAGGCTCCCCAAATCCCTATTTCGCTCACTTTTCTCCTCATTGTTATTGCTATTGCGAATGCTCTTGCAGAAACCCACAGTTGGTACTGGATTTACCGCTGGTTTGATATGCCAATGCACTTTGCGGGAGGGGTGTGGCTTGGCGGAATGGCAATCTGGTATTTTTATTTTAGAAAAGGTTTAGAGCCACACACACTTCTGCCTATTTTGACCGTGAGCATCTTTGTGGCTTTTGGCATAGGACTCCTGTGGGAAGTATTTGAAGCAGTAGTCAGTCTTTTTACCGTTGGGTATATGAATGATATTCTCGATACCCTAGGTGACCTTTTATTTGATATACTAGGAGGTACGACGATGGCTGTGCTTGTGTGGTGGTGGATGAAATTAAAAAAATAAATTATCAAAAAATGAAACTAAAATTTTACGGAGCAGCAGGGGAGGTGACAGGGTCAAATCACATACTTGAGGGAGAGGGGGTGAGTGTAATGATTGACTGCGGATTTTTCCAGGGGGTGAAGGTTTGTGATGACAAAAACAATGAGCCGTTTCCCTACGACGTACCAAACATCGATGCGCTTTTTGTAACGCATGCTCACCTCGATCACGTCGGACGTATCCCCAAGCTTATGAACGAGGGTTTCAAAGGTAAGATTTATTCTACCCCGCCCACACGTGCTATCGCGAAGCTTATGCTTGAAGACACGCTCAATGTTATCGCACGTGAAGCAAAGGCAGATGAGCACGAGCCTCTGTATCATCAAGATGCGGTTGATAGAGCATTTGCACATTGGGAGGCTATTCCGTATGACCAAGATGTAATTTTTAAAAACGATCTTCATGTTCGCTTTCGCGATGCGGGGCACATCCTTGGCTCAGCGATGGTCGAGATGGTGCACAATGACAAGAAGCTCATCTTCTCTGGTGACCTCGGAAGTTCCTCAGTGCTTATGCCTGACACGGCTCTTCTTACGGATGTCGACTATCTCGTAATGGAAGCAGTGTATGGCGACCGAGTGCATATGGACCTTGAAGAGAGAGCGAACCGTCTCAAGGATGTGATTATGGATACTATTAATCACAAGGGAGTTCTTGTTATTCCTGCATTTTCTATCGAGCGCACACAAGATCTTCTTTTTGAAATCAATGGGATGGTCGAGGGGGGAAAAATCCCCGAAGTACCTGTTTTTGTGGATTCCCCACTTGCCATTAAGGTTACAAAAGTATTTAGCGAAAACTCCGCATATTTCAACGCGCAGATTCAAGAAGCGATGAGGGGGGGAGATGATATTTTTAAATTCCCAAAACTTCGCTTTACCGAGCGCTCACAAGATTCTATCGCGATAAAGGATGTTCCAAACCCAAAGGTTATTATTGCGGGCTCTGGTATGTCAAACGGTGGACGCGTGATGCATCACGAACGCAACTATCTCCCTGATCCCAATAACACACTTCTCCTCGTCGGGTACCAAGCGGTCGGTACGACAGGACGTGCACTTCAAGAGGGCGCAAAGAGTGTGAGAATTTTTGATGAGGATGTTCCCGTCAAAGCAAAAGTAATTACGCTTCAGGGTTACTCAGCACACAAAGATATGAATGCGCTCATCGAGTACGTGACACAAATGCAAGCTTCGGTGAAGAAGGTTTTTGTGGTCCACGCAGAGTTAGGTGCTGGACTCTTCTTCGCTCAGCGTGTTCGTGATTATCTCGGGGTTGATGCTCGTGTGCCAAAGTCAGGGGATGAAGTAGAAATCGACTTTTAGTAGCAAAGGGGGTATACTAGCGAAACAATATTATGGGAAACGAAAAACACCAGCATACTAAAATAAAGATTTGTATATCAGGAGCAGCCGACACAACCCACTGTGGCGATGGGGCGATTGACAGCGCAAAGGAGCTTGGACGAGAGATCGTACGACAGGGAGGGATCCTCGTGACCGGAGCAACGACAGGATTTCCTCTTTGGGCTGCGATGGGAGCAAAGGAAGAAGGTGGTATCTCTATCGGGATGTCTCCAGCGTCGACAGAGCGTGAGCACGTCGACACTTATGGTCTCCCCCTCGACTATTTGGACATTATTATTTACACAGGCTTCGGATACTCTGGTCGCAACCTTCTCCTTACGCGCGCATCGGATGCGGTTATTGTTGGTTGTGGGCGTATTGGTACGGTGAATGAATTCACTATTGCGTTTGAAGATCATAAAGCAATCGGTGTTCTCCGTGGTCCGTGGGAGATGGATGAGATCCTCGAAAATATGCTTGAGAAGAGTCATCGCAAAGAAGAAGGTGTAGTTATTTTTGACGAGAGTCCCAAGGAGCTTGTTGCAAAAATCATCGATAGTGTGTATGCGCAAAAGACCTGCGACCTTGGTGAAAACTGCCCTCAGTATATTTATGAAAACCACGATGGGGTAGGGGGGAAAGGCGGAGAGAGGATAATGTAGCGCGCCTAATAAAAAAGCCGTCGAGCACCAGTACTGGTGCTCGACGGCTTTTTTATTTGAGAGTTACTACTTTACTTCATTTACCAAATTAGCAAAGGTCTCTGGGTTGTGTTCTGCGAGGTCAGCCATGATCTTGCGGTCGATGATGATGTTTTTCTTCTTGAGCGCGTCAATGAACTTGCTGTATGAGAAACCAAGAGGGCGGAGAGCAGCGTTGATCTTGATAGTGAAAAGACGGCGGAAGCTTGTCTTCTTGTCCTTGCGGTGTGCAAAAGCATATGCTCCTGCGTGTGCAATAGCATCAACTGCCTGAATCTCCTTGGTGCTACGACCGAAACGGTAGCCCTTTACCTGGGCTAGGACGTTTCGACGGCGCTTAAGTGAAGTTGTTCCTCGTTTTACTCTTGTCATATTAGTTTATGTTACTTATAAAAGCTGATTGCTTGGGATTAAAGGAGGCCAGGGAGGAAGCGAGCCTTCTCCTTGTTGGTCATAGGGAACTCACTCATACGCTTTCCTGCGAGCTGTTTTGAGCGACTTGCCTTTGCGTTGAAGTGGTTCTGGCCTGGCTTACGACCAAGGATTTTCCCTGTCTTCGTCACCTTGAGTCTTTTAGTAAATGATTTGTTTGTTTTCATGATAATAATGTTATTTCTTTGATACGCGTTCAAGGGTGACAGAAAGTCCTTTGGGGCTCTTGAGGGGCTCTCCAGAAAGACGGTATTCTTCAGTGATGAGGGTCAGGACTCGGTCGAGGCGCTCTTTTTTGAAGTTGATATCTGCGTACTTTGTTCGTCCTACGAGGAAGAGATCAATCTTTACACGGTGACCTTCCTTGAGCCATTTCGAAGCGTTTTTCGCTTTGAGCTCGAGGTCGTGTTCCGAGGTACCGATCTTTACCTGTAGTGTTTTGGTTTCCGTAACGTGCGTGCGAGCTTTGGCTTCTTTTTGCTTTTTGCTCTGCTGGTACTGATATTTACCATAATCCATTATCTTCGCAACGGGCGGTTCGGCGTTGGGCGAGATCTCAATGAGGTCAAGCCCTAGTTCCTCCGCTTTTTTGAGTGCTTCCGACAGTGAAAGGACTCCGAGAATTTCGCCCGTATCCGTAATAACACGGAGTTCTTTGGCGCGAATTTGATGGTTGATTTTCGTCTTAGGATTCAATGGATTTAAGAGCTTTTAAGGCCCATGGGGTAAATTAGCAACACCGCAAGTAAGTTGCGGAGTCAAGGGGTATTCTACACAAAAGGAGGCGAGAAGTCAACCAAACAGGGGTCGTGGGCGCCCACGATCCCACAACTTACAACTGACCACTGACCAAACGCGGGAACGCCCGACAGCCGAAGGCTGTCGGGCGTTCCCTTGTCAGTTGTCCGCATAGCGGTGTCAGTGGTCAGTGGTTCCCCCAATTAGTTTTCCACCGTTTCCTAAGTTTTAACCTGTCATTTAAACACCGTGAGGTATATAATATATTCATCGCAATTATTAGTAATTAAAATTTATATATGGATTTAGTATTAATGCTTTCACGCATTCAATTTGGCGCCACCGCAGCTTTTCACATCATATTCCCTATGATGTCGATTGGTCTCGCGCTTTATCTATTTGTGATGGAGTGTATGTGGTTGAAGACAGGTAAACAAGAGTATTATCAACAGCTTCGTTTCTGGTTAAAGATTTTTACTCTCTCATTTGCTATTGGAGTAGCGAGTGGTATCCCGATGGCATTTCAGTTTGGAATGAGCTGGGCAGCATTCTCAAACGCTGCAGGAAGTTTCTTTGGAAACATCATCGGCTTCGAGACGACCATTGCATTTACCCTTGAGACAGCATCACTCGGTATTATGATATTCGGATGGAAGTACGTATCACGCACGGTACACCTCATTGCAAACGGTCTTACTTTTTTTGCTGCAACACTTTCAGCTTTTTGGATTATTGCGGCAAACTCATGGATGCAGATTCCCGAAGGTACTCATATGGACCTTGTGACAGGGAAGATCATTGTTGATAACTACTGGCAGGCAATCTTCAATTCTGGCACAATGACCTCATATCTTCACACGCTCCTTGCTGCAGTCACGGCTACGCTATTTCTCGTTGCGGGGGTATCCGCGTGGGCCATCCTCAGGGAAAACAAAACTCGTGAGAAAGTTCAGTTTTTTATTAACTCTATCAAGTATGCGATTGTTGTCGCACTCATTGCCGCGCCAGTGCAAGTTATCTTCGGAGACATCCTCGGTGTGATTGTAGCAAAGCATCAGCCTGCAAAGTTCGCTGCAATGGAGCTTCACTATGATACGAATGCGCAAGGTCAGGGGGCTCCTTGGTCACTATTTGCGCTTCCAAATAAGGATAACAATGGCACTTCATTTGCTTGGCCTTCGATTCCAAACGCTCTTAGTATTGTAACCACAAAGACAATGACAGGAGAAGTGAAGGGACTCAATGATTTCGCTACAAACGAGAAACCAACTGCCATCGAGTCAGCGCTTACGTACTACTCTTCGCGCATTATGATTTTGATTGGCTTTGCTATGGTCGCTATTGCTCTCGTTGCGCTCTACTACTGGCGCCGTGGCAAGCTTGAGGTTGACACCATTGAGAATCACAAGGGCTTCCTTCGTTTCTTCGTGTGGATGATCCCACTCGGATTCATCGCTGTTGAAATGGGGTGGATGGCTCGTGAGATCGGACGTCAGCCATATATGATCTATCACAATCTTACGATTGCGCAATCCCTCTCTTCGAACTTGAACGCGGGTATCATTATATTCTTGATTGTGGCAATCGTTGCAATTTATATAGCTTTGTTCTCGCTCCTCGTTCATTTTATTCGTAGGATTACTGAAAAGGGTCCTGATTTTAACGCAACAATATAACTATCATGAATGATTTTATTACATTGGCTACTTCAGGAGCTCATATCCCACTTCTCCCTATAGTCTGGTTTGCCATCATTGGTATTGAGCTCGCGCTCTATATCCTTCTCGATGGTGGGAACCTCGGTATTGGTATTTTGTCGCTTCTTCCTCAGAAGGAGGACAATCGTTCATTAATGCTTCATGTGGTGGGTCCTATCTGGGATGCCAACGAAACGTGGCTTCTCGTAGCGGCCGGCTCGCTCTTTGGTGCATTCCCTGCAGTGTACGCTATCGGACTCAACGCACTCTTTGTCCCCGCAATCGTTATTGCGGTTGGTATTATTCTTCGCGCGGGATCGTTCGCCTTTTTTGAATTCTCAGAAATGAAGAGTTTGTGGACAAAGGTGTTTGGTGTCGGAAGTCTTCTTGTGGCTATTGGTCACGGTCTTCTTTTTGGAGGACTCTTGAGTGGTATTAAAATCGTAGACGGACACTTTGGTGGTGGTGCTTTTGACTTCCTCACACCATTTACACTTCTGTTTACTATCGGACTTTTCTTTGCGTATGTTGTACTTGGGTACTCAGCCCTCATTGGAAAGATTGATTATGCACTTCAAGTTGAAACGTTCCCACGTATTCTTGGAGCATCAGTGGTTACATTCCTCGCCCTTCTAACTGCAACATTTGTTCTCCCAAATATGAGCTACATCTTTATGACGGCGTGGACCGCTGCGCCAACGAGTTACCTCCTCTATCTTATTGCAGGAGCTATCTTTATGACGAGCGTAATCCTTGGTTATAACGCAATCGCAAAAAAGAATCCTGAGCAAATGCACTTCTTTGCAATGCTTATCTTCGTTCTCGGGTATGCTGGTATGGTTGTGGGACTCTTCCCTTATATCGTCCCACCTGCAGTCACCATCTTTGACGTTGCGTCCCCTGACTCAACGCTCAAGTTTATGCTCTATGGTATTGGGCCAATCCTTCCAATCGTATTCGCATACAACTGGTACTTACACAAGGTGTTCGGGTCAAACTTTGCTCACAACAAAGAAGGGGAAGGATACTAGGGACAGTTGTTGGTCAATAGCCAATAGCTAATAGTAAAAAAGGACGCGACCGACGGTCGCGTCCTTTTTGTTTTAGAAAGATTAGTTAGTCTTTGAGGTGGGATGCGCACCCTTCTTAATAGCGGCAATCTTTGTCACCTCCGCGACCTCAGCTTCTCGCGCTTCTTCTTGCGCTTGTGCTATGGCTTCCGCTTCTGCGCGTGATTGTTTCTGTAAGAGTGCTATTTCTTTTTCAGCTGCTTCAACGGCAATCTGTACTTGTTTATCAGCAGCAAAGATTACTTTCGACTCTTCTTCTCTAGCTTCGTTTGCGTGAGCCCTTTCACGCAAGGCAACAGCCTCTGCTTCTTTTGCTTCAGCGCGTTCTTTGTTTGCAATGATTTCTGCTGCTGCTGCCTCACTTTTTTCTTTTACAAGCATTGCCTCAGCTTTTTTTGCCGACATTTCAGCCTGTTCTCTTTTGTGGGAAGCCTCAGCTTTTATCATCCCCGCACGCGCACGTTCTTCTTCCTCGATAAATTTTGTTACTTGTGCAAGACCTTGTTCTTCGTCCTCAATAATTTTTGCAATATTTGCGCGAACCCGTTCCTTCTTTTCAACGATTTCACTAGCTTCATCTACTGTCTCTGCGAGGGCTCTTGTTTGTGCATCGATGATTTCTGCTGCTTTTTCAGACACTGCAGATACCGCACGGCTTCTCGTTGCTGTGGCTTCGGGTGTTGCTGCGACAATAGCTTCCGCTACCGCATCTTCTTTTTGTTTGATAAGGTTTGCTGCTGCTTCTTTTTCTGCAAGAATATTAGCTCTAGCCTCATCCTCAAGCGCCTTCCTCTCTGCTTTTTTTACTGCTTCCGCTTCTTCCAACACTCGCTTCTCTTCCTGAGCTTTAGCAGCAAGCTCTTCTTCTATACGCGCTTTTTCTGCAGCGACTTTGGCAACCTCAGCTTCCTTTTGTGCGCGATCTTTCGCTGATGCTTCTTCACGCTTTGTTTCTCCAGAAATATTCGCCCATATTTTCTTGAGAGGATTAACTTTTGGGGAGACGGGGACAACGGGTTTGCTTTCTTCGAGCTTCTTCGCCTCGAGAATGTCATCCTTCATTGTGTGTACACTTTTATTATCGGACACAACTGGGCCCCCTATTCTACTTAGAGGAGTGGGTGAACCAGGTGTTCCAAAATATATTCCAGGAATTTCGTCGTCTTTCATTGTTTAATATTATACTATCCCACCTACTTTTTGCCTACTTTTTTGCCCTTGAATCGCGGTATTCCAATTTACAGATTTTGTGGTATTGTTGCCTGAGAAGCTCTCTGTAACCATTTTAAGGAGAAAATGATGAAAATTGCAAGAGATGATGTTTTTGTGCCCCACCTTGTGTACTATGAGGATCTGGGGATGTTGCAGGCAATTTTTCTTGACCGCGCGGTGGATGTCGAAATTTTCCACCCGAGATTCGAAGCTCTCGTGGATAGCAATCCTACTTCAAAATACAGGCCACTCGTCGGATTCAATTTATACGGAGTCCTCGATGTGCTCCACGAAGCTGGCTGCGCTCATCAAAAAAGCATTACGCTCAGCAAGTTCGTGCAGTTGTTTGATGACATTGTTGGTGTTGGGGAGATGGGCGTGTATGGCGATTGTGGTGACGAGGTCTTTGAGCTCGTTTTAAGTCATAACCTCGTGTGGAAGATTCCGAAATGGTAAAAAAGTATCCCGAGATCAGCGTGTGCTGGTCTCGGGATTTTGTTTGCCTAAGAAATTACTCCCAGAGCTGTTTGTTGTAGAATTCCAACTCAAGCTTGCCATTTGAGCCTGCATAGGGGTTGCCGATATAATTCGTCACCCCGCAATTCACGGGTTTGTGGTTCTCATCCAGATGGATAAATTGCTCAGGGGTGAGACGCTCGTGGTTTGCTCGTGTCGAAAGGATAGTCAGATGGTGCGTGATTGCAAGAACGTCTGCTTCTGAATACTCACGAATGAGCATCCCCGCAAACTCTCGTTCTCGGTCGCGCGTGTCCGAAACCGATTCACCTTGTGGATATCGATACCAGTACGGCCCCATGAGTTCAAAAAGTTTTCTTTGCTCAGGGTGCAGAGCGTGGAATACACGCCTGTCGTTATAAAGAAGTGATAAGCCATGTTCTTGTTCGCGAATGCGATCGTCGTAGACAATTTTTACATCCGCAAGCGCAGGCCACTCCTCCGCGATACACTCAAACGTGTTTCTGGTGCGAAGATATGGAGAGACGAACACGACATTAGGGACCGCAATAAGGGTAGAAAGTTTTTTCCCCGTTTCCCGCGCTTGGTGCATGCCTTCTTCAGTGAGACGTGTTTCGTAATCGCTTGTGCCGAGGGCAAATTCATTTTGCACTTCAAGAGCAAGTCTGTGTGTTCTTTCGCACTCAGGATCCTGTTCAAAGGATTTTTTGAACTCTTGATACAATGTGCTCGCTTCTTTCTTTGCACGTAAAACGTTGTACTCGGATTGCCCGTGACGGACGATAGTGAAGCTTGCTGGCCATTTCATAATGAGCCTCCTGTGTGGTTGGTTATAATGTGCTTTGTGTTCCTCTTTTGAATCTAGCACATCCGCGAGGATTGTAAAGAAAATCCCCGCAAGCCTTACGGCCTGCGGGGATAGTTACACTGGAGCGATGTGTGAATAATGAACACTTGTTGTTTCACCAGGTATGTCGGTCGTGATGACGACACACGAACCGCTCCACTCGAGGAACTCATAAGTATTTCCAAGAGTTAGAGGTACGTGTTGCGAAAGGTATCCAGCAGGTTTCTTTATGAGTGTTACGTGGCAACCACGGGTGAGACAAGGCGCCTCTTTTTGGATCATAGGACCTCCGAGTTGGTTTTCGTTGACCATTCACCGCCCAGTCTCCGATATTCAATAGGGCGATCTGCATCTTGTGCACGCTTGATGCCGAGCTTCATTCCACCGCTGATACCGAGGTCTATGTAAACGACAGTGGCATCAGCTCTCTCCCCCCAAGCCAAACCAGCCTCAATCCCAAGCTGTCGTTCGTCAGGGATGAGGTCGTCAAGGACGCCTTCCTGTGTGTACAGGGCGTGAGAGGGGAACGGCGCGTCGCCTTTCAGGAGGCAGTCATGCATACAAGCTCGAACGTATTTTAGATTTTTTCTAACGTCTCCCGCGTACGGGGATTCAAGAATAACTACTCTACTAATTGTTACGCCAGTTGTTTTGCTCATCATTCACTCCTTTAAACTAATTAGAACTACTAAGGAGATACTAGTATTTAATGGCTGTTAGGTCAAGGAACAAAGACCTCGTGGTGGGGCTACAGCAGTTTGAGATTGAAGGAGTGGAGTTTTGGGTGGGGGTGAGGAGGTAGGGGGAGGAATAAATGTATTTTGGTCCAAAAAGTCGTAGTAAATTGGCTTGATAAATATAGATATTTTATAAACTGTGGATAACTCGGCCAAATTTGGCATATTTTGTTGACAATACTTTGTAAAAAGATAGTATACTAAGCCTAAGGTAATTGTATGAATTGTTGGACTGGAGAGGGAAGAGGAAACCTTTTTAGTATATGAAAATTATCATTTTTAGTAATCAAAAAACAACCTTCTAGAAGAAAGGTTGTTTTTGCTGTTTGAAAATTGAAGAGTGAGCAGAAAAAGTAATGTGGACCCGACCAGAATCGAACTGGCACTCCCTGTTTATAAGGCTGGTGTGCTAACCGATACACTACGGGCCCAAATCGACTTTCGAATTACTTTTTCTGCCCGCCCTTTAATGGGAAGGCCTGCATTATTGCGTAATGCAGAGAAACAAAACAAATGAAAATTGATCTCGCTACTCTTCTTTCGAAGCAGTGGCGATTTCTTTTATCACGTCCTCATCCTTATCGTTCTTGTCGATAGGGAATGCCACCCAACTACCATTGTAGTGTTGGCACCACATCAACTTTCCAGACGGATGACAATGTATGAATTTACTCATCATTACCTCTTTTCAGTGTCCGAGGAAGACAGGGCTGGGGAAGCCCATTAATGGCTTAACCTGATTGCTACGCCACCCCTTGTAACCGACAATATGTGGCTACAAGGGATAGCCTAACGTATTCAATAATAGCATAAAGCAAAATTAGAGCGGAAGTAATTTTGTATATTTTTATGACTACGTCACACGCAAAAAAGAATGTCTAAAATTTTGGCAAATAAGCGTTAAATTATAAGGGTTGCCAATATGAAAAAAATCATTATAATATTTTTCTTCAAAATAATGCTGCTAAATCAAGGTATAATTGACAGAACTGTGGACAAAATGGTGGATAATTGCAAAATTTTTTCTTGATTCCGGGTTCATCGGTCACGAGTTACTAAGTGTTCTCGTGTGATTACACACTGCGAGCACTAAGTACTCTCGACCCCGACTCGGCGACAAGTACTCGCTTCGCTCGTTTTGTGTACCGCCTGCGCTTTTTGATTCCAGGTTCATCGGTCACGGATTACTAAGTCTTCTCACTTGCTCCGCAAGTTGCGGGGGCTAAGTACCCGCTACCCCGGCTCGTGGTTTTGTCTCCCAGTGAGTCGACAAAACATCACTGTGCCTTTCGATTCCCCACGCAAGCTCCGCTTGCTCCATCTCCACAGAATACAAAAACCGCACAACTTAGTTGTGCGGTTTTTGTATTCTGTGGACACACAGCGAAAAACATTGAACCATGTAAAAACCTACCTTTCACGTTTCTGGACGTACTACCAAAGTAGCCCTGCTTTGCAATTAGCCCTTATAAATGCGTGATTTTGTGATTAATAGAGGTCCACAAGTAGAGTATTGAATTAATATCAGGAGAGGTATAGACTTGAGTTAACAATTCACTAGACATTTCTCCTTACATTTATATGAATGTTAATAAAATCATCATTACTTCTTCTGTTTTAATTTTTGCGCTTTCTGCTAGTTATTTTTTCGTTTTTTACCTTCCAGCAAATCAAAATGCTCAAAATCTCGTACTCAGGAAAGCTGATTGTGCTCAAAGAGGGAAGGACGCACTTAGTAGGTACAAGCAGGAAGCATCAAAAAATATAAGTAATTCAACTCAAGACTTCTCAAGTCACTACAATACAAAACTGCAAAAGTGTTTTGTGGAAATTACCGACATACTTGCTGATAAGAATTTCTTAAGTACATCAGTAACGATTTATGATGGGCTAGAGAATAAGCAGATGGCTTGGTTTGTGACAACATCCTCAGGTTTAGGTAAGGGGACTAAAGAATACGGGGTAGTTGATATTAATGGAAATAATACAGACATAACGCAGGAGCAATTTGAAACCCTAGAAAGGCAGTATATGTCAGAATAAATAGTAAATAATAAATATATGATTAAAACCGACAGAGAGAAAATGTTAAAAGACTGTGAATGTAAAGATGGCGAATATCTTTATTGTATTCACTGTGAACGCGCGTATCCTTGTAAGGAATATAAGTTGCAAAAGCCCGAAGAAGTATTTAGAGGAGAAGAACCGATACAGCTTTGCCCCTATGATGATTGTCACGGTAATGCTGTGCTTGATGCGGTTGAGTGGAGTGATGTTCGGGAAAATCATCCTGAATACCCCGAAATCCCAGAGAGGGGAGTTGAGTATCGCTTGAATTAATAGTTACATTTTTAGATTAGGCTATCAATGTATGCTTGTATTAATTTTCTAGTTCTGTTGATGCACTCTTCTTGGCTTATAATTGCTTTTGCTCCGTTTGCTAATCCTAAAGAATGTCGATGTTCTTGAGTCGATTGCTTTATCTCATTGACATACTTCTTGCTCTCCCCCACCATCTTTGATAAGGGTTCCTCGCCACCGACCTCGTGCATGAGTTTTTCTATAATTCTATAAACTCCAACTTTTGGACGGTCTGCCCCCATTACTTCATTGTGGTAGTATTGTAAAACCAAAGACAAAGTTTCATCACCATTTTTTTTATTAAGTATATCTGCGTCGTTCTCGAAACTATAGCTGTCGCCCAGTGGTTTAATTACGTAACTTAATCCTTTTATTGTAACAGTAGTTGTCACTATGTGGTGGTCACTCACCCCAAGATCCTCGTGTAGGTTTAGTTCTATAACTTTATTACCGTTGACGTCTGGCTTCCAAGATTGGCAAAAATCCGATGTAGCTTTTGTATTGTTACGAAACGACCAGGATGCAATATAATCCCGAGCAATCTTTTCGGCGCGTGTCCTGTCTTCTTCTATATTAAATCCAACCTCAATAATCTCATCATGAATTGAGATAAGCATGTCGTTGTGGAGTATATCATTTGATACGTCCTTGAAGGTACCCTTTGGGAAAAGGGTACCTCTAATTCCGAATGGTTTTTCTGTTGCGTTACTCATTGTTTGGATTACGATTAATACGCGTTGGTACCTAGAGTATATCAGTAATTCAAAACAGCCACACCAATGACCCTAGTCCGACTATGTACATTTTGTCGTTCTTGTGGTGTTCTGCTCTGATTGATTTGCACTTTGTTGCTCGGTGGAATATAATATAGGAGCTACATCAAGGTGTATTTAAGAAAGCTTCATTATTAGCATTATAAGTTTTAATCGTTTACAGAAACTCGTACCTAGTAAAGCGCCATCAAGAGAAATCTTGATGTAGCAATCAAAGAGAATAATGCTGTTCAATGAACTGCCTTAAACTCTTGATGTCGCTTTATTGATGTACGAGTTTTTGTTTGTCTGGATACTGTGCAATATCTAGAATTACCCTACATGCGCACACTGGCATGCAAGCATCTTGCGATCGAGTAAGAGAAAAAATTAAAAATATAAGTGTAGAATTAATGCTCATTATGAACACGAAATTCGCATTTTGCCGTCCAGACTTCAAACATGGTTTAGTCTGGTGTCAACACTTCAACGGAAGTTGGGCACCCCCATTTACAATGGACGAGTATAAAAGCAAAAAGCCGCCCGAGGAAAGCTCCAAGGACGACAATTTGCTGGAAGATCAAACCGACTAAGTAAAATCTTCAAAAACAATTGCTCTCCGAAAGGGGAGCTTTTGTTTTACCAACTCAAGGGTTGGGAAATCCCCCCTAATCAAAATAAGAGATATTTCTCGACCCTCAATCAATTACATTTATTATACCAGCAGTATGACTTCTCTGTATAGAGTAGTGGCTGTGCATAACTTATTCTCTCTGTAATCACGCATACTACCTGTTTAATGGATATTGTCAACCGTAAGCTAACGAGGATGCTGTTATTTCAGCAACTCCCAAGGCTCCATATTCAGTGCACGTGCGATATTCTCAAGGGCTGAAATGGTAACATTTCGTTCGCCCCTTTCGAGCATACCAATAAAGTTGCGGCTTAACTTCGCTTTTTGGGCGAGAGTCTCTTGTGAGAGATTACGGTTCAGGCGCTCCTCTCGGAGTTTTTTGCTGAATTTTTTGATGATTACTTGAGACATGGCGTATAAGCTCAAGTATAGATATTTGACAGTTATCATTCTACCAACTATAGTTGTCATATCAGTTAAAATATAAACTATGAATATCAGCACTAAATTTACGAAGAAAATGAACGAATGGTTTGGCGACAAACACCCCATAAGTTTAGTTTTGTTTGGGTACGGAGTCGTGTTACTTCTTTGTGTTCCTGTTCTGTATTTGATGGATTTTGCGGACATGGTACCACTTGCGTTGACCATGGGTCCTTTTGCGCTTTTCTTCGCATTCTTCCCATTTACGGGGAATAAAGAACAAGAGTGTGCGGATCCTATCAACAAAGCGCCTAAAGCAGGAAGAAAAAAGAAAATATTGTTAATTATGGCTACCATTTTTATTGTACTACTTGCGTGGGTAATATATGACGACAAGACAGTTGGCGAAGTAAATTGTCTAAAGAGGGTTGAGTATCGAGGAACGGCAAGCTCTGGGTACTATGGCATTTTTGAAGATGGGTCTTGGCGAAAGTTTAAGACACAAAGCGAGGGGATGAATTATTGCTTAAAAGTCTTGTAGGTTAGATGCTCTCTAGGTGTACTGAGGGAATGCCTTCAAATGGGCTCAAAAAGCCCTGTACGGCACGGTTCTCTTAAAGCGGAAGTTGGATAGGGGAGAGTGTTGAAATATGGTAAAATATGGGTGTGAAAAGCCTAGCAAAAAACGGCTTGAAGCCCGCAACAATAAGGGGGAACAACATGCGTCAACGTTCGGATGTTTCCCTGTCTAAAGAAGTCGCTAGTGCGCTAATGCAGTTGATACTTTCTGGTAAATCTCTGTTCCCTCCATCAGGAAAGATAGAGGTAATGGTTCAGGTTGAGGGTTGCTATAAAGCCTGTATTTTATCGTCTAATACAGTGAATAGCTGGGTTAAGCGTGGGACGATAATCCCAGAAACTGAGGAGGTTTTACGTGATGTTTTGGATAGGGCTCGAGAGACTTATCGCACTAGAAATAATGAGGAAAAGAAGAAAAGAATGCTCTGTGAACTTGAAAAACACTTTTATAGGACCATCAAGCTTAGGACTGATATCCCCCTTCGAGATAGGTCTGGGAAAGTAATACAGAAAGAAGATGGTTCCCTTATTCTCCAAGAGAACCCAGAGCTCCTTAAAGTGAAAATGAAGACAGCCATGTTTCTCGCTGAGCGTCTAATGCCTGAGATTTACGGCAAGAAAGATAAGGTGGTAAGCAAGCAATCTGTTTTCTCACTGTCGGAGCTTCGGAGTGCAAAGGAGGGGAGAATATAGAAAAGAATATGACAACAATTATTTTTTCAAACCAGACGTCTTTAACTGATATACTTACTGCAATAGGAACTGTTGGAGCGGTTCTCTTTTCCTTGTTCTATGCATTTTATAAAGACTGGTGGCAGCCAAAGAATAATAAAGCTCGGTTTGATGTGTCTTTGGATCCTATCTATAGTTTTTCTGTTGATTGTGATTGGGAGGGTATCATGGATGAAAGATATGAAGATATTTTTACAAGTGCAGATATTAGGTTTCGAGTTGAACACACAGGAGGAAAGCCTGCAAAAAATATTGAGGTCTTTGTTTCAAAAATATGGACACTAGAGGGTTCTGCTAAGAAGGTGTGGCCACATTTTTTGCCAGCAAATCTTTTATGGAGTGGCAAGAGAAAAGAGCAATTGATAAGAGCTGACTTTGCTCAGGGAACAGTTAGATTTTGTGACATAGGCGTTTACTGTGATAATAAAGATGGTGGTGGGTGGGTTCTAAATGTGGCAACTAATAATGTTGGAGACCCACAGATCGAAAAGTTTTCAAACGTTATACCCACAGGAGTCTACGAATTTGAAATACTTATTACAGGCGAGAATACTGAACCAGTAATTAACCGTTTTAGTATAGAAATTGATGGTGGGTGGGCTCCGGACGAAGAGACTATGTTCTCCGAGCATTTTAAGATTAAAAAAATATAATGACAGGAAAAAAGAAAACAGCAGTTGAAGAGATAATGGAAAAAAGTGGTAACGGCTTTCATTCTCGGGTTGTGAACCTTCTCCGTCATCAAGAGTGGATAGCTCTAGTTAGCCCATATTACAGCGATAATTTTACTGATAAGCCACGCGAAATTGATATTATCGCTAGGAAGGAATTTGATGTAAATGAGTATCTCAACGACCACCTGGGAGAATTAAACATTGAACTTTTTATTGAGTGTAAGTATATCAATGGGGATACAATTTTTTGGTTTGATAATAAAAATATCTCTAGGGCGATAGAAAGAACAATGGTGGATACAGGGATGGAGCATCCTAGAAAGAATACTAGAATTATGCAGTTACATTATCTTGATGACGTCCCTGTGGCAAAATTGTTTTCATCTGAGAAAAGTCGCAATGAGGATAGTGAATTGATGAATAAGGCAATTAATCAAAATCTTAATGCGCTAGTCTATTACAGAGGCAGAAATGACATTTTCCCAAAGGATCCACGAAATAGTAATGTCCTTCGTCGCGTACCGTACCCAATAATAGTAGTAAATTCCTTCGACCATTTTTATTGTACAAATATGGATGATGGGACAGAAAAAGTAGAGCAGATAACTGAGCCGTTTCAACTAGAAATAAACTATGCATATGTAGACAAAGACAGAGTGGGACGTAATGAGTATTTTCTTATTGATGTTGTGAGTATCGATATGCTGGAAAAGTTTCTTTTAATGTTGGAGAATAAAAATATAAGCGTTATAAAACAGGTGTTAGCTGAGGATGAAGGACAGAAGCGTCGTAATCGAGAGCAAAATATAAAGTCGATGAATATTAACCCTGCAAGATAAGTACTAATGCAATGTACTCTCAAGAAAAAACCGAAATAGAAGAATTAAAAGTTAAATTTGATTTACTTTATAAAAATGAAACCGCAAAGGATTTTCTTGCTGGGCTTATGGACTACCTGCAGTATATTGAGGACACCCCATTTTTGAAGACAAAAGCACGAAAAGTAATGACAAATAAACCGTCAATGACTATTGCTACTATCTTCAATTTATATAAGGGGTTAAGGAAAGTTTGGGATGAAAATTATAATCCAATAGATATAGTGTGGGCAGATATGAACAGTATGTTCGTAGGGAGACCCTCAAAATATGGGTTTCCGATGACATTTTCAGATTTGCGATATGCACGTTCAGCAACAAGGCTGTTTCACGCTGGATTACTAGAGGAAATTAACCAGCAAATAAAAATTCCATATTTTGAAGGCTTTGACTCAGAGCGGGGAATTCTTACTATTGGTGGCACTCAGATTATATTAGGGAAAAGAATTGGTTCAGAAAATAATCAAATACGTTTACTCGCAACACTTATAAAAGATCCATATAAAGTATGGTCTACCGATGAATTAGTAGAAGATTGGGAGGGAGCTGAAATGGATATTGGTGATATCCCTAAAAATAGATTTTACGACCCAGCGTATAAATTGAATACTACAATCGAAGTTGCTACTGGAATACAGGATTTTATCGAACACACGACAAAAAAGATAAATATTAATCCTCAATATCTAAAAAAAGAATAAGTCTGCAAACATTTGCAAACGACCTTATTGATATCCTTCCCCTAATGGGGAAGGATATTTTATTACCCCTACATACGTATGGAGGTACTTAAAAAGACAAATACAGAACATGACAAGCCTAATGCGGAGGCAGAGTATAAACAAGAAATTTCTCTTGAAAGATTTTCTTCTGTTGACTATAAAACTAATTCGGAACAAAATAGAGAAGCGACAACTATAGTGGGTATACAAAAGTATCGTGAATTGCTTTCTGATGATGTGAGCTCCGATGAGCAAATCATAAAGAGGTTGCAATACATCGAAGCTCTCTGTAGGAATGTAGTAAGGAACGAGTTACATAGCTTCATCAAGAAATAGAAATAGTAAATAGCTTAAGAACATGACTAAGGCAAATAAAAGTATCCTGAGGAAAAGTAATGGTAAATACGAAAGAGCACTTATCTACTGTCGTGTCTCTTCTGAGCGTCAGGCAGTTGAGGGGCACGGGTTGGATGGGCAGGAGCAACGTTGTCGTGAACACGCATCTCGCCAAGGTTATGTTGTTGAGAAAGTATTTAGGGATAGTTTTACTGGCGGAGGCGATTTTATGGATCGCCCAGCAATGGCACAGTTAATAAAATACCTTGATGAAAAACCACACACGCAATTTGTCGTTATTTTTGATGATTTGAAACGACTTGCGAGGGATACTCAGGCGCATATTAAATTGCGAACAGCACTAAAGGGACGTGAAGTAAAACCAGAGTGTCTTAATTTCAATTTTGAAGATACAGCAGAGGGTGAGTTTGTTGAAACAATTCTTGCTGCTCAAGGTCAGCTTGAAAGGCAACAGAATAAACGCCAAGTTGTTCAGAAAATGAAAGCCCGTCTTGATGCAGGGTACTGGACGTTTGGTGGAAAGAAGGGATACACAATAATCGATGACCCTCTCCATGGCAAGTTTGCCGTCCCTCACAAAACGGAAGCAGTATTACTCAAGACAGCATTAGAAGGTTTTTCGACTGGTGTCTTTGTTAGGAAGATTGATGCTTGTAGATACCTTGTTAAAAATAAGTTTTGGGGGAAACAGTCTGCCGAAAGGTATATTGATAAGTTTTCCGCAATTCTATCCGATCCGTTTTTTGCTGGATTTATAGAATACCCTCAGTGGGAAGTTGCACGAAGGAAGGGGCACCACGAAGCAATAATCTCGCTAGAAACATATGAAGCAAATCAAAGAAGGCTAAAGTCCGAAGGATTAAATAAGAGAATACGCATGGATATCTCAGAAGACTTTCCACTGCGTGGTCTTCATGTGTGCGCTGAATGCAACAAGCCTCTTACGGGTGCGTGGACAAAAGGAAGAAATGAAAAATACCCGTACTACTTCTGCCAGAACACTTCTTGTTCTCAGAAAGGTAAATCAATAAAGAAAGAGAAAATGGAAAGTGCATTCTCGGCTCTTTTGAAGAAGCAGGGCTTGCGAGGAGAAGTTGGTTTGGTTGTAAGAAAGGTTTTTGATAGCGTTTGGAGTGAAGAAGTTGGAGAAATTCGTAAAGCAGAGACGACTGAGCAGAAATACAAACAAGGTCTCGAGACAAAGATTAAAGAACTAACAGACTTGGTTATTGGTGCGAAACAGGAAGCAGTAAAAAGAGCATACGAAAAACAACTTGAAGATATTGCCACTGAATTAGAAAGTCTAAATCATGTTAGCGTTGATGCGCTCGACTTGTCGATCCCTTATCGAACCGCAGTAGAGAAAGTCGTCGGGCTACTTGAAAGCCCATACAAGATATGGAACTCCGTTGATGTTCTTGAAAAACAAAGACTCTATTTTTTCATTTTTGAAGAAAAGTTGGCATATAGCAAAAAGGAAGGCTATCGAACCGATAACCTCCCTAGTGCTGTAAGACTTTTTGAGGAGTTTGTATGTACAAACTCCCACGATGTGGAGATGGGGGGAATCGAACCCCCGTGCAGACGATGCTCTTCAGAGAGTCTACTATGCATAGGATACTTCTTTTGGGTTTAGACAGTTTGTGTATAAAATATCCTAAATCACAAACTGTCGATTCTCTATGGTGTTTCACTTTGTAGAGACATTCAAAGCAATGAGCCCACTTTGGTATATCACGCGCATCTCGCCTTGTGGGCGTGTCGAGGGCGCATGCTGTTTAGGCTACGAGAGCGTAAGCAGGAGCGAAGGCGTTAGCACCAAAATATGGTGATACGATAGCCTTGGCTTTTGCAACGAGGTTGTTTTTTGCAACTAGGTTGGTGCTCGAAAGTTTACGAGGTCTCGAGCATTCTCGGCATAGCACTTGGAAGAGGGAACCGCCTGTCTAGGCCGGTCATCCCCCTAAAACAAATTTTGAAAAAATTTGTTCGGGCGAACAATTTGCGGTAGCAAATTGTTTTAGCCATAAAACATAATTTCTTCAAAATGTTCGGGCGACCGTTTTGTAAACAAAACGGTTTAGCCATAAAACATTTCAGGACGTATGTCCTATTTTATTTATATATCCCTGAGCGATCTTCTTTTTCTCTCGTGCTCCCCACAGACTTTTCAAAAATCTCTCACGATTAAAAGCTTCTGTTTTGTCGGAAAATTCTTCAGTGTGAATGTGCACGAGAGGTCGCCTTTTCGAAGTTGCTGGAACGAGGCCGTTTATGTGTCTTTTGATGCGTTGTTCAATTTCGTGAGTACAACCAACATAAAGGCGACCATCTTTCTCACTCATAAGGATATAAACAAAATAGGGCATACGTCTAATTGTCAAAGTTCTCTTGCGCGAAGGTCCTACCTTAAGTCCTTTATATCACGCATCACATCCCTCGAGGCTTCACGTTTTTTAATCGTCTCGCGCTTGTCGTGCTCTTTTTTGCCACGGACAATTGCAATTTCCACCTTGAGTTTGTGACCTTTATTATACACTGAAAGAGGCACTATTGTCAATCCCTTCTTAGATTCCTGTGCGCCGAGCTCTGCAATCTCGTCCTTGGTGAGGAGGAGGCGGCGGTTACGCATTGCCTCATAGCCTTTGGGCACATTTCCCGTTTGGTAGGGGTTTATGGTCGTGCCAATAAGAAATGCCTCTCCGCCACGCACGGTCACATGGGAGCCTTCTAAGGACCCATGGGTGGCACGTAGCGCCTTTACTTCAGGACCCAAAAGCTCGATACCCGCCTGATAGCGCTCGAGTACCTCGTAGTTGAAGTGTGCTTTTTTGTTCGAAATAAGGGCCACAGGCTAATAATAGCAAGGAATACAGATATTGACAAGTGCGACGTAATATGCTACGATGGACAGGTAGGTTTTTAGTTAACGTTTAGGAGAAAATCATGGACCCGTTTGTTATTCTTGGACTTTCGTTCGTATCGTGGTGTGCCCTTATTGGAATCGTTGTGTACTATGTTGCACGATTCCTGTGGGATTTCGCGATGGGCTTCAAACTCGTCGCATCGATGTTCAACAATTCATTCCCAGAGGGTGAATAAAATCAAGGCGGGGTCGCGCAAGTGAACCCGCCTTTCTTTATTGTCTCGTTTCTCGTTGACAGTATTTTAAATAGGAGTAGGCTTATGGGTAGTTGTTCCCCTTGCATCATCTCATGGAGGTTTACTATGTGGCAGGATGACCCAATTGTGTTTTTGTCGCTCGTTGTCGCCCTTGTGCTCTGCTCACTGGCGTCAAAGTACTTTTTTTCAAAAGGCGCCGTTTACAGCAACTGCCGCAAGAACAAGTAACGACGTCAACGTTGTTACGAAAGGCCGAGCATTCCACTCGGCCTTTTTTACTGCTCGTTGACTTTACGTCCCAGAAGAAGTAGTTTTTATATAGATAATTTCAACCGTAGTTCCTTGAACAGGAGGACATCATGAGTTTTGTGAATTTCATATTGGCTCTAATAGCAGCAATCCCTGTCACGTTTCTTATCAATAAACTCCCGTTCTCCCCATCGCTCAGGACGATTATGAGAGAGGGTGAAGATGGTTGCGAATGTGGCGCACCTCATCGCCCTATCTTTGGGGAACGGGATACGTGCCCGCATTGCAAAAAGAAGAAGCTCTACCTCCAACAATTTGAGCATTTTTCTGGCGTTGTTTCGTTTGGACCAATCTTGTGGAATGAATTATCGTGTCCCAAGTGTGGTGTCGTTGCTCAATACCCTGAAATATAACACTGGAGTTAAGGACCTGCACAACGCGCAGGTCCTTTGTTTTGTGAGTTGGGGCCTTGTGGTATACTTGCACTATTATGCAAAGTTTCAAAAACAAAAAGATGAATAAAGAAAAAGGGGAGAAGGCGGGAGAAAAGGCGAGGGGAAAGAAAGGGCAGATTCCTGGTCTTCCCAAGATGCCACCCGCGGGGCAGTTTTTCTCAAACTTCGTCACAGCAGTGCTCGTGTTCCTTATTATTTCGACACTCTACTCGACGATTGTAGGAAGTGACAAAAAGGCAACCGAAGTTCCTGTCTCAACTATTGCACAAGATATTACTGCGGGAGCCGTGAAGAAGATTGTTGTGTCGGGTGAGGCTATCGACGCAGAGTATGTCGATGGCTCGAAGAAGACTTCAAAGAAGGAAGTAGAGTCATCACTTTCTCAGACGCTTGTAAACTACGGCGTGACATCAGAGAAACTTTCTGGAGTCGAGGTTGAGGTAAAAAACGAAAGCGGTTTTGGTTACTACTTCCTCAATATGCTTCCGTTCCTCCTTCCGATAATTCTTATCGTGTTGGTCTTTTGGATGCTCTCACGACAGGTCAAGGGTGCGGGGATGCAAGCGTTCTCCTTCGGTCAATCCAAGGCGCGCATCATTGATCCCAACGATACGACACAGAAAGTTACTTTCAAAGATGTTGCAGGTGCAAAGGAAGCAAAGGAAGAGCTCGTTGAGATTGTGGATTTCCTCCGCAACCCGAAAAAGTTTCTTGATATCGGAGCGCGTATTCCCAAGGGGGTACTTCTTATGGGTGCACCTGGTACGGGCAAGACTCTTCTCGCACGCGCGGTAGCAGGGGAGGCGGCGGTGCCGTTCTTTCATCTCTCTGGTTCAGAGTTCGTAGAAATGTTTGTGGGTGTCGGTGCTTCGCGTGTGCGCGACCTTTTTAAGTTGGCAAAGAAAGCAGCGCCTGCAATTATTTTTATTGATGAGATTGATGCCGTGGGGCGTGTGCGCGGTGGTGGTGTCGGTGGAGGGAACGACGAGCGTGAGCAGACCTTGAACCAGATACTTGTGGAGATGGATGGATTTGAGCCTACGGAAAAGGTGATTGTGATGGCGGCGACCAACAGACCTGATGTTCTCGACCCCGCACTTCTTCGCCCGGGACGTTTCGATCGTCGCGTAACCCTCGAGCTTCCTGACCGTGAAGGCCGTGAGGAGATTTTGAATATTCATGCGCGCAAGAAGCCACTCGCAGAAGATGTAAATTTGAAAGTGATTGCTGAGCGTACACCGGGATTTTCGGGAGCTGACCTCTTTTCTCTTATGAACGAAGGCGCTATCCTCGCAGCGCGTGAGGATAGGAAGACGGTGGCGCAGTTTGACTTCATTCGCTCCATTGAGAAGGTGATGATGGGACCCGAGCGCAAGAGCCATATCCTCTCAAAGGAGGAGAAGCGCGTTACTGCATATCACGAGGCGGGGCATGCACTCGTTGCGTCGGTGCTTCCACACGCTGACCCAGTGCACAAGATTTCTATTATTGCCCGCGGTAACGCAGGGGGATATACATTGAAACTACCTCTCGAAGAAACTCGTCTCCAGACTCGTGGAGAATTTCTCGATGACATCGCAATGTCTCTCGGTGGGTACGTTGCAGAGCAAATGATTTTTGGTGATGTGACGACAGGACCTTCAAATGACCTCCAGGTTTCTACAGCACTCGCACGTGATATGGTGACGAAGTACGGTATGTCCGAGAAGCTCGGACCTATCGCTCTCGAGGGGACTGGTGGACGAGCACTTTTTGGTGGACGAGGAGTCGATAGTCGCGACTACTCAGAAGATGTTTCTGCGAAGATTGATGCTGAGGTTTCAAAGATTATGAATGATGCATTTGCGCGAGCACGCGAAGCTTGTACCAAGCATCGCAAACTGCTTGATGCTATTGCGAACGAGCTCATTGTTCAGGAATCTATTGAGCGCGAGGAGTTCGAGAAAATTCTTATTGCAAATGGTATAATGCCAAAGAAGTTGAATATAGAAATAACCGCATAATATTATGGACGTACACATCATTGTTTTAATCTCTGCGTTTCTCGGTATTGGTATCACGGGGTATCTGCGCATTCAACACATAAGGAAGAAGCCACCCGTGTGCATTATTGGGCATAGCTGTGAGACGGTATGGGAAAGTCCTTACAGCAAAACACTTGGAATAGGAAATGATATTCTAGGGCTCATTTTCTATGTTGCCGCAGTTGTTGTTGAGCTAGCAGTAATCAATGGATGTACGTCACCATTCATTATTGCCGGAGAGCGGGTACTCCTCGGTATGGGGGCAGCAATGTCAGTTTACTTTACCTTTCTCCAGTGGCAGGTCATCAAAGCGTGGTGTTTCTGGTGTACAGCGTCCGCGGTTCTTACGTGGATAATGTTCTTTGGGGTTCTCGCGGCATAGTCGGCACGCCCTTCAAGAAGAAATAAAGGACCGCCCTTTGCAGCTGCAAAGGGCGGTCCTTTATTTCTTCTTGAGCGTTCTAGTTGATCACTGGGTTCCCGTCAAAAATATAAATAAGGAAATCATTAATGTCTCGCTGAGGGAGATCAACGAAGTTTTTGTTTTCATTATGAAGCCTAAGCGCGAGTGCTTTGCCGACAAATCTCCAGTGCCATGGCTCAAAAATATAATACAAATTGTTCTTAGGATAGGAAAGCACGAAGCCGTATTTGTAAGCGTTTGCAGCGAGCCACGTATAGCTCGCTGTTTTTTCAAATGTTGTGTACTTTGTGCCAAGCTTTGATGTAGTGAAGTCTATTGCGGTACCAAGCTGGTGCTCTGAGTACCCCTGATCCGCGGAGAATTTATTTGCTCCCGATCCGTATGTGACTGTGTACGCATTTTTAAGTTTGGTTTGCGTATCGAACGAACGAAACGCAGAAAGAATTTTCAAATCAATATTTTCTTTTGTTGCATCACCAAGCATTGACTGAAGAAAAGGCCACGCTTCAGATAGAAAATATTTTTCCGTTTGTGTCTCGAGGGTGTATGAAGGGGGGATTGTAACAGAAAGTTTTGGGCTGTACGTATCACTCAAAAAATACACCTTAGAATATTTCGCGAGAAGTTCGCGGTCTGTCTGAGTGAGTTTCTCGTAAATGCCAAGCGTCTTTGCCATTGCGTCGAGAGCTTCTTGCCCTTTTTGGACATCTTGCTCGGCGTTTACACGCGCTGTCTGTGTCGAGACAATATATTCTTTTGCCACTCCAAGATCATTTTGAAGTTGCTCCGTAGTAGATGCATACTCCCGTTTGGTTTTCTCAAGTTCTGCTTGCAGAGAGTTTTTTGCTTGTTCAAGAGTTGAATACTTTTGATAACCCCAATACCCAGCATACCCGACCCCTGCCACGACAAAAGTCGCGATTATCGCGATAATAATTGTACTTTTGTGAGATGTCGTTGGTTCCACAAGGGTATTATATCACAATAATAATGGTGCTGTTCAGGGGGTTTTAGTTTTGGTAATTTTGGTATACTATGATGGCTAGCAAAATATATGGTCAGTTGGTGCTTTGCCCGTAGGTCATTTTGCTAAATGAACCACGGAGCTTATAACGACAAATGAGGAGCGTGTGGGAGAGTAACCTCTCACACGACGTCCGAATGCTGTCGTTATATGTAATCATATAATTTCAAGAGAATGAGGGTTGGTGTTTAGTGTCCGTCCATAGCTCAGTTGGTTAGAGCACGGAGCTTATATCTCCGCGGTCCCAGGTTCGAGTCCTGGTGGACGGACAGTAAACATCAAATATCTTGGTTTTTGTTTGGGCTTGATTTTGTGCAAAATTAGCATAGGATGAGGAAAGATTTGAGACTAAAGGAGAAGCAAAATGTTCAACGTGCGCTTTGGTTGCATTGAAGATTTGCCCACAATAAAGAGAATTGCTGATGCCCACAAAAAGGAGATTGGCTTCATTGTGAGACCCATTTTTGTGGAATCCATACAAAGTGGCGAACTGTTTGTGGCATGCAAGGATGACGGTGAGGTTGTTGGGTTCGTCAGGTGGCATCATCGTCGTGACGAATGGAACACTGTGTACGATATTTGCGTAAGAGGTGATTTTAGATACGAAGGTATTGGGAAACTTCTCTTGTCACGAATATCAAAACCAATTCAGTTGAAGTGTCCTGTGGATAATGCATCAAATTTGTTTTACGAACACATCGGTTTTTCACTCATTTCTAAAGAGCAAGGGAGAAAGAGAATGCTCAACCTTTGGGTGTGTGTTGTATAAAAGCGGCAGATTTTGCCGCTTTCTCATTTGTCCCAAACGAGAGCATTAGTGTGGCTTGCTGACTTGATTAAAATTCAAACTAAGCTAGTATGGGGGAAGATTCTTTCTATTATTGGAGGTGAACAATGAAAGGCTTTGTGACGTACTGTTTCAGTGACTGGACACAAGAGACATTTCAGCGGGGTGTTTTGCGAATAAGAAATGGCAAAAAAACCGATGAGCCGATTCGTCGACTTCTCCGCGCGGATGAAATTCTTGAGCGAGATTATTACATCAAGAAGGATCCAAATTTTGATGAGGGGACGTACGGTCGTTGTCATCGCGGTCTTCGGAAGGCGATTCAACTAAGAGACGTGCTTTTCTTTAGGACGTTATGGCGAGGGAATCAGTACCTCATCGGTTACTTCTCTGTTCTGCGCAAATCAGGGGAAGAAGAAAGTCCGATAGTCCATGCCGACATGAAGCAAACGCGGCTCGTTGATTTTGCTCTCCCGATTACATTTGAGATAGCTCAATTAATAAATCCAGAAATCGGATATCGCCCAGGCGTGCACAAAAATGTCACGTTGAACGGACGACTTGGGCGAAACTATAAATTGATCGATGAACCAACCACCAAGGCGCTCATGGCACTTATCGATGCTAAAGCAATTTGAGCTGTGGAATATATACAGGCGACCAAAAGTCGCCTGTTTTTTTATCTGCATTTTGTGCCCTAACTCAAAGCGAGCTGAGTTGCTTTTTGTGGGGTTACGAGTGTGTCGACACGAGTATTTCAGGATTTTTTAAGCTTCAAAAAATCCGTACCATAAAAAGAATTTAGCGAGTGACCTTTACTCCCAGTGCGTATCGCGGTGGTTTTTTAGAATTGTGTCGAGAAGGAGGGGATAGCTTGCAAGAGATGAATCTTCTGCGATGAGACGTGCTGCTTCTGTGCGCGCGGCTTCAACCATTTTAATATTTTTGATTGCTTCCATGCCAAGGTCGGAGATGCCCCATTGTTTGCGTCCCGAGAGTTCGCCTGCGCCACGGAGGGTGAGGTCGAGCTCTGAGAGCTCGAAACCATTCTTCGCTGTGGTGAGTGCTTTGAGGCGCTTCTGCGAAACTTCACTTGTGCTATCGGTGAGCACATAGCAATACGATTGATGATTGCTACGGATGACTCGTCCACGAAGTTGATGGAGTTGCGAGAGTCCAAAACGTTCCGCTCCTTCAATCACGATGATGGTTGCATTGGGAACATTTACGCCGACTTCGATGACTGACGTCGCGACAAGAATATTGATTGCACCTTTTTTAAATTCATCCATAACCCATTCTTTTTCATCGGGTTTCATTTTGCCGTGGAGGATGCCAACGTTAAACTCAGGGAACACATCGGTTGCTATGCGCTCTGCCTCTGCTGTTACTGACTTCGCATTGAGCGCTGCCTCTTTGGTTGGGTCTGGTTCATCAATGCGTGGGCAAATGACATACGCTTGGTGACCGTTATTTATTTCGGCACGAATATGTTCCTCCATTCTTGAGCGATTTGCTTTGGTGATGAGCTCTGTCTTAATCGGCAGACGCCCCACAGGCATCTCATCGAGAAGGGTGAGGTCGAGGTTGCCATAGATAGTGAGTGCGAGTGTGCGAGGGATTGGTGTCGCTGTCATCGAGAGAAAATGCGGCAGTACCTCATCTTTCTTCGCAAGTTTGCCTCTTTGTAGTGTCCCGAATTTGTGTTGCTCGTCCACAATAGCGAGTCCAAGATTCTTAAACTGCACACTTTTTTGAATGAGTGCATGGGTGCCGATAAGAATAGGGAGCTTGCCTTCAGCGACCCACTTGAGAAGCTGTGCGCGAGATACTGACGTTGCTCCACTTGGGTCAGACTTGGAAGGAAACTTTTTTGCGCCACTGCCTGTAAGGAGGCCTATTTCTATTGGAGTATCTTTGAAGTACTCGATAAAACTTTGGAAATGTTGTTCAGCGAGGATTTCGGTTGGTGCCATGTAGGCAACCTGAAGATTCCCAAATTTATTATCGAGCGGTGCGGTAGTCACGGTCGCATACGCAGCCGTTGCTGCGACAAATGTTTTTCCCGAACCAACATCACCTTCGAGGAGGCGACCCATCGGAATCCCTTTTTTAAAATCTGCAAAAATATCTTTGAGTGCATGCTCTTGCGAAGCAGTTGGTTTGAAGGGGAAGCGCGCAGTAAACTTTGCAAGGGATTCCTTCTCAGGAACAATTTTGAAACCGCTGTGCTCTTTCGTAAGTGCACGTTCCTGCTGTCGTGCGAGTTGAATCATAAACACTTCCTCAAAAGCAAAACGCTTACGCGCAGACAATGCATCAGCCTCTTTTTGTGGAGTGTGTATCCATACAAGTGACGTCGTCAGTGTGGGGAGGTGATAGCGAGCGAGGATGTCCGCAGGAATCGCATCGACAATATTTTCGAGCACCCCCTTGCTAAATAATTTTTGAATATGATGATAGATAAATCGTGAGGTGATACCCTTGGTTTCTGGGTACACAGGATAAAAAATAGTTTCCCCCTCGCTCTGAAAAAGAGAATCGCTTGCGTTCATCGGAAGCTCCTTGGTGCGTGCTAGGTCAGGGTTGGCAAGGTAGAGAGCCCCACTTCTTTCTTCGACGTGACCCGAGAGTTTGACCATACTTCCTTCAATCAGCATTTTGGAAATGTACGCCTGATGGAACCAAACACACTTGATGTGTCCAGTGCTGTCCTCAATAACCGCTTCAGTCATAGGAATCTTGGAGCGGAAACCCTTTGAAGTTTTTGAAGAAACGACACGACCATAGATGGTTGCATCCTCGCCCTTGGTGAGATTGGTAATGTGTTTGATCTCCGCTGTGTTCGTGTAGCGTGTGGGGAAATAATAGAGAAGGTCGTATATAGTGTTGACGCCGATTTTTGAGAGCCCCTTCTTCTGAGGATCAGTAAGACGAAAAATATCCGCAAGGGGAGTGGTGGTGAGGATTGATTCAGTGGGTTTCTTGACTGCCATAACTATTTGATTTTACCATAGAAACAGGGGTGAAGCGCATCGCGCTTCACCCCTGCACCCCATTTTGACCTTAAGACTTTCGACTTTTGGACTTGCCAATGCCAATCTCTTTCAGAAACGCCTTATTCGATGGTTTGCGACCAAGAAAACCTTTTACGAGCTCCATTTCTTCCATGCTGCCACCCTTTTCAAGAATCCATTTTTTGTAAACATCCCCAGTTTTTTTGTTCAAAATTCCTTCCTTCTCAAATCTGGTAAACATATCTGCGGCGTAGACCTTTGACCAGAGGTAGCTGTAGTATCCTGCCCCATAATCATTAAGATGTCCGAACCCAGCAGGGAAGATGGCGTCTTTTGGCAATGTCATCCCCGTATACTTTTTCACCATATCACGATAGAGTTTCGCTGGCTCAAGTTTTTTCTTTGAGGTGTGAAGGGTCAGATCAAATACTCCAAAAATAAGCTGACGTAGAGTCGAGTAACGGAGCAAGTGGTCCTCGCTCGCGATAAGATTTTTCAAAAGTTTTTCTGGAATTGGTTTTCCTGTTTTGTAGTGGGAGGACATAAGTGCAAGAGATTTTTTGTTCCATGCCCAGTGTTCAAGCATCTGCGAAGGCGCTTCAACAAAGTCCCATGCGGTGTTGTATCCTGCTTGTGATGCGTAGTGCGCAGTTGTGAGTGTGAAGTGCATGATATGCCCAAACTCATGGAGAAATGTTTCAACCTCGCCATGAGAGAGGAGAGAAGGAGTCTTTTCTGTTGGTTTTGTAAAGTTGCAAATAATAGTTGCAAAGGGGACTGAATAGTTGCCACCGACAAAAGTATTCCAGTGTCCGTCAATAACGCCATGCGCCGATGCATGTCCACGCTTTCCTTCGCGAGGATAGAGGTCGATTGCAAAATAGGAAACAATATCGCCTTTTGCAGTTTTTACTGCGTAGAGTTCTGCGTCAGAATGCCAAAGAGGGAATCCGCTTTGTTTTTCAAATTTTACACCAAAGAGTGTTGCGTAAATATTGAACGCACCGCTAAGTGCGCGCTCAATAGGGAAGTACTCGCGCATTTCCTCGTTACTGAAATTAAAGCGGCGTTTCTGAAGTTCGTTGCCGTAATATGCGACGTCGTGAGAAAATATTTCCGCTTTAGGATTTTTGGTTAGTTCACGTTTAAGTTCGCGAAGTTCATCGAGATCGCTCTTCCCACTTTTTGAAACTTTACTTAAAAGGTTAAGTTCAAAATCAAACGCTGCTTTCCCGTTTTTTGCCATACGAAGTTCTGTTTGATAGTCAGCGTGATGTTTGTATCCGAGAAGTGACGCACGCTCTGCTCGTAGCTTGAGCATCTCATTAAGAACCTTCATGTTTTTCAATCCTCCCTTTTGTAAATTCTTGCCACCAATCTCTTTTCGTTTTGCTTCATTTGGACAGAGCTCCATAAAGGGGACAAGGTCAGGATAATCAAGTGATACAATATAATTGCCTTTTTTATCTTGTTTAAGGCCAGATAGGTAGCGCTCAGGGAGGCCTATGGCTTCTTCTTTTGTTACGACGATGTGGTCTTTGTAGTTTGTAATGTTGCTTTGAAAGTCGCTCCCAACTTTTGTGAGTCGTTCTTCAATTTCCTTCACTCGCTTTTGCTTCGTTGGGACGAGATCGAACCCCATGCGCTTGTAGGCGAGGTAGGTATCACGAAAAAGTTTTTTGTCTTCCGCCCTAAGATGAACCTTTTCTTTTTTCCACAAACCATGCTCGTACTCTTTGACCGCATTCCAGATCTTTGGGTCGCGCTCGATATGAATCATTTGTTTTTCAAAATCCTCAACTGCTTTTTTTGCTGCATCGCGAATTGATTTCTCTGGAGAGACATTTTGAAGAAGATCAATTTTTGAAATGATGTCTGCGGTGCCATAGTTGGATGCCTCAAGCGCATAAATAGTGTTTTCAAAATTGCGGGGCAACTTCTCGGTCTTGATTGCTACAAGTCGCGCTTTCTTTTCAGAAATAATTTGCGGCACAAGCGCTTTGATTTCCGTGGCGGTCCACTTTGTCCAATTAAAATCCTTTGGGGTGTAGGGTGTTCGTTTCGTTTTCATTTCTGCATTATACCGAAGTACTAACGAAAAAGTAAGAGAAAATATTCTTCTGCTCAGCTATCTACTTATATGATACTATAGTACGCTATAAGTAGATAGTGAATTGAGAGAAGTGAAAGGGTAAAAATATTGAGAGACTATACTGCACGATATACTACGAGCGAAAAGAGGGCAAAGAAAATTGCCGCAAAGAAAAGCCAGTGCGCAAAAACGAGAAAGAACGTGATTCCCAAGAGTGCGTGAACAAGGAGCGCCCCAACACCGAGAGACTGTAATACCATTTTAATCTTGCCTGTGTTTTCGGCTTGGATAGTTTTGCCATAGTAACGTCTCTGCACATATGCGCTCGAGATGAGGATGAGGTCGATGATCACAATAGCAAGTACGATACCCCAATCCAAGAACTTTGGCACAAATATAATCACTGCGGTCGCAATGAGAAGCTTGTCGGCGAGTGGGTCAAACATCTTTCCAAACGATGTTACGAGATTGCGGGTGCGCGCGAGGGATCCATCAACAGCATCAGAAAATGCAGACAAGAAAAAGAGGGGGAGAGCAACCGAATAATCCTCAACCCAGAGGAAATATCCAATAAATGGAACACTGAGAAGTCTCGCCCATGATACGGAGTTGGGCGTAATGGAGTGGGGAATAAGGCGCAAAAGCGTTTTCGCAAGGATACGGTCGGTGATGGTGAGCTTGTGCTGGTGCATAGGTATTATTATACACATAAAAATTCAAAAAATGTCCAGCATTTGTTGGGATTTTAGTGGAAAATGGGGATAAAGGTATTGACTTTTTCTACAAATGTGCTATTATATCTTCAGAAATGCTGAAAACTCAGCATACGAACAACCAAACGACAAGGAGAAGCAAATGCCCCAAGGTCCATATGCAGCAGTTGCGGTAAAAAACGGCCACATCTTTTGTGGAGTCGATAACCCCTTCTTTTTCATGTGTATTCAACTCGGGAATCGTTACGACGATGTTTCCGCCCGCGCAAAGTATTACCTCGTTGATAGCGAGGACTTCGCCCCGAGTTTCATGTCTGGTAAAAAAGTGCCCGTCGACCCTGTGAAGGATTGCTTGGTACGACGTTATCAAAGGAACAGATATCGCGATTTCTCGGTAAACGATTGCCCCCGCAAGATTCACGCCAAAAAAGCGAAGCGGCGGAATCGCATAATCCGTGAACAAGAAAAAAAGCGCATATGCGTCCAATGACCTTTGTTGGTCAAAGCCCCGATTTGTTGGGGCTTTTTTACTGTAGTAAAACGAGTCAAAATATGATAAGGTAACTTTGTTCAAAAGGAGATGTGGCTGAGCTGGCCGAAGGCACCTCACTGCTAACGAGGCAGGGTAGCAATACTCTCGTGGGTTCGAATCCCACCGTCTCCGCAAAACAAGGGGCGCAATGCGAAAGCATTGCGCCCCTAATGTTTTGCGCGAGACGGAGGGATTCGAACAAGCACGAATTTTCTCTAGTGCGCCACTGTCCATGCTTTCACACTGCGCGCACCAGCTTTCAAGAGCACCTTCCGCGCCTCGGCGAGTGTTGCTCCTGTAGTTGTGACGTCATCAATAAGAATAATATTTCTTCTGTGTACGAGTTTTGGATCTGCAGCAAATGCGCCACGAAGATTTTCAAATCGTGCCAAACGTTTTTCTTTTTTCGCCTGCGCGTTGGTTGCCCGAGTGCGTACGAGCGCTTTCGGCGAGAGTTCAAGTATTTCCTCTGTGTCATATTTTTGTATCTCGCGCGCGAGAAGTTCGCTTTGGTTGTACCCGCGTTCGCGTAACCTCTTTTTGTGGAGGGGGATGGGGACGAGCAAAAATGTCTCTTTTTTTGAAATAAATAAATCCTCGCCGAGTCCGGCAATAATATCTTCGTAGAGTTTCTCACCAAAGCATTTGGCAACCCTTCTCGCGTTCTTATATTTAAACTGCCAAATTAATTTTCTGATTGCAGGGCTACGATAGTCTAAAATACTGGATATAAATGCATATTCGGGGGCACGCGCCACAGGAATAGCATCAAGGCACTTTTCACAAAGTGGTGTGCCATTTTTCTTGCACCCCACGCATACTTGGGGGAATAAAATATCAAGTGCTATATTAAATAAAGATAAAAGTAGTCGCATGGGGATAATTGATTGTATACAAATCATATATGCAGTATTATATAACAATATGGCGTTCTTAGATTCATTCAAAGGTGTTTTTTCATCGGGGCACAAGGGAGCTATCCTTGGTATTGATATTGGGTCCTCTTCTATTAAGGTTGTTCTTATTGAAAAGGTTGAAGAGAAAGTAGTGTTGCGAAATTATGGAGAGATTGCGCTCGGTCCTCGTGCGGGAGTTGCGGTAGGTCAAGCAACAAATCTTCCTCCTCAAAAAGTCGCTGAGGCACTTCATGACCTGTTGAGAGAAACAGGGATTACTGCCCATCACACTCTCATCGCAATCCCATTTAGTGCTAGCCTTCTTGCGGTTGTTGAACTTCCTGATGTGGGGAAAAAAGAACTCGAATCAATGATTCCTCTTGAGGCACGTCGCTATATTCCAGTCCCCATCACCGAAGTCTCACTCGATTGGTGGATATTGCCAAAACGAAAAGCAGGAGAGAAGGCTGTTGTTTCAACACCCTCAAGTCCCGTAGCAAAAACAGTCGGTAAAATAGAAGTTATTATTGCGGCGATTCATAATGAGGTTATTGGTAAGTATGAAACAATAAAGCGTGATGCGCTGATCCCTGGCGAGCAGTCTCATTTTGAAATTGAAATATTTAGCACACTGCGCGCGGTGGTGGGGCGCGACTTGGCTCCTTTTCTTGTTATCGATATTGGCGCAGGAAGTACAAAGCTCGCCCTCGTCGACGAAGGAGTGGTGCGTGGTTCCCACGTGATATCAATGGGGGGGCAAGATATCACCCTCAATCTCTCACGCTCACGAGGAATCACTTTCGACCAAGCAGAAGAAATAAAGTGTCGTGTAGGAATATTAGGTGAAGAAGAGGGTCGTGACGTGAACACGGTAGCAGAGCTTCTCCTTGCGAATATTATGAATGAAGCTTCGCGCTTCGCTGAAAATTATGAAAATAAGTATGGCACCAAAATAATAAAGGTAATTTTGGTTGGCGGTGGAGCACGACTCAAAGGAATAGAAAAGATTGTTGCTAAAAATTTTACACACTCAACAGTTGTTGTGGGAGATCCCTTCGTTCGACTCGACACGCCCGCATTTCTTGCCTCCACACTTAAGGAGATTAGCCCAGATTTTGGCGTAGCTGTAGGACTCGCACTAAAAGGGCTAGAAGAATAGCTGTTTAGTATGGTATAATAAGGACAACATTATGGATGGCACTAACCCAAAAGTCTCGTTTATTCCAAAAGGATCACTTGTTCATCAGGATTCTTTTTTGGAGAGGAGTCGTCCTCGCAGCGTAATCGGTATTATTGCGATTTTTGTGTTTGTTATAACGGTGGCTGCCTATGTGTCATTACTCTATTATAATGATTCACTTAATAATCTCGTCGCGCAAAAAAAGGATGAAATAAAATCAGCGCAGAAAGAATTTAGTGATGCTCCTGAAGTAGCTGAGGCACAGATGTTTCGCGCGCGCGCCGACCTCGCACGGCAGCTCCTCAATGCCCACACTGTTGTTTCGCCTGTATTCACATTTCTCTCACAGAATACCATCGGGAGTGTCTTGTACAAAAATTTTAGTTTTGTATCTGGCTCAGATGGTACCGTAGTGAATGTCTCAGGGGAGGCACCAACATACGCAGCGCTCGCTTATCAAGCCGATGTTCTTAGAAGTAAAAATAAAGAACTAACCGGTGTTTCTGTTGACGGCGTCGGTCTCACTGAATTTGGGACGATATTGTTTAGTCTAACACTAACGTTTCGTCCTGATTATTTGTTGTACACGAAGAACCTTAACAGTTCAGAGGTTGTAGTGTCTCAGTCTGTTGCGCCATCAAATACTATTACCCCCACGCTTAATGTAGGAGGAGAAATTTCAACTCTTACTCCTTCTCTTCAAGCAACTACGACCTCCGAGTCATCAACAAGCTCTCTAATTTTTGATTCAAGAATAAGTACAACATCGCCCTCTACCAATGCAAATACTCCTTCAAGTGATACTCTGGAAAGTGTCTCAGCAGATACTGCTACGACCTCAAGCAGTGAAGCCACCACAGCTACGACAACAGTTTTTGCGGAACAATCTTTCCTGCAGAGATTCTGGTCGAAGCTTAAATTTTGGTAATATATTATTATGACTAAACCAATCTTTTCATTCATTGTCCTCCTCCTCTCAATAGGGTTTGCGCTTTTTTATGTTGTTCCTGCATATGATTATAATAAAGCACGTCAGGGAGACATCCGGTTTCTCACAAAAATCCTCAGCACTTCGGGCGAAATCAAGACGTTGATAGAGCAAACAAAGGAAAATCTAAACAGTATTGACCCCGAGGTTTTGTCCCGTTTTGAAGTATTTCTCCCAACAACAATTGATCCTATTCGTTTGGCGAACAATCTTCAAGCTTTGAGCAGAAATGACAGGATTGTTTTGTCGGATATTAAAGTAGAAGGTGCAGCTCAAGGGAAACAAACAATGAGCCCCTTGGTTGGGCTCAATGGAGCGGTGAAAGGTCTTGTGGACTCGGTTTCATTGGGAGCAAAAATCGACCAGGTGGCGGGGATTGAAGCCAACACTACCACAGCAGGCGTCAATGCAGTATCAGGTAAAAAATATGTCGCAACCAAGGCATCTTTTGGGTTTACGACCACTTTTGAAACATTTCAGCTTTTCCTAAACGACCTTGAAAGAAGTTTGGGACTTTTCAATGTAACCTCACTTTCGTTTGCGCCAGGGGCAGACGCTACTGATGAAAAAAAGTCGAAAAACCCAGCAACTCAAAATTATCAGTTTACTATGACCATAGAAACTTATTCACTACAATAATTTTATGAAATCAGAACAAACAAAAACACTCATTGTGAATATCCTAACCGCGTGTGTGGTGATAGGAGTCATCGTTGCGGCATACTCTGTTTTTGTTAAGAATGAAATCCCTGTTGTAAGTAGTATATCTTCCTCAGCCTCATCTGTCGCTCAAATTGCAGAAGAGACTGCTCTGATGGGTGCTCAAATTGATACCACGGTGGGGAACCTCAATGACTTAGCAAAAGCGGTAGCAAATTCGAACGTGGTTTTTGAATTGCCTGCATTCAAAAATTTACGAGATTTTTCTGTAGTAATTCCAGAAGAATCAGTTGGAAGAGCCAATCCATTCGTCCCTACCGTATGGAAAATAAATATGACAAGTAGCCTCTCTTCAGGTACGAATACTGTTACCCCCGCATCAGAGACAACATCTCCTTCGAATGGGCAAACTCCTGCTACCCCACCTAGTTCTGGTATCTAATCATTATGGCAATACTTGATACATTTATACTCCATGGAATATTGAACAAGGAATCAATTCCTGAGCTTTCGAAGCGACTCAGTGAAGGAGCAAAGCTCGACGAAGTACTCACAGGCGCTGGGGTGACAAAAGAAGATATATTAAAGGGAAAAGGATTTTATTACAATCTTCCTATCCGCGACCTAAAAGGAAAGGGCGTTGATTTCGAAATTTTAAAATATATTCCTGAAGATTCTGCTTCGTATTATCACTTTGCTCCTATTGGTGTAATGGATGAGGTTCTCGAAATTGGCATCATTGATCCAGAAAATATTGAGGCACGTGACGCACTGCAGTTTATTGCGACGAAGTTGGGAATGCCATTCAAAATATTCCTGATATCTGAAGATGATCTGAAGGTAATTCTCGAAAGCTATCGAGGAATGACGGGTGAGGTCACAAAAGCACTCTCAGAACTTGAGGTTGATATCAACGAAGTAGATAAATCAGTATTAATAAAAGGAGGCAAAGAAGCATCAAGTAGTGACGCAAAAAAAGAGGCTCGTGTAGTTGCAGATGCTCCTGTCGCCAAAATTACTGCGGTGATACTGCGTCATGCTACAGAGGGGGGTGCATCAGATGTACACATCGAACATACTGGAGAAAGCGTAAGGGTGCGTTTTCGTGTTGACGGTGCTCTCTTTACAAGTCTCGTCTTACCTTCAGAAGTGCACAATTCTGTCGTAGCGCGTATTAAGATTCTCGCATCGCTCAAACTTGATGAAAAGAGAAAACCACAGGACGGTCGTTTCTCCGCACGTATTGATGGGCGCAAAATTGACTTTCGCGTGTCTACGTTTCCTGCATTTTATGGAGAAAAAGTGGTAATGCGTATTCTCGACACCCAAAAAGGAGTTCAAACACTTGATGATATCGGATTTCGGCCCGAACACCTCGCGCTGGTACGCAGTGCCCTTGCGCGTCCATACGGCATCATCCTTATTACGGGACCTACGGGATCGGGTAAGTCTACGACGCTCTATTCTATGATGAATGAGCTCGACAAAGAAACAAAAAATATTGTTACCCTTGAGGACCCTGTTGAATACAATATTGGGGGGATTACGCAGTCTCAGATGAGACCTGAGATAGGTTATACATTTGCAACGGGTCTTCGTACGACCCTTCGACAGGACCCTGATATAATTATGGTTGGAGAGATTCGTGATGCGGAGACAGCACAGCTTGCCATCCAGGCGGCACTTACAGGACACCTCGTGCTTTCGACGCTTCACACCAACACTGCCATTGGAGCGATACCACGACTTGTTGATATGGGGGTGGACCCATACTTGATTGCGCCTACACTCATACTTTCTGTTGCTCAGCGCTTGGTCAAAAAGATTTGCCCAGAAGGCGCTCGTGCTATTGATGACGAAGGCGCTATTAAAATAATGGTAGAAAAACAGTTTAGGGATTTTCCTGAGAATCTTAAACCAGCACTTAACCTCACCAGGTCTCTCAATGAGGCTACCCCATCTTCTGAGTGTACATCGGGGACGCGAGGACGATTGCCAGTCTTTGAGGTATTCTCGGTGGACAGAGATATACAAAAAATAATTTTGGCGGACCCAACGGAAGTCACTATTTATGATACTGCCCGCAAGAAAGGGATGCTTACCATGAAAGAAGATGCAATTTTGAAAAGTATGGATGGGCTGGTGCCTTTTAAGGAGATGAATACGCTGTAGGGAAACTGGGGAACAACTGACAACTGACCAAGATACGCTGGTTTGCCAAAGGCAAACCAGCGTATCTCTGTGTACATTGTATTTTTGTCAGTTGTCAGTTGTCAGTGGTCAGTGGTATACTATTGAAATGGAGTCCTGTAAGACACTAAAGAAAATATTTATTATCGATGACGACAAGTATCTTCTTGATATGTACACGGTGAAATTTGCAGAGCAGGGATTTGAGGTCACACAAGCCGTTGGAAGTATTGATGCACTTACTAGATTAAAAGAAGGTAACATTCCCGACCTTCTCCTTCTTGATGTGGTGATGCCGACAATGGATGGGTTTGAGCTTCTTGCGGTCATTAAAAAAGAAAACCTCGCTCCAAGCTGTAAAATAGTTATGCTCTCAAATCTTGGTCAACCCTCAGACATTGAGCGCGGGCGCAGTCTCGGGGCACATGGATACATTATAAAAGCCTCAGCAACCCCAGCAGAAGTTGTAGAAAAAGCCACGATTGTTCTGTGCGGAGAGAATTTGTTTGCAAATGTTGTATAAATAATACCCTTTCTAATTAACCTATGCACAATCCCCTAAGAATTTTGGCTACGACTTCAAGAAAAATGTTTGACATATTTCAATATGACTCGCATTTTTCTTCTTGTCTCGCCCAAAATTCTTGGGGGTCTTTGTGCAAGAGTTAATTAGAAATGGTATAATAAAACAAAATGACCAGCAGAAATTACAAAGAAGAAATTGAAGTATTAATTATGCGCGCTATTTCTGATGGCGCGTCGGATATTCATCTTGCCGCAGGGCACTATCCTACGTTTCGAACTTCAGGAGGGCTGGTTCCGCTTATGAATCTCTCCGTTCTTACCCCAGAGGACACGATGGGGATGCTCGCTGAGATTGTTTCGCCTGCATTTATGAAGCGTTTTCTCGAAAACAAGGAAATAGATTTTTCATATGAATTTTATAACAAGGGTCGTTTCCGTGGAAATGCTTTTTATCAAAAAGGCGCAGTAGGTATCGCACTTCGTGCTATTGCCGCACAGGTCAAGACTATTAGCGAGCTCAACCTTCCTCCCATCCTTGAGATGTTCACAAGGAAGAAGCAGGGATTTTTCCTTGTGGTGGGGCCAGTAGGGCAGGGTAAGTCCACTACGCTTGCTTCAATGGTTGAGCTTATCAACCGCGAGCGCGCTGAGCATATCGTGACCATTGAGGATCCTATTGAGTACTTGTTCAACTCACAAAAGTCTATCATCGACCAACGTGAGGTGGGACTAGATACCAATGATTTCAAAACTGGACTTCAGGCAGTATTTCGTCAAGACGTTGACGTTATTATGATTGGAGAAATGCGCGATCCAGAAACGATTTCTACCGCCGTTACTGCCGCGGAGACTGGTCATCTCGTCCTTTCAACGCTCCATACCAACAACGCTTCACAAACTATCGATCGTATCATCGACTCATTTCCAGCAGAGCAACAGTCACAGATTCGCGTACAGCTTGCAGGAAGCTTGGTGGGGATTTTCTCTCAGCGTCTCATTCCCCGCATATCAGGAGGGCTCATTCCTGCGTATGAGCTCCTTATAAACAACAACGCTATCTCGAGCCTCATTCGCGAAGGACGCACACACGAGGTAGATATTGTTATCGAAACAGGAATGAAAGATGGGATGATTGATATGAATAGAAGTTTGTCAGAGCTTGTGGTAAAAGGTGAGATCACCGCAGAAAATGCACTCCTCTATTCATTCAATCCTAAAGGTCTTGAAAGAATGATGCAGCTTTAGTGAAATTTAATGAGCGTAGCGAATGTAAGTTTCCTACCCTGTGAGATAGGAGAATCAAAAATTTTTCCTAGCAAATAACCAGTAGAAAGAATGGAATTATCAATAATTATGATATTATTATCTCACGGGGTGGTGATTTAAATCTCGCTGCACTCGTTAAAATCAACCATGTTATTTGCATACAAAGCAGTTACAAAAGAGGGGGCAGAGACTTCAGGTAATATTGATGCTCAGAACCAAGATACCGCAATCAACGCGCTTCAAAGGAGCGGGCTTGTCGTTGTTTCCGTGCGCGCTGCAGACAAAAAGAATTTATTTGACCTAGATATTGATATCTTTAACCGTGTCACAATAAAAGAAGTCTCGATTATTTCGCGACAGATTGCTACTCTTCTTGATGCGCATGTTTCTGCTTTGAAAACATTTCGTATGATTGCCATGGAAACAGAGAATCCTCTTGTTGCAAAAAAGTTTACACAAATTTCAGATGACATTCAAAATGGTATTTCTATTTCTGGTGCCCTTTTCAAACACCCCACGCTCTTTTCAGATTTTTATGTGAATATGGTGATAGGAGGGGAGGAGTCGGGAAAGCTCGCAGAGACTTTTAGTGCGCTTGCTGACTATCTTGAACGTTCATCTGAGCTTGTGTCCAAAGTGCGTGGCGCGCTTATTTATCCATTGTTTGTTATTGGTACCTTTTGTATTGTGATGCTTTTGATGCTTACCCTCGTGATCCCAAAGCTCTCCGAGATCATCACGCAGGGTGGGCAAGAGGTGCCGATATATACAAAAGTCGTGATCGGAGTAAGTTATTTGATTGTGCACTACGGTGTCTTTATGGCGATGATCCTCGTTGCCGGAGTATTTTTGGTATGGCGTGCAACGAGAGGGACGAGCTATCTCGCACATCTGAAGCTCACCTTTCCTCTTGTTGGTAATCTGTATCGTATGCTCTACTTGTCACGTATCACCGACAATATGCATGTTATGTTGAGTAATGGTATCTCAATGGTTCGTTCTCTTGAGATCACGGCGAAGATTGTGGATAATGAAATCTATAAGGACATCCTTGCTCAGGCGGTAATCGCTGTAAAAGGAGGGGCTCCTTTCTCTCTTACTCTTACGGGGCACCCAGAGATTCCCAACGTAATGATTCAAATGGTGAAGGTGGGCGAGGAAACGGGAGAACTCGGCAATATTCTCCAGAAACTCTCAGTCTTTTATCAGCGCGAGGTCCAGAATGCTATTAATACGGTGATTTCTATGATTGAGCCGGTGATGATCGTGGCGCTCGGTATCGGCGTGGGTGGCGTGCTTGCATCAGTGCTCATCCCTATTTATCAGATCGCAGGGAATGTTTAGGGGTGGAATTTAGAATATAGGATTTGGGATTTGGAAGGAACGCCGTTGCGCTTTGCGCAACGGCGTTCCTTCTCCATATTCCAATTTCCAAATCCCATATTCCACCTAAAAGGCTTGCACCCCAAACCTCACAAATGGTACAATATGCAGGTATGGTAGAGAGGGCGGCCGATGGCCATGCCGCTCTCTCTTATACAAAAAGTATTTATTAGGTTAAAGGTTATTAGTTTTATAAAAAATATGAAATCAAAAGGTTTTACACTTATCGAACTCTTGGTTGTTATCGCAATCATCGGTATCCTCGCGTCTGTAGTTTTGGCATCACTTAACTCTGCACGTTCAAAGGGTGCTGATGCAGCTATCAAGTCAGGTCTCGCAAACGCTCGCGCACAAGCAGAGCTTTTCTATGATAATGCTACTCAAGGTAACCAGACTTACACTGGTGTTTGTACAGAGACTGGTGGTATTTCAACAATGGTTGCAGGAGCCGTCTCTGCTTCTGGGGCAACCTTCGATACCTCAACAACAACTCTTCAGGCGGCCGGCGAGGCAATTTGTCACGAGTCAGCAACTGGTGATGCCTGGGCAGCATCAGTACCAATGAAGGCATCAACAACATTATTCTGGTGCGTCGATAGTTCTGGTAAGTCAGAGCAGACAGCAGTTGTTCTTGGTGGTTCTAATGACTCAGTTTGTAACTAGTCTCGCGTAGGAGAATCACTTCTCTCTTGAGTTAATCACTCATACAAAACACCCAGCCTGTCCACGGACAGACTGGGTGTTTTACTGACAGCCTTTTGGAGTTGCACCCCAAACCTCACAAATGGTACAATATCTGGGTATGGTAGAGAGGGCGGCCGATGGCCATGCCGCTCTCTCTTATACAAAAAGTATTTATTAGGTTAAAGGTTATTAGTTTTATAAAAAATATGAAATCAAAAGGTTTTACACTTATCGAACTCTTGGTTGTTATCGCAATCATCGGTATCCTCGCGTCTGTAGTTTTGGCATCACTTAACTCTGCACGTTCAAAGGGTGCTGATGCAGCTATCAAGTCAGGTCTCGCAAACGCTCGCGCACAAGCAGAGCTTTTCTATGATAATGCTACTCAAGGTAACCAGACTTACACTGGTGTTTGTACAGCTGCTGGTGGTATTAGTTCTATGGTAACAGGAGCCGCTACAGCAGCAGGAGCAACATATGATTCTGCAACTACAACTGCATCATCAGCAACTGTTGCAACTTGCCATGCCGAGGCTACCCAGTGGGCTGCAGCTGTTCCTTTGAAGACCGTAAACGGAGCTTCATTCTGGTGTGTTGACAGTACGGGTAAGTCAGCGTCAACTACTGGACTTACAGGATCTGGAACTAACCAGTACGTTTGTCCTTAATCTCGTCTAAGAGATTCACTTTTCTCTTGAGTTAATCGCTCATACATAACACCCAGCCTGTCTACGGATAGGCTGGGTGTTATTGTGTATGTGTGCATAACTTAGGTTTTCCGTTTACATTTATATTGTTCTCTTGTACAATTAGGTTACTATTCAATAACCGTTAGCACATCAAAATATTTATGAAAAAAAGCGGATTCACCCTTATCGAACTCTTGGTTGTTATCGCAATCATCGGTATCCTCGCATCAGTAGTTCTCGCGTCACTCAACTCTGCACGATTGAAAGGTGCTGATGCGGGCATCAAGTCGGACCTTACGAGTATTCGTATCCAGTCGAGTATCTGGTATGACGACAATGGGCAAGTGTATGCGACCCCCTCAAATGACTTCGCTTTGAATTTGTGTCCAAGTGCAACCACAACAGGAAACATTTTTGCGGACGAAAAAATATTTTCAATGGTCAGCGCTGCTTATGAACTCGCAGGTGGTAGGGCGAACAGCCAGTGCGTCGCCCTTGCGGACTCTTGGGCAGTTGCGGTGCAGCTTAAGACGTTTGTAGATAATACGGACGCACTCCCTGATTCATGGTGTACTGACAGTGTTGGTAGTTCAAGGTCTTATACGTATGCTTCTGGAGAGGATATTGCTGATGCAATCACTATTGATACCTGTAGTAGTAATTAGTCTAGTAATACAAAATCCCGCCACTGTTCGGCTGAACAGGGCGGGATTTTGTATTTTGTGATAATATAATAGTATGGATTTTTTAACACTTACTTTCGTATTTATCTTCGGTACAATTATTGGTAGTTTTTTGAATGTTGTGATTTATCGTTACAATAGTGGCACGTCACCACTCACGGGGCGATCTCATTGTTTCTCGTGCGGAAAGGTTTTAACTCCGCGAGACCTCATTCCCCTCATTAGTTTTCTCATTTCAGGTGGACGGTGTGCAATGTGCAAAGTGCGACTCTCGTGGCAGTATCCTATAGTGGAAGCGCTCACGGGGTTTATGTTTGTCGCAGTATTTTTGCTCAACAAATCAGCACTTGAAACAACTATTCTTCTTTTTATCTTTTCGACACTCATCGTGATCGCGGTGTACGATCTTCGTCATCAAATAATTCCAGATGGACTTGCAGCACTTTTTGCAGTACTTGGACTTACCCAGTTTTTTCTTAAAGTTCCCACATTTGCCCTCGCATTTCATAATCCATACTACTGGACACTTATTGCTGGGCCGATGCTCTTTTTTCCGTTTTGGGCGCTCTGGTTTGTGTCGCAGGGGCGATGGCTCGGACTCGGTGATGGCAAGCTCGCGCTCGGCATCGGCTGGTTCCTCGGTGCGACGCTCGGTGGCTCGGCAATAATGCTCGCGTTTTGGATTGGAGCAGTGTACGCGCTCGTGGTGATGGGCGCGCAAAAAGTGATGCACAAGAGAAAGCACATCCTCACTCTTCAGAGCGAAATCCCATTTGGGCCGTTCCTTATTTTAGCCGTATTTATTGTATACTTTACAGGGGTAAACTTTTTTGACGGGTCGATTAATTTCTTCACCTTTGTATGATTAAAGAACAACTGACAACTGACACCCCGCTGGAACTTACGGCTAAAAAGAGCCTACTTCCTACGGGGCAGGCCGCTATGCGGACATATTACAAGCAGATTTTCGCGACGCGAAAATCTGCGGTCAGTTGTCAGTTGTCAAATGTCAGTTGTGTGCGTAATCGCGCATTCACCCTCGTCGAAATTCTTATCGTCATCGGTGTCTTTATGTTATTGACAGGAGTTGTGCTTTCAAATTATCGCAATTACGATTCAAATGCACTTTTTGCCAATGCGTCTGAAAATATTGTCCTCGCGCTTCGTCAGGCGCAAGTGTATGGAGCAGGGGCAAAGGGGAGTGGAACGGTATGCGCAGGAGGCGTGACAACATTTGATTGCTCCTATGGAGTACACTTTTCTCAGGGAGCAAATGGCGTTGTTGTATTTGCTGATCTTAATAGCAACCGTGTGTATGACAATGGGATTGACGCCAATCTTCAAAATGTCAGCGTGAATTGGACAAACAATATCGCTATTACAGAGCTTTCGTGCGGGGGAACTCCCTGTAGTTACAATATAGCAAATGTTACTTTTAGACGTCCCAATCCAGACGCGTTTATTGCCGAAAGTGTCGAGAACCCAATTATCTCTTTCAGTTTTGTCTCTATTACCATATCTGATTCCATTTCTGGAAGGACTGCTGTAGTGAAGATAACAAAAGCGGGACAAATCTCGATCCAGTAATATGAAAAATTTACGCGCAAAAAATGGCTTCACCCACCAAAATTTTTCTCGAAAGAAAAACTTAGGCGGGTTTACCCTTATTGAGATGACCGTATCCTTGGGGCTATTTACTATTGTAATGTTTATAGCAACCAGCAGTCTATTGTCTGTCGTACAATCAGACAGGAAGTCCCGTGCAGTGCGAATCGCAGCCGACAATCTCAATATTGCTCTTGAGGATATGTCGCGAAATATTAAGACAGGGACAAGTTATTGGTGTGGGGATGGCGGGGGAGCACTAAATGCAGTGAATGATTGCCCTACTTCTGGTGCGGCTGGAAACACATTATTTTTCACCAACCAGGCGGGAGAAAGAGTACAATATTCTTTGGCTGACGGCGCCATTTGGCGCTCTGTTGGAGTGGAGCCCATAATTCAAGCGACTTCCCCAGAGATCACTATTACAAATTTCCAAGTCTATGTTTCAGGGAGTGCAATTTTTTTAGCGCCTGATACCAAGCAACCAATGGCGACTGTCGTTATTGATGGTAATATTAATGCAGGAGGTGTCGCTACTGGATTTAAAGTGCAGACCACGATAACACAGCGAGTAAATGATAATTAGGGATAGGAACAACTGACCACTGACCACTAACAACTGACAAAATGCTGAATACACAACTAACAACTAATAAAGAACAACTGATACCCAATAAGCAGATTTTCGCTATGCGAAAATCTGCCGTAAGTTGTAAGTTGTCAGTGGTCAGTTGTGCGCGTACTCGCGCATTCACCCTCATTGAAACCCTTATCGCAATCTCAATATTACTCGTTGCGGTTGTTGGGCCCATCTCACTTATTGGAGATGCAACTCATAAACTTTATTATTCAAAAGACCAAATGATCGCAATCAATCTTGCTCAAGAGGGGATTGAAGCCGTGCGGCAAGTGAGAGATAGCAACATGCTAGCAGTGGGAGCATGGGACACAAATATCACCGCTGGAAATTATATGGTCAATCTAAAAAACGACCCGCCAGTTGTATTACTCACTGATTCAAACGTGTATATTGACAGCGGTACAGGACTATATGAGCAAGGGACCGTAACCGCAACCACGACTCAGTTTACGAGGACAGTGACGATAGCAGATGTTGTGGCGGGGATTGAAAAGAATGTTACTTCGACTGTCACATGGAGAACAGGAGGAGACACGGGAACCGTCGCTTTTTCCGAGAATATTTTTAATTGGCAAATATGATTAAACACAAACTATACAACAGAGGCTCTGTGCTACTCATTGCTATTTTGGTTGGTGGCGCTGCGTTGGCTATTGGGCTCGGTGTGTATGAACGCACCTACAAAGAGATGCTCTTTGCTTCATTTTGGAAACAAACACAAATCGCTTTTGCTGCAGCTGATTCTGGGATTGAGTGTGCTCTCTATTGGGAGCTTCATCCAACCCCTTCAGCATCTTGTTTTGGTGCGGTGATAGCAGGCTGGGACCCTATCGCGCAAATCGGGTCGTTTACGGTAGACGTCGGAGCACAAGGTGGTTGTGTGAATGTGATAGTTGCTATGGAAGGGACAGCGACGACAACCACAGCTCGCGGGTACAACACTTCTTGTGCAGCTACCTCGACAAATCCTCGCGTTGTGGAACGTGGGCTTAAGATTAGTATTTAATGTATGCGTGAAAGTAATCATTCAACTAAAAGTCCCCGTCCAAGAGTCTGCGCCCAAGGCGTGAGGTCTGCTGACTCAGAATCTGCTGATTCGGATGCACGTGAGCGTCTTCTATCTTTGCGCAAGACTATCGAGCATCATCGCTATCTCTATCATGTAGAGAACAAATCAGAGATTTCTCCTGAGGCTCTTGATGCGCTCAAGCATGAGCTCGTGCTTATTGAGGAAGCTTACCCAGACCTCGTTACGCCGGACTCACCATCACAGCGGGTTGCTGGTGCGCCACTCAAGGGTTTCAAGAAGATAAAGCACACCGTCGAGCAATGGTCTTTTAATGATGCATTTAACGCAGAGGAAATGCATGAGTTCGATACGCGCGTGCAAAATTTTCTTGTTAAGGCAATCGCAAAAAAAATAAAACCTTCGTACGTATGCGAGCTCAAAATTGATGGGCTCAAAGTAGTGCTCACTTATGAAAAAGGGGTACTTGTTACTGCAGCGACACGCGGAGATGGCATTATTGGCGAAGATGTAACCGCCAACGTAAAGATGATTGACTCGATTCCCCTCTCTCTCAATGAAAAAGTTTCAGGAGTTTTTGAGGGGGAAGTGTGGATGGCGAAGACGACACTCGCGCGCCTCAACAAAGAAGAAACAAAAGCGGGTCGCGAGCCGTATGCAAACCCACGCAATCTCGCTGCAGGAACCATTCGTCAACTTGACCCAAAGGTCGTGAAGGCGCGCACGCTTGATGTTTTTGTATATGATGTGACCGCACTCGACAAGGAGCTTCCTGACAACCAGATCGATGAATTGAAATATTTGAAGAAACTCGGCTTTAAGGTTAATCCACATTTTACTGAATGTAAGACGATGGACGAGGTGATTGCGTTTTGGCAGAAATGGCAAAAGAAAGCGCCCAAGGAGGACTACTGGATTGACGGTGTCGTGATAAAAGTAAATGAAAAAGAATATCAGGACGCACTTGGTTACACTGGCAAGGCGCCTCGTTTTGGTATTGCGCTCAAGTTCCCCGCAGAGCAGGTAACGACCGTCCTTGAGGATATCGTGCTTCAGGTGGGACGTACGGGTGTTGTAACGCCGGTGGCGCATCTCCGTCCCGTGTCAGTTGCGGGCTCGGTGGTTTCGCGCGCGACGCTTCACAACGAAGACGAGATTGGCCGCCTCGATGTGCGCATTGGTGATACCGTAATCCTCCAGAAAGCAGGGGATGTTATCCCTGATATTGTTGCCGTGGTGAAAGAGATGCGTACGGGTAAGGAGAAGAAATTTGTTTTTCCAAAGTATGTGGAGGATATTGATGGCAGCGTCAGTCCTATTGAACGCATCCCCGGGCAAGCAGCACACCGTGCCGTGAACAAAAATATGTTTGCGCAAAAGAGACGCAAGTTTTACTATTTTGTTTCTAAAAAAGGTTTCAATGTTGATGGTTGTGGACCGAAGGTGATTGATGCGCTTCTTGATGCTGACCTCATTAGTAATTTTGATGATGTATTTACGCTTACCCTTGGCGATGTGCTATCACTCCCACGTTTTGCTGAGCTTTCTGCGAAGAATCTAATTGAAGCGATTGATAATGCACGCGAAGTTCAACTTGGGAAATTTCTGACTGCGCTCTCCATAGAGCACGTAGGAGAAGAAACAGCTATCGATATTGCGGAGGCATATGGCAATATTGAAAAAGTGCGCAAAGCTTCGTATGATGATTTTAATAATATTTATGGAGTGGGGGAGGTGGTGGCGCAGTCACTTGCGGATTGGTTTGCTGACAAGCATCACGGTGCGCTTCTCGATCGACTTCTCGCAGAAATAAAAATAGTAAATCCAGAGCGCAAAAAAGGCGGAGTATTTTCTGGGAAGACGTTTGTTCTTACGGGAACGCTCGAGACTCTTCATCGGGATGATGCCAAAGCAAAAATCCGCGCTCTCGGTGGCGAGGTGGCAGAGAGTGTATCGTCAAAGACGAGCTATGTGGTTGCGGGTGAAAATCCTGGTTCAAAATATGATAAGGCGCAGAGTCTCGGTGTTCAAATTCTTTCAGAAAAGGACTTTTTGAAGATGTTGACAAAGTAGCAATTTAATATAGAATGATTTTAGTTCTTTGAAGTTTAAGGCACTCGTTTACCCGAACGAAAGAGGGGATAAAAAGGAAAGGAAGCTGACCATGGAACTCAACATGCTCAGAAAAGCGCTTTGGGTCTTTCTCAAACCGCTTATCACTTTAATCACAAATCTCCTCAATCCAGAAATTGGAGAAGAGGTACTTGTGGAACTCAAGAAATTCAACCGCAAGGAACCCTGCTGGGTAAAAGTGGTTACCAAAATAACTATTATCCTTCGTCAGCTTTATGCCGACGAGGTAATCACCGCGTTTGACAAGGAATTTTGGGTGTTTGAAATTGTGGAAGATGCCAACTTTTCGAGATTGTTGAACTCAGTCGGGGTTGATTTGGAGAGGTTGTGGATGACTGAGCAACAAAGAGAGGACTTCTGCGTGATGAATTTTGGCAAACTTTGCGGGCCCAGGAGTGCAGGCGCTACCTTCTTTCTGCACAAAAAGGACGAATCGAAACCCGCAACACAAGACAACCTTGTCGTAGCTGTGGCGACTGTTGACTCCTATGATATGGAGGTCCTTTCCTACCCGCGTCCTTATGTGGACAATAACGTCTGGCTTGCTGCACGTCAATATCGTCTAGTTATTCCAAAACAATAAAATAAGAATCTTTAGTCCCAACCCCGAGACACATCGTCTCGGGGTTTTATATAAATAATTTCAAAACAGTCGCAAATCGTGGTATACTCGCGAATATGGCCATTGCATTAACTGACGTAGAACACCTTGCGGGGCTTGCTCGTATTGCTGTTTCAGATAGTGAGAAAGAGGTTTTGAGGCACGATCTCGAAGAGATTTTGGAGTACATTTCTCAAATAAAGGAGGTTGCTGCTGAAATGCCTATTCCTGAGGCTGGGGAACTTCATAACGTGATGCGTGAGGACGAGGGGGCTCACGAAGCAGGAATCTTTACTGAAGACATCTTGAGCCAAGCGCCAGCGCGTGAGGGCAATCTCCTCTCAGTAAAGAAAATTTTGTAATATGATTGACCTTAAAAATCTCACCATCAAGCAAGCGCACGAACTTCTCGTTAATAAAAAAATGAGTGTGCTTGAGCTTGCTGAAGTGGTGCTCAAAGTTGCAGAGGACACACGTGATCTCAATGCATACCTCGAAATCTTTGATGATGTGCGTGCGCAAGCCGAGGTTGCACAGAAGATGATTGACGAAGGTCGCGCAACGATGATGACAGGAATCCCTGTCGCGATGAAGGATAACATTTTGATCAAGGGTAAAATCGCAAGTGCGTCATCGAAGATGCTTGAGAATTATCGCGCGACATATGATGCGGGTGTGACGAAGAAGCTTCGCGAAGCGGGAGCAGTGTTTGTCGGACGTACGAATATGGACGAGTTTGCAATGGGTGGCTCGACGGAGACATCAGCATTTGGGGTAACAAAAAATCCGCACGACATCACGTGTGTGCCAGGAGGTTCATCGGGTGGCTCAGCTGCGGCTCTTGCAGCTAACGCTTGCCTTGGTGCCCTTGGGACCGACACAGGTGGCTCTATTCGTCAGCCAGCGTCTTTCTGTGGAGTAGTGGGACTCAAACCTACATACGGCAGTGTGTCCCGCTCAGGGCTCATCGCGATGGCGAGTTCCCTTGACCAAGCGGGCCCTTTTGCAAAGACTGTCGAAGATGCAGAAATAATTTTTGATTGTATCAAGGGATATGATCCACTTGATAGTACATCGTACCCAGATAATCTCGCGTCGAAAAATTATAGCAAACCAAAAATAATCGGCGTTCCCACAGAATTTGTTCACGCAAAAGGTGTGGATCCACATGTTTTGAAAAACTTTGAAGAGTCGCTTGAGGCTATGAAAAAAGCTGGTTATGAAGTGAAGGAAATTTCTCTGCCAACACTCGCACACGGACTTTCCGTTTATTATATTTTGATGCCAGCTGAAGTATCTTCTAATCTTGCTCGCCTTGATGGTGTGCGTTATGGCTATCACGCGGATGGTGCAAACCTCCTTGAGGATTATATGAAGTCGCGTGGGGAAGGATTCGGCCGTGAAGTGCGTCGCCGTATTCTCCTCGGTACCTATGTACTTTCATCAGGATACTATGATGCATACTATGGTCGTGCACGCGCTGTGCAGGAGATGCTCAAACGCGATCTCGCAGAAGCATTTAAGGGAGTGGATATTATCGCCACACCAACTGCCCCAACCCCAGCATTTAAGATTGGGGAGAAGTCGAGTGATCCGCTCGCTATGTACCTTGCTGATATCTTCACCGTACCCGTCAATATTGCGGGGGTTCCAGCAATCTCGATTCCTTCGGGATTTGTAGACGAAGAGGGATCGAAGCTTCCTCTTGGTATTCAGTTCATCGCACCTCATTTCGGAGAGAGTGCTCTCTTTGCAACAGGGAAGGACTTTGAGAAAACACAAGAATAGATGGTATAATTTATTATATGGCTCACGACGCACCAACAGCTCTAGCTCCAGACACACTCGTTCGCGATGTTAGTGTTGTTCTTGGTATTATTTTGTTTATTTGGGTAAGTAACAATATCATATCGCTCAATGCAGACACCATCTCGTCAGGCGAGGCACCCGCAACAATCCTCGCGTATCTCATGGGGAAAGTTCCTCTAGAAGTAATACAAAATTTCATTTTATCTATTCAAACCCCACTTGCGGTTCTTGGAATTTTATTTCTCGCGGGGGCATTTTGGGCGACACTGCGTATTCGTGAGATTCATCATAAAGAACACGAAAAGTATAAGCCAATTAAAATTGCAGAAGCAGAGGCAACAGGGAAGTCAATCAATTGGCAAATCATACAGGAGCATCTTAATTCAGAAAATCCCGCAGAGTGGAAACTTGCGATACTCGAGGCTGATAATATTTTGAGCGAGGTACTTGAAGATATGGGGTATGTGGGGGAGACGGTCGCTGAGAAACTGAAGGGGATGAGTCGCACAAGGATTGCTTCATATGATCAAGTTTGGGAAGCACATCTACTCCGTAATAAAATTGCGCACGGGGAAACACTAGGGGAAGAGCTTTCCGCGAAGGTGGCGCGCGATACTATCGCGAAGTTTGAGAATGCGTTTAAGGAGTTGGGGTATCTTTAAACTAGTCGAAAGTCAAAAGTCTTAAAGTCAAAAGTGGGTAAAGCGCTTTGCGTTTAACCCTTGCAAAATTTGGCTAAGGTGGTATAGTTGGGTCTCTCATTAATGAAGCATAGCGGGTATGACCCGGGGCGAACCAGCTGGTTCGGAAGCGTCATCTCGCCGCTATTGAGATTTAGTGAAAATTTGGTTATAGGTAGACATAGCGGGGTAGAGAAGCGGTATCTCATCAGGCTCATAACCTGAAGACGCCCGTTCGATTCGGGCCCCCGCAACACGAATAAAGAATAACAGGTGTTCATATAACACCTGTTATTCTTTATTCGCACACCTTGATTATTTTAGAACAGCTGATATTATAGTATATATGGCTAAGTTCCAGGAAAAGATAAGGGCTCAAAAATTGAGAAAGAAAGGGTGGAGTATTGGAGCAATTGCAGCCGAACTCGGTGTGTCAAAAGGGTCAGCGAGTATCTGGTGTCAGGATATAGTTTTATCTCAAAAGCAAAAAGATAAGCTTACGCAGAATTCGATAAGCGCTGGGCATAAGGGCAGAATGATTGGTGCAGAAATGAACCACAAAAAGAAACAGGATAGGATGAGTGTTTGTAAAAAGAAAGCTTATGAGACCGTTGGTCAGATGACTGAAAGGGATCTCCTCATGCTCGGCATAGGTCTTTACTGGGGTGAGGGAACAAAGAGTGACAGAAGTGCACTCGCGATTGTTAACTCTGATCCAGAAATTATTCTTGTCATGAAGAAATGGTACGAGAGGGTGTTAAACGTAAAGGATGAGGAGTTTATGCCGAGGATATTTATCAACGAGATACATCGTCCGAGGATTATGAAAGTTATCGAATACTGGTCTGTTCTGTTGAAGCTACCAATTGAGCAATTCGGGAATCAGGTGTTCCTAAAAATAAAGCAAAAAAAGGTGTACGAGAATTATGATTCATATTATGGTATCCTATCTTTGCAGGTACGAAAGAGTTCTAGGTTGAAATATGAAGTACTTGGGTTGATTGATGCAGTAAAAAAGAAGTATTAAAATTATAGCCGGTGTAGTTCAATGGTCAGAACGAGGGACTCATAAGCCCTAGACAGTGGTTCGATTCCACTCATCGGCACCCGCATTTGTTTCGCGGAACGTTTCCTGCTAGAATGCAAAAGTAGTAAATTTGCGGTCGTAGCTCAGCTCAGATTAAGAAAATAGCGAGCACTCGCCTAGGCGAGTGCATATCGGATTAAATGAGTTAGGTTTGGTTGCAGAAAGAGTAAAATTTGCGGTCGTAGCTCAGCTCAGATTAAGAAGATAGCGAGCGTTCGCCTCGGCGAGTGCATATCGGACTAAATGAGAAGGGTCAGGTTGCAGAAGAAGTACAATTTGCGGTCGTAGCTCAGCTGGTTAGAGCACTCGCCTGTCACGTGAGGGGTCGTGGGTTCGAGTCCCATCGACCGCGCAAATACAAAAAATCACGGCAATTGCCGTGATTTTTTGTATTTGCGCGGTCGAAGCAAGTGAACTGCTTCACTTGCGCTGGCGATTAGAAAATCGAACCGCGAGGAGACTCGAAAGCCGTAAGCCACGATAAATCTAGGGCACTGCGATTTCAACACTCGGAGTACCGTGTAAGAAATCGGGAGCATGTCGCAAGGCGACAGTGAGGCGGGGTCGAGAGTACTTAGTGCGCGCAGGGTGTACTCACCTGAGCACACTTAGTAACTCGTGACCGCGGACCATCGACCGCGCAAATACAGAAAAACCTAATGAATTTTCGTTAGGTTTTTCTGTATTTGCGCGGTCGTATAATTTATGGTATTGTGCAGGCTGATTTGTTCACAGGAGAAAAAAATGAATTGTTGTCTTTGTGGAGATGCAAAGGAATATCTTGATCCGGAAAGCGAAATTATGAAGGTTTGTCCGTGTGTGTCGGGGCACCCCGTCAGCCATGATCAAGCGATGGCTGTCCTCTGTGTAGTTGAAGCAGGGTCAAATGAGCCTCTGCGGGAAATCCTCGCAGCTGCTCAGTAATAGTAGGAGATTAAAAGGGTCGTCATGTACGACCCTTTTTGTTTTATTGAAAAAAGAGGCTGAATAGTGTATTGTGACCAAGTGTCAAAATAAGCCGTTGTAACTGTTTTGGCTGATAATGCCAGAATGTTACAAAAGTATAATAAGCCGTTGTAGCTCAGTTGGTAGAGTGCGTCCTTGGTAAGGACGAGGTCATCGGTTCAATCCCGATCAGCGGCTCCAGGACAGTTGAAAGTCCATAAAGTTCATAAAGTAAAAGTAAATGCATTATTGAGTTTACTTTCGACTTTACACTTTGGACTTTTGACTGTTTTTGCCGACCTAGCTCAACTGGTAGAGCAACGGTATCGTAAACCGTAGGTTCCGGGTTCAATTCCCGGGGTTGGCTCTAAATGAAAATGCCCCTGATTCGACTCTGTCGAATCAGGGGCATTTTCTGTTATACTGCTCATTATGTCAAAAGAAGAACTCCAAGCGAAAATTGTAGAACTCGAAGCTGAAATGGCCTCGGTGGATTTTTGGTCTGACAAAGCTCGCGCGCAAGCTGTCATCAAGGAAATCGCAGAGCTCAAGGAAAAAATCGCAGGTGTCGGCAAGTACGACCGTGGCAATGCGGTGATGACTATTTTCTCAGGCGCAGGTGGGGATGATGCAGAGGATTTTTCGGGGATGCTCGTGCGTATGTATCTCAAGTTTTTTGAGAAACAAAATTTCGAAGTGAAACTTCTCCACGAAAACAAAAACGATCACGGTGGCTATCGCAACATCACGCTCGAGATTCACGGGAAGAATGTATACGGTATGCTCAAAAACGAATCGGGCGTGCATCGCCTCGTGCGCATCTCTCCTTTTAATGCGAAGAGCCTTCGTCATACTTCGTTTTCGATGGTTGAAGTTATTCCCGATTTCAAGGACGGCGCAAACGATGAGATTGTAATCCCTGCTGACGATATTAGAATCGAATTCAGCCGTTCGTCAGGTCCCGGAGGGCAAAATGTAAACAAACGCGAGACTGCCGTGCGTGTGGTGCATATTCCGACCAATATTGCCGTACACGTAGAGACTGAGCGCTCTCAGGAGCAGAATCGCGAGAAGGCAATTCAAATTCTCAAAGGTAAACTTTTTAAAAAGCAGGACGACGAGAGGAAGGCAGCAGAGAGTGGTATGTATATTAGTAAGACCACGGAGATTGAATGGGGGAACCAGATCCGCTCGTATGTCCTCCATCCCTACAAGATGGTAAAGGACCATCGCACAGATGTAGAGACCTCAAATGTTGACGCTGTTCTCGAGGATGGGGAGATAATGGAGTTCATTGAAGCAGAGAGGGAGCTGTAGGGATGGGCAGAATATCGAATGTGGAATATGGAATATTGAAAAATACGGCGCTCTTTACAAATTAGAAATCATGTGATAGTTTCATTATAGACAACTTGTCTTTATTGAGGGAGGGAAAAATGTCACAGCAATCCGCAAAAATGATGATTGTTCGGACTGAAAAGCTCGGAGAGTACCCGAGCGCGTTCCAGAAGTATGTCGCCAAGTATTTTAAAGAGCAGAAAATAGGTGGGATAAGCCACCATATCGCATTCCTCGCTCCCGCGATTTCTAGTCAGCACCACAAAAGTCTGGGTGTTGCATTCTGTCATTCTTCCGACATTAATTTTTTTGGCGATCGGAATGGTATGGAGAGCGGAATTAAACTTTCCGATTGGATTAAGCAAAAAATAAAAGATGACACGCAGGACGTTATTGAAATTGATGCGTCCTGGGATGATTGTCTTCTCTCTGTTTACGATTAGATATTGTGTGTCAAAACAGGCCTTACCAAAGGCCTGTTTTTTTATTTCCCTCATTCTTAAAAATTTGTTAAAATACCAGAATGATTTACTTCGATAATGTTTCAAAGTCTTACTCCGATGGCACCAAGGCGCTTGAGGGAGTGACACTTCAGGTCAAGCAAGGGGAATTCGTATCTATTGTCGGACACTCGGGGGCGGGGAAGACGACGCTCGTGAAGCTTCTTCTTGGAGAGGATCATCCTACGCAAGGAAGTGTTTCTTTTGATTCCGCAAATCTCAAGAAGATTAAGCCAGATGATATGCCAGAGCTTCGCCGTCGTATAGGGGTCATCTTTCAGGATTTCCGCCTTCTTCCCAACAAGACCGCATATGAAAATGTAGCGTTCGCAATGGAAGTGGCAGGGAAGTCTGATGAGGAGATTGCCAACGACGTGCCGCACGTGCTTGAGCTCGTTGACCTCACTAAGAAAATGTGGAATTTCCCTCGCCAGCTTTCTGGAGGTGAACTTCAGCGTGTGGCTATCGCGCGCGCTATCGTAAACCAGCCTGACCTCATCATCGCGGATGAGCCGACGGGGAATCTCGACCCTATCAACACCTACGAAATCGTACAGATTTTGAAGAAAATCAACGATATGGGCACGACAGTAATCCTCACGACTCACAATAAGGGCGTGGTGGAGGCGCTGGGGAAGAGGGTTATTACGATGGATCATGGGAGAATCATCCGCGATGACGCCACAGGCAAGTACGCGTTATAAGTCTTAAAGTCTAAAAGTCAAAGGTCAAAAGTGGACTCAAGAAATTCAATTTTGTTACTGAGTTAATACTGTGTATAATGAATGAAAGTTTGTGAGCCCTCTTTCGACTTTAGGACTTTCGACTTTCTGACTAATTTCTATGTTCTGGACAAATCTCAAACGAATTATCAAAGCAGGGTTCATTAGTTTTTGGCGAAACGGCAGCGTTTCGCTCTCTGCTGTCTTTGTGATGATCGTTGCACTCTTTATGATTGCGTCGACGCTTCTTGTGACCGCATTTCTTGGTACCGCTCTCCGTGACCTTCAAGACAAAATCGATATCAACATTTATGTGGATGCTACGGCGACTGAATCTGCTATCCTAGCTCTCAAAGAGCAAATTGAAAAAAATCCTGAAGTGAAATCAGTGACATATATTTCACGTGAGCAGGCACTTGCTGATTTCCGTACACGTCATCAAGACGACCATCGCATCACACAGGCTCTCGATGAGATCGGGGAGAACCCTCTTCCCGCAGCGCTCACCGTGAAAGCGAAGGAGCCTTCTCAATATGAAAGTATTGCAAAATTCCTCGACAACAAATCAGAACTTTCTGCGGGGGGTTCGCTCTCCATCGTAAGCAAGGTCAACTACAACGACAACAAAATCGCCATCGACCGTCTCACAAAGCTCATTGTCGGCGTGAAGAAGCTCGGCAGTATCATCACCGCACTTATGGTCGCCATCTCTGTTTTGATTACGTTCAACACGATTCGCCTCGCTATTTTCATTGCGCGCGATGAGATCAATGTGATGCGCCTCGTAGGGGGAAGCAACTGGTATATTCGCGGGCCTTTTGTTGTTGAGGGGATTCTCTATGGTCTAGTCGCAGCATTTCTCACGCTTATTCTTTTTTATCCGATTACCTACTGGCTCAAGAACGCTACCCAGGTATTTTATGGCGGAGTAGATTTGCTTCATTACTTCGTCGCAAACTTCGTACAGATTTTCCTCATCATTGTTTGTTCGGGTATTGCGCTTGGTGCGGTGTCGAGTTATTTGGCAGTGCGAAAATATTTGAGGTAAAGTAACAATTAATAATTAAAGATCAATCAAAATAAATCAATTATGACAAAAGGAAAGACACGCAAGTATATTTTTGTAGTGGGAGGCGTGATTTCTGGAGTCGGCAAGGGGGTGACGACATCCTCTATTGGTTTGCTCCTACAGTCGCATGGCTTCCGTGTGACGGCGATGAAGATTGATCCGTATGTAAACGTTGATGCGGGCACGATGAATCCTACAGAGCACGGCGAGGTGTTTGTGACCAAGGACGGCGATGAGACAGATCAGGATATGGGAAACTACGAGCGTTTTCTTGGTACCTCGCTCACTCGCGACAACTATATGACGACAGGGCGCGTGTATCAGTCAGTCATTCAAAAGGAGCGGGCACTCGCATATAAGGGCAAGTGCGTGCAAGTTGTGCCACATATTCCGTATGAAGTTATTGATCGTATTAACAGCGCCTGCGATAAGGCAAACGCAGAAATTGTGGTCATCGAAGTTGGTGGGACCGTCGGCGAATACGAGAACATTCTTTTTCTTGAGACGGCGAGAATGCTCAAGATTAAAAATCCCGACGATGTGCTTTTTACTATTGTGAGTTATTTGCCGACACCGTCAAAGGTGGGGGAGATGAAAACCAAGCCGACACAACACGCTGTTCGCGCACTCAATAGCGCGGGGATTCAGCCAGACTTCATTATTGCTCGTAGTGATGTGGCGCTTGATGCAAAACGCAAAGAAAAGCTCGCACTCTTTTGTAATGTGATTCCTGAGAGTGTTATCTCTGCACCTGACGTCGATAGCATCTATGATATCCCGGGGAACTTTGAGAAGGACAAACTTGCGGAGAAGATTTTGAAGCGTCTCAAGCTCAAGAGTCGTGGCACGAGCGCAAAGTGGAAAGAGTGGGAAGCGTTTGCAAAGAAGGCGACAAAGGTGAAAGACGAAGTCCGCATTGGAGTCGTAGGAAAATATTTTGATACAGGTGATTTCGTTCTTTCAGATTCGTACCTCTCTATTATTGAGGCAATCAAGTATTCTGCAATAGCACAAGGCAAGAAGGCAAAGCTTGTGTGGCTAACGGCGAGCACCTTTGAGGGCAAGAATGCGCCCCTCGCCGAGCTTGTCGGTTTTGACGGCATTCTCGTGCCGGGAGGGTTCGGTTCGCGCGGTATCGAGGGGATACTCAACGTGATTCGTTTTGCACGCGAGCACAAGATTCCGTACTTTGGTATTTGTTATGGTATGCAGCTTGCGGTCATTGAGTATGCACGTAATGTTCTCGGCTACAAAGATGCAACATCACGCGAGATTGATCCTAAGTCAAAGCATCTCATCATCGATATTATGGAAGGACAGAAAGAAAATATTGAGAAGGGCAACCTCGGTGGCAGTATGCGTCTCGGTGCGTATCCTGCAGTGCTTAAAAAGGGAACTATCGCACAGAAGGCGTATGGTACAGATAAAATCATTGAGCGTCACCGTCATCGCTTTGAAGTGAATCCTGAATACATCAACATGATTGAGGCAGAGGGGCTCGTATTCTCTGGTCGCTCGCCAAACGGCACCTTGATGGAAATTGCTGAGCTCCCAACGAGTGTGCACCCATTCTTCCTTGGGACACAGTTCCATCCAGAGTTCGAGGCTCGTCCGCTTACTCCACATCCAATTTTTAGCGCATTTGTTAAAGCGGCGATTGTGCGCTCAAAGTTGTTAAAGTAGAAAAAACATTTTTGGTGTAAAATAATAATATGACAAAGACAAACTACATTTTTGATTTTTTTCTCATTGCGGTGCTTGTGACCTTTATCTGGCTCTTGCCAAATCCACCCAAGATTGAAGTAGTGTCCTCGGTAACAACCTTCGAGGAATGTGTGGCAACGGGCGCACCCGTCATGGAAAGTTATCCTCGTCAGTGTCGCTATGGCAGTGAGACGTTTGTTGAAGGTATTGGTAACGAGATTGAGAAAGCAAACCTCATCCGCATTAGCAGTCCTCGTCCAAACCAATCAATCCAGAGTCCGCTTGCTATCACGGGCGAGGCTCGAGGCAACTGGTTTTTCGAAGCGAGCTTCCCCGTTACTCTCGTTAATTGGGATGGCCTCATTATTGCGCAGGGGATAGCACAGGCTCAAGGTGACTGGATGACCACGGAGTTTGTGCCATTTGAAGCGACACTCACGTTTACTGTAGATGAAAAGGCATATAGCAATCGCGGCTCGCTCATTTTGAAAAAAGATAATCCTTCAGGACTTCCGGAGCATGATGATGCACTTGAGATTCCAATAGTATTTCAAAAATAATAATTATGATAGATAAATATACCGCAGTGTGGGTGTCGCATTCTTCGATGGGGGACTTTCTCAGGTGTCCTCGTTCGTATTACCTACACAATATGTACAAGGACCCCAAGACGGGACACAAAGTTTCTATTGTGAATCCACATATGTCGCTCGGTATCGCCGTGCACGAGGTCCTCGAAGGGCTCGCAGAGTTTCCTTCGGATGAACGAATGGACAGAGACCTCCTCGAACTTTTTGAAAAAAGTTGGAAGAAAGTCACGGGCAAGAAGGGGGGCTTTCTGTCTGATGAAGAAGAGGCAGAGTTTAAGGAGCGTGGAAAAGTAATGCTTGAGAAAGTTATCAGCGACCCGCGTTTCTTGCCAAACAAATGCATCAAGCTTCCCCAAGACAAGATGCCCTGCAACTTTTTCCTTAGCGAAGAGCACAACATTATTTTGAACGGACTCGTGGACTGGATTGAATATTTGCCCGAGACAGACTCACTTCATATCATCGACTTCAAGACTGGCAAGCGAGAGGAGACAGGGAGCTCGCTTCAGCTACCTATTTACCTTCTCCTCTGTGATGCACTTCACAAGAAACGCAAAGTGACCAAAGCGAGCTACTGGTATCTCGAGAGTGACAAGATGGTAGAGAAGGAATTGACCGACCTTGAGTCTGCGCGTGTAGCCGTACTAGAAGTTGCAATGAAGGTGAAGGAGGCACGTGATGTTGCGAAGAGAGAGGGTCACGAGAAGGCATTTGTTTGCCCCGAAGGCGCGTACAATCACGAGACAAAAGAGGGTGGTTGCAGAAACTGTATGCCGTACGAGTATATCCTCAAGAAGGATGACGCAGTCGAGTTTGTCGGCGTCGGTGGTTTCAGTCAGGATATGTACGTTTTAAAGAAATAAATGGTACACATCAATCAGCGAGGACCACATACGAGTGTGATAGAGGGTGCAATGGAGATAATCAGGCTTTATAAAAAAGTTGGCGTTGAGATTTCTCCTGGTGTTATTATTGCCAACGCTCGTGCGAAGGGGAAGAGTGTAAAACTCAAGAAGCTCAATGACCACACTTTTGAAATGGTGGTTGTGGTAAACAGCAGCAAACAAACCTTCAAAGTATACGGACTTGATCAAGACCACGTGTTTGCGCCCCTCGTAGGGCTCAAAAAGAACGGTTGGAACGTGCAGGAGGTGCTTGATATTTCGATGGCGGAGTAAGGATTGTCTTCACTTGGGAGTTCGACTCCCAAGTACTCCCAAGTAGAAATACATAGGCCTCGCCTATGTGAACTTGAAAAACTGGTGAATTTGGGGTATTGTGTCCCTACATTGCCAAAAGCAGTGGAATTGCGAGATCGTCTAATGGTAGGACATCGCCCTCTGGAGGCGGTTATCTTGGTTCGAATCCAGGTCTCGCAGCCGAATTTAAGTTTTTTGCGAGCAAAAGCGGTCAAATACAAAAAAGCTGAAATTCGCGTCGCTGTTTCTCGAAAAGAGAAACAAGGCGTGAACTAAGATGAATAGAAAAATATGGGGAAACAAAACATTACCCTAATCGGGATGGCGGGAGCTGGCAAGAGTACGGTCGGTAGTATTTTGGCGCAGAAACTTGGATGGGCGTGTATCGACACAGACAAAGTCATTGAAAGAGTGTATGGTAACCCCCTTCAAATTATCCTCAATGAAATAGGCGAAGAAAAGTTTAGGGAAATTGAATCCTCGGAAATAAAAAAATTAAATACGATACAGCGTTCCGTAGTGTCGACCGGCGGAAGCGCGGTGTACTCCCCGGACGCGATGGCGCTTCTTAAGGATAATTCTACCGTCGTGTATCTTTATGCTGATCTTGATGTGATCAAAAAAAGGATTGACGTTGAGGAGCGCGGCATTATTGGTTTGAAGGGAACGACGCTTCAGCAACTTTTTGAAAAACGAGAATTTTTGTACAAACGATTTGCTGATATTACTATAAACACTTCTGGCAAGACGCCCAGTGAAATTGCAGATGAAATTATCTCAAAAACTTTGCTATAATATCTATATTAACAGCTAACTCAAAAAAATATGAAATCGAAATATTGTGAAAGTTGTATGATGCCACTTGAGAAGGACCCTGTTGAAAGCGGGTCGGATAAATATTGCAGCTACTGTTTTAAAGATGGGAAGCTCACGTACGAAGGTAGTGATGTGAATGAATTTAAAAAGCGCTCCTATGAGGAAATGCGCAAAAAGGGCGTGAACCCTATTATGGCAAAATTTTACACATGGATGATTGGATGTGCGCCAAGGTGGAGGAAGTAAAAATTCGGGGGCGTTTGTTCAGCCGAACAAACGCCCCCGAATCCCATCCGCCACAGAAACAAAAATCTGTGCTACGATACTCCTATGAAGAAATACATTGAGCAGCCATTTCTAGGTGTTTTGATTGCGGTGATCGCTTTTGGTGGCTTCCTCATTCTTGCCTTTTCCGAAAGCAAAACAACTACAAAAAACAATCAATCTGCGCAAATCATCTCCTCGCAAGTTGCGACATCTACCGTCCCAAACATTGCACCGACGCCTATTCCTCTCGCGCACTACATCGAAATCACCGACGGTTGTGGCCCGTATCATACGACGGGCGTTTGTGTGAATATCCGTGGGGGCGCAGGCACAGAGTTTCCTGTGGTGACCAAGCTCCGCACGGGCATCGTCCTCCGTGTGCAAAGCAAAACAACCAAAGCAAAAGACGGCAGTCTGTGGTACAAAGTCATCCAAGACCAAGAGCTCCGCTATCCCGAGCGCGTCACGAGTGGCTGGTATGTCGCTGTCAACCCTGATGCAATTCGCGCTTTCGACAATGTTGGCGATATGCGCGTCCCCGTGGGAGATAGGGCGTCGACGACCAAGCGCATCACCGTCAATCTCACCGAAGAGATGCTTTATGCTTATGACGGTGACCAACTCTTTATGAAAGAGCCCGTTTCGCCAGGACTGATAGACACACCGACCCCTCGTGGCAAGTTTGCCGTCTATTACAAAACACCAAGCCGCTATATGCAGGGGCCCATTCCCGGGGTAAGTGAGCAAGAATACGATTTACCTGGGGTTCCTTGGAACTTATACTTCACTGCCGAGGGGGCGGTCATCCACGGCGCATACTGGCATGACAACTTTGGAAAAAAGTGGTCTCATGGGTGCGTGAATATGTCCCCCGAAAACGCAAAAAAGCTATATAATTGGGCAGTTTTGGGGATGCCCGTCCTTGTGCGCGACTAGCCAAAATACCTCAAAATCATTGACGCCTTGTTGTAGTTTGTGGCCAAATAGTGTATAATGTACAGATATGTTGCCAACAGTTATGTTGACGTACGCAGCCGCTATGCTGAATCCCGGATGTCTTCCAGGGTTCACCTTTAGCGCTTCGACAGGCGCCGCTTGCCCTGTTGTTCCTTTGGCTACCTCTACTGTGGCTTTTTCTGTGGTAGCGCCAGCTCAGTCTGTATCTATGGCAACCTCGTCAGTTCCTGTAGTACCTTTTTATTCTCAGTTTGATGATATTACCTCAAAAAAGTGGAAGCCAGCCGGCTGTGGCATCACGAGCCTCGCGATGCTCATTGAATATTACAAGCCGAAGACTGTGGACGTGGACACACTCCTTGGGGAAGGTCTCGATGCAGGAGCTTTTAGTAGTAAGGCAGGAGGATGGACATATGATGGACTTATTGAAGTATCTCAGAAATATGGTCTCGACGGACAGGCTTTTGATTTTGGAAAAGAAAGCAGAAAGATTGCGCTCGCATGGCTCAGTGTCTCTCTGATGGACGGGCCCGTGATGGCATCGGTGCATTACAAATTTGACCCAAAGAGTAAGATTCCCCACCTTGTGGTGATCAACGGCATCGATGGTGACAATGTTTATTATAACGACCCCGCATCAAAAGAGGGTGGCAATCTCTCGCTCCCTCTCAAAGATTTCCTCGCATCATGGAAGCAGAGATTTATTGTAATACGCCCAACGACGACGGAGGCACCAAGGGTGGCGATGAAATAAATGATTATCTGGTATATACTTAAATCATGATTTCACCCAACGTACCAACCAAAGAAACTGAGAAGCTTCTTTCGTATCAAAATACATTATTTGTAATTCTTTTTGTTGTTACCCTTCCGTTAAATTTTTTGTTGTTTCTTCCAGCAATAGTAATAATTGTATCGTATTTTGTTACGAGGGCGAGTTATAACAACTACTCGTTTATCTATAATGAACAAAATATTGAAATCAATAAGGGTATACTTAGTAAGTCTCGGAAAACAATACCCTATAACACTATACAAAATGTTAATGTAACCTCAGGCTGGCTTATGAGACGTTTTGGGATTGAAGCAGTAGAAATATGGACATCTTCACCTGCTCAAATTCAGATATTTCAGAATCGACAACAAGGTTATCAAACAGAACATAAACCAGACGGTGTTATTGTTCTTGAAAGTGAGGATGCTGAGGCTTTGAAAAATTATATTATTTTGCATAAGTGATGAAATCAACGTTATATTTTGTATTAATATTGAGTCTTTTGTTGCTCATAAATTGCAAAGCATCACAGTATTTTCAGAGTGCGTTCTGGCCAAATTTCTGGGCTGATGTATTTGTGGCTGCGTTATTTGGAATAATTCTTAATCAGTTTACTGATTTACTAAAAACACCAAAACTTAGTCTTGTCGTAAAACAGGATGGATTTTATCGAGATACTATACTTCTTCGCGCGGACAAGAATGGAAAATACGTAGCAACTGTTAATTTTGCAATCAAAAACACTGGAAATAAAACGATTAAAACAGGTGAGGGGTATTGGAATACATATCTCGATTTTAAACCGAAAGGAAAAGGATTCCATTATTTTGTAGCTGGAGAACCAGGACATCAGAGAGATTTAATTCGTTATTCTGTTTATCCAAATTCTTTTACAGATATTAACGATTTTCAGTATGATATTAGTATAAATAAGGAGGATTTAGAAAAGTCTCATATCCCATATATGTTTCAAACTGATTACGGAAATTTCCCTAGGAATATAAAATGGGACTTAAGCACTGGAGGGGCACCTCGAGATCAGTTTGCATTTATTAAAATTGAATTACAAAAATAGTTTTAAAAAGGATAATTGATTAATCTTTTTATGCTACAATATTCCCATACAAACTAATCAAATAACATTATGGATATCATTATTGTAATTGGGTCACTTGTGTTTGCGCTTCTCGCTTCATCACTTCGTGTCGTGAAGGAGTATGACCGTGGAGTTATTTTCTTCCTCGGGAAGTGTACGGGTGTGCGTGGGCCGGGGCTCATTATTCTCATCCCTGTTCTTGAGCAGATGACCAAGGTGACTCTCCGTACCGTGACGATGGATATTCCTTCTCAGAAGATTATTACCAAGGACAACGTGTCTATCGACATTGCTGCAGTTGCGTACTATCACGTGGTGGATTCACAGAAGTCAGTTATCTCTATTGAGGATGTATACAAGGCAGTAAATCAGATTTCTCAAACGACGGTGCGTAACGTAGTGGGACAGTTCAAGCTCGATGAGCTCCTTTCTCAGACGCAGGATATTAATAGTAAGATTAAAGACGTTATCGATGCGCACACCGAGCCTTGGGGTGTCGAGGTGACCGTGGTGGAGATCAAGGACATCATGCTCCCAGAGAACATGCAACGCGCAATGGCCAAGGAAGCCGAGGCAGAGCGTGAGCGTCGCGCAAAGGTGGTGGCAGCAGAGGGCGAGTTCCAAGCAGCGGTCAAGCTCGGCGAAGCAGCGGATATCATCACTATGCACCCTGTTGCACTCCAGCTCCGCACGCTCCAGACGATGGCAGAGATCAGCACTGAAAAGAACTCAACCATCATTTTCCCCGCGCAGTTTATGTCTACGGTGCAAGAGGCGTTCAAAATGATTCAAGGCGATAATCAGAAGTAAAACTATGGAAGAATTTTTTAAGGCAATTGAAAATATTGCAACTCCTGAGAAGCCTATCGAGTTTATTTACATTGACCACAACGAGGTGGGGGACAGGGAACCTGTTTTCAAGTGCAAGGCGCTGACCATCGATGAAGCGGATAAGATGTTTGAAGCAGAGATGGGGTTTCATCCAAAGAATAATCCAAACATCGGATGTGTCACGGAGGCAACCGTGAATGAAGACTGGCGAGAAAAACAAAACGAATAAGACAAAGGAAAACTCTGCTTGTGCAGAGTTTTCTTTATTGTAAAAAATGCGCAAGGGTATTTCCCCGCCCACCACACCACTCTGTTCTCCTTTCTTGTTCCCTTATTTCCATAATTTCCAATTTGGTACTATAGTACCAAATTGGAAATTATGCTATTCTTAATGTAACAGATGCAAGTAATGTAACAGATGCATATAATGCAACTATTTATAACTATTAACTATGGCACTCAAAGATACAACAAAGGAAGATGTTGTTGAGATATTACTTTCAACACTTTTGGTGGTGGGGGTGCTTGCGGTCGCTGTCACGATGCCAAATGCAGTTCAGCTCTTTAAATATTTTGGACCAAAGTCATCACAAGAACAGTGGAGGATTCGGAGATCGGCTGATCGACTCGAGAAGCGTGGCTACTTAGGGAAAAGAAAGATGCAGGGAGTAGAGTACTATGTCTTAACAGCAGCAGGCAAAGAGCGCGCAATGCGCAGTAAGCTAAAGTCGATGACTATCATGCGTCAAAAAAAGTGGGATGGCTTGTGGAGAATTGTTATGTTTGATATTCCTGAGGATAAGAAGTTTGCGCGACGCGCTATTGGACACGCTATTCAAAAACTTGGGTGTCTCCAGTACCAGAAGTCAGTGTTCATCACCCCATTTCCTTGTGCAGATGTTATTGATTTTGCGGGTGAGTGTTTTGATGTACGCAAGTATATTCGCATCATAACCGCGAAGGAAGTAGAGGACGTAGGTAGTATTAAAAAGCATTTCAAAATCTAAATCTCAAATCAACCACCCTGTGGCAAGCCGACGGAGTGGTTGATTTGAGACTCTAATTTTCTTTTTTCTCTACCTTCAGAATTTCCAATTTGGTACTATAGGGCACGATTGGAAATTCTAAGGATAGAAAGAGTAAAAAGAAGGACAGAGGGAAAAGAAAGCTCAAAAGAAAAAACAAATCTCAAAACTATTTATTCAGGAAATAGAAAAGAGAGGAGAAAGGAGAGAAGTGGGGTATTGTGGACGATAATAGTAGTGGTAGTGAAGTACTGTATTAAAAGTTGGGGTGGGGGTATACTATTAGTAATAATATGGAAACTCAAAAGACGGAAGTGGTAGTATTTGGTGGTGGGTGTTTTTGGTGTGTTGAGGCGGTGTTTAAGATGTTTCGTGGGGTGATTTCGGTCACACCAGGATACGCAGGAGGAAAAACGGAAAATCCAACGTATGAGCAAGTTTCATTGGGAGAAACGGGGCACGCTGAGGTTGTTCGTATCGAGTTTGACCCTGCGCTCGTTTCTTTTCATACGCTCCTCACTATTTTCTTTGCTTCACACGATCCCACAACACTCAACAGACAAGGCAATGACATTGGGACACAATATCGTTCAGTAATTTTTTATACAACTCCTGAACAAGAATACGAAGCATCAAAATTTATTAAGGATCTTGATAACGGAGCCACCAATAGCGAAGCGGTGGTGACTGCGGTCGAGCATTTCTCAACGTTTTATCCTGCGGAGGAATGTCACAAAGATTATTACGCACACAATGTGAATAATGGATATTGCAAAATGATTATCAATCCGAAGCTTGAGAAGGTACAGAAAGAATTTACAGAACTTTTAAAAACGGTTAAGTAATTATTAATTAATACTATGCAAGATGATTTCTCCCCGTCAATGGACGATGAAGAGCTGAAGAAGAAACTTTCACCTGAGGCATATCACGTTTTGCGCGAGAAGGGGACTGAGGCGCCGTTCTCAGGCAAGCTTCTGCACGATGATCGCGAGGGGGTCTATCGATGTGTAGCGTGCGGCAATCCGCTCTTTGCATCTGATGCGAAGTTTGACTCGGGGACAGGGTGGCCATCTTTTTTGCGTCCAAGACGTGAACCTGCTGATTCAGATGCGCTCCCTGGGGCAGTGAGGCTTGTCGAAGATATGAGCGGTGGGATGTTGCGTACCGAGGTACAATGTGCTCGTTGTGGCTCGCATCTCGGGCACCTCTTTAACGATGGTCCGACAGCGACAGGGCAGAGGTATTGCATGAATTCTGTTTGTCTCGACTTAGAGGAGAAGAAGGAGGCTGTGGATAACAATTAATCATTGTTTGAAAAATAAGGGTATAATTATAGGGGAGTCCATTAGGTAATTTAATTTAAAATATATGAAGAAAAATATTGGAAATGTGGATAGGGGAATTAGGCTCGTTCTTGCACTTGTTTTTGTAGGACTTTACTTCACCAACACGGTGACCGGGACACTCGGGATAGTGCTCCTCGTTCTCGCGGGCGTCCTCGTGATTACGAGCGTGATGAGTTTTTGTGGGCTCTATACAATATGTGGTATCTCGACAAGGAAGGAAGAAGAGGGGAAAATTAGTTAGTAATTGTTTACTATTGCCAACTTACAACAAACACCGCGTGGCCTTCGGCACACGCGGTGTCTGTTGTAAGTTGGCCCGCAGTTACTGTATAATATGTACATTACTGGCAAGTGTTCTTAAAATATCTTTAATATGAAAAAGCCCCACGTGGTTGTGCTCGGCGGGAACTTCGCAGGAATGGGAAGTGCCCAGAAAGTTCGTGAGTATGCGGGAGATGCGGTTGACATCACGGTCATTGATCGCAAGGATTATTTGATCTTCGTTCCAAATATTCCGAACGAAGTTTTCGAAAACAGAGACCCAGAAGATTCGCTCAAGATGGATATCCCGTCGACTCTCAAGAGGGATGGAATTAATTTTATCCAAGCAGAAGTAACGGGGCTCAACGCTGATGCGAAGACCGTGACCTACGTGCCGACGGAGCGTCCTGGAGCAGAAGCACACACACTTCAATATGACTACGTGGTGGTCGCAGTGGGGTGTCGTCTCGCTTTTGACAAGATTCCAGGCTTCGCTGAATACGGCGATACGGTGTCTGACTTCTATCATGCAAATCGCCTTCGCAAGAAGCTTCACGGTGGGGGGTATAAAGGCGGACCTATCGTTGTCGGTTCTGCACTCTGGCATCAGGGTGATGGCGCGAAGAATTTGAAGCCTTACGGAACAGGAAGTATCCCCGCGGCACTCGCTGCATGCGAAGGTCCGACCGTAGAGACATCACTTGCCCTTGCGACATGGCTCAAGAATCACAATATGGGAGACGCGAAGAAGATTACCATCACGACGCCAGCTGCAGTGATTGCGGAAGACGCGGGAGAGAAGGTGGTGGGGACGCTTCTTGGTGCTGCGGGCTCAATGGGATTTAACTATGTGAATAACACACGCGATATCGTGCGCCTCACAGAGACACACATCGAGTTTGAGGGAGGGCAAAAGATTGAAGCGGAAATTAAAATCATTTTTCCTGATTGGGAGGCATACGCATTTCTCAAGGGGAATTCAATTTCTGACAATCAAGGATTTGTGATTACTGACCTCTTGATGCGCAATCCAAAATACCCTGAAGTTTTTGCAGCGGGGGACTGCGCAGCAGTGACGGTGCCAAAGCTCGGCTCAATCGGACACGAGGAATGTGAAATCGTTGGTCGCCAAATCGCGGCTGCTGTGGGTCGTATGACCCCTGAGAAGGCAAACATCCCTCTCAACCCCGTCGTGCTCTGCATCGGAGATATGGGTGATGGAAAGGCGTTCTACATCCGTTCCAACTCTTGGTATGGAGGGCCTACGCAGGAGCTTCGCTTTGGTCGCCGCAACTTCTTCCTCAAAATGCGTTACAAGAATCTCTTCTTCTGGGGTAAGGGCAAGACGCCGTCGTGGGGAAATGCATTTGCAGAATGGTGGGCAGAAGTTTTTAAGTAGGGGGTGGTGCGAAATTAAGTAAAAGAGCCGAGCACCAGTACTGGTGCTCGGCTCTTTTGTTTAATTTTGCACGTTACTTGTTTCATTATATTCATAAAAATAGTAGAATATAGGTATATTATTTTTAGTACCTATATGCCCCCAATCAAAACAGCGCCAGAAGAAACAAAGAAGCTTACCTCACCAGTTCAGTTTCTCGTGGCAACTTTGCTCGTTCCCCTAGCGATCATACTCATTGCATGGTTTTTCAGTGAACAATTTTATATAGTTTTTAGTTCTGCTTCATACCTCTTGTTTCATGATTTCATTGAGCTTGTTACCATTGTTATTTCATTCGCGATTTTTATGGTTGGCGTATTCCACTATCTCCATTCCCGTGATGAACATCTTTTTTTCTTAACGAGCTCATTCATTGGTTTCGGGATGCTTGATATGATGGATATCCTCGGGTTCCCTGGAATGCCGATGTTTATTACGCCAAGTACAAATAATAAAACCCTTATATTTTGGATAATGGGACAGCTTCTTTTTTTGGCTGCTTTCCTTCTTAGTACATTTATTTCACGAATTCCCGCTAAGTTCAGGTTATGGAAAATAGTTGTATTTTCGGCCCCATTTCTTATCGCAAGCTCAGTAATTCTCGGGGTAACTTTTTTTGAGAGTTCACTTCCCGTTATCTTTATTGATGGGACGGGTGCAACAACCCTCGCGTTTGTTCTTGAGGGGGTTGTTGTAGTATTGCTCATTCTTGCGTATGTTATGTATCTGAGGATGTACCTAAATGAAAAAAATAGAGTTTATCTTCTCTATCTTGCTGCGTTTACTCTCCTTCTCATGAGCAATGTTCTCCTGTTCCTTTTGTTTACACAATACGACACGCTTAATGTACTCGCTCATCTTTTTAGGTTTGCTGCATTCATCTTTCTTTATGAAGGGATTTTTATAGTCTTGATTCAAGAGCCATATGAAAAACTTTCAGACATGTCGTTTGCCCTCCAGCAAGATATTGTCAGACGCCAGCTGGCAGAGGAAAAATTACGCGAGAATGATACATTTCTCACCACGCTCCTCAACGCTATCCCTGTACCTGTCTTTTATAAAGATAGAGTGGGGCGATACCTCGGCTTCAATAAGGCATACGAGAATTTCTTTGGTGCTACAAAAGACAAACTTATTGGGAAAACGGTTTTTGATATCAATCCGCCAGAGCTTGCGATTGTTTATAACGCAAAAGACGATGAACTTTTTAAGAGTGGTGGTGTGCAGGAATATGATTCTCAAGTTAAAGGTTATGACAAGAACGTGCACGATGTGCATTTCAGTAAAGCAGTGTTTGTTGACGAAGAGGGTTTGCCTGCAGGGCTCGTGGGGGCTATTATGGACATTACTGAGAGCAAACAAACGGAGAAAGTGTGTCGCGAGGCCGAGGAAAATCTAAGAAATATTATTGAAGAATCTCCCGTCGCAACTATTGTTGACACTGTTGAGGACGGTATAGAAAGGGTGCTCATTATGAACAAAAAGTTCACAGAGCTTTTTGGGTATACGATAGAAGATATTCCTGACGTAGAGCATTGGTGGGCAGCGGCATATCCAAACGAGGAAGATCGACAAATCGCCCGTGATAAATTTGCACAAGGAATCGCAGAAGCAACAAATGGAAAGACAAAATCAGCGCCGCCAGAAACTTCTGTTACGTGTAAGGATGGAACAATCCGCTATGTTAGAGTTGCGCTTTCTTCTCTTGAAAATAGAAATGTCGTAACCTTTGAGGACCTTACTGATCGTATAATTTCTGAGGAGGAGCACAAAGCGAACACTAGGTTTATGGAGAGTATGGACAGAGTCAATAAGGTAATTATTAAATCTGATGATCTTGATAAAATGATGAGCGATGTACTGGATGAAGTGCTTCGTATTTTCGACTGCGACCGTGCATGGCTCATCACTCCGTGTGACCCTTGGACCCTCTCCTATAAAGTGCCGATGGAAAGGACGAAGCCAGAATACCCAGGAGCAAGTTCCTTTGGGATAGAAGTCCCTGTGGACCCTGATACGACTGTTCTCTTCCAAACGACTCGCGCGCACGATGGCCCCGTGGTATTTAATTCACAGTCCAATCCGCCACTTCCTCCAGAACTCACCACTCATTTTCAAGTTCAGTCGCAACTCGTAATGGAAATCCATCCCAGAGTTGCAGCGTCGTGGATGGTGGGGATGCACCAGTGCTCATACGAGCGTGTGTGGACCACTGAGGAGAAAAGACTTTTTCAGGAAGTTGGTCGCAGGATTGCCGATGCGCTCGGGATATTATTGGCATATCATGAGCTCCAAAAGAGCGAGGAGAAATACAGCCGTATCATTGAAACTGCGAATGAAGGGATTTGGATGCTTGATCAGGGGCGCAAGTTTACGTTTGTAAACAAACGAATACTAGATGTGCTTGGATACGAATCGAAAGAGATGCTCCTTCATGATCTCCTTGAGTTTATTGATACTAGTGAACATGCTGACGAGGAGCGTCAATATGAGGAACGACGTCAAGGAAAGTCAGCTATTTACGAACGAAAATTCCTTCACAAAAACGGAGGTGTCGTCGTTTGCAGTATTTCTGCAGTACCAGTCTTTAGTAAAGAAAAAGAGTTTATGGGGTCTTATGGGATGGTGACAGATATTACTGAGCGTAAGCGTGCTGAGGATGAATTGAAAGAACAGCAAGAGCACTCACAATCCCTCCTTCGTTTCTCGCGAGACCTTGAGCAGGCGCGGACATACGGGGATGCACTTCAAGCAGCTCAAAAAGAGATACAAGATGTAATGGGATACACAAATGTATGGGCGTATCGCTTGGATGAGGACAAGAAATATGCCCACTCCATTGTTGCTACGGGGTCAACCGCAGGCATGGTTATGTCGGAAGATGTGTCAGCGACACTCAAGATTGAAGGAGATCCGATGCTCGAAGCAATTGCAAACGCAAAAGAGATTGTGATTGTTGAGGACGCACAGACAGATCCAAATGTAAATAGAGAGATTGTCGAAAAAATGAAAAACAGAACGCTGGTGAATGTGCCGGTTGTCCTCTTTGACCGCAACCTGGGGAGTATTGGGATGGGGACGTTTGGAGATGAGGGTGTGAAAGTGCCCTCTAAATCTGAACAAGAATATCTCGTTGCGATGGCGAGCCATATAGCAGTTGCCTTTGATCGCATTCGCCTTCTCGAAGACCGCAAAAAAACAGAGGAGGAACTTCGCGAAAATGAGCGCGAGCTTCTAGAGGCGCAGCGTATCGGACACTTCGGTAGTTTTGATTGGGATTCTAGGACAGACGTCGCGGTGTGGTCTGAAGAATTTTATCACATATATGGCATAGACCCATCAGAGAAGGCACTCCCCCTTGCTGAATATTTGCAATTGTATACACCAGAAAGTTCAGCTTTGATGAAAAGATCGGTGGAAAATATAATAAAAACAGGTGAGTCATATAGCTTGGACCTCGAGTTTGTGCGTCCTGATGGGGTCAGGAAATGGGTTAACATACGCGGAGAAGCAAAGTACGACGAGGCGCACAACTTTATTGGCGTGCAGGGAACCGCACAAGATGTCACGAGGGCAAAAGAAGTTGAAAAGATGCGCTCTGACTTCCTCTCTCTTGCTTCGCATCAGCTCCGTACTCCGCTCTCAGGCACCAAATGGCTTATTGAAACACTTGAGAAGAAAATCCCCGGCCCACTGACAAAAAAACAAAAAGAGTATCTTGATGATATCTATAAAATAAACGAGCGTATGACCCGACTGGTCTCTGATATGCTTGCGGCTCTTCGAATAGAAAGCACAGAGACTGCTTTTGAAAGGAACCCAATCGAGCTGCCGGAACTTTATGCCGATCTTATGCTAGGAGTAGAAGCTGCCGCAAAGAGCAAGCAAATCGTAATCAGCGAGCATTTTTCGAAACACCCAGTTCCTGTTGTGGAGTCAAATATGAATTTCCTCGGTATCGTCCTCGGGACCCTCTTCTCTAATGCAATAAATTATTCTCCAGAATGCACAGAAATTATTTTTGATGTCGTGGAAGAGGACAACAGTGTTGCATTTGTTGTGCAGGACTTTGGTATCGGTATCCCTGAGGATGAGCAGTCTCGTGTGTTTGATCGATTCTTCCGCGCTGTAAATGCGAAGATGATGCGCCCTGAGGGGACAGGCCTCGGACTTTATATCGCCAAGATGGTCGCGATAAAGCTCGGTGGCTCTATTACCTTCACCTCGTCAAAACAAGGAACTACGTTTATGCTCCATATTCCGAAATCAAAATAATCGCTGAGTAGTGTTTGCGAAGGGTGGGTGAGTATATTGAGCGGTGTATTTATTGTATAATATATTGTGTCGTAATTAATAACTAACATTATGGATAATAACAAAAAAGTAATGATTGCATCGGTAGCGCTCCGTATGTCGCTCGGATGGTTTATGTTGTTTGATGGTATTTTGAACGCGCTTAATCCGCAGTTCACCGCGGCAAAGTTCCTCGCGGGAGCAAAGACATTTCCGGGATTTTATGCATGGTTTGCAACTCCGGCAAATCTCGCGTGGGTTGACCCCTTCAATCTCGCGGCGATTATTCTTATTGGTATTGCACTTTTCTTTGGGGTGTTTATTCGCCCTGCGGCGTGGTGTGGCGTACTTATGATGATAATCTATTATTTCCCGCACTATGCGTTCCCTGTTGTTCCCCATGGGTATATCGTTGAAGACCATTTTATTTATGCAGTAATTTTTGCGTTTTCAGCGCTCTCTCCAGCCGCTCAACAGTTTGCGCTTGGAAATGTTTTGCGAGCAAAGACTTTCTTGGGGCAGGTCCCGCTCGTGGGAAAGTACATCTAGTTTTCACCCTATGAGCTCGAAAAACACCAAACGCCGCATAGTTTGGTGTTTTTCAATAAGAGACGGTATCTGGACAACTGTGTATATCTTTTGAGATTATTGTGGCTATTTGTATTTAATGTGCTAAAATATAAACTAATGAAAAAGATTTTATCTGCGATTCTGGGAGTTACAATTGTTGGGATGGTGTTTTATTTTGCGCAATACATCGGTAGTCATAATATGGGGGTTTTCAACCCTAAGGGCGTGTTGGCGATAGAAGAGAGAAACCTTATCGTCACCGCGATTTGCCTGATGCTCGTCGTGGTCATCCCCGTGTTTATAATGCTCTTTTCGTTTGTGTGGAGATATAGAGCGGGCAATACGAAGGCAAAATATATGCCCGATTGGCAAAATAATAAGGTCCTCGAAATCATTTGGTGGGGGATCCCTGCCGTCATCATCACCATACTCGCTACTATCACGTGGACGAGCAGTCATACTCTTGACCCATACAAACCGCTTGAGTCAAATGTGAAGCCAATAACTATTGAGGTGGTCGCGCTTGATTGGAAGTGGCTCTTTATTTATCCTGAGCTCAATATTGCGACGGTAAATCTCGTAGAATTCCCTGTGGGGACGCCGGTCAATTTCAAAATTACTGCCGATGCGCCTATGAATTCTTTCTGGATTCCACAGCTCGCGGGCCAGATCTACGCGATGCCGGGGATGGATACCAAGCTTCATGTAATGGCGAATGAGGCGGGGGAGTATGCAGGTATGTCTTCCAACTACAGTGGGTTTGGGTTTAATGGGATGAAATTTATTGCGAAGGCAACCTCTCAAGAGGAATTTAACAGTTGGGTCGAGCAGGTGCGTCTATCGCCAGTTGCTTTGAGCCAAAATGAATACAATGCTCTCTCGAAGCAGAGCAAAGATAATTCTGTGGCTTTTTATTCATCTCCTGATCGCGATTTGTATGATAATATAATAATGAAGTTTATGATGCCCGCAAGCGAGCACAGGCTGATGGCTGGGCAAGCTGTATCGGAAATAGCGATGCCGGAAATGACAGGGATGTAATCAATAAATAATAATACTATGCTAGGAAACTTAACACTCGCCGCGCTTCCCCAGGATCACATCGTTTTGGGTGCAAGTATCTTTATGGGTATTTGTGCAGTAGGAATTATTGGTGCCATTACCTACTTCAAGAAGTGGAAATGGCTTTGGACAGAATGGCTCACCTCGGTTGACCACAAGAAGATCGGTATAATGTATGTGATTTTGGCGTTTGTTATGATCGTGCGCGGATTTGCGGATGCCGTAATGATGAAAGCACAGCAGGTTTTTTCGGTGGGTACTTCGTATGGTTACTTGCCTCCCGAGCACTATGACCAGATCTTTACCGGGCACGCGGTTGTGATGATTTTCTTTGTGGCAATGCCTCTCCTCTTTGGTCTGATTAACCTAGTTCTTCCTTTGCAAATTGGCTCACGCGATGTAGCCTATCCTTTTCTCAACTCGCTCACGCTCTGGCTTACGGTCGCGGGTGCAGCACTGGTCAATGTGTCCTTGGCTATTGGAGAATTTGCAGCGGTAGGTTGGCTTGCATATCCACCACTTTCTGGGATCCTCTTTAGTCCTGGGGTGGGTGTGGATTATTATATTTGGGCACTACAGCTTTCGGGAGCCGCGAGCCTCATTGGTGGAATAAACTTCTTCGCGACTATCATTATGATGCGTTGCAAGGGGATGACGTTTATGCGAATGCCCGTATTCGTATGGACAGTGTTTGGGTCAATGGCACTCGTTATTGTTACGTTCCCTATTTTTACTGCGGCGATCTCATTGCTTGCGCTCGACCGCCTTATGGGGATGCACTTCTTTACGGCTGATTTTGGTGGAAATGCAATGATGTATATCAACCTCATCTGGGCGTGGGGGCACCCTGAGGTGTACATCCTTGTTTTGCCGGCATTTGGTATTTTCTCTGAAGTCGTATCAATGTTCTCAAAAAAGAAACTTTTTGGTTACACGACAATGATATGGGCTGTCATCGCCATCACATTCTTGTCGTTCGTGGTTTGGGCGCACCACTTCTTTACGATGGGGGCGGGAGCAGATGTAAACGCATTTTTCGGTATTATGACGATGATCATCGCGGTGCCGACGGGAGTGAAAGTCTTCAACTGGCTCTTCACAATGTTCCGCGGTCGCATCACGTTTGCATCGCCGATGCTCTGGCTCATTGGGTTTATCTTCACGTTTACCATTGGAGGTATGACGGGGGTACTCCTCGCGGTGCCGGGAGCTGATTTCCAGCTTCACAACAGCTTGTTCCTCATTGCGCACTTCCACAACACTATTATCGGCGGTGTGGTGTTTGGGTATTTTGCGGGACTTATATATTGGTTCCCCAAGATTTTTGGTTTCAAACTAAGTGAATCGTTTGGGAAGGCCACGTTCTGGGCTTGGATTATTGGTTTCTTTGTCACATTTATCCCTGTTTACATACTGGGACTCCAAGGGATGACGAGACGCTTGAGTCATATTGATGCAGGGACGGGATGGGAGCCACTCCTTATTATCTCTGCAATTGGTGTTCTCATCATCGCAGTGGGTGTCGTACTCCTGATACTTCAGTTTGTAATGGGGGTCATACAGCGTAAGAATAATATGGATACTACGGGTGATGCCTGGGGTGAGGGGAGGACTCTCGAGTGGTCGACTTCATCACCTCCGCCATTTTATAACTTCGCGGTTATCCCGACAGTGCACGGGCGCCACGCTTTCTGGGATATGAAGTATGGTAATGCGGTGAAAGAAACTCCGCATTACGAAGATATTCATATGCCAAGGAATACGGGAATCGGGTTCTATATTGGTGGTATCGCATTTCTTATGTGCTTTGGTATTGTGTGGCACATCTGGTGGCTAGCTGGGGCTGGGATACTCGGGATCATTATTGCTGCGATAGTGAGATCATTTGATTATCATACCGAATATACCGTGTCGGCAGCTCAGGTCGCAACAATAGAAGGTGCACGAACAAATAAATAATATGACAACAGAAATACTACATCACTCCGAGGACGCTCACGAGCTACATCACAACAAAGAGGCAAAAGCACTTTTTGGGTTCTGGGTATACATTATGAGCGATATCCTTTTGTTTGGAAGCCTCTTTGCGGTTTACGCAGTGCTTCACAACAATACATTTGGTGGGCCATCTGCGAAGGATTTGTTCAGTATGCCGTTTGTCCTCATTGAGACTCTCATCCTCCTCACAAGCAGTTTCACGTATGGACTCGCTTCGGTGTATGCGCGTCATCACGACCGCAAGGATATGGTTGTCTTTTGGATGATGGTGACGATGTTCCTTGGTGTCGCCTTTGTCACTATGGAGATTAGTGAGTTTGCAAAACTTTTCAGTGAAGGTCATTCATGGCAGGCAAGCGGATTTTTGTCATCGTTCTTTACCCTCGTGGGGACGCACGGAGTACACGTGACACTTGGTCTTGTCTGGATGGGGGGACTCCTTGCTCAAGTTTTGAAATACGGACTCACGCAGACGACGGTCGGGAAGATATCAACACTCGGACTCTTCTGGCACTTCCTTGATATTGTGTGGATATTTATTTTTACTTTCGTGTATTTAATGGGCGCACTATAGAACAACTACTATGACAAACGATTTTAAAGTAATAGATGAACAGTTTGAGGCAGGACGAAATGCTATCAACTCCTATGTGATTGGCTTTGTGTTGTCGATAGCGCTCACGCTCATCCCGTACGTGATGGTGGTCAATCATATGCTCTCTGTTCAGACCGCTGTTGTATCCGTAGTTGGGATTGCGCTTGCTCAGCTCTTGGTGCAAGTAATCTTCTTCCTTCATTTGAGCAGAAAGTCCAAGCCAGAGTGGAACCTCATCGTATTCATCTATACTATTCTTATGGTGGTCTTTTTGGTTATTGGGTCTATATGGATTATGAATAATTTGAAATACAATATGAATATGGCAGATGCATCTCCGCTTAATTCGAACGAAGGGTACATTCCGCAGTAAGTGAAACGAATTTGATTAAAGATTATATCTCGATTACGAAACCTGGTATTATTTTTGGTAATGCTATTACGGTTGTTGCAGGATTTTTCTTGGCATCTCAGGTTTTTATAAATTGGACACTTCTTTTTGGGGTGCTTCTCGGTGTCTCTCTTGTGATGGCTTCGGGTTGTGTGTTCAATAATTATATCGATCGTGATATTGACGCGGTTATGGACAGGACGAAAAATCGCGCACTCATTAGGGGGACCATTGCGCCCCGTACTGCTATCGTGTATGGGATAATCCTTGCGATTCTTGGGGTTTCTATTCTCACTTTTTATACAAATCTTCTTACTGTTTCCGCAGCACTTCTTGGTCTCTTTGTGTATGTGATTGTGTATACGCTATGGCTCAAGCGTAACTCTGGGTACGGGGTGTTTGTGGGAAGCATCGCAGGGGCGATGGCCCCCGTTGCGGGGTATCTCGCAGTAAGTGGGAGGGTAGACATTTCGGCAATTATTTTGTTCTGCATATTAGTTTTATGGCAAATACCGCACTCGTTTGCGTTTGCAATATATCGTATGGAAGATTTTATTAAGGCAGGAGTATTTGTGCTCCCTTTTAAGAAAAGTATTCATACAACAAAAATAATTATGGTTGTTTTTGTTGCGTTGTTTATTGTGGCAACCCTCGCGCTCTCTGCGTATGGTCATTTTAGTAGCTCAGGATTAATGCTCGTTGTAGGGCTCTCGTGGCTCGCGCTTTCAATACAAGGGTTTAAGGTAAAAGATGACAAACGTTGGGCGCACAATATGTTTTTTGTTTCTATTGTGGTGATAGTGATTTTTTCCGCCGCGGCAATTCTTGGAAGGTAGCAAAAACACAAAAGCCCCACCGAGCACCATTACTGGTGCTCGGTGGGGCTTTTGTATTTTTACGCTTTCTTCAAGAATTCAGCCTTGAGTGCGATACCTTTCACACCGTCACCACTACCTGATACATGCTCGCCGTCATCTTCAAGTGAAATGTTTTTAACCTTGGTTCCTCTTTTTACTACCGAGGAGCTACCCTTAACCTTCAAATCTTTAATGACAACCACCGTGTCGCCCTTACTCAAGATGGTACCGTTACTATCCCTCACCACTACTACATCATCTTCATCTTCGTCCATAATATGCTTGCCCGCCTAACTTTTACCAAGATAGACTAGGTTATTAATTAATAATTTATTACATTATACACCTTTTATCAGCTTTATGTATTAGTGGTAAAAGTCTAGCGGGTAAATAAATTAGATTTATAATCTTCAGGCATCAAAAACTTTCCATTTTCAAAGAATGGTACGCCATCGACGAGCATTCTGTCAGTAACAAGAAATATGTCGATGTGGAACTTCGACTTGTGTGCCACAATGCCTTCTTTTTTGTAAATGCTGTGCTTCTCGCCGAGTGAAAGGTGGAGGCCCACGAGTCGCTCAAATGCGGTAATGTCTTCGAGGTAGCGCTCTTTGGTGACCGCACGATTGAGGCCAAACCCGAGCTCGCGAATGATTGGTCGCTCGTATTTTTTCACATTCTCAACCATTCGTCCAAATGACTCAGGTGTATTTTCGTTCCAGCCAACAACTAAACTTTCTTTGATGTCCACGCGGAAGGGCTTGAGAATCATTGTTTCAAAGTCAGTGTCGGCGTATGCAAAGAGTTTCATAGAACCGTTCATGTCTTCAAAATTTACACACTCACTAATCACTTCACCGATAGGGAGCGTACCTCCAACGTTTTTCATTCCTGCATAGTTGCCGATATTGAGAAGCGAGGGGAGGAGGGGACCACTGACCGTAAGGACTGCATCCTCTCCTTCGATACAGAGCTCTTTCGCAGGGTCGAGCTTGGACTTGATCCAAGGACCGATATTGCGGTACCAGTTGATATCATAGGCGATGGAGTTGATATACACATCCCACACTTTTTCCGTGTTGCGGTGGAGATGAAGGTGTTCGATAACTTTGAGACCCTTTTCAAAGAGATGGAGGCGGATGCGAAACGCGTCGAGGAGGAAGTTGGAAGACTGGATGAGTACAACCAAATCCTTTGGCTTCATTTCATCAAAGGCAGCGAGAATGTCTTCTTTACTCGTCTTGTCGAAGTCGATGAAGCGGGCATCGGGAAGGGCATTCCTATATGCGGCGGTCATTATGTCAGTAAGTCCGTGGCGTGTATCGTAGACAACGAGGGCTCTCTCTGGCGCCTTGTGTTCAATAGCGAGCGTAAGGAAATCAGTAACGTTTTTTGTGGCAGTAGCCAATAATTCTTGGTTCATAGTGTTAATAGACAAAGAGTATCCTAAAACGTCAAAAAATCAAAATGTATGTGCTAAAATATATGTATGCCTCCACTTACGAAAGATAATCTCAAAATACTCGCTCGACTGAACACCCCGCACAAGATTCAGGATTTTTTGGATGCGTTTCCCCAGAACCACGAGAAGAATGGCGTGACCTGTATGTCGCCTGCGCGTGTGCTCAAAGAGAAGAAGGCTCACTGTATCGAGGGTGCGATGCTTGCGGCTGTGGCGCTGTGGCTCCAAGGCGAGAAGCCACTCATTATGAGTCTCAAAGTTTCGAAAGGGGATGATGATCACATTGTGGCACTCTATAAGAAGAATGGTTACTGGGGCGCCATAAGCAAGACCAATCACGCTGTGCTCCGCTACCGCGACCCAGTCTACCTTACGCCACGCGAGCTCGCACTCTCGTACTTTCATGAATATTTTTTGACTAAGAATGGCAAGAAGACAATGGTAGGATATTCGCGCCCAATCAACCTGAAACGCTTTGGTACGAAGTGGGTAAGTGCCGAGGATGATTTGTGGGATATCGGTAACGCCATTTTTAATATGCATCATATTCCCGCCGTGCCCGAAAAAAACAGGAAGCACATTCGCAGTGCTCATCCCGTTGAGCGCACCGCTGCAAGTATTAAGGAATGGAAATAATAATGAAACTTCAAACAATAATTTTAACTGTCTCAGTCCTCGCACTTATTGTGCTTGGTATTATATATTTCAATCGTCCTGCATCGATTGCAAATTATCCTTCGCAGGGCACGGACATCATTGCTTTTGGCGATAGTCTTGTTGCAGGAGTGGGTTCAACTGGTGGCAATGATTTTGTCTCGCTCGTCTCAAAAAAGATTGGAAAGCCTATTGTGAACCTCGGGCATTCGGGGGACACGACCGCGGACGGCATCGCGCGTCTGGGTGAGCTCGATAAATATAATCCAAAAGTCGTACTTCTTCTTCTTGGTGGCAATGATCACTTGAAGAAAATCCCTCTTGCTGATACGCGCAAGAATCTCGAGGTGCTTATTCAAAACATACAGTCACGCGGTGCGATCGTGCTCCTCCTTGGCGTGCGTGGTGGACTTTTTAACGACAAATTTGATACGGAGTTTGAGGAACTTCGCGATATGTATCACACAGCATACGTGTCTGACGTGCTTGGTGGGCTATTTGGTAATGATAAATATATGTCGGATGCTATTCATCCAAATGATGCAGGTTACGCGACTATTGCCGAACGTGTATCCCCAGTTCTTATGGATGTGATAGAATAAGATATATGGAAGACATCGGACCAAATAAGAAAGAAGGGACGCCGTTTCTCGGGATACTCAAGGAGAGTAAGGTTTCCGGATATAGTGGAGAAAAGGGGAAACTAAATAAGTTGGCGGAAGCCCCTGGAAAGATTATTCGCGCAGAGAAATTTAGCGAACTAAATGAAATTTACCAAAATAGATTTGGGATATTGGAACTTGCACAAATAGCGAAGAAGCTCTATCAGGAACTTGAAGAATCATACGGGATTCTCGTCCCCGCAGATTTTATTGTTGGGAAAAATGAAGAAGGAGAGGAGATAATATATTCAGTAGTGGATAAGATTGAAGGGCAAAATTTTTTCGGGGTTAAAAACAATCAGGAAATTGCGGAAAAGGTTGAGGCGCATTATGCCACGCTTGCAAAGTATCTTCTGGATAAATCAATATCTGGGGGCTTTTATTTAGACGATATTTATGGGCCAGAACAATATGTGTATGGGCACACGGCGGAGGCGCAGCAAAATGAAATATACTTAGTTGATACTGATATATTTATCACTGATCGTAAAGCGTTTGTGTATAGGGATTTTAGCCTGTTGGCAAAATATATTGCGGGAAGGGAAAAATATTTTAATTCTGAATTTAATGATGCACGCAGATATATTGCAGAGTTTGCAAGTAAGCCGTTGATGCCAGGGTTGACCGATGGCGAACTCCAGAGCGTTCGCTGGAACCTAGAAGAAATTAAAAAATTTCTCAACAATGAAAATCTTGACACTGTTCCATCGTCCGCCATTACTTCATTTGAATAAGAAAAGAGGTCGCGTGTGCGGCCTCTTTGGAAAACTCAACTTCGTTCAAACCCAGAACTTTGAGGTGTCTGAGGTTCGCCCCCAGCAAGAAGACCCAAAAGTACCGCGATTAGGAGCGCAAGCCCGTGTAAACACAAATGCCCTACTTGCGGGAGCGCGAGCCCAACAACAACAAAGATATTCGCGCACACGAGGACAAAAAATGTGACTCGAAAATACACAGCAACTACTCTACCTATTCCTTCTTTGGTGTTCTCGTGGGAAGCGCGGTTTTCGACGCCCGTCCTTAAAATTGATAATCCAATAAACACAATCAAAAGCAAAAGTGCAGAGATTGATTCGTTCACAATGTCCTCCTTTTGGGTAAGTGAAAGTGCCCTGTTTTCACTATACGCTTGAGAACAATGTGCGTCAAATTGAGTTTCTGCTATAATATAAAGATGAGTAAAAGATACATCCTTGTTGTTGTGACAGCAGTCGTGGGGATTACAATCGCGGCATTTGTTGGATTTGGGGATAGCACTTCCGAGCGACCTATCGCGTGTACGATGGAAGCAAAGATTTGTCCTGATGGAATAACTGCGGTCGGGCGCACGGGACCGAACTGTGAATTTGCTGTATGTCCTGCAGTGTCTCAAGCACCTACTCCAGACAATGGGCAAGTCGTGTTGGGGCTCGGAGAAACGGGAAAGGTTGGGGATATGACTATTAAAGTAAACTCAGTTGTTTCGGACAGTCGCTGCCCAGCAGATGTGCAGTGTATTTGGGCAGGAGAACTTAAGGTAAATATCACGCTCGCGACTGCATCAAAATCAGAGACAAAGGATATGACGGTTGGAAAAGAAGCATTTGTATTTGAGGGACATACCGTCACTATTACTGATGCACCTGCTGTTCCAAATAGTAGTGTAAAAGTAGGTCGAGATTACTACCGCATTGGTTTTAATGTTGTCGTAAATCAGAGTGGTGCCATCTCACTATAGAAATAGAATTTGAAAAAGAAAAAAGCCCGCGTAATGCGGGCTTTTGAATTTGATTAGACGTTATTGAGGGATCGAACGGCTTCGTGAATCTTTTGAGAGAGCGATTTATAGAAATCGTCAATCTGTTCGAGTTCAGTAAGGAAGCACGGGTAGAGAACCAACTTTGTTCCTTTTGCGCGCAACATTGCATTGACGCCGACTTCTCGGTCGATGGCTGTGCGAATATCTGTCCGGTATACGATCGCCTCTCCTTTTATTGCGATAGCCATCCCGTATTCAACGCAAGTTCCGTCGTCCGCTCCCGTACCGTCAATACATCCCACGTAAATATAGAGTGGGCTGATTGCACATTTTGCGCAGTCATCGACGATTCCCGGAATGTCGAAATAGTCATCATTTTTGAATTTTAATGCTTCCCGCTGGGGGAGGATGACATGATACCCTAGTTCCTCGAGATATTTTTCGAGGTAGAGATTATGAATCTGTTCAGCTGCGTTGAATAATCCACCAGCCAAATACAAGGTTACTTGGTTCATTGCGCTCTCCTTTGTTTATTGTGTAGGCCTATAAAATAGGGGACATTACTGAGGTCATACTGCCTCAAGGAAGATGAAAAGTCAAACCCAGTTTGATGTGATACAATATATCGAACGATAGATATCAATCCCCACTATCGACTAATGACTATCAACTATTAACTACCCCCATGACCCAAGACGAAGCATTTGAAATATTGAAGACCGGACGCAATGTTTTTGTGACAGGGCCTGCAGGAAGTGGGAAGACGCATCTCGTCAATCGCTACATCGCGTACCTTCGCGAGCACGATATTGATATGGGGATTACGGCTTCAACGGGGATTGCGGCTACTCATATGGGTGGGGTGACTATTCACTCGTGGGCGGGGATTGGGATTGCGGCGCATCTCTCGCCGTATGACCTTGAGGCGATGCTTGAGAAATCATATTTGCACAAGCGTTTTGAAAGAGTGAAAGTGCTTATCATCGACGAGGTATCGATGCTCCATCATTTTCGTCTCGACTTGGTAAACAGTGTTCTCAAGACTATGAAACATTCTGATAAGCCTTTCGGAGGTATCCAAGTTATTCTCTGCGGGGACTTTTTTCAGCTTCCGCCTATTGCGCGCTTTGGTGAACCTGAGGCACAGTTTGTGTATACGAGTGATGCGTGGAAAGATGCGGGCTTTACGGTGTGTTATTTGTCGGAGCAGTTTCGTCAGCAGGATGATGCTGCCATCTCGATACTCAATGAAATCCGATCAGGGCAAGTGTCAGCTATCGCGCGTGGACATCTCAAATCACGTCACAATGTACGCTCACCAAAGTTCACCACTTCGACAAAACTTTTTACCCACAACGCTGATGTTGATTCTTTGAACGACGACGAGCTCGACCGTATCCCCGATAGTGAAGTCACTCAATACGAGATGACAACACGGGGTAATGAAAAGATAGCCGCAACGCTCAAGAAGTCCTGTCTTGCCCCTGAGTTTCTTCGTTTGAAGCCCGGCGCTCGCGTGATGTGTGTGAAGAATAATTTTGAAGCGGGATATGTGAATGGCACGCTCGGTGTTGTGGTGTCGTGCGAAGAAATGGAAGACCCGGTTATCCGCACAGTAAGTGGCAAGACGATAATTATTCCGCGAGCATCGTGGAAGATTGAAGAAGATGGCAAGGTGAAAGCAGAAATCCTCCAGTACCCACTTCGTCTCGCATGGGCGATCACGGTGCACAAGAGTCAGGGGATGAGCCTCGATGCTGTGGAGGTGGATCTCTCGAAATCATTTGAGCCCGGTATGGGGTACGTGGCGCTCTCTCGTGTGCGCACGCTCGAGGGGCTGACCATTTTGGGTATCAATGAAAACGCTCTTCAGGTGCATCCCGAAGTGCGTGAGCTCGATGCGGAGTTTCAGGAGCTCTCCCGTGGAGCGCGCGACGAGGTGAAAAAGATGGACCCCAAAGAGCTCAAGCGACAACAGGAGGAATTTCTCGCGCGCTCAAAACCAAAAGAAAAAGAGAAGAAGCTCCCTACGCACAAAGAGACTGAGCTTCTCATTGCTGAGAAGAAAAGTTTGCAGGAGATTGCCGACGCGCGCGATATGACAGTGGAGACTATCATTTCACATATAGAAAAACTTATGGAAGAGGAGTCGCGCGTGCCGATGGAGTATTTAAAGTTTGAGATTTCCCGTCCGCATTTCTTGAAGATTGAGAAGGCAATCGAAGAACTTCAGAAAGAGGGGAAAGTGCTCCTCCTCTCGCCGATCAAAAATATCGTTGGACCCAACGTGTCATTTCTCCATATTCGCCTCGCGCGCGCCCTCCTCGGGCTGACACCGAAAAGTGAAGGGAAATAGGCTCCATCGGGTCATTTCCGCGCATTTGACCCGATGAGGGTTTTGTAATTGACGTAATGGCATACTGCGTGGTAGTCTGAGCGAAGGTCAACAGTAGTCAATAAAAGTCAGCATAAGGAGGCAATATGCCAAATGGTAAAGTGCAGAGGATGTTGAAAGAATCAGCCTTCAGGCGACAGCAAGCTGAGATGACTGAGCACCACAGAAAGCCGCGTTCTCGTGAGGGGAAATCAATCCCCCAGAATATTTCGAAGGTTCCCATTAAAAAGCATCGTGCATGGCACGTTCTTTTTCGGAACCATACACCCGATGTGATTGCAAAAATCATCAACAAAATCTGGCTCGACCCTGATTTTGAGTTTGTTGTTGTTCGTAAACCGAAATTTCAAAAATAGGAGGAAGGTATGTTAATTACGAAATGTATTTTGGCACCAGTTGAGGAAGAAGATGGTCTGCGAATCTCGGTGATGAGCAGGCACACGTTCCAGGATGGGAAGACGCCTGACAACAGGATAACGAAAGAATCATTCTATTTGCACTATCCTCAGTTTGCGCCGACACCAAAACTCATTGGTGCATATCTACGCAAGGAAATATCGTGGGAAGTATATGAAGAACGTTTCCGCGAACAACTAAGCAATCCGACGACACAGCGTGAGCTGTGGGAAATTGCGTATTTGGCACGACACGATAACTTTACTTTCTTGTGTATTGAAGATTCTGCCGAGCATTGTCATCGTCGTATTTTGGCGGAAGTGTGCGCAGAGCTCGTTCCTGGACTCATTATTGAACATCGCTAGTTTTATGCCCCGACCGCAAGGTCGGGGCATTTTGTTTGAGTGATGATACAATAGTTATATGAAATCACTCATTTGGATTTTTATGACGATTGGTGGATTTGCGGGTGCATACTTGCCGATGCTCTGGGGAGATAATGGCTTCTCGTATACATCAGTGTTCTTTTCGTTTGTCGGCGGTCTGCTTGGTATCTGGCTCGGGTTTAAACTTGGGCAGGAGTAGTTTCCTCATCTTAATTAGGACCTGTGGACAACTTGACAGAATTGATAATCCTGTGGTATCATTGCATTAGCTGAACCAATCTTGGTTCTTTGTAAATAACGAACAAAAGGAGGCGAAAATGCCTGAAATCGATGAAGTGAGTGCAACAAATCGGCGTTTCAAGAACAAGGAACCATGGCTCGGACCCGGGTCTTTGCCGCTTAATGAAACCCCCGAAGAAAAGAGGGAACCATCTCTCGCGGGGAAAGAACAGCTGGCAAGTATCAACAAGTATGTTGATGAGCTGATTCGTTTCTGCTACCATAACTGTCCGTTCAAGATGCTTGCGGTGCCAACATTGGTGCCGTACACACTTGGCTGGTATACGCGCGTGCTCAACGAAATGGTCGCAACAGAACGCCTCGTGGGGCAATCCCTTCCCAACAACAAGGCGTTTGAGTTGAAGCCTGATGAAGAACATTGGGGAGGGTATACGCTCACAGAGGGGATGTTTGATATTCCCCTAAGCGAGATTGCTCACTATCAGGTTTCCGTTGTCCGTCAGGTGGCACGCGTGGGGCCGATGTATGCGGGGAAGCTCATCAAGCTTGCCTGTGATGTTATGGTGAAGAATGTTGAATATTATTCTTCCGACATCAGGCAATTGATGTACCTCGAAGAGCACCTCGATGAAGTTCCTCGTGATTTCAAGAATGGCAAGGCAAATGTCTTCGTGGGGACAACCGTGATGATCGGCTCCGTGCCTCACGTTGTCGCCGCCACGTGGAATGGAGCTTCGTTTGATAAAAAGTTCATCTCTTTGTGGGCAACCCTGAAGGAGGACATCCAGTTCGTATTGATCCGCAAGTGATCACAAGCGCGTGCCCAGATTTTGGGCCCGCGCTTTTTGTTTTGCTCGTGGTATCATATACATATATGGAGCACGAACACGGGAAGATGAATATGGTGCATGACCATGCAACGGTCAATAAACACGCAGGGCATCACGCACAAGATTTTTTGAGAAAATTTTGGTTTGTACTCATATTTACAATTCCCATCATTTTGTATTCAGAGATATTTGCTTTCGTGTCTACTTGGCAGCCGCCACAGTTTGAAGGCGCACAATACTTCATATTCCTCCTCGGCTCATTTGTATATTTTTATGGAGGTTCAGTATTTTTGAAAGGTGCATATCGAGAGCTTCGTGCGCGGTTGCCAGGGATGATGTCCCTTATTGCGCTCGCTATCACTGCAGCATATTCATACAGCGTGTTTGCTGTATTGTCGGGAACATCACATACACTATTTTGGGAGCTTTCGACGTTGATTGCAATAATGCTCCTCGGTCACTACATAGAGATGAAGGCGGTTCAGGGGGTACAAGGGGCGCTCAGTGAACTTGCCAAGCTTTTACCCGACACCGCAGTGGTTGAGCGTAATGGTACAAGATCCACCATCCCATTATCTGAACTTGTAGTGGGCGACCATGTTCTTGTTCGTCCGGGAGCAAAGGTTCCTGCTGATGGTGTCGTTATTGAAGGACAGTCAGAGCTCAATGAATCAATCATTACGGGGGAGTCAAAACTCATCATAAAGAAGAATGGGGACGTGGTAATTGCAGGATCCATTAATGGTGATGGGGGCTTGATTGTAGAGGTGGAGAAGATAGGTGAGACTACGTTCCTTGCTGGGGTGATGCGGTTAGTATCTGAAGCAGAAGCAAGCAAATCACGGTTACAAATTCTCTCAGACCGTGCTGCCTTTTATTTGACGATGATTGCAGTGGTGTCTGGTGTGATTACTTTTGTTGCGTGGATACTCCTTGGTGCGGGTGTTGCTACTGCCACCGAGCGACTTGTTGCGGTGCTTGTCATTGCGTGCCCACACGCCCTTGGACTTGCGGTGCCACTCGTTGCCTCTATTTCAACGACAATGGCCGCGCGCAATGGCTTCCTTGTCCGCCAGCGTCTTTCTCTTGAATCTGCGCGCACTATAGATATGATTCTTTTTGACAAGACAGGGACACTCACGGAGGGAACGTTTGGGGTTTCGGCAGTTATTCCCGCAACATTTTTTACTGAACAAGATGTACTAACAAAAGCCGCATCACTCAACAACGACTCCGAGCATCCTCTTGCAAAAGCGGTTGTGTCAGAGGCGCGAAAAAGAAATATTGTTCCTCGTCCCGTAGTAAACTTCGAACGCATTGCGGGGAAGGGTGCACGTGGTGATACTGATGGAGGAGTTGTCGTCTCAGGTAATGAGACACTTATGCAGGAATATTCTATTGCTTTGCCACCTGAAATGCTTTTGAAAACACATAGTCTCGAAAGTGAGGGCAAGACGGTTATCTTTGTTGCCTCAAGTGGAAGTCTCGTGGGGGCCGTTGCGCTTGCAGATGTTATCCGCGAAGAATCGCGCGAAGCAATACGAGAGCTCCGTGATATGGGGATCCGCACCGCGATGATTACGGGAGACGCTCCGGACGTTGCCGCATGGGTAGCGCGTGACCTTGGTATTGATGAATATTTTGCTCGAGTCTTACCAAGCGAGAAATCAGAAAAAGTAAAAATGCTTCAAGAGCGTGGTCACAAAGTTGCTATGGTGGGAGATGGGGTCAATGATGCCCCTGCACTCATGCAGGCAGACCTCGGCATTGCTATTGGCGCGGGGACAAATGTGGCTATAGAGTCAGCGGGTATAATTCTCGTAAAAAATGACCCTCGCGATATTCCTAAAATTATTCGGCTATCCCAGTTTACGTATACTAAAATGATTCAAAATCTTTATTGGGCAACGGGATACAATATTGTGGCGCTTCCTCTTGCCGCGGGTGTGCTCGCACCATGGGGAATTGTTCTTGAGCCAGCGCTTGCCGCGGTGCTTATGAGTGTTTCGACTGTTGTTGTCGCCCTGAATGCACTTCTCCTCCGTCGCAAAAGCATAGTCGGGTAGAGCGAACGACGTGCTACACTATATGTATAAGAGTGAAATATATTTTATCGCTCAGTTGTAGTAGTCAGGGTAATGAGTCTTTTGACTCCAAGTAATTTTCACCCGCCCAACTTTTAGTAACATAACAATGGCAGGTGAATATAGATTTATTAGAAACAATATTTAATAACTAAAAGTTAGGTGGGTAAATACTAAATATAATGGAAAATCATTCAACACGTGTCCCGGTGCGCGGTATGGTCGCAAAAATTAAAGCGCACAAGATTATCAGTGGAATAGTCGCTGTTGTTGTTATTTGGGTCGGCTATACCGTGTATGGCAATCTCACCTCGACGACCGCACAGCCTCGTTATGTATTGGGCACCGTGACGAAGGGGACTATCGTTGCTTCTGTATCAGCGAGCGGGCAGGTTTCGGCTCTCAATCAGCTCGACCTCAAGCCAAAGGCCGCAGGAGAAGTCACTGCCGTGTATGTAAAAGCAGGGCAGACCGTTTACGCTGGGCAGGCACTCGCACAGATTGATGCGACGACCGCAAAGCAGGATGTTGCTGACGCAGAAAATTCTCTTGCTCAAGCAAGGCTCCAGTTTCAAAAAGACCAGTCCCAAGCACCTATCGACTACCAGAAATCACTTGAGTCACTTGCGACCGCAAAAACAGATTTAACGACAACATACAACGATACATTTAATACACTCTCGACGGCGTACCTCGATCTGCCCTCTGCGGTTACCGGAATGGATAATACGCTTCACGGATATGACCTGAGTCCCAACAGGAGTCAGTATAACGTAGATTATTTTAGAAATTTTGCAAACAATTCTGACTCGATGAATTTGTTCGCGGATGTTGCGGTGCGGGATTATGCGACTGCCCGCGCGAAGTATGATCAAGCAATCATCGACTACAAGACACTTACGCGTTACTCAAATACAACAGAACTTGAGAAACAGCTCGGAGCATCTATCGACACTACGACATCTATCGCGCAGGCTCTCCAGAGTGAGCTCAATCTTCTCGATGCCGTGATTGATTATGGCACGACATACTCACGCCCCGTGCCGACAGTAGTGAATACGATGCGCACGAACACACGCGCATACCTTGCTACGGCCAACTCAAACTTGAGCGCTCTCCTTAACCAGCAAAAAACACTCGATGCGACCAAGAAAACAATTCGCGACAATGAGACGTCCATTACCATTTATAAAATAGGTAATCCAGACGGCAACAATCCTATCAGCCTTCAGTCTTCGCAGTACAGTATTGCGGACCAAGAGCGCAAGCTTGCCGAGCTCAAAGATGACCTCGCCAACTACACCATCACCGCTCCTTTTGCAGGGACTCTCGCGACCTTCAATGTGAAGCAGTTTGATACTGTATCGACGGGGACTTCAGCCGCGAGCCTCCTCACTACTCAAAAGATAGCAGCGCTCACGCTCAACGAAGTAGACGCCGCAAAAGTAAATGTGGGACAAAAGGTGACACTCACCTTTGACGCGATTGAAGACCTCACCCTTACGGGGAAGGTAGCTGAGGTTGATGCAGCGGGGACAGTAAGTAGTGGCGTGGTTTCGTACAATATTAAGATCGGTTTTGACACTCAGGACACACGCATCAAGTCGGGGATGACGGTAAATGCTTCCATTCAGACCGCTGTAAAACAGGATGTACTTGTTGTGCCATCAAGCGCTATCAAGACACAAAATAGCGTAAGTTATGCGCAAGTATTTTCTCCAGCGCTTGCGGTGACGGGAGGAACTCAGGGCGTCGTCTCTGCGGTAGCCCCACAGCAAGTTGAAGTAACGACAGGTATTTCAGATGATACCAATGTTGAAATATTATCAGGACTCACCGAGGGAGAACAAATTATAACACGCACGATTACATCAAAAACAACAACGACAACAACAGGAAACACGAGGACGAACGCTGGCGGAGCACCAGGGATGGGCGCACTACGAGGACTCTAAATTTATGATTGAAGTAAAAAACATCACAAAGAAATACGGGACAGGCGACACGGCGTTCCAAGCGCTCAAGGGTGTTTCCTTTACTATCAAAGACGGTGAGTTTGTTGCCATTATGGGGCCATCGGGTTCGGGCAAGTCGACGCTCATGCATATCCTCGGATGTCTCGACACGCCGACGAGTGGCACCTATCATCTCGACGACCGCGATGTCTCGACACTTGATGATGAGACGCTTGCGGATATCCGCAATGAGAAAGTTGGTTTTGTTTTTCAAGCGTTCAACCTTCTTCCACGCACGACCGTGCTTCGCAATGTGATGCTTCCTCTCGTGTATGCGGGTGTTGCCGAGGGAGAGAGAGAAGAGAGAGCAGTTGCGGCGCTTCATTCTGCGGGTCTCACCGAGACGCACTTTGGACACAAGAGCAATGAGATTTCTGGAGGGCAAGTACAACGTGTTGCTATTGCTCGCGCACTGGTGAATAATCCTTCACTTATTCTTGCTGATGAGCCGACAGGCAACCTCGACACCAAGACTGGGGAAATCGTCCTCGGTACTTTTCAAAAGCTCAACAAGGAACAAGGGAGCACGATCATCCTCATCACCCACGAGCCTGATGTCGCAGCGTACGCTGAGCGTATCATTACCGTACGCGACGGAGCCATTGTCTCTGATGTGAAAAACACAAAACAGAAGATTCATCAATTAACAATATGAAAGTCAACGACATAATTCACGAAACATACACGGCGCTCTCTGCCAACAAGGCTCGCTCTGGGCTCACGATGCTTGGTATTGTGATCGGTATTTCTTCGGTTATCGCGATGGTGTCTATCGGCACCGGCGCATCAAACAGTATCTCCTCAAGTATCGAGTCTCTCGGTTCAAACTTGATTCAGGTTACGCCAGGGGCACAGCGCACGCAGGGATTTGGAGCGAGTGGAGGACGTGGCAACGCGAAAACGCTCACCAACGAAGATGCGAAGGCCATTGCAACCGAAATTGAAAATGTTTTAGCGGTCGATTCGCAAGTGTCAGGAAGGTATCAAGTAACCGCGAAGGGGACCAACACCAACACGAGTGTCACGGGTGTTACCTCAGCGTATCCACAGATTCGCAATGTGGAAATTGCTGAGGGAAATTTTATTACCGATGCGCAAAATGAAGCAGCAGCAAAAGTTGCTGTGATAGGTCCGACGACGCGCGATGATCTCTTTGGTGCTGATGCGACTGATGTGGTGGGCAAGAGTATCCGTATCAAGGGGCTTGAGTTCAAAGTTGTTGGTGTCACGGTCGCAAAGGGTGGGACTGGTTTCCAGAGTCAGGATGATGTGATATTTATCCCCGTGATGAGCTCTGAGCGATACTTCTCGGGGGACAAATATCTGAGCACTATTGCGGTACAGGCAGCAAGCAAGGATGCAATGTCCCAAGTGCAGGAAGATATTACAGCGCTTCTTTTGAATAGGCACAAAATAAGTGACTCCACCGCTGCTGATTTTAGTATTATGAATCAAAACGATATTCTCGCGACGGCGTCAGGGGTTACTTCGACACTCACGACACTCCTTGCTGCTATTGGTGGTATCTCACTTCTCGTGGGTGGTATCGGTATTATGAATATGATGCTTACGACGGTGACTGAGCGCACGCGTGAGATAGGGCTTCGCAAAGCGATAGGTGCAAAGAAAAAAGACATCTCGACACAGTTTCTCGCCGAGGCTGTCGCCCTCACGGTGATTGGCGGACTCGCGGGGATTATGCTCGGGTGGGGAATATCGTATGTGGTCAACCTGTCCGGGCTCGTAAAAACAAGTGTCTCACTTACTTCGGTGATACTGGCGTTTGGAGTTTCTGCAATGACGGGTATCGTGTTTGGATATTATCCAGCGCGTCGCGCCGCAAACTTGAATCCTATCGAAGCGATGCGATACGAATAGGAAACCAGTCGAAAGTCAAAAGTCCTAAAGTCAAAATTATAATAAAAATATGGAATACTTTAAAAATAAAAAGAATATTACAAATGTTGGTATCTTGGTCGTAGCAGTGATCATTTCCTTTTATGCAGGAACAATGTATTCAAAAAGTAGCATCCCCGCACGTGGACAATTCGGACAGCCAGGGATGATGGGCTCAGGAAATCAGTTTGGTGGACAAGGGGGTGCAACACGAGGGATGCGTGGCAACGGAGTCGTTGCAGGAGAAATCATTTCAAAGGATGCAACGAGTATCACCGTGAAGGCACCAGACGGAAGTTCAAAGATTGTTTTGGTTAGTGGCACAACGCAGATTGCAAAGTCCACAACAGGGACGCAAGCTGACCTCGCAACAGGAACAAGTGTAACGGTAATCGGAACAACAAACGCCGACGGCAGTGTCACCGCCCAGTCAGTCCAGATCCGCCCGCTGGAACAGTCCCAATGAGAGTGCAACAATAGAAAAATCTGTAGTGTGAAATATATATTAGACAGTATTGTATAATACTCAGATGGACCACCTACATCGAGATATGACCGACGAAGAGTTTGTCTCCCTCGTGCAAAAGGGGGACATCAACCAATTTGGTGTACTCGTTGAGCGATACGAGGCTAAGCTTCTGCGATACGGACGTAAGTTCCTTGCGCGTCACGAGGATATCCAAGACATCGTGCAAGATGTCTTCGTGAGCGCATATCAGAATATTCAAAGTTTTGATACAGCACAGCGTTTTTCTCCGTGGATTTATCGCATTGCACACAACGCGTTTGTAAACCGTTTGAAAAAGAATTCATACAACCCGCTCATCCTTATTGATTTTGATACGATGATTTCGCACCCAGTATATGATGACCCCGCACCGCTCGAGCGTGAGCAGAAGGAGATGCGGGTGATGATTGATAAAGGGCTTGATAAAATTTCTCCAAAATATCGTGAAGTCCTCATCTTGCACTTTCTTGAAGAGATGTCCTACAAAGAAATATCGGACATCCTACAAATTCCTTCTGGTACGGTCGGTATACGTCTCAAGCGCGCAAAGGAGGCACTGAAGGAAATTTATGAGAAAATGAACAAGCACTATGAATAATAACGAAACAAAACAAAGCAGTATAAAAGACGCAATCCTTCACAAGATACATACAAAGGAGCTTTCGATGCGCCCGAAATTATATTTCACTATCAAAGTAGTTTCCACCGCCGTTCTCTCGCTCGCGGTGCTTCTCATTTCTGTTTTTATAATTAACTTTATTTTGTTTAGCATTCGTATCAACAGTCACGAGATGTTACTTTCCTTTGGTCCGCGGGGATGGGGAGCCTTCTTCCACTTTTTCCCGTGGGGGCTCCTTATTCTTGATATTGCGTTAATTTTTATTCTTGAGCGATTGGTTCGCCATTTCAGATTTGGTTACAAGATCCCCGTACTTTATTTACTCTTAGGGCTCCTCGCGAGTATCGGGCTTCTTGGGTTTGCTATTGACCGAGGTACGGATATGAACGAGAGAATGCTCCGTCGCTCAGACGCAGGACGCCAACATTCACAGCCTTTTGACATTTACCGCGGGGTGCGCCACCCCATCGGACCAGGAAGTGCTCTTTGCTTGTGCAAAGTAAAATCAATTGTTGACGGTGCTATCGTTGTGCGAGACACGAGGAGTACGACGACGCTCACGCTGGTCCTTGATGACAAAGCGCCATACGCTACCTCCACGGGGATTGTTGTAGGAGACACTGTCTTTGTGGCAGGGGAAATGAAAGGCGGTGTGGTGAATGTGTTTGGGATAAAGAAGGTTCCACAAAAAAGTTTTCCATTGTCTATGCCTCGTTAAAAAATACAAAACAAAGGGCGGTCCTTTTTTGCAAAAAAGGACCGCCCTTTGTTTTGTATTTTTGATGGTATACTTATGGGGATGAGTCCTATCCAACAATCAGTAAAGAAACACACCGAGCTCAACGCACTCCGCGCAGCCGTCCTCGGCGCAAACGACGGCATCGTTTCAACCGCATCACTTGTTCTCGGGGTTGCGGGTGCTGCTGCCTCTTCAAACGTCATCCTTATTACCGGAGTCGCAGGACTCACCGCAGGGGCACTCTCGATGGCAGTGGGGGAATACGTGTCCGTGAGTACTCAGCGCGATACCGAGAAAGCACTTCTCGCCAAGGAACGTCACGAGCTTGATACCGTTCCCGAGAGCGAACTCGAGGAATTAGTTGGTATTTACGAGAGTAAGGGCGTCTCGCGGGATACCGCAAAGCGCGTTGCTATCGAGCTCACCGCTCATGACGCATTTGCAGCACACGTTGATGTGGAGCTTCATATCAATCCCAACTTCCTTACCAACCCACTTCACGCGGCGTACGCATCTGCAGCATCGTTTACTGCGGGCTCACTTATTCCGCTTCTTGCCATCACCCTTCCTCCTGAGTCTTGGCGCGTCACGGCGACCTTCATATCAGTGCTTATTGCCCTTATTATCACGGGCAGTCTGAGCGCCCATGCAGGAGGCGCATCAAAGCGCACCGCCACCGTCCGCGTCGTCGCAGGTGGAATCCTCGCGATGGTCATTACGTATGGCATCGGTAGGCTCTTTGGACTCTCGGGGATATAATCCTTTACCCCCACACCAACATTGATGCAATTTCGCTTTTTGAAAACTTTACTAAATTTAGCTACCCTCGACTACTCAAGGTCTGATTTAAGGGTGGAATGACGGCGAAATGAAAAGCAGCACCAAAGTTGGTGTCGGGGTTTACTTCCTTTCTGTAAAGGAGTAGATTGAACATAGAGATTCGAATACCACGACATTGTATAGGAGAATACCATGTTTAAAGAGAAAAAAAGATTGGAAAGGCTCAACGTTCTCTACAAGAAGCGTATCGATGAAATATGGAGTAAACTACAACTGAAAGCAGCCCGCGAGTTACAAAACTACAAAAACCCCGTACTCCAAGAGCTCGCAAGACTCGAAATTCAGAATTACAAACACCCTGTGAATATACGAGGATAGTTATCGGATTCACAAAAGCGGAGCTCAGAAGCTCCGTTTTTTTGTCGCAATCATCGGGGGGCTTGCTTTTTTGTGTGCCGAAGAGTAGTCTAGATTCGGGTACGAACATCAATCGTTAAAAGGAGAAAAACGTGTGTAATACACCCAAGGATGCAGTGAAATTTCGTATTTTGGAAGAAACTCGCCAAATCACAGCCCTCGAGGAGCGGGTAGCGGGTTTGCTTGCTGAGTTGCAAAACAAGTGCAAGCACGCCGAGGTTGTCGAGCACGATCGCGGCTCCAACAACCATTCGGTCAGGATTTGTACACGTTGCACCCTCAAGGAGCAGGCCTGGGTTGACGAGCTCGGTATGAGCAATGGCTTCGAAAAGCTCATCGGTGCTGAAAATCGCACTATTAAGCAAGTTTCGATGTCTGAACTCGCCGAATACGAAACTTTGAAGTAATTAATATCAAAAAAGCGGACGCCCCCGAGCTCCGCTTTTTCTTTTTTCAAAAAATATACACCCTTCGCCAATCTCCTGTGGAAAACTTTTTACACAAAATTATTTTGCGTGAAGAAAAATTTTGTTTGCCAAAATTCGCGCGCGGAAAACGCAGAATTTCAGCCCTCGTTTGCCAAATTTTTAGACAGATTTTTTTGCATGTGACGTAGTCATAAAAATATGCAAAATTACTTCCGCTCTTGTTTTGCTTTATGTTAAAATAGGGAAGTTAAAGCATCTTTCAGGTGAAGTTAGCCACTGTTTTTGTTCCTCAACAACTAAACAAGCTTGCGTCACCCGAGGTGCCTTTTTTAATCATCATTAACAATTCCCTCCACATATGAATCAGGTCCAAAAACGAAACGGTACTATCGTAGAGTTCTCTCCGGAGAAAATCACGACTGCGATTAGTAAAGCTTTCAGTGCATGCAACACCCCCATAACGGAGGAAAAGCTTGCTGAAATGACCTCAGCCGTTTTGATGGCAGTAAAAGACGGTGGATACGGGCAGATTCCCTCGGTGGAGAAGATTCAGGACGTTGTTGAGCTCGTTATTATGAACGAGGGCTACCACGAAGTGGCAAAAGCCTATATTATTTATCGCTACGAACACGAAAAGATCCGCGAAAAGAAGCAGGAAGAGGTTATCGAGAAGATTGAAGAGAAAAAGCTCTCGATTACCAAGCGTTCTGGCAAGACTGAGCCGTATTCAGAGGCAAAAATCAAGAAAACCCTCTCCCGTGTGACGGAGGGCTATGAAAAGACCATCGATGAGGAATCAATCCTCACTCAGCTCAAGCTCAGTATGTATGAAGGTGTCACGACGACGGAGATTACCCGTGCGATTATTCAGGTTGTGCGCTCAATGATCGAGCTTGACCCCGCATATTCCAAGGTCGCAGCACGCCTCCTCCTCCAGAAGCTCTACCGTGACGTCTTCGGCACCAACTTTGAGCCAAAGGACATTCTCTCCGCTCACGCAAAAATGTTCCCCGAGAATATCAAGCACGCAGTCGCCGAGGGCAATCTCGACCCACGTATGCTTGAGTTCGATCTCGACCTTCTCGTGAAGAAGTTCGAGCTTGAGAACGACGAGCTCTTTGAATATATGGGACTTGAGATTCTTGCGTCACGTTATTTCCAAGAGAGTACGGTGACCAAGAAACCTGTGGAGACTCCTCAGATGTTCTGGATGCGCATCGCGATGGGGACAGCGCTCAATGAGAAGAAGGAAGACCGCGAGCGTGTCGCGCTTGAGTTCTACGAAGTGCTTTCACGTTTCCTCTACACCCCAGGCGGCCGCACACTCTTCCAAGCAGGCTCAAAGAAAGCTCAGCTTGCAAACTGTTTCCTCAATGTCGTGCCCGACTCCCTCGACGCTATCTTCAAGACATTTGGCGACAATGCGCAGTATTTGAAGTGGTCAGGCGGTACGGGTACGAGCTGGACACCACTACGCGCTACGGGTGGATTCATCAAGGGCACAGGTGTAGGAAGTCAGGGTGTTATCCCATTCCTCAAGATCGCAAACGACGTAAACCTCGCCATCAACCGCTCCGGCAAACGCCGCGGCGCAGGTTGTGTATACCTCGAGACATGGCACCTCGATATTGAGGACTTCCTCGAGCTCCGCAAGAACACGGGCGATGAGCGCCGTCGCACCCACGACGTCAACACTGCCAACTGGATCCCCGACCTCTTTATGAAGCGTGTTCGTGATGGCAAGGAGTGGACACTCTTTTCTCCCGAAGAAGTGCCCGAACTTCACGAGATTTACGGCGCAGCATTCGAAAAGCGCTACGAAGAGTACGAAAAGATGGCAGACGAGGGCAAAATCAACCTTTTCAAGCGTGTCCCCGCAACCGACATCTGGAAGAAGATGATTTCGATGCTCTTTGAGACAGGTCACCCATGGATTACATGGAAGGACCCTTGCAACGTACGCTCACCACAGGACCACGTAGGTACCGTACACAGCTCCAACCTCTGTACCGAGATTACGCTCAACACTTCTGCCAATGAAACCGCAGTATGTACCTTGGGCTCACTCAACTTCGCAAAGTTTATCAAGGACGGCAAGTTTGACCACAAGCTCGTTGAGAGCGTGACGAGAAGCGCAGTGCGTATGCTCGACAACGTCATCGATGTCAACTTCTATCCCACAGAGGACGCTCGTCGTGGTAGCACCCTCCATCGCCCAGTAGGACTAGGTGTTCGTGGATATCACGATGCACTCTACCTCCTCGGTATCGACTTTGACTCAGAAGAGGCTGTGAAGTTTGCAGACGAGAGTATGGAAGTCGTCGCATACTACACCATCCTCGCATCATCAGACTTGGCCCGCGAGCGTGGTGTGTATTCGACCTACAAGGGTTCCAAGTGGGATCGCGGACTTCTTCCTCAAGACACCGTCGACCTCCTCGAGAAGGAGCGTGGCGAGAAGATTGAAGTAGAGCGTGATGGTGTACTCGACTGGACTCCTGTACGCGAGAGTATCAAGAAGCACGGTATGAGAAACAGCAACGTGATGGCTATCGCGCCAACCGCAAGTACCGCCAACCTCGCAGGATGCATCCCTTGCGTAGAGCCTATCTACAAAAACATTTATGTGAAGTCCAACAAAGAAGGGGACTTCATCGTAGTCAACAAGTATCTCGTCGAGGATTTGAAGCGCCAAGGACTCTGGAGCCGCGATATGTTGAACAAGATCAAGTTCCACGACGGCAGTATCCAAGGCATCGCCGAGATTCCACGCGATACACGCAAGAAGTACAAGGAAGTGTTTGAGATTGATTCACGTTGGCTCATTGATGCCGCAGCACGTCGCGCAAAGTGGATCGACCAGTCACAGTCACTCAATATCTTCTTCCGTGGCACATCAGGCAAGGAGCTCTCAGAGATTTACTTCTACGCTTGGAAGAAAGGATTGAAGACGACCTACTACCTCCGCTCACTCGGCGCATCACAAGTAGAGAAGTCGACCGTGTCCGTCGCAGAGTTCGGCAACACGCACAAGCGCGACTTTACCGTCAAGGCAGCCGACACCATAGTATCAATCAAAGAAGAAATCTCAATCGCAGCAGCCCCGTCGGCGCAAGTTGATTTACAGAAGAAAGCCGATGCCGAATTCATGGCCCGCGTAGCGAGGGGAGAGGAAGTGGGTCTGTGCGAGAGTTGTCAGGGATAGCGCCAGAGGCGCAAGTAGAAAGTTTATAAAGTTATCAAGTTTATAAAGTGGATACGGATGCAGACACTTAAGATACTCTTGTTACTTTAAAAACTATCCCCACTTTAGAAACTTTATTAACTTTAAAAACTTTATAAACTAACTATCATGCCAATTACCAAAGGAGACCAGCCAGTAAACATCAACAACCGCCGCATCATCAACGGAAAAGACGCTGACGTTATTCAGCTCTATCCGATGAAGCACACATTCGCATGGGATGCGTATTCTGTGGGCAATGCGAACCACTGGCTTCCTACGGAGATTAGTATGCAAAAGGACATCGAGCAGTGGCGCTCAAAGGACGTTCTCACCGATGACGAGCGTCAGGCGTTTGAGACCGTACTTGGCTTCTTTACGACAGGGGACAGTATCGCCGCCAACAACGTCGCCCTCGCGTTCTACAAGCACATTACCTCTCCTGAGTGCCGTATGTACATCCTCCGTCAGGCATACGAAGAGGCTATCCACACGCACGCATACCAGTACATCGTAGAGAGTCTCGCGATGGATGAGAGCAAGATTTTCAATATGTATCGTCAGGTGGATGCTATCTACAACAAAGACAGCTTCGTCCTCAACTTCAACGAAGGCATCTTCGACGACAACTTCAAGACCGGCACCTTCGAGAACGACCAGAAGTTCCTCGAGAACATCGTCGTCTTCTCGCTCATTTTGGAAGGTATCTTCTTCTACTCATCGTTCGCCGTAATGTTTGGCTTCCAGCGTCAGGGCAAGCTCACGGGCGCCGCAGAGCAGATCCAGTACATTATGCGTGACGAGTCACAGCATTTGAACTTCGGTATCAACCTCATCAACACGATCAAAGAGGAACAACCAGAGCTTTGGACCAAGGAGTTCCAAGACAAGATGATCGGCCACATCAAGCGTGCCGTAGGACTCGAGTACACCTTTGCAACCGAGCTTTTCCCTCGTGGTATCTTCGGGATGAACGCCGACGGCTTCAAGCAGTACATCGAGCACATCGCAGATAGACGCTTGGAGGCAGTAGGTTTGCCAGTGCAGTATGGTGTAGAGAATCCATTCCCGTGGATGTCAGAGGCGATAGACTTGAGTAAGGAGAAGAATTTCTTTGAGACGAGGGTTACCGAATACAAAACTGGCGGCGCCCTCGAATGGTAGTCGGCGTGTTCTTTTGACGCGCTACGGCGTTGTCTTCGGGTGTGAATCGGGTCGCAGTACTAGTTGTACAGCTTCCCGATATCACACCCTCGACGCCTTGTATCGCATTCAAAATAACTACGCCTTGCGTCAACAAAAAAATATGGGAAACAAAATAAAACATCTTGAATTAATACAGGCTATTATAAGTCGGATGGCTAGCAATCTGTTTTTTCTTCGCGGGTGGACAGTTTCGTTGGTGGCAGGATTACTTGCATTGTTTATGAAGGATTTGGATTCCAGCCACACGTTAGTTATATATTTTCCAATTATTATTTTTTGGATTTTAGATGGGTATTTTCTTTCTCAAGAGCGTTCATTTAGGGCACTTTATAATCACGTTAGAATATTGGAGGAAAAAGACGTTGATTTTTCAATGGATATTAGTGAGTATAAAAAAGACGAAAAGAACGGATGGATTTGTTCAACATTTTCAATTACGCTTCTTATTTTCTATGTGCCACTAATTGTCGCAGTTATATTAGTAACGAATTAATAATAAATTAATGAGAAAAGTATTTTTTAGTTTCAAATATAAAGATGTATCACGGGCGATGGTTGTAAGAAATAGTTGGGTTACCCAAGGGAAAGAGTCAGCGGGTTTTATTGATGCTGCAGATTTTGAAACATTAGAGAGACAAGGCGATGCTGCAATTAAAAACTGGATTGACAAGCAACTGAATGGGACATCTGTAACTGTTGTATTAGTTGGAGAAAAAACCTGTTCAAGTAAATGGGTTAAATACGAAATTGAAAAAAGTATTGAAATTGGCAACGGGCTAATTGGCATTGATGTTAGTAAAATTAAAGATTTACAGGGACATACTACAGACCGATGCGGGATGATTCCTAAGGGTTACGATTTTTATCTTTGGAACAACGAGGATGGATACAATAATATGGGTGCATGGATCGAGAAAGCTGCTAAAAAAGCTGGAAGATAGTATGTAGTAAAGGGATCAAGTACCTTTAATAAGAAACTCCTCCCCTCTTGCAAGAGGGGAGGAGTTTTCTTTTGGGGGTATTTACAAGAAAAGTATGATTTGTTATACTAATCATACTAGTTATACCAACACAACTAGCTATATAAATTACAATGAAAAATCAAAAGAGTGAGGAAGAAGGTTACTATTTTGGAGTAGCTAAAATAGGCGAGAAGGGACAAATAGTTATCCCCAAGGAAGCAAGAGACTTGTTTCAACTTAAATCGGGCGACACTGTTGTGCTCGTAGGCGATAGTTCAAAAGGTTTGTACATCACAAAATCAAGCATGATGAAAGAGTTTGCGCTCAATACTCTTTCCAGTGTTGGTATACTAAAAAATAAAACTAGTAAGAAAAAGTAGGGATGTACCTACTCCTCATTATGATAAACAAATTTAAACATCCAGTATTGTTTTACAGTCTTGCAACAATTATTCCTTGGTCTTTTTGGTCTGCTGCAGGTTACGTAAGTCATATTACTCCATACAGGGATTTATATATGAGTATTGCCAGTGTTCTTGGGCTAGTCGGATTGATAAGTCCCATGATATTGGCGTTTGGGCTTATACGAAAAGATTCTAACTTATGGAAGGATTTAACTGGTAGGTTCTTCAATGTTATGGCTCAGCCAGTCTATTTTTATTTGGCTTGTTTCTTGATGCTAATAAGCATTCTCTTGGCGCAAGCCGTATCATTGTTGTTTGGATATAGCCCTTCACAATTTATTATTACTGGGCACTTCACCTTTTCGTCAGGAATTTTACCTGTCTGGTTTTTGTTAATACTTGCACCGACTATTGAAGAATTAGCGTGGCACACCTATGGGACTGACGCTCTGAGAAATAAGTTCAACCTGTTTAACACCTCAATGATATTTGGTGCCTTCTGGGCCATATGGCATGTTCCGCTCTCATTTATCAAAGACTACTACCAAAGTAACCTAGTAGCATCAGGCTGGATCTACAGTGCGAACTTTATGGTCAGCATTATTCCGTATGTATTAATTATGAATTGGCTTTATTATAAATCCAATAGAAATATTCTTGTAGTAATAATATTCCATATTACAGCTGGCTATTTTAATGAAATATTTGCAACAAATCCTGACAGCAAAATTATTCAAACAGTATTATTGCTTATTTTTGCCATCGTCCTGGTCTTAAAAGAAAAGCAATTCTTTTTTGATAAAGAGTATAAAATAGAGGCCCCCGCGCCAGCCACCATTCTTTCGTAAATTGTGTGATGCAATGTAACCCCAAAAATCTTCAGCCGTTCATTCGCCTAAAAGTGTTATATATACTACTATCTACTTATACAGTACTATAGTATCGTATAAGTAGATAGCGGAAATTGATAACAGAAGGTGAAAATGGGACACCATTCTTTCGTAAATTGTGTGATGCAATGTAACCCTAAAAATCCCCAGCTCCAAACTCATCCAACGTCCAACTCTTAATTCCCCGACATACACTTAATATATGCTATAGCATATATTAAGTGTATGTTGTTTACTCCTCAAGAAAAGGGGACCGCCACCATTCTTTGGTAAATTGTGTGATGCAATGTAACCCCAAAAATCCGCAACCATATACTCGCCCAACTTCCACTATGTACCTATTTTATACTATCGGTCAAATAGGTACATAGCAAAGAAAAATGGAACCATTCTTTAGTAAATTGTGTGATGCAATGTAACCCCAAATAATCATAAATTACCAAATTCATATCTTGGACGTAACGCCAACCGCTGCGGTTTTTTTGCTTTGCACTAGTAAAAGAAAAGTCCACTCAAGTGTGCTTGAGTGGACGATAGGGGTGGAGCACTGATCGTTTAGCAACCGTAGGTCATTATTCTTTCATATTTCCGAGTCTCGACTGCGTTTGGAACGCGAAACTCTTCAATATGTTGAGTAACCCAGCGCCGCTCTGCGAATCTGAAGCGGCTGACGATTTCTTTACCGTCTTTGTCGATACCAACGACGAGATTGAAAACAAAATACTTTTTCCATTCTGTCGGATAGACTGTCGGTTCGGCGCTGCTTGCGGACAAGCAAAAGGCATAACTTACTGAAGCATACATGAGTCCAGCAAAGGCGCAGATACCTAAAAAATAGGCAACATATTGCATGTTATTCTCCTCGTTTTAATGTGTACAAAAACCCTTGATAATTACTGAGAATACTCTATCATAACAATAGAAAAAAGTCAATACTTTCGGGTAATGTCTAAACACATTTGGCACTTTTTACTAGACTTAGATAATGAGCGTAAAAATGGCTAAAAACATACAAGAAGAACGTGCGCGATGGGTACTCCCCCTCGCAAACAAGGAAATGAAGA